>JAJQCE010000023.1 GCA_021202895.1 Ruminococcus sp. | reverse complement strand
AGTCGGTATCGATGTTTAAAAAGTCGTAAAATGATATCTCATCCGTAAAGTTTTCCCCATCGTCCAAAGAATACTGAATCATCACATCCGAAGAATACTGCGCCGTCATAAGCGATATGCCGAGAATCGACTCATGGCTCATATCAATGCAGCTTGTGATATAACTTGGATAGTGATAGGCTGTGCAGAGAGCGGTCAGTATTTTTCCATTATCCTCATCCGTCCAGTAAAATATCTCCGGGCTTTCAAGACCTACCAGATACTCGGATGCAGGGATATCGCTAAAGCCATACGTGGCAAAGTCCTCCGCACAGAGCGTGTCGATTTCCACTTCATGCAGTTCACCGTCTGCAATCGTGTAATACTGCTCCCCGGACTTTATGAGAAAGTATTCAGAGCCGCTTTCTTCTGTTTCTTCGTCTGTGCTGTCCGTTGCTTCTTCGCTTTCCGACAGTGAAACCGTTATCTCTTGTACTTCCTCAAAATCTGCCGTGCCGATTGCCAAATGAGAAAGACAGCCGACATCAATTTCTTCCGAAGCAGAAGTATAGGAGTAGGTGTGAATCAGTTCAAATGCACCGTCCTCCGTTACCTCAATCTCCGTTTCGTCATATTCGCCAAAATGCACCTTGTCCATCGTAAAGGTTTTTATGACCTCCTCCGCCGTTATCCTTTCATTCACTGCATCAACCGTAAAGATACTTGTCAAAATCGGAATACTCGAAAAGACCTGCGCAGCATTTGGAATATACACTTTCGCCAATGTATCGCAGCTTTGAATTTACATCGCTGTTTGAATTTACATCGCTGCACAAAGTTATTTCCGACACAGCCACGCAGTTTGCAAATGCCGCATACTCAATCTTTTTAATATTTGGCAGGGACAATACAGCCCTGCCCACACCGAAGTGTGTGAACCCTTCGCCAATGTCGTGAAAACTTGTAAGAACACGTCATTGTGAATAACCCACATTCACATATGTAGCATGAACGCAATTAAGAGTTAGGGTACCGCTCAGTTGCGTATTGATTCTCACAACGTAGTACTCAAAGTACTTAGGCTAGTCAACTGGACTTACTTACAAGCCCCCACTTCTAAAGCGGTGGGTGGTTGACTACAAATTCTTCATATTTTAATTCTGACGTCAGCCATATCTGTAAATTTTTTTGTCATGGGAGATGTAGAACAAGGTTTTATCAGTCGTTTTTAAAAAAATTCTCAAGCCAGTTCAGACCTTTAGAGTCAATGTTGTTTATCAGCTCGTCAAGAATTATTATCGGAGAATCCTTTATCAACGCCCTTGCAATGGAAATCTTCTGTCGTTCTCCTCCTGATAAATCGGTGGTTTTCATTGTAACGCTTCTGTCCTTGAGCGAAAGAATATCAAGGCTTTCCATCAAAGCTTCTATTTCGCTGTCAGTCGCCTTTTCATTTGCAAGCCTTATATTTTCAAAAACCTTACCTGAAAAGATAAACGGGTTTTGCTCGGCATATGCTATTTTGCTTCTCAAGGAGGAAAGACTATAGCGTTTTAATTCCTTGTCGTTAATAAAAATCTCTCCCTCATAATCCCTATACAGCCCGCTGAGAAGCCTTACAAGAGTGGACTTTCCGCTCCCGTTATCGCCGATAATCACAGCCTTTGATTTTTCATTTACTGTAAAATCGAGATCCGAAAAAATCTTTTTTCATCGAAGGAAAACGAAAGCTTATTAGCCGAAATGCTTTCTATATTTTCAAGCCTTTCCCCATTCTCAGCTTCAAGATCGCTGTACAAAAGCTCCATTCTGTCAGCTATGTTCTTTAAAGCATCCGTACTGTGCAAAATAAAGCTGACATTTGACATAATATTTCCAAAGATCGCATAGTATCCAATCATTGCGGCAACAGTTCCAGCGGAAATTTCTCCTCTTGATACGAAAACCGCTCCTACAATAATAGTAATAATTTCACAGAGCGAATTTAAAAAAAAACACAGATAAATGATCCGAAACCACTTCGCATCCTATAGCCTTTACTGCCGTCTTTTCGTAATATTTTTTAAACGCTTTATCAAGTCTGGAGATGAAGGCTTGTCTAAGCCCAAACATTTTTACGCTGTGAGGTTCAAGCGTTATGTCAGTCTCATATGAGGAATAGAGCGTATTAAATTCTCTTGTTTCGTTATCTTGTCTTGCTCTTATTTTTTTTAATGCGGCAGGCACGCTAAGCATAATTAATGACAGTGCAAAAACTATCACAGAATAAAGTATGTTGATTTTCACGCAATTTACTGCCAAATAAGCCATGGTAACAGGTATTGAAACCAGCTTGACTATTGTTTTTACTCAATATATTCTAAGCTCATTTGGATCATTTTCAATCCTGTATATCGCTTCTCCAACATCAAAACAAGCAATTTTTAAATATTCTTTTTTGAAAAATGTATTAAAAACGGTTCTGTCGTGAGCAAGTGAATATTTAAGCATAAAAAAATTGCCGATAAAATTTGTCAGCGGAATAATGACCACCATAATAAAAACAGAAATTACAAGCTTTAAAATTTGCTGTTTGCCAAGTGACAAATCAAGCGTAAAAACCGAATCTGCAAATTCTCCGAGAATTGAGGCAGTGTAGACATTAAGTAGGCTTTCAAGCAGCTCTTTTATTATCAGTAGAAGCATCGGTATTGCCATAGCCTTCGCACAGTCCATATATATTTTCTTTGCCATTTTAGCCAAGACTAATCTCCCACTCCTGCACAATAAAAACACCGTCTGAAAATTCATCAAAGATCTCATCGTGCGTAATTATAACAGCACCTGAATTTCTTTCACAAAGCATTTTTAAAAGTGTCTTTTTGCCCTCGTAATTTAGTGAATTTGTCGGCTCGTCAAGAAGCAAAACCTTAGGATCAATTGCAAATGCAAGGGCAAGGAATACCTTTTTTCTTTCTCCACCGGATAAATCATATAATGAGTTATTTAAAATAACCTCGCTTGAAACACCCAGCTTTTGCGTAAAGTTCCTTGCTTTTAAAGAACACTCAGGTACGGCTGATTTATAAAGTTCATCAGACGTAATATTAAATTTCGGATCATTTTGAGGAAGATAAAATAAATCCTTTTGGAAATTAACCTCTGAAAGCTCCTCTGTGCATACTCCGCAAACAGAAATTTGACCCTCATCCGCTTTAATCATTCCAGTAATAAGATGAAAAAGCGTAGATTTTCCTATACCGTTCGTCCCTTTGACAATATTTATTTTTTTAGCGTCAAACCGAACGCTGGCATTTTTAAAAATCACTGATACCATTGCTGTTGTTCCATAAAAAGTCGGTAGTAGTTACCTTTTAAACTCATCAATTCCTGATGTGACCCGTACTCTACCAATTCACCCTTTGATAAAACTGCAATTTTATCTACAAAGCGACAAACCCCTACACGATGAGAGATCAATATAGAAGTAACATCAGACATTGCATTCAAAAGCAATGTCAATATATCTGATTCTACGATAGGATCCAGCGAGCTGGTAGGTTCATCAAAAATCAGTAGCTCGCTTTCCTTAAAAATAGCTCGTCCAATTGCAGTTTTTTGCCATTCACCGCCTGACAACTCCTTCCCCCCAAATTCAATTCCTAATAAATCATCTATATCTATTTTCTCTAATACAGCTTCATTGCCCGCTGAAGCTATAGTGTTTCGGATTTTTTCGGTGTTTTCTATATTATCTGTGTCGCTGATTGCAATATTTTCTCTATATGACAAACAATACTTCACAAAATCCTGTGTGACAGCGCATAGAAGATGATACTTTGACATCTTATCTAATTCATGAATGTTAATATCATCATACAATACACTGCCACAACTTGGCGGATATAGCCCTAAAATAATTTTTGCAAGTGTTGTTTTGCCGCTGCCGTTTTCTCCGACAATTGCGATTTTTTCGCCTTTCTTAATAGAAAAGGATATATTATTCAGAGTGTAAGCCATGTTAGGATAAGCAAATGTCACATTTTGTATATGAATACCTGATTGCAAGTCCATCTTGGAGACGCTGCCTGACGTCGTTTCAGGCAAGTCCAAATATACATAATACTTGTTTATAAACCGAATCTGTTCAGATGATTCACCTATTTTTATAAGCAAATCCTTGCATTGCTGCTGCATAGACAGAAAAGCACTAATACTTGCAGCAAAAACACCTATGCCTATTTCATCTCTTTTTAAAAGTATCAGTGACAAAAAAACACTGAGTACATAAGCAATTATTTTTAGTAAATCACAGAACAATAATATAAAAGAATCTTTTTTTCTTTGTTTCCAAATTTCGCTGTCAATCTCTTTTCTGTTTTCTGTCCATACATCTCCCACATATTTTTGGGAGCACATCACTTTCATCTCTTTCACAGATTGTCTGTCAAAAAGGAGATGCCAGATATAATTAAGTACGCGCAATTTTGGTATTTGGATTTCTCGTATGCGATAAAATTCCTTTCCTCTGAGAATTTTAGAAATTAAATATGGCAATACAGATAAAACAGCAATCGGCAGAAAAGCGATATGATAGCTTGACAGTACAATTGTAATTGACAGAACACCAAAAAAGCCGGTCAGCAATCCCATGATATTCATAAAAAAGCTGCTGATTTTGCTCTGATTTACGCAGTCTTCAGCAATTCCTTTCAGATTCATTTTAGAAGCATCTTCATAATCTAAAAGGTTTAGTCTTGATGATTTTTGAGAAATCATAGATTTACAAAAAAATGAAACCTTCTCGTATACTCCTGCATTCATAGCCGCCGCATACACCGCTTGGAAAATATATCGGATAAAATAAACGAAGCATACGGCAAAACCCAGCCATAGAGCTTTATGAAAGCTTTCAGTATCTGTATAAGCAGCGCAGTCAAATAATTTTTCATATAAGACAGTGAGAATCGCAGGAACAAGCGCAGTGAAGACCATATACGTCATAACAATCGCTGCTGAAATAGGGATAGTGTGAAAAATATCCCGAAAAATTCGTTTTGTTATATTAAGATAACTCTTCATAGTTAATAACCGCACCTCTCATATATGTACTTTACTGGTAATTTGAGAGAGAACATGTATAAAGTTCTCATAGGCTCTTTTGGAAGAACTCCGTTAATTATTTTGCGTTGTCTATTTATACCATTCACTCTGCTTAGTGTACATCTTTTGATAATAACCCCCTTGCAACATCAATTCATCATGAGAACCCTCTTCTATTATAGAACCATTTTGCAAAACGAGAATCTTATCACAAAGCTTTGCGCTAGCTAATCGGTGCGATATCATAATATACCCTCTTTGATGAATAATCTTTTGAAATAGCTGATAAAGCTTGCTTTCTGCGACAGGATCCAAAGAAGCAGTTGGTTCGTCCAATATAATAAATTTACTGTCAGAATATAAGGCTCTGGCTATTGCGACCTTCTGCCATTGCCCTCCGGATAAATCTATACCCTCGTCATAGAATTTCCCGATCTGCTGTTCCAATGTATATGTATCAATCGGAAAACCCACGTCTTTTAAAACCGTGTAGATTTTATCATCATTATATATTTTAGTCGTATCGCCTAACGCTACATTTTCACGCAAAGACATTTGATATTTGACAAAATCCTGAAAAATCACGCTGAAATATTTCTTTTTTTCTTCATAGTCCATTTCATTGATATTTACATTATCTATCGTTATTTTCCCGCTGTCAGGCGTATATAAACCGCAAAGCAATTTAATCAGCGTCGTTTTTCCTGAACCATTCTCTCCGACGAGTGCCAGACTTTGACTGGAATTATATTTGAATGTGATATTATTTAAAATCTGTTTGTTTGAATTTGGATATGTAAAGCTGACATTCTCAAAGCAGATTTCACACACTTCACTGTCAGATCTCTTTTCGTGAGTTGTTTCTCTTTTTTCTTCAGGTAAATCCATAAAATCAGAATAGTATTTCATTTCCAAATGATTTTGCGACAGCTTTGAAAAAGAAAAGGACAAATCCTCTGTATACCATAACACACTTTCGGCTGAGCCAATCAGCGATACAAAAAGTCCTAATGTTATATCAGCTTCTGCTATAGACTGAATCAAAATCATAATCAACGAGCTAACCCAGAGCAGTATTAAGAGTGAGCCGAAAAAAGAATATTTTTGCGCTTTTATGGTTGTTTTTGTTCGTTCTTCCACAACACTGTCAGATTTTTTCTGCGTTTGTCATTGATATAAGACACTGCATTATAGATTTGAAGTTCCATAACGGAATGTTTATGCTCCATAAGCCCAGAATAATATTGTAAAAGCCTTTCATCCATTGTTTGACTTCTGAACATTGTATTCATAATTTCCATCGCTTTATAATCAAAAAACATAATTGCAAATAAAACAAGGACAAACAAAATCGACATCCAGTACGATATTTGAACAAAAACAAGCATCAATCCGACAATCGTCAGGCATCCACCCATTGTTTCACACAAGCAATTAAAAAGATTAAATATTCTGTCACTTGGATTTTCTCCCATTCTTCTGAACACATCTTGATTTTCTTTTTTATCAAAAGCCGAATATTCTATTTTAGCCGCTTTTTGCATGATAGTCTTATTAAAATTCAAGCCTAGCAATAATCTCATCTTTTCATTGATCAAACTATCGATTGATTGTATATTTGAAGAAAGTAATGTGCATATCACCAGAAAGAAAATATCTAAAAAAATTGTCCGAATATTCGTGTTATTTCTATAACAATCGATGCAGCCGTCTATTACTCTCTGCGTCATCAAAAGCGTAAAAGGCTTTGCAAGAGAAGAAAGCACTACCTCCAATAATTTCAAAAAAAAGAGCCAGTGCGTATATTTCATAACAACGATTAGGTTTTGAACAATAGATTTTATTTTCATTTGACAGCACTTCCTCAAATTAAGTTCCCATTTGTATCAATCGTCTTAGTAATAAAACCATTGGCAAAGCGGAAATGGTCGTCATGTGTAGCAATTATAATCGAACCATGAAAGTTTCTGAACATTTCTAAAAGAACATTGACTGTATATTCATCTAAAGAAACGGTAGGTTCATCTAATATGATTATATCTTGATTTTGTAATATGTAAGCTCCAATTTCTAATCTTTTTTTCTCCCCGCCAGACAGAAAATTTATTCTTCTGTCAGCAAATCCAGTATCCATACCAAACATTTCATCAATATATTCCTGACACTGATATTCAGAAAAAGAAGTAACAGATGAAAGATAATCTGCGCAGTTTAAATCAGAATCAATAAAACCTTGTTCAGTGTACACAGAGATTACCTTTTCGCTTTCCCATAAGCTGCCTGAAAAGGGCTTGATTCTTTTTGTCAAAACATTTAGAAGAGTTGTTTTGCCGACACCATTTTTCCGTATATCGCCAGACGTATTCCACGAAATATAGTCAGATTTATTTTTGAGAGAATGAGTTTTGAATTTAAGATAACAGTTACATTTTTTAGTTTTAGAAGCGTTGAATCTTCAAGCTCAGTATCAGGACTTTGCTCTGTCACAGGAAATGAAAAGTCAATTTTTTGATTTTTGACGATTCAATTCATTTCTTTTCTTCGTTCCATTTCCAGTCTATCTATTAAAACCTTATGCTTGTGCTTATTTTCTGCCTGCTTCATCCATTCTTTTTGAGCGTAAATAGACTTGTCTAGCAAAGCCATTTTATTATTAGCCGTTGTATTGTTTTGAGCTGTCCTTGCTTTGAAATCTCGCTTAGATTGCAGATAAGCATCATAATCTCCAAAGTAACTGTTGATCTGAAAATTATCAATATCAAAAAATTTTTCAGCAATTTTAGACAAAAAGTCAACGTCATGACTGACAATTAAAAATGCCTTTTTGCTTTCCCTAATATATTTTATCAACCATGCTGTCTTTTGAAAATCCAGAAAAGAAGTAGGCACATCAAAAAAAATCAAATTATATTCGCCAAATAAAATCAGACACAATCTTACATATTGCTTTTGCCCGCCGCTTAAATTCTTATAATCTTCTTTTAATAAATTGTTAAGCTTAAAGGTTTGCAAAAAGTCTGATACGATTGTTCGTAATTATATTCGCCGTAGGTTTCAAACAAGTCAAGACAATTTTGATATTGCTCCAACAAAGCTTCTATATTTTCATCATCCGAACTATACATTTCCTGCTCAAGCTGACGCAGCTTTTTTTCAATTTTTTTGATATATGAAAAATTGTTCTCTAGTATTTCTTCTACGCTGCTATAGGCAAAAGAAGAAATCTCCATCTGATTCAAATAACCAATTTTTAAATCCAAAGAACGCTCAATTGATCCGTCGTCAATTGAAATAATACCATAAAGAATATTTAACAAGGTTGTTTTCCCTGCGCCGTTTTTCCGACTAATCCGATTTTATCCCTGGATTCAATTTTAAAAGACACATTCTTATATAAAAAATCACCATCAAAACCTTTGGTAATATCCTTTGCCTTAATTAACATAATTTCTCCTTTTGCAGCTTTTTTATACCTAAAATCTGATCTTCCCTTATCTCATAATCATCTACGACTCTGCTACTATGATTTTATTATACAGCAGGTCTTAAAAAAAGTCAATGGATATTTTTTTAACAAACGAGCTTTTATTTTTGAAACGAGCAGAAGGTGTGGACATTAAGGTAACAGGAGGCGCGCATGAAATGGATGATTCACAGTTTATGCGAGCTTTAGAACTCGCTATGGAGTTACCAAAGCTGCCTCATAAACAGGAGTTTTTTAGGGAAAAATATTATTTGTTGCTGTTGAGAAAACAATAAGGCAGACTATGTGCAGCGGTAGATAAACCGTATGTATTCAAAAAATAAATAATCAAAAGTAAAGAGCAATAAAAAGAAAGGTAAAAGATAATGAGAAAATATTTTTTGTTAGATGCTGAAACGGATGGATTGTATGGTCAAACGTTAAGCATTTGTGCGCAAATTTTTGATAAAAGCTGTAAATCACTTGAACCGTTGGACGAATTTTATGGGACAATAAAAATAACAGATGAATTTTTCAAATTATGTGAAAACAAAAAAATTTAAATATAAATACGGCGATTTTGCGTCGGAGGATGAGTATAAATTCAAGGACGCTAATAAAAGAAATATAAAAGACAGCAATAGCCCTCAAGACAAAATGATTCAGTCTAACAGTGCGCCTAGTATAATTGAAAATATTTTGTATTTTCCCAGCGGCAATAAATTCACTTCTAATCTCTCCAAACATAAAAAGAAGATTTATATTTATCTCGCATTAGATGACCGTATGTTTGTGATGTGCATTGTATTGGACGAGTCTTATGCTAATCAGGTAAGAGGAGACGGCTTGAATTTGAAGAATATTTTGCACACCTATGAATTTCAAAGAAATGATACTGTTTCAAGAAGTGTGTATGAATTGATTTATACAGATTCGCCCAAAAATTATACTTGCTCTGACCCGATTATGCGCAGTCAGATGCTCAATCAGCAGATATATACACGTTGACTGGATTGTGGCACGCTTCAGGCGATCACACATCATTCGTTTGTGAATGTAACATCACCGCAGTCATTGGATACAGTGGTTGTACCTTTTCTAATTGAATATTGCAGAATGGTGGAATTGTTTCTTGCTCAACGTGCCATCTATCATTGCGTTTCAAACAGAATCAACAAAGATTTCTAATAGTCAACAGCGAGTACGAATGAGTTGATTAAATTGCAAGAAAAAATACACTGCATTTCTAAACGAGCTTGATTTGTTTGAGGTAACATTGCAGGAGCAGGGAATTGAGGTTTATAATATGATGCGAGAGGCGTTATATATCGGTCAAGAAAAGGACGAGGTAGAAAAGCAGATTGACAAAATCGACAATGTTGCAAATACTAGATTAGATGCAAACTTAAATCGCTATGGACTTATTATTGCGTTTGTCGCACTTGTATTTTCCTTGGTAGGAAGTCTTACTGATCAATATGATTTTATTTGTGACAGTTATGCTTATTATTTCCGTCAAGGGCAATTATGATTGCAGTATTAAATATAAATGAGCAATGTCGTGCATAGCGATAATTTTGGTGATATGAACGGCATTTTTATCATGACAAATATGCTCTTTTATTTTTTGTTTTGAACAATTGGTATTAATGCAGTATATATATTTTATCCAGACTTTTTTAAATAGCACACTTTTTAAATTTTTTTTATATAGGCGGAGGACAAGAAATACCTAGTTTCTCAGTTATCTTATTTTGTGCCATAATGTTTTTTAGCAATAGAAGCACTCTGTTAGTTTGCTTTATCTGATTGATTTAATTTTTACGATGAATCTTAACAAAAAATTTTATTTTTTTTGAAAAAAACTATTGACAATGACGAAAAAGTATGCTATAATAAAATCAAGAAAAGTAGATGAGCCGAATACCAAGAGCGGACGGCAGATGCGCAAAGAGTGGGAAACGTCTTTAGGCGGTCGTTTGAAAGTGGGAAGCGAGCTTGAAGGCTTTCTTATGACAGATTAAGATGAGTTTCGGGGTTACATATGAACTGCAAAATGGTTCAGCGTGTTTTAATAGTGTGGTTTCAGTGCCGAAAGCGTCAAATTTATTTGAAAGGAGCGAGTCCGATGGACATATCAGAAATTAAGCAGAGTTTTTCAAGACTCGCAGAAGTCTGATTAAGATTAGGCAGGATTCAGGTTTTTAGACTGACAGCCTACACAAGTAAGAATTTAAGAGATTTTGCGAGTTTTGGATAGGATAGCTTTAGCTTTAGATTTTCAAATTTGCACTCTGCATATAGATTGAAGTTTTTAAAATTTAATCGCCGTCAGCGAACGGCGTCAGTTACGAAAGGACACCGACATGATTTTATTAAATTGCATTTTTAGAGTTAATAAAACATGACAGGGAGTGATTCCAATGTACAGTTTAGTTTTCACGGAATAAATTATAAGGGTGTGATTAATATGAAAGTATTAAGGAGATTTATGCAGACTTTATAATTAGGAGTGATTCCAATGTACAGCTTTGGTAAGGCAGGATTATTGCCAGTGATTTAAAGTGCGAAGCATTTTTGAAGCTTAACGCAAGCAGGGCTGATAATGTCACAGCTTATGTTAGGATAGGTTTTGAAGCTGCCGAGCAATAATGATACACAAATTTTTGTTAGGAGTGGTACAAAATGATCAGAACCGTTTGCACAATGCAAAGAAGGAATATCTAACGAAAAGGGGTGAGTCCGAAGGAAATTTCAGTTTGACATTAGGAAAACTATAGCTCATGAAAGGATTGAGTCCAATGAGATAGTATACTTTTCAAATACTATGAAAGGTGTAAAATCCAATGGTTAAGTAATATATAATCCGCAGGTTTTAAATCTGCGGATTTTTTATTTTTAAAGTTTAGAACTCACATTGACATTCATTCCTGCACTGTATCCTTCATGAGAAGGACTGCAAATTTTTTGGGTGAATGATTAATCGCTTTCCTTTTCAAGCGTTTAAAATGCCCATCTTAAGCAACTGGACAAGCACGAAAAAGCCCGACCGCAAAGGATCGGGCTATCGGTAAATTTAAAAAGGAGGTCTTAAGCTGTTTAATGTGCGCTTCTCTTTACATATGTAGTATGCAAAAGCTTGTGCGCTCTGGGCTTTCCAGGAGCGTCAAAGTACTCATCATAAAGCATTTTCATAACAGGGCTTTCATGCGACTTTCTAAGCTTCATTGAAGCGTCTGCATCGTAAAGTGCTTTTGCTCTGATTGCCTTGAGATCCTTGTAATTTCTTACTGAATCGCTCTGAACAGGCTGACCGCCACCGTTTATGCAGCCACCAGGACAAGCCATGATTTCTACCATATGATAGTTCTTTTCGCCTGACTTAACCTGCTCTACAATCTTACGTGCATTCGCAAGTCCTGAAGCTACCGCAATGTTAAGCTCAAGTCCTGCAATCTTGTAGGTTGCTTCCTTGATTCCCTGCGTTCCTCTGACTTCCTTAAATTCGATTTTTCTTGCACTGCCGTCAAGCATATATGAAGCCGTTCTTAAAGCCGCTTCCATAACTCCGCCTGTTGCGCCGAATATAGCTCCGCCGCCCGATGCTGTTTCAAACGGATTGTCAAACTTCTCTTCGTCCATATCAACGAAATTGATTCCCGCACCCTTGATCATCTTAGCAAGCTCTCTTGTTGTGAGCGCTACGTCAACATCGTCAAAATCAAAGGTTCTCAACTCAGGTCTTGTCACCTCAAATTTCTTTGCCGTGCAGGGTATTACGCTGACTACAAACAAATCCTTAGGATCTATGTTGTACTTCTGGCAATAGTAGCTCTTAAGCACTGCGCCGAACATACTCTGCGGCGATTTGCAGGTTGAAAGGTGAGGCAAAAATTCAGGATAGTAATGCTCACAGAACTTAATCCAACCAGGACAGCACGATGTAAACATCGGCAGAACCTTTTTCTTTGTAATGCGCTCAATAAGCTCGTGAGCTTCCTCCATGATGGTAAGGTCGGCTGTTACGTCCATGTTGAATACGTTGTCAACTCCAAGTCTGCGAATGGACGAAACCATCTTGCCCTCAACGTTTGTACCAATCGGCATACCAAAGCTTTCGCCCAAGGTTGCACGAATAGACGGAGCGGTGAAGAATACCACCTTTTTGCTAGGATCCGAAATAGCGTCCCAAACCTGATCTATCTGGCTCTTTTCGTTGAGTGCGGCGACAGGACAGGCAACGATACACTGTCCACAGCCTACACAAGGCGAGTCGTTAAGGCTCTTTTCAAACGCACAGCCTACATGAACGTTGAATCCACGCTTGATAGGTCCTATGCAAGATACCTGCTGAACATTTTTGCAGGCTCCGACACATCTCATGCACTGAATACATTTGTCATTGTCACGTACAATGTACGGCGACAGGTCGTCAATTTTATAACGGGCGTCGTCACCCTTGAATCTGTCCTCATCTACGCCGTAGTCAAACGCAAGCTTTTGCAGCTCACAGTTGTTTCCTCTTACGCAGGAAAGACATTTCTTCTGATGGCTTGAAAGAATAAGCTCGATTGTGGTTTTTCTTGAAGCACGAACCTTAGCGGTGTTTGTCAGAACCTCCATGCCCTCCTCAGCAGGATATGTACATGAAGCGACAAGTCCTCTTCTTCCAACAATTTCAACTACGCATACACGACAGGCACCTATGCAGTTTACGTCCTTGAGATAGCAAAGTGAAGGAATCTCAATGTTCACAGCTTTAGCCGCCTGCAAAACCGATGTGCCTTCCGGTACTTCAACTGGTATACCGTTCACCTTAAGGTGAATCATTTTCTGTTTTTCTGCTGCCATATTGTTCAAACCTCCCTTACTTCTTGAACACTGCGCCGAAGCGGCAGTTTCTCTCGCAGAGTCCGCACTTGATGCACTTGGTCTTATCAATCTTATGAGGCTGCTTTACACTGCCTGATATTGCGTCTACAGGGCAGTTTCTCGCACAAAGCGTACAGCCCTTGCAAAGACCCGGATCAATCTCATAGTGAAGCAGGCTCTTGCAGACTCCTGCTGGACAGTGCTTGTCTGCAATATGCTCTATATATTCGTCCTTAAAATACTTGATTGTCGAAAGAACGGGGTTAGGCGCAGACTGACCTAGTGCGCACAGGGAGGATGATTTCATGTGATTGGCAAGCTCTTCAATTTTTTCAAGATCCTCAGGCTCGCCCTCTCCTGAAGTAATTTTCTCAAGGAACTGGAGCAAGCGTCTTGTGCCAATTCGGCATGGCGTACATTTTCCGCACGATTCGTCAACAGTAAAGTTGAGATAGAATTTCGAGATGTCCACCATACAGGTGTCCTCGTCCATTATGATAAGTCCGCCTGAACCCATCATCGAACCAAGAGCGGTAAGATGCTCATAATCTATAGGTGTGTCTATATGACAGGCAGGAATACATCCGCCTGAAGGTCCGCCCGTCTGAGCCGCCTTGAACTTCTTTCCGTTTGGTATACCGCCGCCGATTTCCTCAACGATTTCTCTAAGCGTCGTACCCATAGGAATTTCAACAAGTCCTACGTTTGTAATTTTTCCGCCAAGAGCAAATACCTTTGTACCCTTTGAGGTTTCCGTTCCGATTGAAGAATACCACTTAGCACCCTTGCCGATAATCTGCGGAATATTTGAATAGGTTTCAACGTTGTTAAGTACTGTAGGCTTTCCGAACAGACCCTTTACAGCGGGGAACGGAGGACGCGGACGAGGCTCTCCTCTGTGACCTTCGATAGACGTCATAAGAGCCGTTTCCTCACCGCAGACAAACGCTCCTGCGCCAAGACGAATCTCTATATCAAATGAAAAATCAGTGTCAAAAATATTATCTCCGAGCAAGCCGTAATCTCTTGCCTGCTCAAGTGCAATTTCAAGACGTGAAACCGCTACAGGATACTCTGCACGAACGTAAATATATCCCTGACTTGCGCCGATAGTATATCCTGCGATTGCCATAGCTTCAATTACCGCATGGGGATCTCCCTCAAGAATAGAACGATCCATGAACGCTCCAGGGTCGCCCTCGTCTGCGTTGCAGCATACATATTTAATATCACCCTCAGAAGCTTTGGCAAAAGCCCATTTTCTTCCTGTCGGGAATCCTGCTCCTCCGCGTCCTCTAAGTCCGGATTCGAGAAGCTCGTTAATAACGTCGTCAGGCGTCATCTTTGTAAGAACCTTAGCAAGCGACTGATAACCATTTGTAGCTATGTACTCTCTGATGTCCTCAGGATTTATAACGCCGCAGTTTCTAAGCGCAATTCTGAGCTGCTTCTTGTAGAAATTGGTTTCAGCAAGAGAAATTATAGAACCGTCCTCGTGAACCGTTTCCTTGTAAAGAAGTTCCTTTACAATATTTCCCTTTTTAATATGCTCGTCAACTACTCTGATTACTCCTTCAGGAGTAGCCTGTGCGTAAAATGCGCCTTCAGGATAAACAATCATTATAGGACCTAATGCGCAAAGTCCAAAGCAGCCTGTTTTTACAACTAAGACTTCCTTTTCAAGTCCCTGTTTCTTAAGCTCGCTTTCAAGAGCTTCAATTACCTTTTTGCTTCCCGACGAGGTACATCCTGTACCGCCACAGACTAAAATTTGTTTGCGGTATCCCGTTTTCTTTGCAAGCTTTTCACCCTCAGCGGCTACAAGCTTTCTCACCTTTACAAGATCGGAATACTCGCTTTTAATTTTGTTTAATTGCTCAATTGTCATTTCTTACGCTTACCTCCTTTTTTAGTAAGGTAGGAATCTATAATAGAATCCACCTGATCGGGAGTTACCTTTCCGTAAACGTCCTCATCAACCATCATTACTGGAGCAAGTCCGCAAGCTCCAACGCAACGGCATGAATCAATTGAAAACAATCCGTCCGGCGTACATTCACCCGACTTGATGCCAAGGCGGTTCTCTACTGCTTCGAGAATTTTATCCGAGCCTTTAACATAACAAGCCGTGCCAAGACAGACGCTGATTCTGTGTTCGCCCTTTGGCGTCAAAGAAAACTGAGAATAAAAGGTAGCTACACCGTATACCTCCGACAATGAAATGCCCAGACCGTCCGCTATCATAGTCTGAACCTCAATCGGAAGATACCCATAAATCTCTTGTGCCTCCTGCAGGATAGACATAAGACCTCCTGGCTGGTCATGGTGGTGAGCTATTACCTCCTTGAGCTGCCGCTCCTGAACGATTGTTCCCTTAAACGTATTGAGGGATTTTTCATCCATAACACTAACCTCCTGTTTTTAACAGCTATTTGTATGTCCATCTATATTTTGGCAGCTTCATCATGGAAGCCTTCTACACTTGACATACGATAAACCGTTTTTTCTAAGGGTCAAGCCCTGTTATAAATATAGCTCCACACAAGCGTTGTTATGCTAAAAAGGGCATGACAAACACCGCATTTGCTATATATACTATTATACATTATTTTTCTCGAAATTTCAAGTGGATTTTAAAAGATTTTGTGCAAAAAAGACCTTTTTTTAAAATTACGGCATTTTACACAGAAATTCTCCTCTCAATTTGTGACTTTTACATAAAAAACAGTGCCGCTATCGCAGCGACACTGTATATAATTTATAATTCTTTTGTAAATTATATACTACTAATCCCATATATTTACATCAAATTCCCGCCAAATCTCTGACAACCTCTCCTGCGATAATCAGACCTGCAGTAGGAGGAACAAAAGCGTTTGACGCAGGGACACTTCGGCGGTTTACATCGGAAACTCTTTTAATTTCAACAGGCTTTTCCTTTGAATAAACCACCTTAAGCCGCTCAATTCCAAGCTTTTTAAGCTCATGCCGCATAACTCTGGCTACAGGGCAAACGCAAGTCTGGTAAATGTCGGCGACTTCAAAAGAAGTCGGGTCAAGCTTGTTTCCCGCTCCCATAGATGAAATTACAGGGACACAAGCTTTTTCGGCATTTTGGACAATCAGCAGCTTTGCGCTTATTGTATCAACTGCGTCGACAACATAGTCAAATTGCTTGAAATCAATGCTGTCCGCCGTATCCTTGTTATAAAAAATTCTATGCTCAACCACAGCGCAGTCGGGATTTATCTGTGCGATTCGTTCGGCAGCCGCCTTAGTTTTATACTTTCCAAGCGTACTTTCAAGCGCAATAATCTGACGGTTTATGTTTGAAAGCGAAACAGTATCGCTGTCTATAAGATCAAGCGCTCCGACTCCGCTTCTCGCAAGTGCTTCAAGCGCATATCCTCCAACGCCGCCAATTCCGAATACCGCAACTCTCGAATGTGCAAGCTTTTCTATAGCTTCGTTTCCAAGCAGCATCTGTGTTCTTGAAAATCTCTCGTCCATCAGTTTAAAATCCAGACTTGCTTTTTATCATCGGGAGTAAAATCCGCAGTCACAAGAGAGCCGCCCTTTCCGCACGCCATTGTTTTTGCAAACGAAGTATAATCAGTGGTTATGCGATAGCGGTTTTTGCCTAAAGAAGCAAAGCGGAAAGTTGAAACGTCATCGCCGCTGTCAAAGCCTTTTAGCTTAGAGCTTAAAACCTTACCGCTTTTGGTCTTGATTGAAAAAGTGCCGTCATTGGCAAGCTCAAGCGTCAGCTTCTGCTCTTTTTTTGAATCCGTCTTGCTTAAGGAAATTTCCTTTTCCTTAACAGTCATAACCTCGCCCGTAGCTTCATTTTTTATCGTATAAGCCTTGCCGTCAATAAGATAATTGCCATTATCAGCCTTGCAGTCATTGTAGAATTTTATCATGAGCGCAAAGACGTGCTGTGCAGCAAAGGGAACTAAATTTTCAACCGCTTCGTTAAAAGCCTTGGGATCTAAGTTAGATATGTTTGAAGCGTATTTATTTGAGGTTGAGGAAAGCTTTTGCGAAGCCTCCTCAAAGCTGTCTGTCGAATATAGCTTTTGAATACGCTTGTCAAAACGCTTTGGAGAAAACTTTCCCGATATAGTTTTTGCATGATTTTCAAAAGCATGGTGAGCGTTGTTAGGCTTATCATGGTACTTTATATTTGACGTATGCGGCGGACATGACATATCTTCAACAAAATGAATAGCCCGACCAAGCGCATACATCGCTTCATCAATTCTGTTGTTCTTATACAAGCTCAATGCACAGGTGTAGTTTTCCTCAAGCATAGTTCTTGCACTCTTTGAATACTCTCCTAAGCGGTTAGGATAGTATCCGCCCTTGCCTGAAACAGCCTTGCCCTTGATGTTTGCACAGGCATAGTAATGCGCTCCCGAAGCCTTGTCATAGTCGCCGTCATTGTCAGGTGCAACGCAGCCTCTTAAAAGCTCGTCCTCATACTCCTTATAGAAGGCGGCAAGGCGAGGTTTGTTTTCGCTTTCAAACATTTCAATCGCTCTTTTGGTTATATCCTTATGTGTTGGCGAAAACCAAGCGTAGGCTCTTTGCGGCTTCAAGCGAATTGCCGCCGCTGTAATTCCAAGCAGTGCGGCTAAAGTCAAATAATTTTTCATACTGTCATTCTCCTAATAAAAATAGTCAATAATTATTTAAAGCGAAGCAAGGCAAGCTAAGCTTGCTTAAGCTTGATTGCGAACGCTTGCAATAAATGTTCGGAGCGTAAGTAACTTTTGTTCCGCACGGAACTAAAGTTCTTACCAGCTCCGCTTTCTTTCAGTAGGGGATAATTATCCCCTACTGAAAGAAAGAATGCCACCCGCCACCTAAGAGGCGGGGACATTATACTTTTATTATAGCACTTATCTGAATATTTGTCAATAAAAATTGACTAAAGCTCGTCCTTTTCAAGCTTTTCACAGATTTTATCATAATATTTATAAAGCTTCTGCGTATTGTTTTCTAAAAAATAATAGTGTGAAATGTACGGAATCAAAAGCGCAAGCAAAAGAATCGCAAGCGGAATCAACACAATCGTTTCTGAAACTACTATAACCAAAAAGCAGGCTATTGTGCAAAGTGCAAAGAGAATCATCACAAAAAGATGAACTATCCTCTCATGCTGAAAATATCTGGTCTTTTCCTTATGTATCTTCATAAGTCTGCCGAAATCGGTGTTTTCATCTGCAAGAGCATTGTCTAAAAAAGCCATGTACTCTAAAAAATATTTTTTCATATCGTCATTCCCTTACGCTTAAAGCTTAAATTCTAATCCGTTTTCTATCTCCATTGCTTCAAGCTTGTCATCATTAAACTGACGCTCACTGTCCTTTTTAAGCTGCTGTGCTATCGTATTATCTAAGAATGAATCAAGCTTTTTGTAGTTACTATACCATCTTTTGTGAAAGGGTTTAGCCTTTGTGGGATTTTTAGCTCGCTTCTTTGAATCGTCAAAAACAATAGCAATCGCTGCCGCCAAAGATGCGCCGATAATTATTTTTTCAGGCTTGCTGCTGACCTGAAGCTTGAAATTAGTTTCTTTTTCGTCTTCAACATTCTGACTGCGAATTTCCTTTATCTTCTTGACGATTTTATTTATCTGAGCCTTGTCCATAAGCTATGCGCTCCTTTCAAAAATACTATTCTTATATATTATACAACATTTTTAGCTGTTTTGCAAGTGAATTTCGCAGATTTATTTTAGAAACTTTTAATTTCGTCAATCATATTGGACAGTAAGCAAGAAGATTTTCTGTAGGCGAAAGCCCAGCGCAGAGGACGCATAGGATGATGAGGTGTGTATGGACGGATCAGCTTGTGGTGAATATTTATCTCCTCAAGTGCCGACTTAAGCATTGTCTTTTGTTCTTCTTTCTGTTGAATTATGTTTGCTAACTTTACTCTATCAGATTTTCGTCTGTCTATCATCTCCTTTTTCGCTTTTGTACAATATTTGTTGTAGCAGAACAAAACTAGAAATATAAAATTTCAAAAAACAGTTGACATATCCGCTCAAATATTGTATAATAAAAAAGTACTCGGATTTATAAATCTGAAAATGACGTATAATATATCAGTTAGGAGAATTTTAGCTATGGAAATTATGGACACAATAGGTTTTGTAGAGGGCTTTGACGAAGAGGTCGGAAAGGCTATGGACGCAGAGCTTGCAAGGCAGAGAAGAAATCTTGAGCTTATCGCAAGTGAGAATATCGTTTCACCTGCGGTTATGGCAGCTATGGGTTCGGTACTTACGAACAAGTATGCGGAGGGCTACCCTGCAAAGCGTTATTACGGCGGCTGTGAGTGCGTTGATGTGGTTGAAAATATCGCAATTGAACGCGCCTGTGAGCTTTTTGGCGCAAAGTATGCAAACGTACAGCCTCACTCAGGCGCCCAGGCTAACCTTGCAACTTATTTTGCACTTTGCGAGGTTGGAGATACTATACTCGGCATGAGCCTTGCTGACGGCGGACACCTTACGCATGGTTCGCCTGTGAATATGTCGGGAAAGAATTACAATTTTGTTTCCTACGGAATTGACGACAACGGTTTTATCGATTATGACGAGCTTAGAAAAATTGCTCTTGAAAATAAGCCGAAGCTTATAGTTGCAGGAGCGTCTGCTTATCCGAGAGTGATTGACTTTGAGAAGATCAGCGAAATCGCAAAGGAAGTCGGAGCGTATTTCATGGTTGATATGGCTCATATCGCAGGACTTGTAGCGGGCGGAGTTCACCCCTCTCCTGTACCTTATGCAGACGTAGTTACAACTACTACTCACAAGACCCTGAGAGGTCCTAGAGGCGGACTTATCCTCACCAACAGTGAAGAGCTTATCAAGAAGATTAACAAGGCAATTTTCCCTGGTACTCAGGGCGGCCCGCTTATGCACGTTATTGCGGCAAAGGCGGTGTGCTTAGGAGAGGCTTTGAAGCCTGAATTTAAGACTTACGCTCAGCAGGTTGTCAAAAATGCTCAGGCTCTTGCAGAAGGTCTTGTTTCTCACGGCTTTAACCTTGTTTCAGGCGGCACAGACAACCACCTTATGCTTGTTGATTTGCAGTCGTTCGGCATTACGGGCAAAGAGCTTGAAAAGAAGCTTGACCAGGTTTACATCACTATAAATAAGAACGCTGTTCCCAACGACCCTCAAAGTCCGTTTGTAACCAGCGGTGTAAGAATAGGAACGTCCGCCGTTACGACAAGAGGACTTGTCGAGGAGGATATGCGCAGGATTGCAGACTATATCTTCCTTGCGGCAACTGATTTTGACACTAAACAGGACGAAATCAGAGCTGGAGTTACCGACATTTGTAAAAAATATCCACTTTATGAATAATTAGTCGCTTCAAAGCAAGGCTCTGCTGTAAATTTATAGCAGAGCCTTGCTCTTTATTTTGTAAATTTTCTGTTTTTTAAAAAAAGTTTGAAAAAACGCTTGCATTTTCGTTTGAAGTGTGGTATAATAGATTTACAATGACGGACTATGTATGAAAGGGCGTGAAAATCAGATGAGCATAGCAGAGATTGTCGCAGGAGCGCTTCTTATTATTTCAAGCTTGGTTATAATATTAGTTGTTCTTGCTCAGGACAGCAAGGAGCAGGGTCTCACCTCCGCAATAGGCGGCGGATACAACGAATCGTTCTATGAGGGTAACAAAAGCAGAACTAAGGACGCAAAGCTTTCAAGATTCACAAAGATTGCTGCGGTAATTATATGTGTAGTTACAATTTTATTGAACGTGCTTTCAAATTTCTCAAGCTAAATACAAAGCCCTGCATAAAGCAGGGCAAAATTTTTTTAAAAAAGAAAAGAGGTTTATATGAAAAAGGAATATGAAAAGCTGATTCTTTCAAAGCTAAAAAAGAGCAGCGTTCCCGTTGGATTTAACGAGCTTTACAAGCTGGTAAAGCCGCATTTATCTAAAAAGGAACTGGACAAGGCTCTTGACGGGCTTGAAGAGAAGCAAAGAATTGTACAAACACTGGGAGGCTATTCCTACACGTCAAGGTCAAAGCTTGTGCCGTGCAAGGTTTCAAGAATCAAAAAGACCTTTGGCTTTGTGCGCAGCGAAACGGACGATCAGGAATATTTTGTTGCAGGAAGAAATCTTAAGGGTGCGCTTCCCGGCGACAGTGTGCTTGTACAGACCTATGCTGGCAAGGACGACAAAATAGAGGCGAGAGTTTTCAAAATTACTGAGGAAAGCTTTTCGCGCTTTACGGGAAATGTAGTGAACGAGTTTGGCGAGCTTAAAATTGTTCCTGATACGCTTTCAAAGTGTGCTATGAGGATAGAAAATGCAGACGGCTTTGATTTGAGAGAGGGAGATAAGATTTTAGCTGAGGTTACTCACAGAGGAGAAAATCACTCTGAGCATATATGCACCTGTATAATGAGCTTTGGCAGCTCGCTTAAGGCTTCGGTTTGTGCGCTGAGCGTGCTTGAACTGAACGGACTTACGCCTATGTTTCCTAATGAAGTGATTGCTGAGGCTAAAGAGGTTTCAGATGAAAGAAGTATAGCTCGTGAAATCAGCGAAAATAACCGCCTTGACTTAAGAACACTTCCGATATTTACAATTGACGGAGCGCAGACGAAGGATATTGACGATGCAATATCAGTGGAAAAGACAACTGACGGTTATAAGCTTGGCGTTCACATTGCCGATGTTTCACACTATGTCAAGCCTTATTCGCTTCTTGACGAAGAGGCATTTAAAAGAGGAACGAGCGTATATTATGCGAACAGAGTTATCCCCATGCTGCCGACAGAGCTTTCAAACGGAATTTGCTCGCTTAATCCGAACGAGGATAGACTTGCGTTTTCAGCACTTATGAAGCTTGACAAAAGCGGCAATATTACAGATTATAAATTTGCCAAAACTATTATCCGTTCACGGGTTAAGGGAGTGTACAGCGAAATCAACGAGCTTTTGGAGGGATATAATTCAAAGGCACTGTGCGAAAAGTACGCTGAGGTTCTGGACGTTTTGTCGGTGATGAGCGAGCTTGCGCAGATTCTTTTTGGCAATAGAATTCACAGAGGTGCGCCGCAGCTTTCCACCACCGAAAGCGAGCTTTTAATTAACGATGAGGATTACTGTGTTGATGTAAGACCTCACCAGAGCGGAACAAGTCAGGAGATTATCGAGGACTTTATGCTCTGCGCAAACGAATGCGCCGCAAGATTCGGAAAGGAAAACGGTTTGCCGTTTGTCTACCGTGTTCATGAGGATCCGCCTGCCGAGAAGCTTGAGTATCTTAAAACAGGACTAACCGAGCTTAACATTCCCTACAGCTTTGACAAGGGAATAAATCCAAAGCGGCTGTCTGAAATTTTGGAATGGGAGCGTGGAACTGACAGATTTCCTATAGTAAATAATCTTGTTTTAAGGTCTATGGCAAAGGCAAGATACGCAGATGAACCGCTAGGACATTTTGGACTCGTGCTTAAGGATTATGCTCACTTCACCTCTCCGATTCGCCGCTATTCTGATTTGGCGATTCACAGAATAATGACAGATTTTCTTTCGACCTCAAGCAAAGAGCAGTGTGAAAAGAAATATGGAAAGTTTGCCGCTTCAGCGTCAGATCAGGCGAGCAAGACAGAGCTTGTAGCTATGCAGACAGAAAGAAGCTGTGAGGATTGCTACAAGGCAGAATATATGAAATCCAAAATCGGTAAGATTTACGAGGGAATAATTATCTCATGTACGCCGTTTGGAATGTATGTCATGCTGGAAAACACCTGCGAGGGACTTGTCAGACTTGATTCTCTGCCGTATCCTGATTATTATTTTGATGAGAAATTCTCAATAAAAAGAGCAGGCGGCGGTCCGCAGTTTACGGTAGGCAAGCGTATCCTTATAAATGTTGCAAGCGCCGATGTCAGCAGTGGAAATGTTGATTTTGAATACTGCGATGAAACGGCTGCTCATACTCATTAACAATAAAAAACCCTGCATTGCATAGCTGCGTTGCAGGGTTTTTTAATCAGTCCTCAAAGAATACCGAGAACGACTTGTAAGCCATATAGGTGTCAAGCTTTGACGTTACTTCGAGCGGAGCGTGCATTGAAAGCACGGGAACTCCGACATCTATTACGTCCATGTCAAGGTTTGCAATGTACTGAGCGACTGTTCCGCCTCCTCCTGCGTCAACCTTTCCAAGCTCGCCGGTCTGCCAGATTACCTCTCCATCGTCCATCATTTTTCTTATTTTTCCGACAAATTCAGCGGAAGCGTCAGATGTGCCGGATTTTCCTCTTGAACCTGTGAATTTAGTGACTACCACACCGTAGTTAATCTTTGAAGCGTTCCTCGTTTCGGTGACACTTGAAAATGTGGGATCCTCTGCGGCGTTTACGTCAGCAGAAAGGCAGAGCGAACGGCTTATTACCGTGTGACCCTTTAAGCCCTCAAGCGAAGCTAAATCATCAATGAAGTACGGCAGATAGGAGCTGTTAAGTCCTGTATTGCCGTCGCTCCCCGTTTCCTCCTTGTCGGTTAAAATCGTCATGCAGGTGTGTCTAGGCTTATCGCAGCCTAAAATAGCCGTCAAAGCTGTGTAGGCGCAAACTCTGTCGTCTTGACCGTAGCTTGCGACCATGCTTCTGTCAAAGCCTAAATCCCTCGCCTTGAACGCAGGTACAATTTCAAGCTCTGACGAAACAAAATCATGCTCGGTAATCCCATACTTTTTGTTTAGAATGTTCATTATATTCAGCTTAACCTTTTTTGAAGCCTTGTCGTCTTTAAACGGACGAGAACCAATCAGCAGATTAAGCTCCTCACCCTTGATAGCTTCACTCATAGGCTTTTTCATCTGCGCCGCCGCAAGGTGCGGCAAAAGGTCTGTCACGCAGAAAACAGGGTCGCCCTCGTCCTCACCTATATTTACAGTAACACTCCTGCCGTCAGCTTTTACAATAACACCGTGAAGCGACATTGGTATAGCCGTCCACTGGTATTTCTTGATTCCGCCGTAGTAGTGAGTTTTAAAAAGCGCAAGCTCGCCGTCCTCGTAAAGCGGATGCTGCTTTAAATCAAGTCTTGGTGAATCAATGTGCGCCGCCGCAAGCCGAATACCTTCTGCAAGCGGCTTTTCGCCCATCACGGTAAGAATCACAGACTTGCCTCTGTTGCAAAAGTAAAATTTGTCGCCAAAGCGATACTCAGCTTCTGGGTCGTACTCTTTAAAGCCTGCTTCAACTGCAAGCCTTATCGCTTCAGCACAGGCTTCACGCTCGGTTTTAGCCTTGTTCAAAAACGCCTTGTACCCCTCGCAAAAGGAATCGGCAGTGCTGATTTCCTCATCGCTCATCAAAAGTGCGGCATTCTTCGGGTTTTCAAGAAGCTGCTCAGAAAGCTGCTCTCCAAGTGTTTTGTCATTCGTAAGTTCCATTTTCTATATCCTCCTCAAGCTGTGAATTGTCACTGTATTTTTCATAGGCCTTCATGACCTTGTATATGTAATTTTGAGTTGCCGATGAGGGCATATCGTCAAGATTTTCATCAATACTGAAATGCTCGGGATCTATTGTTCCGTCGTCTATCCAACCCTGCACGGCATTCATTCCTTGATGATACGCTGCTGCGGTAAGCTCATATGTGCCAAACTTGTCATACAGATACGAAAGCATATATGTGCCGTACTGAATGTTGTATTCAGGCTCGTACATATCGTCAAAGGTAAGCCCTCTGTCATCGTCAAGCTTAAATTCTATCCAGTCAAAGGCGTCTGACATAATCTGCATAAGTCCTCGTGCTCCGACATCAGATTCAGCGTCCGCATTAAAGTGGCTTTCAGTGTAGATAATTGCAAAGACAAATCTGGGATCCATGCCGTATTCATTTGAGTATTTTATAACGTACTCCTCATAGTCGGTAGGGTAGGTGAAAAACTTTTTCGCTCTGTTTTCGGTTTCTGCGTCCTTAAAAATCACCATCAAGCCTAAAACTATAATAAGCAGTATAATCACAATAAAAGCTATACGCAAAGCACTCGGCTTATTTTTCTTTTTGCTCTTTGATTTTGCCATCATTTCTTTCCTTTATTTTTTTTGCGGTGTCAACCGCCTTTGAACACATATCAGAGTATTTTCCATTGTTAACTATCACAAAATCTGAATGTGAAATGAAAAATTCCTCGTTTAGCTGCGATGAAAAGCGTTCTCTCGCTGAAAGCTTGGAAATTTTATCGCGCTTTACAATCCGCTTAAGCCTTATTTCCTCATCGGCAATGCAGCTTACTATCACATCGCACAGCTTGTCAGCCTTCGCTTCAAAAAGAGTTGGAGCATCAAGCAGGATATACCTTTCGCCATTAGTTTTCGCAAGCTCTGTTTCCTCTGAAATAAGAGCTGTTATGTACGGAAAAATCAGCGAATTGTATTCGTCAAGCAGCTTTCTGTCGTTAAAAAGAAGCTTTGCCGCCCTTTTCCTGTCAAGCTCTCCGTTTGAAAAAAGCTGTGAAAAACGGCTCTCAAGCACCAAAGCTCCCTCACTGTTTGGCGTAACGGCTTTTCTTGCGACAAGATCGCAGTTGATTACGTAAAAGCCCTCGTCCTTGAAAATTTGGCTTACGGCAGTTTTCCCTGAACCGCTTTGCCCTGTAAGTCCGACAACAATGCTCATATCGTTTTTCCTCTTTCACATCTAAAAACGCTTACAGCTTTACCACCCTGAAAGCCGCCGCCCTTAAAAGCCGATTGTACACCGCCATGCCCATTCCGTCAAGCTTTGGACAGCGTGCGTAAATCGTCTTAGCGCCCCTTTCGTCCGCTTGTCTCAGTGCGTCAAAAAGGTTGTGCGCCTGCTGGACGTCTGTCGCTCCAACGGAAATATACGGCAGATTAAAGCCGTCTAAATTTTCATCTCCGAAAATCAAGCAAAGTGCGCCGCTTTTATCCTGCTTTGAAACATAATAAAAAAATTCGTCGGCGTCCGAATCTATAACTATAACCTCCGCTTTAGGTGAATAATGCTTGTACTTCATCCCTGGAGAAGCCACAGGCTTATCTGAATCAAATGGGTGAAGCACGCCCTTGTCAAGGCGAACATCAGGAGTTATCTGTGCAAGCATCTGCGCCGTGATTTTCCCTGGGCGAAGAATTTTAATTGCATTCTGCTCAAAGCATATCACCGTTGATTCAATGCCTGCGTCACATACTCCGCCGTCAATAACTGCGGGAATTTTACCGTTCAAGTCATTTAAAACGTGTTCGGCACAGGTCGGCGACGGACTTCCTGAAATATTTGCAGACGGAGCCGCAAGCGGAGTGCCTGACGCTTCGATAAGTGCTTTTGTGGCAGGGTGCGATGGCATTCTTATTCCTACTGTATCAAGTCCGCCTGAGGTTACAGACGGAATATCAGGATTTTTTGGCAAAACCATAGTGAGCGGTCCTGGCCAGAATTCCTTTGCGCATTTAAGTGCCAAGGCAGGAATTTCAGATGCTGCCTCGCTAATCATAGCAATATCGCTTATGTGGACAATAAGAGGATTGTCGGCAGGACGTCCTTTAGCCTTGAAAATCTTTTCAACTGCCGCTTCATTAAATGCGTCAGCCGCAAGACCATAGACCGTTTCTGTCGGCATACCTACAATTTCACCAGATTTTATAAGCCGTGCCGCTGATTCGATTGATTCGGCGGAACAGTCGAGCATTTTCGTTTGAAAAGTCATTTATTTACCCCTTTTTTATTCGTCCTGATGCGCCAGCATTGCCGTTTGATCCGCAAGTGCTAAAGCGTCAATAACCTCGTCAAGCGCACCGTTTAAGAAGCTGTCAAGCTTGTAAATGGTAAAGCCTATACGGTGATCGGTTATGCGGCTTTCAGGAAAGTTGTAGGTTCGTATCCTTTCACTTCGGTCGCCTGTTCCGACCATCGAACGCCGCTTTGAAGCAATCGCCTCATCATGCGCCTGCTGCTGCATATCAAGCAAACGGGAGCGCAGTACCCTCATTGCCTTTTCTTTATTTTTATGCTGTGAACGCTCGTCCTGACACTCTACTACAAGACCTGTCGGAAGATGAGTGATTCTCACTGCCGACTCTGTTTTATTTATATGCTGACCGCCTGCGCCTGACGCTCTGAAAACGTCAATCTTAAGCTCTGTGGCTTCGTTAAGCTCAAGCTCTACATCGTCCGCTTCGGGCAAAACCGCAACTGTCACAGTGGAGGTGTGAATACGTCCCTGAGATTCAGTTTCAGGAACACGCTGTACGCGGTGAACTCCGCTTTCGTATTTCAGGCGTGAATATGCTCCTGCTCCCTCAACTGAGAACGACACCTCTTTAAAGCCACCGAGATCCGTTTCATTCGCACTTAAAATTTCAGCTTTCCAGCCTTTAGACGCAGCGTACATATTGTACATTCTGTAAAGAGAGCCTGCAAAAAGCGAAGCCTCCTCGCCGCCTGCGCCGCCTCTGATTTCAACTATGACGTTTTTCTCATCGTTTGGATCCTTAGGCAAAAGCATGATTTTAAGCTCGCTGGAAATCTCCTCTATCGCACTGTTTGAGGAATTTAGCTGTTCTGAAACCATCTGCTGCATTTCCTCGTCCATGCCGCCCTCTTTAATAAGCTCCTTAGCTTCCTCATTTTCAGCCTGTGCTTTTTTTAACTCCTTAAATTTTCCAGCGATAGGTTCAAGCCTGCTGTACTCCTTCATAAGCTCTGTGTACCTTGCCGAATCGCTTACTATTTCAGGTTGAGTGAGCATTTCGCTTATCTGCGAAAAACGCTCCTCAATTGTTTCAAGTCTGCTGAACATAATTTTTATATCCTTTCATGTTTAAGACGTTTGCCTAGCAAACGTGGGGACAGATCGGACAAAATGAAAAGCTCAAAAAGAGCCGATGTTTGTCCGAAACCCTTTTATTTTTCAAATATAGCAAAAATAAAATACAGCAGCTATGATTCTTTCGGCTTGATAACTCTCTTGACGTTCTTTTCGGCTTTGCTTCTGGGAATCATAAATTCATGTGAGCAGCCTGCGCAGCGAAGCTTAAAATCCATTCCCGAACGAAGCACCAGCATTTCATTGCTTCCGCAGGGATGCTTCTTTTTCATAACAAGAGTATCGCCCTTTTCAATATCCATCTTAAGCACCACCAATTTCTTCTTTCACTCTTATTATACCATATCCTTTGCAAAATAGCAAGCCTTTAATGTAAATTTATATGCTGTGTAGTTTTAGTTGTTAAATAATTGTGACATAATACGAGCTATTTATTAAAATTTCACTGGTTAGCTTGACATCACCCTAAAAAAATGATATCATAAATATGTATTTTTTGTTGGATATTAAACGAGTAAAGGAATGAAAACGATGAAAAAACCTTTTATTACCAAGCAGCAGGCGGAGGAAATTATCAAAACCTATCCCACCCCGTTTCACATTTACGATGAAAAGCAGATAAGAGAGAACGCAAGAAACCTCTACAAGGCTTTTTCATGGAACGAGGGCTTTAGAGAATACTTTGCCGTCAAGGCTACGCCTAATCCTGCGATACTTAAGATTTTACAGGAGGAGGGCTGCGGCGTTGACTGTTCCTCACTTACCGAGCTTATGATGAGCGAGTGCTGCGGATTTTCAGGCGAGGATATTGTTTTTTCCTCAAATGTCACTCCTAAGGAGGACTATCTCAAGGCTCGTGAGCTTGGTGCGCTTATAAATCTTGATGATTTCACGCACATTGAATTTTTAGAAAAGCTTTGCGGAATACCTGAAACAATAATGTGCCGCTACAATCCCGGAGGAAGATTTGAGATTGAAACTCAGGTTATGGACAATCCAGCGGAGGCTAAATACGGCTTTACTCACGAACAGATTATCGAGGGCTTTAAGCTGCTGAAAGAAAAAGGCGCTAAGCGTTTTGGCATTCATGCATTTTTAGCTTCAAATACCGTTTCAAACGCATACTATCCAAAGCTTGCCAGAATTTTGTTTGAGCTTGCGGTTGAGATAAAAGAAAAAACTGGAGTGAAGATTAGTCTTATCGACTTGTCCGGCGGAATCGGCGTGCCTTATGAGCTTGACAAGCAGCCGAATGATATTTTCGCTATCGGTGAGGGAGTTCACAAGGCTTTTGATGAGATTTTAATACCTGCGGGACTGGGCGATATTAAAATTTCCACTGAGCTTGGAAGATATATGCTTGCGCCTTACGGACATCTTGTCACTAAATGTATTCACCACAAACATATTTACAAGGAATATATAGGAGTTGACGCTACAGCCTGCGACCTTATGCGCCCTGCAATGTACGGAGCGTATCACCACATCACCGTGCTGGGCAAGGAAAATCAGCCCTGCGACCATTTGTATGACGTCACAGGCTCGCTTTGTGAGAATAACGACAAATTTGCAATTGACAGAATGCTTCCGCAGATTGACGATGGGGATATTTTGGTTATTCACGACACAGGTGCTCACGGCTACTCTATGGGCTACAACTACAACGGCAGGCTTCGTCATGCCGAGTTGCTTTTATGCGAGGACGGGAGCGTCAGGATGATTCGCAGAGCGGAAACTCCAGCGGATTATTTTGCGACATTTGATTTTTGCGGAGTAATGGATAAATATTTAAAATAGCAAGTCGAAAAATGATCTTTCGTACATAGCAATACAATTTGAGAATGAATTTATATATTGACAAAAATTAACCGCTTTCGTCATGAGAGCGGTTTGATTATTAAAAAATATATATGTTCAAAAGTATAATCCATATTGCGAAAAATAACAATTTAGCAAAAATCAAAACCAATTGTTTTATATCTTTCCTTAAATTCGTCAATTTATGACTGTGTGAAATAATCATTAGCTTCAGCATTTTTGCAATAGCTTAAGCTGACAGTTCTAAGCGATAAAAAGCCTTCAAACTCGTCTGTTGAAATTCCCTCGACATCAGTCAAGGTTATATGCCATACAGCATACTATATTCATAAAACACGGCAGCAAAGCTTAAAACAGAAAGTATCAGCCCTGTAAAGATTGTCAGTCTAGTGTGCGAATCAACTGCAAAAGCCTTTTTCCTAAAATGAAAAATGCGGATTTTTTGTTCGCCGCTTTTATATATTTTGCTTCGCATTACATTTTCGGCAAGATAAATATTTGTATAAAGCTCGCCGTCAATTCTGTACTGTGCAAAATCAGCTCCTTTAATTTCAACAAATCCACAAAATTCCGCCTTAGTCGCCTTTGCCACAGCAAAAATCACTGCGCAGACGGAGAAAAAAACTGTCATTAAAAACAGTACTATTAAAAATATCACAAGAAGTGCCTCTGCAAAAGAAGAGATGCTTACGCCCAGAATCAAAAGCAAAATTAAAACAATAACTGCGGCGACGATTCCTCCCATATTAAATCACTTCCTTTTTATGCAAAAAAACCGCCATGCCGTCGTATGAGTAAAATAAAACCCGCTTTTAGCAGGACGGGTAAGACATCCCAAAGCTTTCACGCTCCCTTCGTCCGCTGGCATTTTGCACGGCTTAAAGCGGTGTGCCGCAGGAGGTCTGCAATAGGACTTCAGTGATGAATCCCTGATTATTTAACTGTTGGATTAAATTACGCTCATACTAACGAACACAGCAGTCTAGTGTGTCATTTTATTAAACTTTGGAAACCTTGCTTCAAAAGACAAGGCTTTAGCCCTTAATTATTATCTGCAAAAATTCAGAGCCTATTCTTTCTCGTCTTCATCGTCAAAATCATACATCTGTTCAAGTCTTTCAAGGAAAATATTTCCTATGTGCTCGTATTCATCATCATCGTCAATCGTAACCATCATCTCCTCGTCGCCCTCAAACTCGCTCTTGAGAACTATAATTTCTCCATCTGAGTCAAGCATTTCCTGAGCGTCCTCAAAATATGGAGTAAGCGCAAAATACTTTTCTCCATCCATTTCCATAACGTCAAGAAGCTCAAACTCCTGAACGTTGCCTTCCTCATCCTCAAGTGTATAAATATCTGGGGTAAATTCGTTCATACCGCCTATTATATCCTTATCATCTGACATTTTTTAGCCTCCTAAAGCGTCAATTATCTATTTTTTCTTTATAATATTATTATATCACATCTCAACTCAAATGTCAACAGTATTTTCTAAAATAAATCTGCGAAATTTGTTTTGCTACAATAAATATTGTACAAAAGCAAAAAAAGAGTTGATAGACTGAGGAAAATCTGATAAAAAGAAAGAAGAAAAATTAAGCTGGCACTTGAGGAGATGAATATTCACCACAAGCTGATCCGTTCATACACACCTCGGCACAATGGAAAAGTAAAACACTCTTCATCGTCCTATTCGTCCTCTGTGCTGGCTTTCGCCTACAGAAACTATTCTTGCTTACTGTCCAATATGATTGACAAAATTACATTTTTAAAATTTTCTGTTTTAAAGCTTGAAAAATGGGGGGCATATTGACTATGATTCAAAAAATGCAGTGTGATTTATTTTTGTTTGCTCAAAATGCTTGACAAGAGGGAAAAAATCGTGTATAATTTTCTTATATAATGCTGATTTAGTAAATTTCATAGTGTGTTTTTTTCAAGCTGTTTCAGCATTTTTTAAATAAATGTTTTTTTGGAAAGGAATTGTAAAAGAATGGATTATGCAAAGGAATCGTTAAAGCTTCACGAGCAGTGGCACGGAAAAATAGAGGTTGTTTCAAGAGTACCTTTGGAAACGCGAGATGATTTGTCGCTTGCCTACACGCCAGGTGTCGCTCAGCCCTGTCTTGAGATACAAAAGGACATAAGCAAAAGCTTTGAGCTTACGCGCCGCTCGAATCTTGTCGCAGTTATAACGGATGGAACTGCGGTTCTGGGGCTTGGAGATATAGGTCCTGAGGCGGGAATGCCTGTAATGGAGGGCAAGTGTGCGCTTTTCAAGGCTTTTGGCGATGTTGACGCAATACCGCTTTGTGTGCGCTCAAAGGACGTTGACGATATTGTCAAGACGGTAAGCTTGATTTCAGGCTCGTTCGGCGGAATTAATCTTGAGGACATTTCTGCTCCGAGATGCTTTGAAATTGAGAAGCGGCTGAAAGAGGTATGCGACATTCCGATTTTTCACGATGATCAGCACGGAACAGCTGTGGTTACGCTTGCAGCGATGATTAACGCTCTTAAGCTTGTCGGCAAAAAGCTTGATGAAATAAGAGTTGTAACAAGCGGAGCAGGTGCGGCTGGAATCGCAATAATCAAGCTTCTCATTGCTTTAGGTCTTAACGACGTTGTGCTTTGTGACAGAAAAGGAGCTATTTACGAGGGCAGAGATGGTCTTAACGCTGAGAAAATTGAGATGGCTAAGATAACCAACAAGCAGCAGCGCAAGGGTACGCTTGCCGATGTGATTAAAGGTGCAGATGTATTTATAGGCGTTTCAGCACCTGGTTGTGTAACCTCTGAAATGGTTAAGAGCATGGCGGACGATCCGATTATTTTCTCAATGGCAAATCCGACTCCTGAAATTATGCCTGACGAAGCGAAAAAAGCGGGTGCGGCAATTATCGGCACAGGCAGAAGTGATTTTCCCAACCAGATTAACAATGTGCTTGCGTTCCCTGGAATTTTCCGCGGCGCGCTTGACGTCAGAGCGAGCGATATAAATGATGAGATGAAAATCGCCGCTGCTCACGCTATTGCAGACTACATTTCAGACGAGGAGCTTTCTACTGATTACATTATTCCTACTGCGCTTGACAGAGATGTTTCCGCAGCTGTAGCAAGAGCGGTATCAAAGGCGGCGGAGGATTCGGGTGTCGCACGCATTTAGTGTATTTGCACAAAATATTGTACTTAATATGAGCATAATTTGTGCAAAACAACAAATATAATATTTTTTTCAAAAAATATTATTGACAAACAAGGAAAAGTAGTGTATAATATATAAGTCAATGTTGGAGCAAATGCTCTTTAGATTGGCTTAATAACGGCGGTATAGCTCAGTTGGCTAGAGCACTTGGTTCATACCCAGGGAGTCACCGGTTCAAATCCAGTTACCGCTATTTCGGCCCGTTGGTCAAGAGGTTAAGACACCGCCCTTTCACGGCGGAATCATGGGTTCAATTCCCGTACGGGTCAGTATTTTAAAATCCCGAAAGCAGCGATATTATGTTGCTTTTGGGATTTTGTTTTATACAAAAAAGGCTTTGTTCTTTATGTGAAGGCTATGCCCATATATATCGGAGAAAATAGGAACGAAAAATACTAGCTTTGTGTGCTAAATGAGCTATAAAACTAGGGCAAACTTTTGGAAAATTGTAGATTATTTCTCCAGATTAGCGATTTTATAAAATTCTTACTCGTCAATATTAACAATAACTCTTGCTTTGTCATAAAGCACATCAAGATTGTCTTTGTATTTTTTGTAAAGTTCAGGATAAAATCTTTTGATATAATCATCCGAATTTAAAAGCTCCGCCGAACGCTTTTGACTTATCTCATTTGCAAAGGATTGAACCTTGCTGCCTATTTCCTCAAGTGCTTTTTTTGAAACCTCATCGTTATTCAAAGCGTTTGCAAATATTTTTTCGTCCTTAATATCAACTCTTAAATCAAAGCATATTAACAGCTCGTTGTTTTCAATTTTTGCAGTCACCTCACGGTCTGTGACTTTAAAGGTTTTGCTGTAGGTTATTCCTCTGTAAGATACGTCTGTAAAGATATAATTTCCTTTACCAATAAGCGCAGCCGCATCACCCATTTGCTCATAGGTTATTTCACAAACATATTTTCCGTCGGTAAAAACTGCTCCGTTGTCTATTTGCAGCTTTACGCTTTCAAGCGTTTCCTCTGACGAATCGCTTTTGCTTTCTTCAGCTTTAGAAATAACAGGCATGATTATAGCTTTGCTTTGTGATTCCATAGCTTCAATCAAGTCTATAAATGAGGTTTTTATACATCTTCCGTTATCTGCGGCAGTGTCTATCATCTGAGAAAATATTTCTGAGCTTACCGCATTGCCGCTGATCGGTATTTTTAATATTTCCTCCGCAGTATTTTCAGCAATTGCGCAGTCTACATTCATAAATGCTTCCGATGTCGAAAGAAAATATCCAAAAACCTCGTCCTTTTTTGAAAAATCAATATCTTTTCCAAAAAGAAAAATCTGATTTTGTCCGATAAAAACATTTCCGCCAAGCTCTGTATAGCATTCCTTGACAGCTTCGTAAACTGTGTTTCCCTTTCCGTTTACAATGCTTACATTCGGCAGAGAAGCGTCAACAGCAGTGTCGTTTCCACCGCCCTCAGGTGAAAAAATCTGCATGGTTACACTGTAGCCTGTGTTTGTTTTGTCAATTCCAATCGCCTGAATCATAGTGCGATCAGAAATTTCAGTTGGCGAGCCGCTAAAAAAATATATAATTCCCAGCAGTGCAGTCATGATAAAAAACACGTACCTTTTCACAGCTTGCTTTCACCTCTTTTCCTTTTGGAAAAAAGCAAAAAAATTGAAAAAATAAAAAATATTGAAGCAGATATTATGCTTATAATGAGCAAAGCATTTTCAATTTCATATTTGTAGACAATTGTGAAAAGTAAAATTATTGTAAGCATTGCGGCAATTGAAGCTAATACCAAATTTTCACTTTTGATTTTAAAAATGCTTTTGACAGAATCCTTAGCTATTGTGAGCAAAATTGAAAAAGTAACTAATGCACTGCCGCCTGAAATAACAAGTGCAAGTGCATCGCTTCGGTCAATTATTGAGCCTTGTGATGCAAATGATAATGTGAAAAAGGAATAATTGCTGTCGTTCCAGAAATCTCCCATAACCGATGCACTCATTAAAAAGAATAAAACTGAAATAAGACAATCAGCAGTTATATAAAGTCCTGCCGCTTTGGCAATTGAATTTTTTAAATACGGCAAAAGTCCAAAAAACGCAAGATAATCTAAAAGGTAGCTTGAAATATTCGCAGTAGTATTTATCAGTTCGCTTTGTAAATCATCACTGTACAAATTGATTCTGTCGTTGAGCATGGCACTTTTTGTTTCAACAAAAATAAATAAAAGAAAAGCTGAAAACAGCACAGATAATATTGTGCAGGCACGACCAATTCCGTTTAATCCCATTGAAGCTATATATGCAGCGATGAAAATAATTGTTGCGGCAATTGAAATTCTTGCAAATCTGTCGGGATAAAGTGACGAAATCATTTGTGAAAAAGAATTTGCGCTTGAAAGTAAAAGCAGTGATGAAAACAACAGAAATAATGCAGACGATAATTTATAGAGCGGTGCTAAGGATAAGCCCTGTTCGCCGTTTCTTTTAAAAAAGATAATAACAGGAATTAACGTCAAAAGCTTGAGAAAGGAAAAAATTATCGTTACTACAGCGGTGATTGCAGGGTTTTCTGTTTGATTAGGCGAATACATTGAAAGTGCGAAAAGTCGCATTATAATCAAAATCGCCGCATAAGCGTAGGGTGAAAGACTTTTCATTTTAAAACCTCGTTTATTTAAAATCTTCTATTACTGTTTGCTCTTTTTCCATTTCCTTGTAGGATTTTCTGCCTGTGACATCGGCAATCTGCTTTTTCTTAAACGGTGAAACAGGCGAGGTTATCGGTATTTCCTCAAAGCTTTGCGAGCAAATGTTGCAAAGCACCATTACAGCGCATACGCTTATCCCTAAAAATCCAGCAAATCCGCCTGCAAAAATAAAAGCAAGTCTAAGAATTGAAATCTGCTGATTTAAAGAGGGAAGTACAAACGATGCTGTTGCGCTTATTCCTACAATTATAAGCAGTGGGGAAGAAATTATTCCGCTTTTAACCGCTGCGTCGCCTATGATCAGTCCGCCTGCAATAGACATTGCGGTTGATACTGAATGTGGTAGCCGTATGCTTGCTTCACGCATTATTTCTAACAGAAGCATTATTATTACAAGCTCTGTGAAAAGAGGCAAGATTGTAGTTTTTTCTCCTGCGGAAAGGTTTGAGAGCAGTCTTAAATTCAACATTTCAGGACTGAAATTAACCGCCGCAAGATAGATTCCCGGAAAGGCTGTGGCAAAGAAAAAGGCTAAGTATCTTATCAGCTTCAGGAAAGACGCAAAGTAGGTTTTCGCTTCGTATTCATCAAAGGTATTAAAGTTTTGAGAAAACAAATACGGGCAAATTACAGCAAAGGGCGTTCCGTCAATTAAAATGCTGATTCGTCCCTGCAAAATGCTGCTGCAAAGCATATCGGGACGCTCGGTGTAGCCTGTTTGTGAAAAAATATTTTTCTTTTGCTCAGGCTCTAAAAACTGTTCTATAAAGCTTGTTCCTAAAACGCTGTCAAGCTTTATTTCACTGATTCTTTTTCTTATGTGCGAAAGCATAATTTCATCGACCTTGCCTTGAATGTAAACAAGGCAAACGTCTGTGTTTGAAAGCTTGCCTGCTTGAGTCATTTCAAATCTCAGCGAGGGGTGCTTTATTCTGCGTCGGACAAGCGAGATGTTCGTTCTTATAACCTCTGCAAAAGCCTCCTGCGAACCCATGATATTATTTTCAATTGTCGGTTCGGAAATAGACTTTTTGTCGTACCCTTGTATGCCATACGCAGCGCAGTAGTTTATCTCATCTACAAAAATCAGCGCAAATCCCGAGAAAAGAAGTTTTGACGCTTCGCCGTAGGTGTGTACAATTATTCTTTCAGCCGCAAGCAAGCTTTCGTTCGTCAGAAAGCTCATGATTTTCTGCGGAGTATTTCTGTCCGTCCTTTCAAGCTCCATAAGCGGACGAAAAATAAGCTCGCTCATTGAAGACGTGGAAACCATTGCTTCAATTGTCACAACCGAACATTCAACACTGTTTATTGTAATGTTCATAACATTTAAATCCATTGTATTTCCCAAAATCGTTCTGAGATTTAAAATGTTTTTCTTTGTTTTATATTCTATTTTTTCATCTTCAAAATTATTGTAGGAAAGCTGCATTTTTCTTAATTCCTTTTCATTCGATATTATTTTCTAAAAGCTATTATCTGCTCTTTTGTAATGAATATTCCTGTTTTATTTGATAAAAATAATGGTAGATTTTCATTTAGAGGTGTGTCGTTATGCTTATCGTTTTGCTAAGAGCAGTAATTCTTTACATTGTAATAATTTTCTGTATCCGCCTTATGGGAAAAAAGCAATTGGGAGAGCTTCAGCCGAGTGAGCTTGTCGTAACAATAATGCTTTCAAATATTGCTACCTTGCCTATAGAGGATATAAATATTCCTATCGCTATGGGGCTTGTGCCGATTTTTACAATTGTCTGTCTAGATGTATTCTTTTCTTATCTTTCGCTTTCTTCAAGAAAATTCAGACGTGTTCTTTGCGGTTCGCCAAAAATAATAATTTCCGATGGCGTGCTTGATCAGAAAACCATGAAAAAATTAAGATTCACAGTTGACGATTTATTTGAAGCGTTAAGAGCCGAGCAGGTATTCGATATTTCTGAGGCTCAGCTTGCTGTAGTTGAAACTACAGGAAAAATTTCTGTCTATGTTAAAAAAAGCGAGCAGCCGCCATCAAGGAGTGATTTAAATATTTGCTCAGATTCTAAAAATCCGCCGCAGCTTGTGATAGATGACGGAGAAATCCTAGATAAGGCGTTAGAAATTATAAACGTTGATTCTGACTGGCTCAAAAATACTCTTGAAAAGGAAGGGATCAAGCTTTCCGAAGTTTTTATCATGACTTGCGATGGAAATAAAAATTATAACATTATAAGAAAGGAAATTTAAAATGAAAAGACTTACCCTTTGCGCTTTTATTATGGCAGCGGTGATTTTTTCGTCCGTTTTTTCACTTGTTATGCTTGATTCATCGTCAGACGAGCTTTATGTGCATATAGACGACTGCCTTGAGGCTTATTATTCGGGCGATGAGGGAATTGAAGAAAAAATTGATTCGCTTGAAGTGTACTGGGGAGAGTATTATGTCAAAGCGTCCTTCCTTACCCATTCCTCCTCGCTTGATGATGTTTCCTGCACAGCCGCAAGGCTTATGCCGCTTTTGAAAGAAAATGGAGAGGAATTTACAGCGGAGCTTAATTCGATTCGCTATCGTGCTTTTTTGCTGTACGAAAGTCAGGTTCCACACTGGCGAAGCGTTTTTTAAAAAATGAATAAACTATAAATTTTTTGCTTTCCTTATTTTACCATTGACAAGTAAGCAAGTATTATGATATAATAAAATTGAAGGAAAAGATCCTGATTTTATTTATGGAAATAATAATATGGAGGTTATAATATGTCAAAATTTTGTAATCAGTGCGGCGCTTCTATGGAAGATTCTGCTGCATATTGCCTAAACTGCGGAGCACCCTCAGAGGTTAAGCAGCCGCAGACGGTAGGAGCGGCGGATCAGACTGTATATGAACAGAGTCCGCAGCAGTTTGCCAATGAGAATAAAGCTAATGCGGGCGAATACAATTCCGCAGCAGTCCCGACGGAGGCTGTGACTGTTCAGGGCTCGGGAATTAAAAAGCTGCTTCCAGTTATCATTGCGCTTGCCGCAGTTATTATTGTTGCAGTTGTGCTTATAATTATTTTTACCAACAGGTCTAAAAAGATAGACGCTCAGCAGCTTTTCAACATTGAATTTGCAGGTCCTGACGGCTATGGAAAGGTTTATGCTCAGCTTGATATCGACCCTGAATTTGCTTATTCAGAATATGATGTGTACATGGATGATTATTCTATTACCATTGTGGGCGAGGACAGAGATGATGTAGAGTACAGTGATTATTTCAGCGATAAGAGATCTACGCTTGAGGATACATACGGCGTTGACAAGAGCGAAGCTAAGGATATGCGCGATGCACTTCTTGACACTGATAAAAACGATGAGTTCAAGCTCACCTGCACTGCTTCAAAGGAAACGGGATTAAGCAACGGAGATACCGTTACATTTGAGGTTGAATATGATGAAGAGGATCTCGAGGAGGAGGGCATCAAGCTCACAAACACAACCTTCGAGGTTACAGTTTCAGGACTTGATGAAGCAACCTCATTAGATGATCCTTTTGACGGATTAGCTATTACATATTCAGGCACTGACGGAAACGGAGAATTAACCTATAATTCAATCAGTTCAAAATATGATTTCATTTATTATTACAATAATTCGTCCTCATATTATCTAACTGAAGGAGATACAGTCACATTTGAGGCGGAGCTTGTTATTGGCGACTATGAATATCTTGATGAAGATGACGCAAGCAAGGGCTATTGGTTCTACTATGACGGAAGCTATTACATCTGGCCTTTTGAAAGCTATTCGACCACTAAGGATTTCACAGTTGAGGGCTTGACGCCGCTTACTGAAATAGATCCATTTGAGGGCGTTACTTTCAGCTACTCCTACGGAACTCCGTTCCTCAGTATAACTGATGTTTACCTTTCTGAGGATTTAGATGAGGATATTGCTGATGAGATCAGTATTTCCATAGACCAGGATTATGGCGAGCGTTACGACGTCGGCGATACCTTCACGGTAAAGGTTTATGCTTACAGCTCTCTTGCTGATTTGGGATACAAAATATCTGGAACGGCTGACAGCGACGGTTATTACACTAAGGAATTTACCGTTGACGAAACTGCTCCTGCATACATAGACGCTGATACGGCAGCTTCGGCTGACACTGCATATACTGAAAAATACGAAAATGCAGTTACAGATTGCCGTCAGGAGCTTGACGGAAAGTGGATATATACAGATGATGTTTCGGGCTACGTAGAGTCAATTGACAGCTTTGAGTTTTTGAAATCCTACGTTATAACAAATGACGCTACCGACTATGATAACATTGGCTGGAGCGAGTGCGTGTGCAGAATAGCAAAGCTTTACAAAGCAAAGGTTACGCTTGACGATGACGACAGCACTTCGGTGAATTTGTATATTGTATTCTATGCGGATGATGTGATTATTGATGGAGATGGCACAGTAAACACTGATAACAATGTAGATTATGTAATATATACAGACAAGGATGAGGCTCTGGCAGATTATGTTACAGGCATGGAGGGCTACACTTCAAGCACAGTTTCAGGTTCTTCTGAATAAATATTCTGATTGATCTACACTTTTGATAACAAACGTCCGTCAAAATAATGGCGGACGCTTGTTATGATTTAAGACTTTTTTAGATCAGAAGCGGTTGCTTTTGTGAAAAATTATCAAAAAAGTGCTTGACTTACGTGTGAAAATATGTTATAATTACTAATACAATATTTAGGGCGTTTCTAAAAATCCTTGTCGCAGCTGCACTGCAATGTTTTTCAGAGATTCCCATAAATTCGACATATGGAGGTTTTATTATGGAAGGCAGAGTACAAACTATTGAATCACGTAAAAACAAGAAAATCAAAATAGGAATAATTCCAGGGCATTTTGCAACTAACCACTCGCACATCAATTATTACGTAGACCTTACCCGCATAAAGACGAGCCACAAGATGGCAAAAGCGGCTGCGGATCAGCTTGCGAGCGCATATGTAGGCACGCACATCGACACGATAATCTGCTTAGAGGGAACAGAAATTCTAGGCGCATTTCTTGCTGAGTGCTTATGCTCGAGCGGAATCAATCTTAATGAGGATATTTCAGTCATTACGCCTGAGCTCAATTCCAACAACCAGATGATTTTCAGAGATAACGTTCAGAAAAACATTTGGGGCAAGCGCGTGCTGCTTTTAATTTCATCGGTTTCAACTGGTAAAACCATCAATCGTGCAATTGAGTGCCTTAAGTATTACAACGGTCAGCTTGTTGCGATTAGCTCGATTTTCTCGGCGATTGAAAAATCAAACGAAATTGAAGTTCATGCTCTTTTTACGAGAGATGATATTCCCAGTTATCAGACATACAAGTCTGGTGAGTGTCCAATGTGCAAATCTAGTCAAAAGGTTGACGCACTTGTAAACAGCTTCGGGTATTCTAAGATTTGATGGATTAGCTTTGCGAAAGAAACAAAGCTTAGCTTGAACACAAGTTTTACAGACAGTCATATAAAAAAAATAAGGGCTTCCGATGGTTTTTACCTGTCGGAAGCCTATTTTTATTCTGTATGCCGTCACCATTCCAAAGGACGAGCTTTTCTCCTGGGCGAAACCGCCACCTTCACCAACACCGAGAGTGAATACGCTTACTTCTCAGGTCAGGCATAAGCTTACAACACAATGACAGATTAGACATAGGAAACCGAATAAGCCGCTTCGTAATCTGAAAAAATCCAAATAATTAAGGGGCTGCAAATAAATGCAGTCCCTTTTAGCTTTTCCGACAAAGGCTATTCTCTGTTCTTAATAACCTGCGCAGGAGTGATTTTATTGAGCTTTTTAATTAGCAATATATTTGAAACAGCGTAAAAGACTATAACTAAAACAAAAATCAAAGGGTAGTAGTACCATGGGAACGTAAGATTCATTCCGCAAGCGACATTAGCTATCATGGAGGGATACATAGCGTCCATGCAAAGCTTTGAAAGCGGTATCGAAATTAGCGCACCTAAAATTATTGTGTATAAATTTCCGTTTATGTACATTTTCTTAATCTCCTTTGTTGTGTAGCCAAAGGTTTTCATAAGCGAAATCGGGAATGACGAGCGGTCTATCATAATGCTTTGCATTATATACATGACTATAAAAATAATAATCACTGAGGCAGTGCTAAGCATGATAACCATTGACATCATAAGATCTGCAAAGACGCTTGACGAACGCTCAATGTCCGCCTTTGTAGTCACAGAATACAGCCGTCCTTCGTCAATGTCAAGCTCATCGTCCGATAAAACGCAGTTGTAGTAGCTCTCGTCCTCGCCGAAAAGCTCCCTCATGCTGTCAATGTCCATAAACACCGTAAGCGAAGCACCGTACTCCGCAATTTCCTCAACGCTGAAAGCATAGTCTGTTCCATTCGTTTCATCTGTAAGAATAATCTTGTCGCCGACCTTTAAGCCGTATTTCTGCGCCGCCGCACTTGAAGCGGTTATAGCGCTTTTTCCCTCGTGAATATTTACAGTAGGAAAGTATCGATTTGAGTTTTCAATCCCTAAGACGCTGACCTCGAGCGTATTTCCGTAGGCAGCTTTTGAAAGACTTAAAGCATAGCAGGCTTCAGCTCCGTCAGGAACGCTTTCCTCAGGATATTTAATCGAGTACATATATTCATACAGCGTATCTCTTTGTGATTCGCTTTTTATGTTTTGACAAAGCACATAGCTGTCAAGTGCCATCATTAAAATCAGCATTGACAGAATCATAGCCAGTATAATGGCGACAGAGGTTCTTGCTTCGCGCAGCAGCTGCCTTATTCTAAAGCTTCTGAGAAAGCTTTTGCTCTTTATTTTCATCTGACTGTAGGAGCGTTTCTTCTGATCGTTTCTGATAAGCGAAAGCGCTGTTTTTGAAAGCTTGCGGCTTATCACAAGATAGTTTACAATCACAGCGATAACAGGCGGCATGACAAGCGCATAGATAAACAAAAACGGCGTGTAAACTGCGTCAAGCGTTGGAAGTGAGTAGTATTCGTAGCTTGAAGCCATCTGAAAGTCTAAGCCTATCGGAGTAAAGCTTAAGATCGTTCCTGCAATTGCGCCTAAAAGAGTAACCATTGTAGGCAAAGCAAGGTAGTGGGAAATTATATCCCTCTTGTTTGCTCCAAGTGCATAAAGCGAGCCTATTACAGTGCTCTCGCGCTGTATCTGATGAATTACAAATATAGAAATCATGTAGGTAAAGAGTACCATAACAATTATGCCTGCAAGCAGAATTATATCCTCGTTAGTTTCGGCGTCCAAAGCCGCTGCGGCAATTCTAGCGTTGTCCTCGCTTTCTATAAATGAAGTCAGATTTGTTATGTCAAGTGCAAAAATCTCGTCCAAAAGCTCATTTGCTTCATTCTTAAATTCCTCTGCTGCCTCCGCAAGCTCCTTTGAACCGCTGTAGATGTCGTTTGAAGCCGTTGAAATTTTCTTTGAAGTGCTGTAAGCACCCTCTGTCGCCTGTGAAAGCGTTAATGCCGCTGCGCTTAATTGCTCGTTGTCGCCAAGCAAAGCGGCAACAGAAGCAAGCTGTGAGGATATTTCATTAAGCCCGTCTGTAAGCTCCCCCTGTGCGCCCGATATTTCACCAAGTCCGTCACTAAGCTCATTAACAGCTTCGCTAAGCTCGTCAATTGCGGCTTCAATATCGCTTCTGCCCTCTAAAGACTGACTTATGTAATCTAAAAAATATTCGTCCGTCACATCGGTATAGTCAAATTCAAAGTTCTCCAGCATTTTCTTCAGCTTATCTGAACTGCCGCCGTTAAGCAGGTAGGAATAGGTATAGCTTTCAGCCTTCTGCGTTTCTTCGCCCTTTATAAGCTCGTAGCATTCGTCGCTTACAAAAATAACTCCAAAGCTTTCACTAGAAGCCGAAGTGTCGCTAAGATTCTCAAGCGGAGCTTCATAGTCGGGAACGCTTCCTGTTCCCACAATCTTAAATTCCCTGCCTGCCGCCGTAATAGTGTCGCCTGTTTCCAAGCCGTGAACCTGCGCATACAGCTTTTCTAGCACACATTCATTGCTTTTGCTCGGCAGATCTCCCTCGTCAAGCTCTATTTTGTCAACGCTTTTTCTAACCTTCATCATGCGAAGCTTTGTTTTGTCGGCGGCGTCAACGTCTACGCTGAAAATTTTTTCAATTGTAAAGCCGCTGTCGTTAAGCTCATCAAGCTGAGCGTCTGTAAGTGGAATAAAAACGCTGAACTGTCCGTCCTCAACGCAGTTTTGCTCTCCATGCTCCGCCGTGCCCTCAACTGTCGTCATAACCATAAGCTCCATTGAAACGACAATGTACATGCCCAACGTAATCAGCAGCATAAGAGCAATGTACTTTGTAAAACTGCCTTTAAGCTCACGGAGAATTCTTTTTCTAAGTACTCTGTTCATATTAAAGGTCCTCCAGCTTTTCGGCAGGTATTTTCATTTCGTTTTCGTATTCGTCTTTGATCGTTCCGTCTTTAATTATAATCACCTTGTCAACCATGCTTTTAATAGCGTTGTTGTGGGTAACGATAAGCATAGTCGTGCCGTGAATTTTGTTTATTTTCTCCAGCAGAATCAATATCTCTCTTGAGGTTTTTGAATCAAGCGCACCCGTAGGCTCGTCGCAGAGCAAAAGCTTCGGATTTTTTATCAACGCTCTTGCAATTGCGCACCGCTGCTGCTGTCCGCCAGAAAGCTGAGTGGGGAATTTCTTTCTGTGTTCGCTTAAGCCTACCTCGTCTATCAGCTCGTCAAGGTTCAGCGGATTGTCTGAAATGTATTTGCAGACCTCGATATTTTCCTCAACGGTAAGGTTCGGCACAAGATTGTAAAGCTGAAATACAAAGCCTAAATTCTCACGGCGATATTCGCTAAGCTCATTTGGCTTAAGCCCGAAAATCTCCCTGCCGTCCACCTTTACCGAGCCTGAATCCATTTCGTCAAGTCCGCCTATGCAGTTGAGCAGCGTAGATTTTCCCGAACCGCTGGTACCTTGAATAACGCACATTTGTCCCTTTTCAAGGCTTGTTGTAATTCCCTTAAGCACCTGCGTGTAGTTTCCGCCGCCATAGCTTTTCTTTACGTCCTTTAGCTCAATGTACATATTTTTTCCTCCTAAAATTAAATAACGCTGTTATCTAAATGTTATTTAAAAACGGGATAAACCCGTTTTATCTTGTTAAATTGTAGGCTTACTACTCCTCAAACAGAGATTTAAAGCCTGAACGCAGGAATTTTATCATAATGCTAAGCTGCTTTTTCGCAGTGATTATGTCGTAATCGTGGGAGATAACGTAAATAACCATTTCCACCTGCAAATGCGAAAACCAGTGAACAATCCCATGGTCAAAATTACTAGAGCTATCCTTTGCCAAAAGCATGGTTTGCTTGTCGAGCTTTTCCATAAGTCCGTCAAAAAACCCAGAGACGTAAGGGTGTTCACGGTTGCCAAGCAAAATATCGCAGAGCATTTTGTTGGTAAAGCAGGCGTCGATAATTTCCTCACCTGCACGAATGTCCTCGTTTTCCTCCTTTATCGGATTTTGCGAGCTGCTGCTAAGCTCGGCGGTAAAATGCTCCTCCATTTTTTCGTTGATAAAATTCGTTATCGGCTTTATCACCTCTTTAAAAAGCTCCTCCTTGTTTTGAAAAAAGAAATATAGAGCACCTGTAGTAACCTCAGCCTTTGCGCAGATTCTCCTTAAGGACGCTTTCTCAAAGCCGTATTCGTAAAACTCCTCAGTTGCCGAAGCTAAAAGCTTCTCTCTCGTCTGGGTGGGAACGCTCCCTTTTTTTCTCGTCATAATATTACCTCTTTGTTTGTGCGTTTAAGTAACAATGTTATTTTACCACAGCAAAGAGCAGTTGTCAAGTGCAAAAAATATTTTCGGCATTTTTCACAAAAATAAATAATGCTGTTATGCAAATTGTACAAACAGCCCGCACTTTTGCACAAAAAAACAGCGTTCCCGCCGCTTGAAAGAGCGAAAAAACGCTGTGATTTAGTTAAGAGAATTACCGCACAAGCTTTGCACGTGTTACCTTTTAAATGTTAAAGAGAACCTGATTGAGAATGCTTTCAAGCATTTCCTGTCTTCCGCTTGAGAGCGAATCGGTAACCTCGCCCTTTTCAAGAGCATACTTTTCAAGGTCGTTAAGAGTAGCCTTGCCGCTGATGATGTCTGCGCCGATTCCCGTAGTCCACGAGGAATATCTGTCCTCGACAAACTTGTCAATCCTGCCGTCAGAGATAAGCTTGTCAGCCGCCTTAAGACCCATAGCAAAGGTATCCATTCCCGCAATGTAGCTTAGGAAAATGTCCTCCTTGGTAAAAGAGCCTCTTCTTGCCTTGGCGTCAAAGTTAAGTCCGCCATTTGTAAAGCCGCCTGCCTTGAGAACCTCGTACATACAAAGCGTTGCGTCATAAGCATTTGTCGGGAACTGGTCGGTATCCCAGCCCAACAGTACGTCGCCTTGGTTAGCGTCAATCGAACCGAAGAAGCCGTTGTCCCTTGCAACTCTGAGCTCGTGCTGGAAGGTGTGCTGCGCAAGCGTTGCGTGGTTTGCCTCTATGTTCATCTTGAAATCATTGTCAAGCCCGTACTTTCTGAGAAAGCCGATAACAGTCGCTGTGTCGAAGTCATACTGGTGCTTTGTAGGCTCCTTTGGCTTTGGCTCAATGTAGAAATCGCCTGTAAAGCCGATTGAGCGTGCATAGTCAACCGTCATTCTCATCAGCCTTGCCATGTTGTCAAGCTCAAGCGACATATTTGTGTTGAGAAGCGTTTCATAGCCCTCGCGTCCGCCCCAGAAAACATAGCCGTTTCCGCCAAGCTCAACTGTGGTTTCAATAGCCTTTTTAATCTGCGCCGCCGAATAAGCAAAGACATCCGCACTAGGAGAGGTTCCTGCGCCGTGCATATATCTTGGATGATCGAAGCATTTCGCCGTTCCCCAAAGAAGCTTTTTGCCGGTCTGCTCCTGCTTTTCCTTGCAGTAAGCTACAACCTTGTCAAGCTTCTCGTTTGTCTGCGCAAGCGAGCCGTATTCGGGAGAAAGATCACGGTCGTGATAGCAGTAGTAGTCGATTGAAAGCTTGTCCATAATCTCAAACGCAGCGTCAACCTTTGCGATTGCTCTCTTTTCAGAGTCGCTCTCGCCCCAGGTCTTGTCAGCCGTTCCAACGCCGAACATATCCGTTCCGTCGCCGCCCATTGTGTGCCACCATGACAAAGCAAACTTAAGCTGCTCTCTCATAGTTTTGCCGTTTACAATTTCATCAGGATTGTAGTACTTAAATGCCAGCAGATTGTCAGATTTCGGTCCTTCAAAGGGGATTTTCGGAATATTTTCAAAATATTCAGCCATAATTTTAACCTCCATAAATTTAGTTTTTTAATCAAAACGCAGTCATCGGATAACGTTTACATTTATATTGTACATCAAAATAAGATTTTTGTCAATGGGTTATAAAAAATTTTTTCGTTCAAATCCGCTAAAAAATCAAAAAATCTCATCGTTTTGTCCTTTTACGGCAACAGAAGGCAAAAACAAGGAATTTTATTTCTTTTGTGCAATGTGCACAAATGTTCTTTTAAAATTTCGTCAATTTTTTTCGCTCAATTCTATTGACAAAATCGCTTTTCGTGGATATGATGAAAGTAGGAAGGGAAATAATAAAAAAACAGATAAACAGATAAACAGATAAACAGATAAACAGAAAGGAGAATGACAATGTCTACAAAAGGAATAGATATATCAAAATATCAAACTAACGTTGACTTCACGAAGGTTAAGGCGGCAGGAATAGATTTTGTAATAATTCGAGCGGGTTATGGCAAGCTGATAAGCCAAAAGGATCCGCAGTTTGAAGCGCATTACAAAGCCGCAAAAGCCGCAGGGCTGAATGTCGGCGCATATTGGTACAGCTACGCAAGCAGTGTGGCGGACGCTAAAACAGAAGCGGCGGTCTGCATGGAAGCGATTGCAGGGAAAACGTTTGAATATCCGATTTTCTTTGATTTAGAGGAGCAGAGCCAGTTTAGTCAGGGCAAAACGTTCTGCTCAAACCTTGTCACAGCATTTTGCACCGAGCTTGAAAACAACGGTTATTACGCAGGGCTGTACATTAGCCGTTCGCCGTTACAGACGTATATCACAACAGACGTTGCGAACAAATATGCGCTATGGATTGCAGAATATGCAAGCAAGTGCAACTACAGCGGCAGCTACGATATGTGGCAGTACAGTTCGACTGGAAGTGTGGACGGCGTAAGCGGAAACGTTGATTGCGACTACAGCTACACAGATTTTCCAAGCGTGATAAAGTCAGGCGGATACAACGGCTTCACGGTTGAAAAGCCCGACAAGGTAGCTGTCAAAAGCGGCTGGAATTGTACGTCAACGGCAATTCGCATAAACTGGAACGCAGTGGAAAACGCAAAGGGCTATCGTGTTTACCGCTACAATTCAACCACGAAAAAATGGGTTAAAATCAAGACAATTCAGAGCGGCAGTACAGTCACCTACCGTGACAGCGGTTTAAGTCCGTCAACGGAGTACAAGTATTGTGTAAAAGCGTTCACACGTGACAGCACAGGCAATGCAGTATGGGGCGAGCGGAGCGACACTAAAATAGCGTTGACACGTCCGAAAACAGTAACTATTACAGGCGCAGGAAAGACAAAAACTGCAATTCGGCTGAAATGGAAAAAGGTTGACTGCACAGGCTACAAGCTACAGCAATATGACACTTCAAGCAAAAGCTGGAAAACCAAAAAGCTTATCAAGCCCGATTTGACAGAATACCGAATGACAGGCTTTAATTCACAAACAGTTTATAAATTCAGAATACAAGGATATTTTAAATCCGACAGCTTGGCGAGCTACGGCGTGTGGAGCGATGTCAAAAAGGTTACGACAAAGTAAATAAAAATCAAAAACAGCCGCAGATAGCTCAAAGCTGCGGCTGTAATTTTGAAAGCTAAATTTAAATCGTAAGCGTTTTCAAAGGCTTTTGGACGAAAAAAACGCAGACCAATAAAAATGGCTTGCGCTAAAAAATATGGAGGCGAGGGGAGTCGAACCCCTGTCCGAAAACCTATCCCCACGAATTTCTACGAGTGTAGCTTGTTATTTTGGTTTTACCCATTCCCTCAAAGCACCGCAAACAAGCAGGCGATGCTCCTTAGTAGATTGCATTGCATCAAAAGAGCTACAATCATCGCTCAATGACGTTCACCACTAGTCGACGCCTTTACCCAAGCCGTGGTATTCAAGGGCAAGACGAGTGCTGGCTTAAGCAGCAGCTAATTCAAAATTATCGTTGTCGTCTAATTTTAAAACGTGCGCCGTTTTAAGAGCGTGCGCTCCTCTACTCGCTTATCATGCTTCAAAATCCCCGTCGAAACCATTACGCCCCCTTGTATCAGTGATTTTGCCCCTTTAACGCTCGTTCAATGTCACGCTGCGCCGCCTTTTTAGCCATGTCGTCACGCTTGTCGTGCAGCTTTTTGCCCTTGCACAGCCCCATAGAAAGGTTAACTCTGCTTCCCTTGAAGTAAAGTGAAAGCGGGATTAGCGTTAGACCCTCCTGTTTGACCCTGCCGTAAAGTCGGTTTATCTCCTGCTTGTGAAGCAGCAGCCTGCGCTCACGTCTAGGATCACGGTTAAAGATGTTGCCCTTTTCATAAGGAGAAATGTGCATACCCTTTACGAAGCATTCGCCGTTTTCAATCGAACACCATGCGTCCTTAAGGTTCACACTGCCGTTTCTTATGCTCTTAACCTCTGTTCCGCAAAGCTCTATTCCACATTCGTATGTGTCAAGCACAAAATATTCGTGATGAGCCTTTCGGTTGTCAGCTATAAGCTTTGTGCCTTTTTTTTCATTGCTTTGCGCCACGCTTTTCACCGTCCTTGTTTGGCAAACAGTTGTTTTTGTTTAGTATTATATTATAGCATATTATTGTTTTTATGTCAACATTACAGCACAACAGTTCACACAAAATTAACATCTCATGTGAACTGTCATGTGTATAAAAGGTGTAAAATAAAAGGGGATTTTACTCGAATTCTTTTCTCATGCTTTCCAGAAGTTTTTTCTCACGGCGTGAAACCTGAACCTGCATCATTCCCAGAACGGCGGCGGTTTCGGTTTGAGTTTTGCTTCTGAAATATCTAAGATAGATAAGCCTTCTGTCACGCTCCTCAAGCTTGTCCAAAGCGCTGCGAAGCGACATGAGTTCAAGAATATGCTGTTCAGAGGACGGCACGGGAATGTCAGTTTCATCAATTCCGTCCTCGCTTTGAATGGTAAGGCTCACAGGCGGCAGTGAGGCGGCAATTGCCTGAGTTACAGTTTCAACGCTTTCGCCGCAGTATTCGCTTAGCTCAGTCACAGTAGGCTCTCTGCCGTTAAGCGCCGCAAAGCTGTCTCGGTAGCGGCTGAGTCTGAGCGAAAGCTCCTTGAGAGAGCGGCTTATCTTTATAGAACCGCCGTCACGGAAAAGCCGCTTGATTTCGCCTAAAATCACAGGCACGGCATAGGTGGAAAATTTAACACCTCTTGTTTCGTCAAACGCTCTTGCCGCCTTTAGCAGACCTATACAGCCTGCTCCGTAGAGGTCATCGTACTCGATTCCGCGGTCTTTAAATCGGTTCGCACAAAGGTGAACCAGTCCCAGATTTTCCTGCGCTCTTGTCTGATAAATTTGAGTTTGCTCTAAAGCTTTCATTTTGAGGTTTCTCCTGCAAGGTTTTTTCCATGACAAGCGTTGTGCCTTTTTGAGGAGAGCTTTTTACTCTTAGTCTGTCGGTGAAGCTTTCCATAACAGCAAAGCCCAGACCAGCGCGCTCCTCCTCAGGCGCAGTGGTAAACAGCGGCTGCATCGCAAGCTCAACGTCTTCAATTCCACAACCCTTGTCACGTATTTTTATGTAAACCCTGCGGTCTGAAAAAAGCTTTATCTGCATATATATTATCCCGTCAGCCCGACCTCTGTAGGCATGAACTATGCAGTTTGTGACCGCCTCTGAAACGGCGGTTTTAAGCTCTCCCAGCTCGCTTACGTAAGGGTCGAGCTGAGAGATAAATGAGGAAGCGCAGACCCTTGAAAACGCTTCGTTTTCAGCTCTTGCAGGAAAGGAAATTTTTATTTCGTTTATACAGTTTTTCATTTCTATGCTCCTTTCCTTTTAATATCCTTTGTCAGCTTCGCCGTGGACACGCTGACGAATACTTCTGTCAAATATTATTTCGCAGAGCTTTCCGATTCCCGAAAGCCGCATTACCTTTGCTATGTAGTCAGGCGGATTTGAAACGGTGCAGCTGCCGCCAAGTTCTGAAATTAGCTTGTATCTGCCAAGAACAAGCCCGATCCCTGAGCTGTCCATAAACGTCACCTGCGAGAAATCCAGTATGAGACGGTTTATCGGTGCACCTCTTATCGCACGGTCAATTTCAGCTCTTATGTGTGAAGCTGTGCAGTGGTCTATATCTCCCGATAAAAACACCGTCATTTTTTCAGCGTTCGTTTCAATTTCAACAGCCATCGCTTTTTCATTCCTTTCCGCTTTAAGCTGAAGCTCTGTATCTATGATAACACTTTGCAAAGCAAACAATTTGTCGCTTGATGTCGCCTATAAAAAATTGTACAATTCCAAAATAGAATGGGGCATAGCAAAAATAAAATGTCCTGCAAAATTTTCATGCAGGACAAGGCTCGAAAAATCAAATTTTAATAGAATTTTCTGGAAATTTAAAAAAGAAAATTAACTTGCTGTAAACAATAGTAAGTCATTGCGTAAAATTTAAAGGGATAAAAAATTACAAAAAGAAAAGTTGCACAAAAAGACGGCTCAAAAATTAGTGAATTTTTACAAACTGTGATTTTTACAAAAAAAGAATTTGCTTAAACGTTTTCAAACGCTTGACAAAATCCTTCTAAGTTGATATAATTATAAATAGTCATTTAAATCTTTTTGGACATATCTAACGAAAAAATTGGTGAAATGCCGTAAAAAATTGTTGATTTGTTTGCATTTTATCAATGGTAAGGGGATATTATGCGCAAAACAGCGCAGCAGCCCAGAGCTTGGATACTATCATAAAAGGCTAAAGGCTATATGCAAATTGTACAAAAGCGTTTGGTGCGAGGGACGGCATAATGGGAGATATTATACTTTCGGCGCAGAATGTATGCCGTGATTTTAAAATCGGCGACGGCAGTGTGGTTTTGGCGCTCAAGCATATCGATATTGAGGTTGAAAAGGGCAAGCTCACTATTCTGAGAGGACGCTCTGGGAGCGGCAAGACTACGCTTATAAACATTCTGGGTGCACTTGATCGTCCGACAAAGGGCAGAGTAACCTTCAACGGCGGAGATATTACGAAGCTTTCGGATAAAAAGCGTGATAATCTGCGCAGAATTGATATGGCTTTCGTTTTTCAGTCGGTAGCTCTTATGAGCGGACTGACAGCATTTGAAAATGTCGAATTTGGTCTTAGACTGGCGAAATATCCGTATGAAAAACGGCGTGCGAGAGTAACTGAGGTTATGACTGACGTGGGACTTGGGAAGCGTATGCACCACCGCCCTGGAGAGATGTCAGGAGGCGAGCAGCAGCGTACCGCTATAGCGAGAGCAATTGCTCACGAGCCAAGCCTTGTCTTTGCAGATGAGCCGACGGCGGAGCTTGATACCAACACTGCTATTCAGGTGGTTGGACTGTTCAAGAAGCTTGTCAGCGAACGGGGAATGACTATTGTGATGACAACCCACGACCCCAGCATGATCGATATAGCGGATAGGGTTTATACGCTTGAGGATGGTGAGATTGTTGAGCAGTTCTGAACCTCTTTATAATGATAACATTGTAGCACAGGACAATGAGGATTTAATGATTAGGTGCGACAACCTCGTGAAAATTTACAAAACTTCTGAGGTTGAGGTTGTGGCGCTTCAGGGATTGGATTTAAATGTTAAGCGGGGAGAGCTGATGGCGATAGTCGGCAATTCTGGTAGCGGTAAATCCACTCTTTTGAATATGCTTGGCGGGCTTGACAGACCGAGCGCAGGGCAGCTTTATGTTGACGGCAAGAATCTGCTTAAGTTCACCGACAAGGACTATGTGGCTTACAAACGAAACATTGTGGGCTTTGTCTGGCAGAACAATGCGAGGAATCTGGTGCCGTATCTGACGGCGGTGCAGAATGTTGAGCTTCCTATGCTGCTTGACGGTGCGAAGAAGCGGCGGCGCAGAGCGCTTGAGCTGCTTGAAAAGGTCGGGCTGTCGAACAGGAGAAACTCAAGGCTTGACCAGATGTCGGGCGGCGAGCAGCAGCGTGTAGCGATTGCAATTGCGCTTGCCAACAATCCAAAGCTTTTGCTTGCGGACGAACCGACAGGCTCGGTTGACACAAAGACGTCAAAGGTTATACTTGACATATTTAAGGAGCTTAACAGGAGCGAGGGAATTACGATTGTAATTGTAACCCACGATGTCAAGCTTGCGAAACACATTGATCGTGTGGTAGCTATCCGAGACGGGAGAACAAGCTCGGAGATTGTGCGCAGACGCTCCTACAGAGAGGAGCTTGAAGAAATGGAGCGAGAGCGTGACGAGGCGGTGCAGGCTGATGAGGAGAGCGAGGAGGATTTCGTTCACGAGGAGCTTGTGGTTCTCGACCGCTCAGGGAGATTGCAGCTGCCTAAGGACTATATGGATAATATGGGAATTAAGGGCGGCGACAGAGTAAAGGTTGAATTGGATGAAAACGAGGGAAAGCTGTACCTCTTTAAATCCGAGCAGACCTAAAGCAAACAAGGCTTAAATTTACTAGCCGCAAAATCATCCGTCTTTGCGGCGGGCATTAGATATAAGTACAGCAAATTTACTGGAAAGGTGGATTCATAGTGAATAACACAAAGAAGATCAGACGTGTTATCTCATTTATCGTCGCTGCTGCAATGATTGCAACTGCGGCTATTCCGACGTATGCGGAAGTTGCTGATGAGGACGAGAGTTCTTCGGTGTCCGAAACCGACAGCACGGCTGCAGAGGATTCAGAGGACGCAGACAGCGATGAAGCCTCGGAGGGTGTGAGAGTAGAGGATTCCTATCTGGAATTTTACGAAAAATACTCTGAAGAGAAGGGCTCTGATGAAGAGATAGCGCTGACGGCGGAAGAGATCTACAACAATTCTGACTTTACGGCACTTGATGGAACAGATATTTCGCTTACCGATGTAGGCGGAGAAAGCAATGTGCTTAGCTGGGCTAACCAGACGGGCGGCTTTAGCTTTACAGTAGACGTTCCAACAGCGGGCGTTTACAGCATCAAGGTTACATATTATGTGCCGGAGGACAACAACACAAACGATGTTGAATTTGAGCTTGATATCAACGGCGAATGCCAGTACGATACCGCAAGCCGTATTACCCTTTCAAAGGTATGGGTAAACGAGGAAACTGAGAGCGATACGGGAATTGATATGGACTCAAACGGCAACGACATCAGACCCGGACAGACGGCTCTTCCAAAGTGGCAGACCACGCCTTTAGAGGATATTGACGGTCTTTCTTCGCTTTCCTTGATTTTCTATTTTGAAGAGGGCGAAAACACTGTGACTATCACCTCCGAAAGAGCGCAGTTTGCAATTAAGGACTTCACTCTTTACCAGTATGAAGCACCTGAGGAATACGTTGCTCCAGATGCGTCAGAGCTTAGCTCGACTACAGGACAGACAATTACTCTTGAGGGCGAGCTTGCTGATGAAAAGAGCGACCGTACATTGTTCCCGACAAGTGATCTTCACTCCTATGTTACTTCGTCTGTAAACGGCTCAAGCCCGACAAAGACAAGATACAACACGATAGGAAAAGACGGCGAATGGGGACAGTCAACACAGTCCGCAACATGGAGCTTTACTGTTGCCGAGGACGGATGGTATAAAATCGGCATAAGAGCAAAGCAGGACGTCATGAGAGGAATGTACTCCAATAGAAGATTGTACATTGACGGAGAGGTTCCTAACGCTCAGGCGGATCAGATTAAATTCTACTATGATACAGATTGGAGCGTCACAGTTCCGTCAGTTTCTGAGGACGAGGACGCAGAGCCTATGTATTTCTACCTTGAGGCGGGTACTCATACGATTACCCTTGAGGCTATTCCAGGTGAAATCGGAGAAATCATGGGCGAGCTTGACAATCTTACATATGACATCAACAGCTATTACAGACAGATTCGTCAAATCACAGGACCTGATCCTGACGATTACAACGACTACATGATAGATCAGACGCTTCCCGATATTATCCCTGACTTTACAACCTATGCAAATAGGCTGAGAGAGCTTAAGGATGAGATTGAAACGCTTTCTGGACAGGGAGGCTCTGAGGCTACAACGCTTGAAACGATGGCGGTTGCACTTGAAGAGTGCATTGAAAAGCCTGACAGAATCCCTGACATGATGTACACAATCAAGGATTATGTTACATCTCTTTCGTCATGGGTAAGCGAATACCGCGAGCAGCCGCTTGAGGTTGACCTCATAGAGATATGCACGGCGGATCAGGAATTTACCGATTGCTCGTCAAATTTCTTCAAGTCGTTCAAGTTTGGCTTTGATTCGTTTATCGGCTCGTTCTTTGAAGATTACAACTCGCTTTCGGACGTTGACGAGGACGACGAAAACACTATGACCTGCTGGATAGCGCTCGGTCGTGATAACGCTACGGTAGTTACAAACCTTGTTAATAATGAATACAACATAGACGCAGATACAAAGGTCAGCATGAAGCTGGTTCAGGGCGGTATCATTGAAGCTACCTTTGCAGGAAAGGGACCTGATATTGCGCTGTTCATGGGTGGAGACTTCCCGATACAGCTGGCGTCAAGGGGAGTGCTTGTAGACCTCACGCAGTTTGACGATTACGAGGAGATAACCGAGAGGTTCTCGTCAGATGCTATGACGCTTTATGAATATGAGGATGGAGTTTACGGCTTGCCTGTTTCACAGACCTTCCCGATGCTCTTCTACAGAGAGGATATTCTTGAGGAGCTTGGAATTGACGCTGAAACAGACCTTACGACATGGGACGGTCTTATGAACGTTCTGCCAGTATTGCAGAGAAATTACATGGAGGTAGGACTTATACTTCCCGCAGTTGCAAACTCTGGAGGTAACACAACGGTTTCACCTGTAACTGAAGCTGGAAACACATTTGCGATGCTTCTTTTGCAGCAGGGTGTAAATTACTACAATGATGATCTGACAGCCACAAACTTTGACACTCAGGAAGCGGTTGACGCTTTTGAAACGTGGACAGAGTTCTATACAAAGTACAGCTTTGACCAGACCTACGATGCGTTCACACGTTTCAGACAGGGCGATATGCCGGTGTTGATTCAGAACTATACCTTCTACAATCAGCTTTCAGTTGCGGCTCCTGAAATTAAGGGCTGCTGGAGCTTCATGCACGTTCCTGGAACTGAAAATGACGAGGGAACGGTAACGCTTGACGATGGAACGACTATAAGCATAGCTTCAAGCTCGACAGGTTCAGGTGCGATAATCTTTACGACATGCCCTGATATAGAAGGAGCATGGGAATTTGTCAAGTGGTTCACGTCTGACGATGTACAGGTGAGCTATGGAAACGATATTGAGTCTGTGCTTGGTACGATGGGTCGTTACGATACGGCTAACCTCAACGCTCTGCAGCAGCTTTCGTGGTCGCAGACAGAGGTTGAAAAGCTCACTGAGCAGCTTGAGGCTCAGGTCGAGATTCCTGTAATCCCGGCGTCATACGGAGTTACGAGAGGTCTTATCAATGCATTCAGAGAGGTTGCGAACAACTACGAGAATGCAAGAGATACACTCTTCTGGTATAACAAGGACATCAACGCTGAAATCACACGTAAGAACAACGACCTTGCGATGTACAGTGATGACGATGATGACGATGGAGAAGAATAAGAAAGGAGAGAGCATCTAAATGGCAAAGCAAACTAATCCTGATGTGCCAATTAAAAAGCAAGGCTACTGGGCATATACATGGCATATGATGAAAGTAAATAAGGGCTGCTACGGACTGCTTGCCCCGTTCATGATTCTGTTTTTGATTTGTACGGCTGTACCAGTTGTCATGTCGTTGCCTATGAGCTTTACAAACTTTAACATGATTCAAAGCCCTAAGTGGGTTGGACTTTCAAACTTTTATACATTGTTCTTGAACGACAGTGTATTCCTGATCGCAGTGAGAAACACGCTTATCTTTGCGATTTTCACAGGTCCGTTCGCATACGTGCTGAGCTTCCTGGTTGCGTGGCTGATAAATGAAATGAATTCGTTCCTAAAGACATTCTTTACATTCGTTTTCTACGCTCCGTCAATGACGACTTCAGTTTACGTAACATGGCAGTTGATTCTGTCTGGCGACCAGAACGGATATTTAAACGCAATACTTATTGACTTAGGCTTTATCAGCACTCCTGTACAATGGCTGACGGACACCACCTATATTTTGGGCGTGTGCATAGTAGTTCAGCTGTGGATGTCCATGGGCGCAGGCTTCCTTGCAATCCGTGCAGGCTTCCAGAATATTGACAAGTCGATGTACGAGGCGGGTGCTATTGAAGGTATCAAAAACAGATGGCAGGAGCTTTTCAAAATCACAATTCCCTCAATGGGACCTCAGCTTCTGTTCGCAGCGGTAAACCAGATTGCTACCTCCTTTACAGTAGGTATTGTAGGTCAGCAGCTGTTCGGACTTCCTTCGACAGACTATTCGGCGCACACAATCATGAACCACGCTACCGACTACGGAAGCGTAAGATACGAGATGGGCTATGCTTCGGCGATATGCTTTGTTCTGTTCTTGGCAATGCTGCTTGCGAACAAGGGCGTAAACTGGCTCCTCGGCAAGTATGTTGATTAAGGAGGTGCGGATAGACAATGGCTAGAAAAAGAAAAAAGCAATCTATTGACACTATGAAGGTCAAGGATAAGAAAAAGAAAATAAACGGTTCGGTCGGCGGCGATGTCTGCATCTTTATCTTCCTTGTACTGCTTGGAATATTCATGGTGTTCCCGATTTACTACTCGGTTGTACAGTCACTAAAACCAACAGAAGAGCTGTTTGTGTTCCCACCTAAGCTCTACGTGTTAAATCCAACGACCAAGAACTACTCAGACCTTTTCAAGGTTGCGGCAGAGTATACTGTACCGCTTTCAAGATACATATTTAACTCGCTATTTACAACAATTGTTATCTGTGTATGCAACGTTTTTGTAACCTGTATGGCAGCGTTCGTGCTTTCAAAGTGCAAATTCCCTGGAGTAAAGGTAATAAACAGGATTATCGTTATCGCCCTTTTGTTCCAGTCGCAGGCTACATGGATTATGCAGTTCTTAGTATATTCAACGCTTCACATTATCGATACATACTGGGTTCTGATACTCCCTTATATTGCAACGGCTATGAACCTCTATCTGATGCGTCAGAGTATGTCGACAATAAACGATTCGATGATAGAGGCGGCAAAGGTTGACGGTGCGGGACTGTTCAGAATATGCTGGACGATAGTAGTTCCAAACTCAAAGCCAGCAATCATGACGATTATAATCTTCGCATTCCAGCAGGCGTGGAACATCAACGGCGGTTCGGTTATCTATTCGGAGGAGTACAAGACTCTGCCGACAATCGTACAGCAGATTTCGCTTGCAGGTCTTGCAAGACAGGGCGTAACCTTTGCTTCAGCGGTATTGCTCCTGATTCCTCCGTTGGTTGTATTCTTCATTGCACAAGGCAACGTTATGGAAACGATGGCTAACTCAGGTATGAAGGATTAAACGGCAGAAAATATAAGTAAACAACTTTTAAACTTGAAAAGGAAACAGGTGATAATACAGTGAAAGGCTTTAAAAAATCTATCAGAAGGTTTACTAGTCTGACGCTTGCAGCTTTGACGGCGGTTTCACTAAGTGTAAGCGCATTTGCAGACGAGCCGTATGAATCCTACAACTATGATAACTGGGAGGAAGCAATTCCTTCACAGTCTGCATATACCGTTAAGGACGTAATCGGCGGCGACTACATGGGACTGGCAAGACTTTCTGACCCGACTGATCCGCTCTTCTACAGCGAGGAGGCTTCAGATTCTTTATCGGAGGCTAAGGATTTCTACGTTTACAATAACGAGGAGCTTTGGATTGCAGATACGGGCAACAGCAGAATTTTAAGATTAGATTCCGATTATCAGTTGATCGGATGCTACTATACCGTAACTGGCACGTCTGAAATGGACAGCCTAGCTACAACTGAGGACGGTACGGCAACGTACTTCAACGAACCGCAGGGACTGTTCGTAACGACAAGCCCCTCGACAGGAAAGCTGACATTATATGTAGCAGATTACTCAAATTCAAGAGTGGTAAGAGCTTCGGTTGACAGCGAAACAGAGCTGACGCTTGAGCAGGAATACGTTAAGCCTGACGCAGCTCTCTACACCTCCGAAACATTTAACCCGTCAAAGGTTTTGGTGGACGCGGCGGAAAATGTTTACACGGTTGTTAAATCGGTAAACACGGGTTCGGTACAGTTTGAAGCGGACGGTACGTTCACAGGATTTTTCGGAGCTAACAGAGTTGAGGTTACAGCTTCTGTTATCGTTCAGAATCTCTGGAGAAAGATAGCTTCAAACGAGCAGATTTCAGGAATGACGAGAAATGTTCCTGTTGAGTACGCAAACTTTGATATGGACAGCGATGGATTTATATACACAGTAACGGAGGTTTCAACCGACACGGACGCTGTAAAGAAGGTGAATCCTGCGGGCTACAACATCTGGGACAACTCGGTCGGAGACGAGTACAACTTCGGCGACTACACCACATCAGTTTACGATGCGGCAACGTCAACTACATATTCGACAAAGCTGACGGATATAGCGGTAAACGACGACGGACTGATAAATGTTCTCGACTACGAAACGGGACGTGTGTTCCAGTATGACAGACTTGCGAATCTGATCTGCATATTTGGTACGACGACTTCCTCAGCGGATCAGGCAGGAGCATTCTCCAGCCCGAACGTAGTTGAGATGTTCGGAGATGACGTTATAGTTCTCGAAGGTTCAAAGACCAGAAATGACATAACGATTTTCAAGAGAACAACGTTTGGCGAAAACCTGCACACAGCGTTTGCGTATTACGATGAGGGACTTTACCTTGAGGCAGTTCCTTACTGGAACGAGGTTCTCAAACGTGATGGCGGATATGTGTACGCTTATATCGGACTTGGAAAGGCTGACCTTAAGAACAACGATTACAAAGCGGCACTTGATAAGTTTGAAACGGTTTATGACAGAGACGACTATGACAAGGCGTTTGAATATTACCGAAACGAGTGGCTTGAAGAACACTTCACGGCGATAGCTGTGGTGATTATAGTGCTTGTGGTGCTGCTATTTGTTCGGTGGATACTCAAGCGAAAGGGCATAAAGCTGATTAAGCGAAAGAAGAAGCAAAAGGAGGCGGACTGACGATGTATGAATTTTCTGAATTAGGATGGATTAAACACGTCGTATTTCATCCGTTCGAGGGCTTCGAGGATTTGAGATGGAAGAAAAAAGGCTCGGTCAAATATGCTCTGATAATTGTATTTCTGCTTTTTGTTGCGATGGTTGCGAACGACAGAATGATGGGATTTGCGTTTGACGACAGTCAGGTAAAGGTATTCAATGTTGTGCCGCTTATTGTACAGTCAGTTGTTTACTATGTGACATGGGTAATAGGAAACTGGTGCATATGCACACTGCTTGACGGTGAGGGTACACTAAAGAAAATCGCTATTTACTCAGCATATGCGCTTGTTCCCTACATCATCTGCTCATACTGCGCAGTGTTGCTTTCAAATGCTCTGGTACTCGATGAGTCGATCTGGGTGACGGCATTCCAGTGGGTAGGACTTGGCTGGTCGGTGATTCTGATGATTTCAGCAATGAAAGCGGTGCATCAGTATTCAATACCTAAGACATTAATCTCAATTGTTTTGACGCTGGTTGCGATGCTGCTTATACTGTTCCTGGCGGTTCTGCTGCTTTCGCTCTTCCAGCAGGTGTACGTTTTCGTATATACAATCTACACCGAGATTTCTTACAGAATTCGTGGTTAATTTAGAAAGGATGGTGTAAAATGCAAAAAAATAGCTATAAAAGAGTGCTGGCGTTTGCCGTAGTTCTTTCGATGCTGATGCCAATCGGCACAGCGGCGGCTGATTCTGAAGATGATGAGGACACATCAGCCGAAACCACAAGTGAGGATTCCGAAGAAGAGTCAGAGGACTCGGAGGAAGAGGATGACGAGCTTGCAGAGCCGATAACCGACGACGAGGCTATTGCAATGTGCGAGCTTGTTGCGGAGAATGACAATCTGCTGCTTTATGCGGACGAGGAAAACGAAAGATTCTGCATGAAGGTTAAATCGTCAGGCAAGTGCTGGTGGACATCTCCGATAAATGCGGAGGCGGATACCACTCCGATAGACGATGATGGCGGAACGATGCAGAGCAGTCAGATTGAGATAGCTAAGTCGTCAATTGCGATTAACGTCGGCGACCTTAGACAGGAAAAGAGAACAGAGCTTCCTGCTGCTGCGTATTCGTCAAAAGCTACCACAGTAACCTTTGCAAACGAGGAAAACGGCTGTGCAGTTACATACAACTACAGCGCATACGGCGTAAAGCTTACCGTTCACTATGAGCTTACCGAGGACAGTCTGCACGTTTACGTAAATACCGATGAAATCATTGAGGAGGACAATTCCAGCGACGAGGGCAAGGTTTTGACAAAGCTTATCCTCTGCCCGTACATGGGAGCTGTTTCTGGAGTGGACGAAAACGGTATGGAAACCGAGGGCTACATGATAGTGCCTGACGGAAGCGGAGCGGTTATCAATTACAACAACGGTAAGACCAACTACGCAAGCTATCAACAGATTATCTACGGCAGAGATTACACAGCGGTGCCGCTTACAGCACCGAGAGTTACAGAACAGGCGTATATGCCGGTTATGGCGACAGTTTCGGGGACTTCGGGACTTGTATGCGTGGCGACAGAGGGCGATGCGAATGTTTACGCAAACGCTCAGGTAAGCGGACAAAATTCACAGGCTTACAACAACTGCTACTTTATGTTTGAGACGAGAAGCTCTGACGAGTATTACATGAGCGGAAGCGACAACAACAAGATTACGGTATTTGAAAAGTACGGAATCAAGACGGACACCTTCGGAGTTGAGTTCTTTCCGATTGAAAGCGAGGACGGCGAGGATATAAACTATGCCGACTGCGCAGAGGTTTACAGAAATTATCTTATTGAGGACAAGGGACTTACTCAGAGTACTGAGGCTGACGATGCGGATCTTTACATTGACACCTACGGCGCAGTTATGAAAGAGGAGTCAATTGTCGGACTTCCGATCACAGTTAAAAAAGCTCTGACAACCTTCTCACAGGCAAGCGATATAGTCAGCGAGCTTAACAATGCCGGAGCGGATTCGATTGTAATGGACTACAACAACTGGACAAAGAAATCCGTTAAGAATACAGTTTCCACAAAGGCAAAGGCATTAGGCAAGCTTGGAGATACAGATGACCTTACCTCTATGAACAGTGATAATCTGACAGTGTACGGTTCGATTGACAACTTCACTATGGACAGCGGCACATGGGGATACTTCATCTATTTAAATACAGCGGTAAGAGTTTCAAGCTCCTATTCAAGACAGTCAACCTACAGCTTGTCGTTCGGAGTTGAACAATCAGGAGTTTCACCTGCGCTTATCGCACCTAACACCTACGTCAAGATATTCAGTCAGATGCTCTCAAGCTTCACGAGCGAGGATATGACAAATATGGGCTTCGGAAGCTTGTCCACAAAGCTTGTAAGTGACTTTTCGAAGAGAAACAGCTCGAGCAGAAACGACACGATGAACACGATAGTTTCAGGCTATCAGGACGCTGTAGACGCTGGACAGTCGATTATAGCTGAGGGAGCAAATTCATATGTTCTTCCATATGTAAGCGCAGTAACAGACGTTCCAGTTTACTCAAGCGGATTCAATATAACAGACGAGGATATTCCGTTCTATCAGATGGTAATTCACGGCTATGTACCTTATTCGACAACGGCAATCAACACAAGCTCAGATTCAGACCTTACCTACATGAGAGCACTTGCGGCAGGTTCAAATATAAATTACGACATGATTTATGAATCCGCAGATGAGCTGATCGATACCGAATATGATGACCTCTACTATTCTAATTATTCAGGATGGGTTGAGGATGCGGCAAATCAGTACAAGGTTGCAAAAGAGGTTTTGGCGTCGGTCAGCGATTACACAATTTCAAATTACGAAATTGACGGAAACGTAATGATTACAACCTACAGCAAGGACGGCGCGGACGATGTTGTTATTGAGGTTGACACCGAAAACTTGACGGTTAAGGCTAACGGCACAACTATCGACCTTGTGGCTGAGGGCGCAGTAAGTGAAGGGAGTGAGAACTGATGAGCAGAAAGAAAAAGTCTTTAGAGAACGCTGAAGAGAATAATATTGAAAAGACCGAAGAAGTGACTGAAACCGAAACGGTTGAGGAAAACGAAGCGGAAGAGGCTCAGCAGTTGGAAGAAGCTCCTGAGGCTGTTGCCGAAGAGGAAGCGGCTGAAGCTGAAGAAGTTGAAGCTGAAGCGGAGGCTGATACAGAGTCTGAAGCTGAAGAGGAAACCGCAGTTGCGGATTACTCAGCGGCAGCGGTGATACCTGAAAAGCAAAAGGGCATAAAAATTCCGTATGAAAGAAGAAAAGCACTGTACGGATATGGATTTATTGCACTGTGGTTTTTTGGAACGTTATACTTCTTTATAGTGCCGCTTATCCAGTCGCTTATCTATTCATTCCACGACACCAAGGTAGTTTCCGGAGGAATGCAGCTTACAAACCTAGGAATCCAGAACTACTACAATGCGTTTAGAAAAGACCAGTATTATTCGCCGGCACTTGTAGAGCAGCTTAGGGACACGCTTATAAACACGCCTCTTATCCTGATATTCTCGGTGTTCATAGCGGTAATACTTAACCAAAAATTCAAAGGAAGAACGGCAGCCCGTGCAATCTTCTTCCTGCCTGTAATTATAGCGACAGGACCTGTTATCGACATTATCAACGGTAATATGTCAACGGGCGGATATTCGGGCGGTTCAGAGCAGTTCAGCACGATGTTTGAAACAGACCTTGTAGACCAGTTGCTTGAATTCCTTGGAGTTTACAACATAAGCGATAATCTGACAGAGATTATCTCAACGGTAACGTCGGACATTTTCAATCTGATTTGGAAATGCGGTATCCAGATACTGCTGTTCCTGTCGGCATTGCAGGGTGTACCCGATTCCGCAAAGGAAGCGGCTTCAATAGAGGGTGCGACCTCATGGGAGTACTTCTGGAAAATAACAATGCCTTACATCAGCCCGATGATTATCGCAAGCTTAGTTTACACAATAGTTGATTCATTCGTAGATCCTTCCAACGAGGTTATGACTCTGGTACTTAATCAGGCGTCGCAGTGGGAGCATGGCTACTCTGCTGCTATGGCGTGGGCATACTTTGCAATAATCGGAGTTATTCTTGCTGTCGTTCTGGCGATCGTAAACAGATTCGTTTACTACGAAGTAGATTAAAAAGGGGGGATTACTTTGGCAACGAAAAAGGAAGAAAAGGAATTTGAAAAGGAGCGTAAAAAGGAGCAAAAGGAGCGACTTAAGCGCATGAAGGAGGAGGGTCTTGACAAGTACTTCACTCCTGAGCAGATTCGTTACAACAGAAACAAAAGACTAATCGGTACAATCTGGCCGATATTCAGAGCCTTGATTCTGTTTGGACTTGGATTTGTAATCATGTATCCTTTGCTGTTTATGCTGTCAACTGCATTCCGACCCAACGATCAGATGAGTGATCCTTCTATAGTATGGCTTCCAAAGAGCTTTACGATTGACAACATTGAAACTGTAGCGAATCTGATGAGATTCACCACATGGGATTGGAGCAGTCCTTTAACAAATACCCTTCTTAACACAATTATAATTAACATAGTATCCTCAGTTTTGCAGGTTTTTACCTGCTCGATCACAGGCTATGGTTTTGCAAGATTTAAATTCAAAGGAAGAGGCATTCTTTTCGGAGTAGTTCTCATGATGATCATAGTTCCTCCGCAGATTATTACAATCCCGCTGTATATGCAGTACGCTTACTTTAAGCTTTTCGGATTGATTCCGCTTTATATTGGAGGAAGTCAGGTTTCGCTTATCAACAGCGGTCTTACGATGTATCTGCCTGCGCTGTTTGCTAACGGTATCAAAGCTGGACTGTTCATCTACATTTTCCGTCAGTTCTTTAGAGGACTGCCCAAGGAGCTTGAGGATGCGGCTTACCTGGATGGCTGCGGACCGTTTGAAACCTACGTTAAAATCATGGTTCCTAACGCTAAGACATCCTTCCTGACAGTTTTCCTGTTCTCGATAGTATGGTATTGGAATGACTACTACGTCTCAGCGTCATTCTTTACACAAAACAACACGGTAGCGCTTATGCTTAAAAATCTCGACTCAACGCTTCAGCAGGAGCTGTTTGACGGCGAGAGTGTAAGTGCAAGACAGATGATAGTGTGGCTTGAATCAGGCTGTCTGCTCTCGATAACGCCCTTGCTGATTATGTACATATTCCTGCAAAGGTACTTCATAGAAGGTGTAGAGCGTTCAGGTCTGACTGGTATGTAAGCAAGAAAACAAAACAAAATAAAATCGCCGTTCCTTAAGGAGCGGCTGTTTTATTGTTGGTAATTGTGTAAAATTTTTCAGTTAAAGGATTGCAGGATTTATTCCAAGCTAAATTCAGAGAGACCAAAGAAACCGCTTGCATCGTACTCCTTGCCGCCAATAATAATTTTCTCACTGCTGAGTGAAATTTCTGTAGTTTCATTTGTTATAACGAAGCTTTCATCAGTAAAGCTAACTGTGTATTCGCCTAAATCGGCTGTGCGTTGAGCTATTAAATAAATTGAATCTATCTCGTCAGCGTAAGTCGGTGAGAAATATATCGCTTTAGCTGAAAGCTCGTCCTCGTAAACGCAGGAGGTGAACGGCGCTTCTGTGGAAATGAAAACATAAGCGTTAGAGAGGTGGGCAGCTTCTATTTCCCTTGCAAGCGTGTAGCTTAGGTTTGCATGATTGTCCATGTCGAAAACTATTGCGTATTCGTCAGTTAAAATCACGGCGCAGTATCCGTCGTCATCGGGATAGACAAGAAGTGTGTTGTCAATCGGAAGCATTGAAATAATTTCTGCGGCGGCGCAAAGCAGTATGTAAAATTCACAGCATAAAAGAATTTCTCTTTTCGGCTTGCTCGGACGCTTGACGGCAAAGAGGCATAATACAGCGGCAGTGAAAATTCCTATAAACACCAAAAGTGAAGCGTTCATCGTGCCTATGTAGCTTATAGGCGAAGCAGTGACAAGTGAGCAGATTTTTAAAATTAGTTCAGCCAAAAGCTGTGCTATGTAAATTACCGGAGTGAAAACCGAGCCTGTTATTGTAAAAGCATATGAAAGCGAAAGCGTAAGCGTGGCGAGTGGGATAAGAAGCAGGTTTGTCAGGGCGGAAACTATGGATATTTCGCTGAAAAAGACTGCGCATATCGGAAAGGTGCAGGTGTTTACACAAATATATGAAACCGCAGTTCTTGCGGCGGAGGAGCGAGCTCTGCCTTTGCAGAGCGCAGGTGAAATCACACCAAAGGCAAATGAAGCGGCAAAGGACATCACAAAGGAAACAGAGGTTATTGCATAGGGACAGTTAAGCGTGATGAGAATTGCCGCCGCACCGAGCGAATTTGCCGAATCGCTTTCACGGTTGAAAAATGCTGACAAAAGTGAAACACTTGTCATTATGCAGGCTCGAACGACAGAAATCGAGCCGCCTGCAAAAACCGCAAAGCTCCAGATGAAAATCAGCATTGCAAAGGAGCGTATGCGCTTGGAGTTGAAAAGTCTGCTGAAAATCGGAAGCAAAAAAGCGGTGAGCATTACAACGTGAGTACCCGAAACTGCGAAGAGATGACCTAGCCCTGCACGGTAGATGTCGCTTTTAGTCTGAGAGGAGATGTGGGATTTGTCAGAGCAAAGCGTTGCCGCAAGAAAGGCGGCGGATTGAGAGTCACAGACAGCGTAAATTCTGTTTACCGTGTAATCTCTGAAATGCTTAATGCTCCGCAGCAAAATGTTTGAACATTCATTTGACTTTTCACATTCGGCAGTCCCGCTTCCTTGAAGGTAAATTCCCAGCGACTGATAGTAGTCCTCGCCGCTGAAGCTAAGAGTGTTTTCAATCTGCTTAACCTCGCCCGTCACAGTTACCTTGTCGTAATAGTCAAAGCTTTGGTCTGATGTGTAAAAGCTTATTGTGGCTTTTCCCGCACCGTAAATCTCACCCTTTACGGTAATGCGCACAGTGTCGCTTCCGATATAGCTGTAATCTGTAATCGAACCGACAATTGTAATTTCCTGACCGTCAAGCTCTGTGATTTTGTCTTTTATGAGCGCATTAAAGCCTGAAAAGAAAGCTAAGGCGGCGCAGGCTGAAACAGTCATAAGGCAGACAAATTTTAGCTTGCGCATAAAAATTACCGCAGTGAGAAAACCCACTGCGATAATTACGGCGGCTGCCGTTTTAACTGTAAAATTGTAAAAGAGCAAAAGACCGAAAATCCAACCGCAGGCGGCAAAGAATAATTTTCTTGTTACGTTGTCTGCGGTTAAATTCATTGTAATTCTCCTCTTTTATTCAGGATGCGTCCTCTGCTTCATCTGTGTCGTCAGATTCCTCTGATTCATCGTCTGAGCTTCTGCCCAACGGATAAACCTCGCTTTCGGCAAGCTCTAAAATCTTAGCGGCAGCAGGCTCTATGTTTTCAAGATTTCCACAGTCGTCAACGCCGTTCGAGGTCCATGCCATAACTCCGTTCCAGCCGTTGTTGTAAGCGTCCTCGTATTTTGATTCAAGCGTGATACCCGATTCTGTGTAGTCATATGCGGCGCACTCGCCTATAACGCATGGCTTTGTCCCATCAAGCAAAAAGTCGGTAGGCGAACCTATGTATGGTAAACCGTAATAGGGCAGCTCCCAGTTGTAGAAATGCGTTGAGTAGAAATCCAGATAGGAATTTTCATTTCCAGAAAGGCTCTGCAAATATTCGTCCGAGCCGTAGTTGCCCTCGTATGAGTCGGAATTATATTTTACAACACCAAAGCCTACAGTTACAAGAACATCGGAGTTTTCGTGAATAGCCGCCGATGCACGGGCGAAGTAGTTTGAAATATTCTCCCAGCCAATTTGTCCGCACTCCTCATTTTCATAAACCCAGTCAGGCTCATTCATGAGGTCGACGCTCCACAGGTAGTCGCAGCTGTCGTATCTTTCGACAAACGGCACAACATAGCCCTCTACAAAGCTGTCAATGTTGTCGCTGTCGGTAATCATGCTTCTCCAGTAATCGTAATAGTCGTTCTCGTCCTTGAAATGGTCGAATGAGAGAAGCGTTGCCATTATATAAATGCCATGCTTCTTAGCGATTGTAAAAAGCACGTCTAAATCCTGCCAGTGAGAATCTGTAACCGAATTAAAGGAACCGTCCTCGTTGAGGATAACTCCTACCATGCTACTGCAGTTTATCCAAATTCGCGTGGCATTTATTCCAGTGTCCTCAAGCTCCTGAAAATGAAGATCCCAGAAAGCGTAGTTGAAATTTCCGCCGAAGTCGTTCCACTGATCCCAAGGAGTGTTTACTCCGTTAATCCACAGCGTTTCACCGCCAACCACAAGCTCTGTTCCGTCAACGCTTACCTTGGCTGTGCCGTCCGTTTCATAGTCAATATCCATAGGTGGGTCGTAATACGACATAGATGTAGTTGATTCGCTTGATGTAGAGCTTGAAGAAGCTGAGCTGCTGTCGTCTGACGAGCCGCAGGAAACGCTTGCCGCCGCTAAGACTGCACAGATAAAAACAGCAAGCGTCTTTTTGAAATTAAGTTTCATAGATTAAGTCCTTTCTTCACATTAGATCCACCGATTCAATTCCTAAAACGTCAAGCTGCTTTTCAAGCACGCTTTTAAGCGCAAAGCATACGTTGAGCCACGCTTTTCTTTTGTCGGGATTTTCTTCGGTAAGAATATGATTGTCGTGATAAAATTTAGAGAACTGCGAGGCAAGCTGATAAGCGTTTTCGCAGATGACGCTGGGCGCTTTTTCACGGAAGGCTAAAAGATAGGCTTCAGGTGAAAGCGCAATTTTTATAAGAAGCTCACGCTCAACATCGGTGTAAATCTCCTTTGAATCAAAGCTGTAGTCAAATTCGGTTTTGTAGAAAAGCGAGTTTACCCTTGCTACAGTGTAGAGCAGGAAGGAGCCAGTCTTGCCGTCGGGAGCCAAGAATTTGTCTATGTCAAAAACATAGTCCTTCATGCAGTAATTTATAAGGTCGCCGAACTTAATCGCCGCAACCGTTATTTTGCGTGCGATGTCCTCCTTTTCCTCGTCACGGCTGAATTTTGAATTGCTTATTCTTTCAAGAGCCGCATTGTAAACGGTGTTGTAAAAATCCGAAAGTCGCATAACTCCGCCGTCACGAGTTTTGTAGGGCTTGCCATCGCTGCCGTTCATTGTGCCGTAGCCGATATGGACAAGCTTGGTGTCATCGCCTACTATTTCCGCCTTTTTTGCGCAGCGGAAAACTTGTGTAAAGTGCAGGCTCTGACGAGCGTCAACCACATACCAGACCTCATCAGGATCAAAATCCTCCTGCCGCTGAATAAGCGTTGCGAGGTCGGTAGTCGCATAGATATATGAGCCGTCAGATTTTACAATTATAATCGGCGGAATCTCCACCTTGTCATCGCTCTGCGAAACATTAGCAACCAAAGCTCCATCGCTTTCGTAGAGCATACCCTTTTCATTCAGCTTTTCAATAAGCGTGGGGATATACCCTGCCGAATCGCTTTCACCGAGCCACAAATCAAGTGAAACGTTGAGGTTTTGATAATTTGAGCGCACATCAGGAGTAGTTACCTTTACTATCTCGTTTCTAAGCGCATTGTAAACCTTGTCACCCTTTTGCAGGTCGGCTGTTATTTGACGAGCCTTTTGCTTGAAAGTCTCATCGGTCTTGCTTTTTGCGCTTGCAAAGGGGTAAACCTCGTAAAGCTGCTCAGGCGTCAGAGGTATGTCGTCAAAGCTGTCAGGATTAAAGCCGTCCTTAAAGCAATCCCAGTCGGGGTATCTCTCGCTAAGCTCGGCAATTACAAGCCCAATCTGCAAGCCCCAGTCGCCTAAGTGAATATCGCTTATCGTCCTGTGTCCGACAGCCTGTGCGATCCGCTTAACCGATTCGCCTATAACCGCAGAGCGCAGATGTCCAACGTGGAGCGGCTTTGCGATATTAGGACCGCCGTAGTCAAGCACGATAGTTTCAGCCTTTTGCGCCTGAGGAATACCCAGATCGGCGTCCTCAAGCATTTCGTTTATATGCTCAAGCAAAAATTCGTCAGAAATATTTAAATTTATAAACCCTGCACCGACAACCTCCGCTTTTGAAAAAGTCGGGTCGTCAGAAAGCCTTTTAACCACATCGTCTGCTATCATTCGGGGTGCTTTGTGATAAAGCTTTGCGCCTGAAAAAGCACCGTTGCACTGAAACTGGCAAAGATCCGGACGATCCGAAACGCTGACAGTGCCAAGCTCGCCTGAATATCCGCACTCGGTAAAAGCCACAGAAGCTTTATCGGTGAGAATTTGAATAAGAGTTTTCATAGTCACCATCCTAAAAAATTTATCCTTTATAAGTATAACACCTTTTTTTAAAAAAGTCAATATGCCGAGTGAATTTCTGAGAAAAATTTAATTTACTTGTCAATGCGTGTATAAATTTTTAATTGAAAAATGCTAAATCTAGGTTTAGCTATAAATGGTCTGTTTGCTGTGTCTTGTAATATGACTAAGGTTCGCAAAAACGGCTGCAAGAGCATTTGTCCTGAAAGCTAATGTTTTTGTAATAGTGTTCAGAACAAATGCTCTTGCAGGCTGGCTTATCATATTTTGCTGCGCTCTAAACGGAAAATAAAAAATTCAGCGCAGGCGATTTGCTCAAATGTTAATTTTCCTTAATACCCCTTGCTATTTTCTCAATTATGATATATAATAAAAGTAGGGAGAGAGATTTATATTTAAGACGAAAAAGGAGAACGCAGTATATGACAAAAGCACAGAGATTTTTTAATTCTATTAAGGATAAAAGAGTAGGGTTTATAGGCACGGGAGTGAGCCATAACGAGCTTATCAGGCTTTTTCTTGCTAAAGGGATAAGCGTTGTTATTTTAGATAAAAAGGACGAGGAGCATTTCAGCGAGGAGCTTTTTAACGAATTTACCGCAAAGGGAGCGGATTTTGCGTTAGGTGAAAATTATCTTGACGAGGTTTTTAATTGCGATATAGTTTTCCGCACTCCTGGAATGTACTTTAATAATCCGATTTTGACTGAAGCTAGGAGAAAGGGAGTTACGGTCACTTCCGAGATGGAGGTTTTCTTTGACCTATGTCCGTGCAAAATTTATGCAGTTACAGGCTCTGACGGCAAGACTACCTCGACTACTCTTATCAGTGAGTTTTTAAAGGCGGAGGGCAAACGCGTACATCTGGGCGGCAATATCGGAAAGGCACTGCTTCCCAAGGTTGAAATGATGAGCGAAACGGATACCGCTGTGGTGGAGCTTTCAAGCTTTCAGCTTATTTCGATGAGGAAATCTCCTGAAACTGCGGTTATAACCAATATAGCTCCGAATCACCTTGACGTTCACGGCACGATGGAGGAATATATAGATGCCAAGTGCAATATTTTAAGGCATCAGAACGCTTTTTCAAGAACAGTGCTTAACGCCGACAATGAGGAAACTATGAAGCTGCTAGATATGGTGAGAGGCAAGGCGGTTAAATTCTCACTTTCGGGCAACACTGACTGCGGAGCGTTTTTAAGAAGCGACGGTATGCTTTGTTTTGCTGAAAATGGCGAAATCACCGAGATAGTTCATAGGGACGATATTAAAATTCCTGGAATACATAACGTCGATAACTACCTCTGCGCAATTTCAGCAGTGTGGGGAGAGGTTTCAATTGAGAGCATTGTAAATACGGCGATAAGCTTCGGCGGAGTAGAGCATAGAATAGAGTTTATAAGGGAAATCGACGGGGTCAAGTGGTACAACGATTCAATTGCCACAAGTCCGACAAGAGTTATGGCGGGTCTTAATTCCTTCGACCAAAAGATTATAATAATAGCAGGCGGATATGACAAGAAAATCCCGTATGAGCCTATGGCTGATTTAGTTAATGAAAAGGTGAAGCTGCTTATTTTGCTGGGCGCAACCGCACCGAAAATCGAGGCGGCTGTTAAGTCCTCTCCGCTCTATCCCGACAGCGGATTGAAAATAGTTAGAGTAAAGAGTCTTGAAGAGGCGGTAGAGCAGGCTGTTGATTTATCAAAGCCAGGAGATATAGTTTCACTTTCGCCTGCAAGCGCAAGCTTTGATATGTATGTAAATTTTGAGGAAAGAGGAAAGCATTTCAAGCGGCTTGTAAACGAGCTTTGATTTGCTGAAAAAGCATGAGTGATTTTAATTTGACTGACGTTTTGATAGATCTTTGCGCCGCAGACGGAGTTTCTGGTACGGAGGAGAATATTGCGGCGTTGTGCGAGCAGTATCTTTCACGCTACGGCAGGGCTGAAACGGACGAATTTAACAATGTAATCTGCACGGTGGGAGAGCATGACGAGAGCAAGCCAACGCTGCTTCTGGACGCTCATCTTGACGAAATCGGCATGGTTGTGACGTATATTGACGACAGCGGATTTTTAAAGGCTTCAGGAATAGGCCTTGACGAAAGGGTGTTGAGTGCGGCACAGGTGACGATTTTAGGAAGGCGGAGGCTTTATGGGATTGTGACAAGCGTTCCTCCGCATTTGCAGACGGATAAGAAAAACGCCGTCAGCATTGACGAGCTGTATATCGATACGGGACTTGATGCTGAAAGCGTTAAAGAAATAGTTTCTTTAGGCGACAGAGTGTTGATTGAGAATCGGCTTGAAAAAATGGGAGAGCTGGTTACTTCAAAGGCACTTGATGACCGTTGCTGCTGCGCTGCCGTCATCTATGCGCTGGAGCTTTTGAAGAACAGAGCCTGCGCCTATAATATAAAGGTTTTGTTTTCATCAAAGGAGGAAACAGGCTCTCAGGGCGCAAAAACTGCGGCTTTTAAAATTAACGCTGATCTGGCGGTTGCGGTGGACGTAAGCTTCGCTAAATCGCACAGCGAAAACGAAGATTACTGCGGTGAAATAGGAAAGGGAGCTATGATAGGCTTTTCTCCTGTTTTGTCGAAGAGGCTTTCATGCGCTCTTAAGCAAACGGCTGAACAGGCAGGGATAGATTATCAGATTGAGGTTATGAGCGGCAGGACGGGAACAAATGCTGACGTGATTGCCGTTTCAGCCTGCGGAGTACCGACCTGCACGCTTTCGATACCGATTCGCTATATGCACACTCCTGTTGAAATGGCGGCGATGAGCGATGTTGAAAATACAGGAGAGCTTATTGTGCAGTTTTGCGAAAGGGGGCTTTTTTGATGGAGCTTACACAGCTGCTTGAAAGGCTTTGCGCACTTGACGGCATTTCAGGAGATGAAACTGTGGCGGCGGAATTTATCTGCTCACAGCTTGACGGAAAATGCGAGTATTCAGCGGACGCTCTTGGAAATATAATCGCTTTTAAAAAGGGTGAAAAAAGCTCTGGTAAAAAGCTTATGCTCTGCGCTCATATGGATGAGGTAGGGCTGATTGTTACAAATATAAATAAAGACGGAACTCTAAGCTTTGGCACGGTGGGTGGGGTTGATTCAAACGTGCTGTTCGGCAAGAGGGTTTATGTTTCAAAGGAAAGACATTTGGGAGTAATTGCTTCAAAGACGGTTCATAATCTTTCAAAGGACGAGAAGAAAAAGGCTTTGAGTACAGACGAGCTTGTTATAGATCTTGGAATGAGTGAGGAGCAGGCTAAAAAGTGCGTCAATTTAGGCGACAGCGTGGTTTTTGATTCGCAATTTTTGCGCTTTGGAAACGGTATGCTTAAGGGAAAGGCGATTGACGACCGTGCGGGCTGTGCGATTTTGCTTATGCTTTTAGAAAACGAGCTTAAGTACGATACCTATTTTGTCTTTACCGTTCAGGAGGAGGTAGGCTTAAGAGGAGCGTCAGCGGCGACGTTTGCGATAAAGCCTGATTTTGCCGTGGTGATTGAAGCGACGACGGCGGCGGATATTCCCTCTTCTAACGGCGCAAAGCGTGTGTGCGAGGTTGGAAAGGGCGCAGTGGTTTCATATATGGACAGGCGCACTATTTACGACAAGGAGCTTTATTCGCTTGCATGGGAAACGGCTGAAGAGTGTAATTTGCCCTGCCAGACCAAAACTATGGTTGCAGGCGGAAACGACGCAGGAACGATAAGCGTTACAGCGTCAGGAGTGAGAACGGCGGCGATTTCACTGCCGTGCAGGTATTTGCACACACCATCGAGCGTTATAAGCGAAAGCGATCTGATAAGCACATATGAGCTTGTGAAGCATTTTGCCGAAAGGATTCATTTGCTGTGATTTGCGCTGAAAAGGATAAGGTTCAGAGGCTGATTTCTTCGCTTGAAGAGGGTCACTGTTCAAGGCGGATTAAATCGCATTATTTTGCATACGGAACAGGGTACGATTTCGCACGGCTTTTTACTGTAAAAAAGGGCGGCTGTGAGCTTGGACTGATAAGCGTTTTTAATTCAGCCATGACGGTTTCAAACTTTGAGGACAAAGGCTTTGACGATGAGGATATTGAGGAGCTTGCTCAGTTTGTGTTTTTAAATAAGCCTGAAAGCGTGGAAATAAGTCCTGAATATGCGGATAAGATGGAAAGGTATCTTAAGGGCTGTTATTTTAGCATAACAAGAAATGAGCTTTGTTATGCTCATATGGGCTGTGAGGCTCTGGCTTGTGTTGATGAAAATCCAAGGCTCGAAACGGCTTTTAATATTTTAAGCGAAGCGTTTGAGGAGCTTAAAGGTTCAGAGGGGCTGTGGATAACCGAGGCCTCTCATAGGATAAGGCATGGAATTTCGAGGGTTTTTACATTGGAAAATGCGGCGGCGGCAATGGTTGTTTATGCAATTGACGGCACGGCTTTTGTTGAATATGTTGGCACAAGAGCAAAGCTTAGAAACAGACATTTTGCTGAGCGTCTGCTTAGGTTTATAGGTGAAAAATACACAGCGGCAGGCTTTGAGGTAAGGCTTTTTGCTTGTGATGAGCTTGTCGGATTCTATGAAAGCATAGGGTTTGAAAGAATCGGTCAGGATAAAATTTTGCAGCTTTATGAAAGGGAGAGAATTTAGGAATTTATGACGGAATACACAGATTTTTTTAATATAGACAAACGGCTTCTGGAGCTTGCCGAAAAGGCTCAGAGCAAAGCGGCGGAGCAATTTGAAAAAATTGAGAAAACAGCGCAGTTTAACGGCACAAAGGTGCTTTCAGCATTTACCAAAAACAATGTCAGCGAGGCTTGCTTAAAGGGTACTACAGGCTATGGCTATTCGGATATAGGCAGACAAACGCTTGACAAGGTTTACGCTAAAGCGTTTGGCGCACAGGACGCAGTTGTAAGGCACAATTTTATAAACGGCACTCACACTATTTCAACGGCTTTGTTCGGTATACTTCGTCCAAACGATACGCTTTTGTCGCTTACTGGAAAGCCTTATGATACTATGGAGGAAATAATAGGTATCAGAGGTGAAAGCGGCAGGGGTTCGCTTAAGGATTTCGGGATAAAATATGAGGAGTGCGCTCTCCTTGAGGACGGCACGCCTGACTATGAGCATATTTCAACTAAAGCGGCAGGCGCAAAGGTCGGATATATTCAGCGTTCGAGGGGGTATTCGCTAAGACCTTCCTTCACAATAGAAACGATTGAAAAAATAATAAATGCGGCGAGAGCGGCGAATCCTGATATAATTATCATGGTTGACAACTGTTACGGGGAATTTGTCGAGAAAAAAGAGCCGACTGAGGTCGGAGCGGATTTGATAATGGGTTCGCTGATAAAAAATCCAGGCGGAGCGATTGCTTCAAGCGGCGGATATATCTGCGGCAGGAGCGATTTGGTTGAAATGTGTGCAGACAGGCTTGCTTGCGTGGGAATGGGCAAGGAGGCAGGCGCAACGCTGGAGTGCAGCAGAGAAATGTTTTTAGGATTTTTCCTTGCTCCGTCAATTGTCGAAGCGGCGCTTAAGACAAATGTTTTCGCCTGCGCTTTGTTTGAGCTTTTGGGCTTTAAGACATATCCGTCAGCCGATGACGAGCGAACGGATATTATAGCTTCGATATGCCTAGAAAACGAACGGCGGCTCACGGCGTTTTGTCAGGGAATACAAAAGGGTTCGCCTGTGGATTCCTATTGCGTTCCTGAAGCGTGGGATATGCCTGGCTATGACAGCAGGGTAATTATGGCGGCGGGAACCTTTACCATGGGAGCGTCTATAGAGCTTTCGGCGGATGCGCCTATAAGAGAACCGTATGCGGTGTGGCTTCAGGGGGGAATTACATACCCGACTGGAAAAATCGGAGTGCTTCATGCGGCGCAGGAGCTGTTGGAGCATGGATTGATTGAAAGGATTGAATAAAAATGGCTGAGATTTTTACTGTAAGTATTGCGCAGATAGTCAAGGAGCTTCAGTTAGAGCTTGTGTATACGCCAAAAGACCCTAACGAAATTATGGTTTCAGATAACGACTGCAATCGTCCGGGACTACAGCTTATGGGCTTTTATGAGTATTTTAACGCAGAGCGTATTCAGGTGTGCGGAAATATGGAGTTTGCCTACCTTGCAAGCATTGACGAGGAAACAAGATACGAAAAAATAGAGGCTCTTTTTGCGACGCATATACCTATGTTTGTAGTGGCTAGAGGTCACGAGCTTTATCCTGAAATGCTTAAGCTTGCAAAGGAGTATGAAATCCCCATCGGAAGAACAACGGAAAGCACGACTGCGTTTGTAGCTTCGCTTATTTCCTACCTGAATGTTCAGCTTGCGCCGAGGATAACTCGTCACGGAGTGCTGATTGAGATTTACGGCGAGGGAGTTCTTATTGTCGGAGAAAGCGGTGTTGGAAAGAGTGAAAACGCTATTGAGCTTGTAAAGAGAGGACACAGGCTGGTAGCTGACGATGCAGTGGAAATCAGACGGGTTTCAAGCAAAAGTTTGGTCGGCTCTTCGCCTGATAATATTCGTCATTTTCTTGAGATAAGAGGCATAGGAATAATAAACGTACGCAGACTGTTCGGTATGGGCGCGGTTAAGGTTACGGAGAAAATTGACATGGTAGTAGAGCTTGAACCGTGGGATTCGCAGAAGGTTTACGACCGTATGGGAGTTGACAACGAGTTCACCACGATTCTCGGAATAAGCGTTCCAAGTCTGACGATACCGATAAAGCCTGGAAGAAATTTAGCGATAATTCTTGAGGTGGCTGCGATGAACAACCGTCAGAAAAAGATGGGCTACAATGCGGCGCATGAGCTTTTAGGAAATTTAGGGCTTGAGTATGACGAAAAAGACAAAGTTAAAAACTGGGATTTGATGTGAAGAAAGGAACGGTAGCGAATAAATGCTTGTTAATGAACTGGCAAGGCTTGGAGAGGAGTTTGGCTGTAAAGTGAGCTATGACGAACCTCTTTCAAAGCACACAACCTTTCACATAGGCGGACCGTGCAGATGTATGATAGAGCCTGACGGCGCAGATGCGCTTTCAGAGCTTGTAAGGGCGGCAAATGAAAGCGAAATACCCATGCTTATTCTGGGAAAGGGTTCAAATATGCTTTGTGACGACAGGGGCTTTGACGGAGCGGTTATTTTGCTTGGCGAGGCAATGGGGAGTATTAAGCTTACGGGCAACGGAACGATTTACGCTGAGTGCGGAGCGTCGCTTTTGAAGCTTTGCAGATTTGCGCTTGATAATTCTCTTTCGGGGCTTGAATTTGCATATGGTATACCGGGGACTGTCGGCGGCGGAATTTACATGAACGCCGGAGCTTACGGCGGAGAGATGAAAGACGTGCTTAAAAGCGTGACGGCTATGGAAAGAAGCGGCGAAATAAAAAAATACGACGCTTCACAGCTTGAGCTTACCTACCGCAGCTCGCGCTTTGCCTACAGCGATGAAATAATTTTAGGCGGAGAGTTTAAGCTTGAGAGCGCAGAAAAGGAAAAAATCGAAAGCAGAATGAATGAGCTTTTAAGCCGAAGAAAGCTAAAGCAGCCGCTTGAATATCCTAACGCAGGCTCGACCTTTAAGCGTCCAGAGGGGCAGTTCGCAGGCAAGCTTATAGAGGAAAGCGGACTCAGAGGCGCAAGGGCAGGCGGCGCACAGGTGTCTGAAAAGCACTGCGGATTTGTTATAAATACCGGTGGCGCAACTAGCGAGGACGTAAGGACGCTGATAAACAGGATTAAGGAAACGGTTTATCAGAAAACGGGCTTTGAGCTTGAATGTGAAGTGAAAATAATTCCTTACAGCATAAAGCAGCAAAACTAATGAGGAGAAGAAAATGAAATTTTTAATCGTAACGGGAATGTCAGGTTCGGGAAAATCTACGGCGGTAAATGTCCTTGAAGATATGGGATATTACTGCATAGACAACATTCCGCCTGAGCTTATAATAAAATTTGCGGAGCTTTGTTCAAAGTCGGCTGAAAGCATTGACAAGGCGGCGTTTGTCGTTGACGTGCGGGGCGGCGATTTCTTTTTGAAGCTTCAGGACGCAGTTACGGCTTTGAGAGCGCATGACGTCAGCACAAAGGTGCTGTTTTTGGAATCCTTTGACGATGTTATAGCCAGAAGATACAAGGAAACGAGAAGAAAGCATCCGCTTGACGAAATGGCGGACGGCAGTCTGACAAGAGCCATTCAGCTTGAAAGAGGACTGCTGATGTCGGCAAAGGCGATGAGCGATTATTACATAGACACTTCAAACTATTCTGTTTCGGATTTTCGCAGCAGGCTTTACTCAATGTTTGAGGAAAGCGAAGAGGAGCATATGAATATAGACGTGCGCTCTTTTGGCTTTAAGTACGGAGTGTTTGCTGAGGGCGATTTGATTTTCGACGTCAGATGTCTGCCGAATCCATTTTATGTGCCTGAGCTTAAGAGCTTGACGGGACTTAACAAGGAGGTTTCGGACTATGTGATGAGCTTTGACGAGGCTAAGCTTTTGAGCGGCAAGCTTTTTGATCTGGTTGATTTTTTGATTCCGCTTTATGAAAAAGAGGGAAAGTCGCAGCTTGTAATAGCGTTCGGCTGTACAGGCGGAAAGCACAGAAGCGTGACGTTTGCACAGCTGATGGCTGAACACCTTGAAAGGTGTGGGCATAGAGTCAGAGTAAGTCACAGAGATATTAAAAAATAAGGTGTGAAAAAAATGAATGAAATTTCGTTTTCACAAAGAGTAAAGGAAGAAATTATATCCAGAATAAACTCGTCCGCCAAGGCGGACGCCTGTCTTTACGGAATGCTTTTGTGCGCAAATTCGCTTTCGGCTGATGAAATACTTTTGCTTACCGAAAGTCAAGCCGCCGCCACATTTTTCAGGCTCAACATCGAGAGAATCTGCGGCGAGGGCTGTGTGATCGAAACAGAAGCTGAAAAATCTGATGGCAGCGTGATTTACAGTCTTTCGGTTAAGAATGACAGTGAAAGAAAAAAGCTGCTGAGCTGTTTTTCAATTGGAGACGAGCGAAAAAGGCTCAAGGAAAGCTATCCTAAGCCATCGTTGTGCGCATATATGATAGGCGGAATGTTTTTGTCCTGCGGCTCTGTGAGCGATCCTAACAGAGATTATCGCATGGAGCTTTCAATGCCGAATTTAGAGCTTTGCAATTTTTTAGGACTGCTTTTGATAGAAAGATACAGCCTAACCGCAAAGATCGTTGAAAGAAAAAATCGGCAGGTGATTTATTTTAAGGAATCGGATAACATTATAGATATGATCACTCTAATGGGAGCGACCTCCTCTTCGTTTGATTTTATGAACGTCAAAATTTACAAGGATATGAGAAACAAGGTAAACCGCGAGGTAAACTGCGTAAATGCGAATATAGAGAAATCAGTGAGAGCGGCGCGGCGGCAGATTGAGGATATAGAGCTTATCGAAAAAAACGGCGGTCTTGAAGCGCTTTCAGATGAGCTTGTTCAGACGGCAAGGCTAAGGCGTGAGAATCCAGACCTTAACTTAAGCGAGCTGGGAGAAATTCACACGCCGCCTATTTCACGTTCAGGAGTCAGTCACAGGCTGAAAAAAATATCGCAGCTTGCGCAGAAAATCAGAGAGGAAGAAAAATAGTAAGGCTTTAAGCGGAAAGAGAGGTGAAATCAAGTGGGATTTGTTCATCTTCATGTTCACAGCGAATATTCGCTGCTTGACGGTGCCTGCCGTGTAAACGAGCTTGCAAAGGCAGTGAGCGAGTCAGGGCAGAGCGCCTGCGCTGTGACGGATCACGGGAATCTTTTTGCGGCAGTGGAGTTTTATAACGCTTGCAAAAAGGAGGGCGTCAAGCCGATAATAGGCTGTGAGTTATATGTGGCTTCAGGCTCAAGGCATGACAAGCTTCCGACCGACAAGCCTTATCACTTGATTTTGCTCTGTAAGGATAATGTCGGCTACAGGAATCTTTCAAAGCTTGTGTCGCTAGGCTACACGGAGGGCTTTTACCGTCACCCGAGAATAGATTTTTCACTGCTTGAGAAATATCACGAGGGTCTTATCTGCCTCTCAGGCTGTCTTGCAGGCGAGGTTTCGAGGAATTTAAGCGATGGCAATTACAGCGGTGCTAAACAAACGGCGCAAAGGTATCAGGCTCTTTTCGGAGAGGACTATTATCTTGAAATAATGAGCCATGATTTTGACGAGCAAAGGGCTGTGTTTTCTAAGCTTATAAGGCTTTCGGCGGATACGGGGATTGAGCTTTGCGCTACAAACGACGTGCATTATATCGAGCCTGAAGATTCTTTCGCTCAAAAGCTTCTGATGTGCATAAATACAGGCAAAACGCTTGATGATGAAAACAGGCTTGAACTGCCGTCGAATGATTTTTATCTTCGCTCGACCGAGGAAATGGAGCGGCTTTTTTTAGGCTGTCCGCAGGCGGTTGAAAATACAGTTAAAATTGCTAGACAGTGCAATGTGACGTTTGAATTCGGAGTTACAAAGCTTCCCTTTTTCAAGCTTGACGGAGTTGAAAATAACGAGAAATTTTTAAGAGATATGACCTATGACGGCTTAAAAAAACGCTTCGGAGAACCTAGTGATGAGGCTCTTGAACGTGTGGAATATGAGCTAAGCGTTATTTCACAGATGGGATATGTCGATTATTTTCTGATAGTGTGGGATTTTGTTCATTATGCCAAAACTCATGACATTCCTGTAGGCTGCGGCAGAGGTTCAGGAGTAGGAAGCCTTGTTGCTTACTGTATAGAAATTACCGATATAGATCCTCTTAGGTATCAGCTTATCTTTGAGAGATTTTTAAATCCTGAGCGTGTGTCTATGCCTGATTTCGACATTGATTTTTGCACGATGAAGAGGCAGAGGGTTATTGATTATGTAGTCTCACGCTATGGCTCTGACCATGTAGCGCAGATTATCACGTTTGGAACATTAGGAGCAAAGCAGGCTATCCGTGACTGTGCAAGAGTGATGGGATTGCCGTACAAGACAGGCGACATTGCCGCAAGAGCGGTGGTAAGAGGAATGACGCTAAACGAAGCTATAGAGCGTGTGCCGGAGTTCAGAAAGCTGTACAATTCAGACGAGCAGATGCGCAGACTTATCGATACGGCAAAGAGGATAGAAAATCTGCCGAGAAACGCAGGAACTCATGCGGCGGGAGTGGTTATCACCAAAGACCCAGTGGTGGAGTATGTGCCGCTTTATTCTCGTGACGGCACAATTTCAACGCAGTTTACTATGACGGTGCTTGAGAGGCTTGGACTTCTTAAAATGGACTTTCTCGGAGTGAGCAATTTAACTGTGATCGACAGCTGTGTTAAGCAGATACAAAAGGAAAATCCAAGCTTTTCGCTTTCGGATATTGATATTGAGGACAAGGAAACCTATGAAATGCTGACAAACGGAAGAACGCAGGGGGTTTTCCAGTTTGAGAGCGCAGGTATGACCTCTACTATCATGCGCTTAAGACCTGAAAATATAGAGGATTTAGTGGCGGTTATCTCGCTCTACCGTCCCGGACCTATGGATTCAATTCCAACGTATATAAGAAATCGTCACAATAAATCGCTTGTGACCTACAAGCATCCGAAGCTTAAGAATATTCTTGAGGTTACTTACGGCTGTATTGTCTATCAGGAGCAGGTTATGCAGATTTTCAGGGAGCTTGCAGGGTATTCTTTTGGCAGAGCGGATATTGTGCGCAGAGCTATGGCTAAAAGAAAGCATGATGTGCTTGAAAGAGAGCGCAGAGTTTTTATTTACGGTGACAACGAGTGCTGCGGAGCGGTCGCTAATGGAGTTGACGAGAGGACGGCGAACGAAATATTTGACGAGATGTCGTCATTTGCCTCCTATGCATTTAACAAATCCCATGCGGCGGCGTATGCGAATATTTCATTTCAGACGGCTTATCTTAAGTGCCATTATTACAAACAGTATATGGCTTCGCTTATGACTATGACGGTGTATGAAAAGCCGCACAAGCTTTATGATTATATTAACGATGTAAAGCACAGCGGACTTAAAATGCTGCCGCTTGATATAAACAAAAGCTGCGGCGAATTTAAAGCGGAGGCTGATGGAATACGCTTTGCGCTTTTGGCTGTAAAGGGTATGGGAGAAGCGTTTATAGCTGCACTTGAGAAAGAACGTGAGATTAACGGAGATTTCAAAACTCTAAGGGATTTTTGCTCACGCCTGATTGATTCAGGACTTACTCAAAAGAACGGAGAAGCTCTGATAAAAAGCGGTGCTCTTGACAGTTTTCCTAACAATCGGCACGAAATGCTTGGCTCGCTTGATACGGCACTAAAGCAGGCGCAGTTTAACGCAAGAGATAACGTTGCGGGACAGCTTGACTTTTTTACGATTGACAAAGGCGTGGCAGAGGATAAGGACGATGGGATTTTACCGCTCCCTGAATATACTCATCAGAGGTTGTTAGAATACGAGTACGAGGTTACGGGAATGTACCTTTCAGGGCATCCTCTTGACGATTATCAGCCGTTTGCGGAAGCGGCAGACTGCATTGAAGCACTTCTGCTTGTAGATAATGAAACGACTGCGAAATTTAAAAATGACGAGCCTGCTTCTGTGCTTGTAAGAATCATAAACAAGCGTCCTTACAAAACAAAGTCGGGAGAAATGATGTGCTTTGCGCAGGGTGAGGACAAGACTGGAATATGTGAATTTATAGCCTTTCCGAGTGTATACACCGAATCAGGCACACTGATAGAAAATGGTTCTGTGGTGTATATTGCTGGAAAGCTCTCGACAAAGGACGACAGCGTTAAGCTTATAGCGCAGTATATTCAATCGGGCGATGAGTTTATTGAAAGCTGCAAAAAGCGAAATCTTTGCGTCAGAGCCGCTTCTTATGACAAAGAAGCACTTGAAAAAATCAAGAGTACGGCGGCAAGGTTTAGCGATGAAAGCGGCGTTAAGCTTGTAATTTATCTTTCTGACAGGAATTGTTCGATCACTGTTAAAGCTGCGCCAAGGGTTAAAATCTGCCGTGAGCTTATAGAAGCACTTCAAAGCATAGTCGGAGAACACAGCGTAAAATTTATGAAAAATAACAGCTTATCATAATGAAATTCTTGTGAAAAGTATGGAAAAAAGTCGGGCTGTGTGATATAATAGATTTATGTTGCTTATTCTATTAAAGGGAAGTGGAAAATTATATGGCGTTTGAAATGAGCGAGGAACGTTTGGAAAAAGGGCTGCTTATTACTCATATAAAGGACGATAAATTCAGCACGGAATCTATAGTTGTGCGCTTTTTGCTTGAACTTAATGAACAAACGGCGCAGTCGTTTACGGCTATGATTTCTATGCTTGCTGAAACAAATGCTAAGTATCCTGATAAGGCGCTTCTTGCTCGCAGGCAGGCGCAGCTTTACGGAGCGTCGCTTTCGTCGATTTCCTACAGAATGGGAGATACGCTTGACGTCGGACTTTCAGTTTACGGAATTGACGACCGCTGTACAATTGACGGCGAGGGAGTGACTAAGGACTGCGCACAGCTTTTGCTTGACTGCATTTTTGAGCCTGATATAAAGAATGGGAATTTTAACGAGAGTGTGTTTGAATCGAAAAAGCGCGAGCTTATCGACAGAATAAAAAGCTCTGCGGACAATCGTCAGGCTTATGCGGCAAGGCGTGCGAGAGAGCTTGCGTTTGTCGGAGAGCCTGCGGCGGTTTCGCTTTTAGGAACGCTTGAAAATGCTCAGGCACTTACAAATGAGCAGCTTGTTGAAAGCTATCAGAAAATGCTTGATGAGGCTTTTATAAGCATAACCTTTTGCGGCAGCGGAAGAAATACCGAAGCGCAGCAGCTTGTGGCTGAACGCTTTGTTAAGCTTGCAGGACAGCGTGATTTTAAAGGAAAGGATTTAAATTCTCTTGCGGCTCCGTCTGCGCATAAGGACAAGCCTGTGACGGTAACGGAAAGTATAGAGCAGGCGCAGTCAAAGCTTTTTATGTACTATAAAACCAAGGGTGAAAATCTGGCGGCGGAGCAGGTCGCCTGCGCACTGTTTGGCGGTACGCCTTTTTCAAAGCTGTTTACAAACGTGCGAGAAAAGCTTTCACTTTGTTATTACTGCCAGTCGGCGATGGTAGAGGCGAAGAGCGCTATGGCTGTAGCAAGCGGAGTAGCACAGGGAAATGAGAAAAAAGCGGCTGACGAAATTGTTTGTCAGCTTGAGGAGCTTAAAAAGGGAAATTTCACAGATTCAGATCTTGAAAATACAAAGCGGAGCATTATAGATTCCTACAGAACGATCTATGACGCTGTGGACGAATTAAGCTCGTGGTATTTTACACGCTTTGCTCTGGGAGATACTCTTTCGCCAAACGATATGGCTGATATTATCAGCGGCGTTACGAGAGAGCAGGTGGTTGAAGCGGCTAACGGCTTTGAGCTTGACACGGTTTTCACTCTTTTGCCGCTTGAAAAGGATGGTGAGATAAATGAGTGACACTATTCGCAGGGAGATAAAAAACGAGCGGACGGGCGAGAGCTATTATGAAATTTCTCACAAGTCGGGACTTAAGCTTTTGCTTGCGCCGATGGAGGGCTTTGTACAGACAACGGCTATGTTTGCGGCAAATTACGGTTCTATTGATAACTGTTTTAAAACCGCTGACGACGAGGTTTTTATAACCGTTCCCGATGGAATAGCGCATTATCTGGAGCATAAGCTTTTTGAAAATGAGGACAGCAGCGTTTTTGAGCAGTACGCTCAGACGGGCGCTGACGGAAACGCTATGACGGGCTTTGAGGACACTACCTACCTCTTTTCATGCACGGAAAACTATGCCGAATCGCTTAAAATTCTGCTCGACTTTGTGCAAAAGCCGTATTTTACGCAGGAAAATGTAGATAAGGAGCGTGGGATTATCGGTCAGGAAATACAGATGACGATGGATATTCCAAAGCGGCGGGTGTTCTTTAAGCTTTTGGAGGCTATGTATCATAATCACTCCGTCAGGATTGACATTGCGGGGACGCAGGAAACCATTGAAAAAATCACTCCTGAGCTTTTGTATAAATGCTACGGCGCATTTTATAATCTCCACAATATGGCACTCTCCGTTGCGGGAAATATTGATGTTGACGAGATTATAGGGATATGCGATGAATATCTTAAGCCGTGTGAGGACAAGAAATTAGAGGTTAGCTTCCCAGACGAGCCGCTTAATGTAGCGCAGGAAAAAATCGAGGAGAGCTTCGGCGTTGGAGTGCCTATTTTTTCAATCGGGTTTAAGTGCAAAGCTTATTCAGATGATGTTTTGCTTAAAAGAGAGGTTGAAGCGAGTATACTTTTAGCTATGCTTGCAGGGAGAATGTCGCCTCTTTTTAAGTGCCTAAACGATGAGGGACTTATAAATGACGAGCTTGAAACGGAGGTTTTTGACGGCAGAGGCTTCTTTTCATTGATTATTTCAGGTGAATCAAGCGAGCCTGAAAGAGTTTGTGAACAAATAAAAAAAGCAATTGAGCAGGCAAGGACAGATGGGCTTGATCGTGAAACGTTTGAGCTTATAAAGCGAGCGGAGTTTGGCTCTGCGATGAGAAGTGGCAATCACCCTGAAAGCCGTGCGAGAAATATGCTTAGCTATTATTTTCACGGCATGGACGCTTATGAAAACGAGCGCTGCATAGCGACTGTGACGTTTGAGGACGTGACGAATGCTCTGAATGAGCTTTTCGGCGAGGGCAGAACGACAATTTCTATATTAAGATAACGGCAGCGGTTTTGAGCCGCTTAACTGAAAGGACGGAAATCCAATGACCTATTCACTTATGAAGCTTGCGACGGATGTAAGCGAGGAAATGCAGGACACAATCAAGTCTAATCCCGACAAGGTGTATTTCCCCAACTTCGGAAGCTCCGACAACATTTTTAACAACGGCATAACGATTGACCGCGTGATGTTTACAATTCCAGGAACGGATTTTAAAATCTACTGGTATGGATTTTTAATCGCAGTCGGTATTTTGGTAGCTATGATTTACGGCTACAAAAAAATGAAGCCGTTAGGAATCGACCCTGACAGGGCGACAGACGCTGTAATATGCGGCTTTATCGGTGCGATTATCGGTGCGAGAGCGTATTACATTGCGTTTAACGATGAGGTAACGTTCAGCGAATTTCTTGATTACCGCGACGGCGGACTTGCGATTTACGGCGGCATTATCGGTGCGATTTTAGTCGGCGGAATAGTTGCAAAGCTGCGAGGACTAAAGCTTACAGCACTGCTTGACGTTGCGGCACCCTGTTTCCTGATAGGGCAGTGCATAGGCAGATGGGGTAACTTTGTAAATCAGGAGGCGTTCGGCTCAAACACCGATTTGCCGTGGGGAATGATGAGCTCGACCACTATGAGCTATATAGCGGAGCATTATGATGATTTAGGCGGAGCTGTATCCTCCTATGCGCCCGTTCATCCCTGCTTTTTGTACGAATCACTGTGGTGCGCAGTCTGCTTTGTAATACTTCATTTCTATATGAAGCACCGCAAGTTTGACGGCGAGGTTTTCTTGATGTACATTGGACTTTACGGCTTCGGACGCTTCTTTATCGAGGCTACCAGAACCGACTCACTTTACATTGCTAACATAAAGGTTTCACAGCTTGTTGCAGGAACCTGCGTGCTGGCGTCTATAATTTTGATTATTGTTTTCAGAAGCATGACAAAGAGAAGCAACTACAGATTTTTCTATCAGACCGAGCTTTCAAAGCGTCAGCTTGCTGCACTTGAGGGTTATGAGGAGAATGAGAGAGCTAAGAAAGAGCTTAAAAAGAAGATTGCTGAGGCTAAGAAGAGCGGAGAGAGCTTTGCGGAGCTTGAAAAGGAATTTGACGAGAAATTCGGAAAGACAGCTAAGGAGAACGCTAAAAAGCAGGCGGCTGAAACGGCTTCGCAGAAGAAGGAGCTTAAGAAGCAGATTAAAGAGGCAAAGAAGAGCGGCGAAAAGGACGAGCTTGTGCGCCTTAAGAACGAGTATGCTGAAAAGTTCGGAGGAAAGGTTTTCGAGAGCGATGAGCCTGTAGAGGACGATTATCAGTCAATTCTCGGCGATGAGGACGAGGAAGAAAGCGATGAGGACGCTAAATCGGAGGATTCGGTTGAGGAAGAGGAAGCTGAAGAAAAAAGTGAGAAGTCTGAAGAAGCTTCAGAGGACGATACAGAAAAGGATTGAAAGGAGAGAAAACGATGGGAAAAATAATTGACGGCAAACAGATTTCCAATGATGTAAAGGCGAAAATCGCTGAAGAAACGGCACAGCTTAAGGAGCAGGGCGTAGAGGTCGGACTTGCAGTTGTTATTGTGGGAGAAGACCCTGCGTCAAAGGTGTATGTAAGAAATAAACGGCTTGCCTGCGAAAAGGTGGGATTTAATTCCTATGAGTACGCTTTAGGCGAGGATACAACAGAGGAGCAGCTTCTTGAGCTTGTTGATAAGTTAAATAACGATCCGAAAGTCAACGGCATTTTGGTTCAGCTGCCGCTCCCTGAACACCTTAACGACAAGACTATAATAAATAACATTCGTGCGGATAAGGACGTCGACGCTTTTCATCCCATAAATGTCGGCAAAATTATGATTGGCGAATACAGCTTTTTACCCTGCACGCCTGCCGGAGTTATGGAGCTTATACACTCGACAGGGATTGAAGTCAGCGGCAAGGAGTGCGTTGTTGTCGGAAGAAGCAATATTGTAGGAAAGCCTATGTCCATGCTGCTGCTGCACGAGAGCGGTACTGTAACAATGTGCCACTCAAAAACAAAGGATTTAAAAGCGGTTTGCAGACGTGCGGATATTTTGGTTTCCGCAGTTGGCAGAGCTAAAATGATTACATCTGAATATGTCAAGGACGGCGCAGTTATAATAGATGTCGGCATGAACAGAGATGAAAACGGCAAGCTTTGCGGCGATGTGGATTTTGACGACTGCAAGGACAAGGCTTCGTATATAACACCCGTTCCAGGCGGCGTAGGACCTATGACAATAGCTATGCTTATGAGAAATACGCTTACAGCGGCAAAGCAGCAGAACGGAATTTTGTAAATTTTTTGTAAAGTCTATTTACATACTGACAATCTTAGTGTATAATGATTAAGTGTCCGTGTGACAAATTAGCTGTCCGTGTGACAAAACATATCCGCAAGGCAGTCTGTGGGACGGCAAAACGGCTTTGAGCAGTTTGCCAGACGCTCCAAAGGAGAAAGCTACCTGCCATACACTTCCTTGCAGGAAATCAATTGAAAGAGGTACAAACCATGTTAAGAAAAGAAGAAAAAACAGCTGTTATCGAAGCTAATAAGCTTCACGAAACCGATACTGGTTCGCCAGAGGTTCAGATTGCTATTCTCACAAAGAGAATTAACGATCTGACAGAGCATCTGAAGGTTCACAAGAACGACCATCATTCAAGAAGAGGACTTCTGAAAATGGTAGGTAAAAGAAGACGCTTGCTGAGCTATCTCAAATCAAAGGATATTGAAAGATACAGAGCCACTATCGAAAAGCTCGGTATTCGTAAGTAATTTATGTTTTCATGCAGGCAGAGCGAAAATGCGCTTCTGCCTTTGCGTGTTTTTATGGTGTAAATTAAAGGCAACGGTGAACGTGAATTAGCATTAAGCAGAGTTAAAAATAATACGTTTTGGCTGTGCTTAATGCTAAACAATGGTTCACCGTTTCCGAGAAAATATTGAAAGGAATGGTTCAGAACAATGTTTGAAAACTACAGAAAATTTGAAACCACCTATGCAGGCAGACCCTTTGTTGTTGAAACAGGAAAGACCTGCGGGCTTTCCAACGGCTCCTGCTGGGTACGCTACGGCGAAACGGTGGTAATGGCAAATGTAACGGCTTCCGCAAAGCCCCGTGACGGAATTGACTTCTTTCCGCTGTCGGTAGACTTTGAGGAGAAGCTCTACTCGGTAGGCAAAATTCCAGGCTCGTTTACAAAGCGCGAGGGCAAGCCTACTGACAAGGCTATTTTGGCTTCGCGTATGGTAGACCGCCCGATTCGTCCGCTTTTCCCGAAGGATATGCGCAACGATGTTTCAGTGGTTATGACGGTTATGTCGGTTGATCCCGACTGCTCGCCTGAAATTGCAGGAATGTGTGCGGCTTCAATCGCTATTTCAATTTCCGATATTCCGTGGAACGGACCTATTGCGGGAATCAGTGTAGGACTAGTTGACGGAGAAATTGTGCTTAATCCTACTCTTGAGCAGAGAGAAAACAACCGTCTGAATCTTACCGTTGCAGGCTCTATGGAAAAGATAGTTATGATAGAGGCAGGAGCGGACGAGGTGCCTGACGACCTGATGCTTGAGGCTATTATAGCAGGACATACCGAGATAAAGAAGATGGTTGAATTTATCAACGATATTAAGGCGCAGATCGGCAAGCCGAAGTTTGAATTTCAGTCGATGGAAATTGACCACGACTTGTTTGATGAAATTGAAGCTATGGTCGGCGAGGACGTAAAGGCGGCTCTTGATACCGACGACAAGAACGTCCGTGATGCAAGACTTCAGCCGATTATAAACGTAGTGCATGAAAAGTATGACGAGAGCTATCCCGAGCAGGAGGCTATGCTTGACGAGGTGCTTTACAAGCTGCAAAAGAAGATTGTCCGCAACTGGCTTTACGAGGGCAAGCGCGTTGACGGCAGAGGGATTGACGAGATTCGTCCGCTTGCCGCAGAGGTAGGCTTGCTGCCGAGAGTTCACGGCTCAGGACTTTTCACAAGAGGGCAGACTCAGGTGCTTACAGTTTGCACATTAGGTCCGGTAAGTGATGCGCAGAAGCTTGACGGAATAGATGAGGAAACCTCAAAGAGGTACATTCATCACTACAATTTCCCGAGCTATTCGGTAGGCGAAACAAAGCCGTCAAGAGGACCGGGACGCCGTGAAATTGGTCACGGAGCTTTAGCTGAAAAGGCGCTTGTGCCTGTAATCCCGTTTGTTGAGGATTTCCCTTATGCTATAAGAATGGTGTCAGAGGTGCTTTCGTCAAACGGTTCAACCTCTCAGGGTTCAATCTGCGGTTCAACGCTTGCGCTTATGGATGCTGGCGTGCCGATAAAAGAGCCTGTAGCTGGAATTTCCTGCGGACTTATCACCAAGGAAAACGGCGAGTGGATGACTATGGTTGACATTCAGGGGCTTGAGGATTTTTACGGCGATATGGACTTTAAGGTTGGCGGAACAAAGAATGGAATTACCGCCATTCAGGTTGATATTAAGGTAGACGGCCTTACCTACGATATAATAAAGGAAGCGTTCGCAAAAACGCATAAGGCTCGCGACTATATACTTGACGAGATTATGCTCAAGGCAATTCCCAAGGTTCGTCCTACAGTCAACAAGTGGGCGCCTAAGATGCTTACCACTAAGGTTCCTGTTGATAAGATCCGCGACGTTATCGGCACGGGCGGAAAGGTTATTCAGAAAATCTCCGCAGAGTGCGAGGTTAAGATTGACATCACTGAGGACGGAAACGTATTTGTATCAGGTCTTGACCTTGACAAGGCAAATCAGGCGATTTCTATAATCAATACTATTGTAAGCGACCCTGAAGTCGGCGCAATTTACAAAGGCAAGGTAGTGTCGATAAAGAGCTTCGGCGCATTTGTTGAAATTGCTCCTGGAAAGGACGGTCTGGTTCACATCTCAAAGCTTGACAAGTCGAGAGTTGAAAAGGTAGAGGACGTTGTTTCAATGGGCGATGAGATTGTAGTCAAGGTAATGGACATAGATTCTCAGGGCAAGATAAGCCTTTCGAGAAAGGACGCTCTTGCAGATATTGCAGCAAAGAAAGCTAACAATTGATTTAAATTTCACGCAGTCGCATTTGAAAAAATGCGGCTGTTTTTTTTGCACCTGAAAAGTTGACAGGGCAAAAAAAATGTGTTATAATAAAAATAGGGAAAGAAATAAACGTTCGATTCACCTGATCCCAGCTTTAGGCATAGTATGGATTATGGTGGTGATAAAAATGGGCGCATGGGTTACGCTTTCACTGATAGCTTTAGTTACGGCTGCTTTGCTTTCGTATAGGCATTTTAAGCTTAAAAACAATAAATGCAGACACGCAGTTTTGCTTATCCCCGTTATCAGTGGGGACGAGGATTTTGAGCAAAGAGTAAAGGCGTGCTATTGGGAGGAGACTTTTGCAGACCCTATGTGCGCTAAGGATATAGTGCTTGTAATTATGCAGCCGTCGGCAAATGCCTATGCCGCAAGACGCCTTGAACAGGAATATCAAAACGTTTATTCGGTGCATATCAGCGCGCTGGCGGATTTTCTTAAGAGAAATTACAAAGAGTACGAAAATTAGGACAGTTAGATAGTACAGGAAGCTTCTAAATAGTACAAAAATATGTACAGTTATAGAACAAGAATTTTTTAAATAGTACAAAAATATGGACAGTTAAGGGAGATGTGTGATGGAAGGCGCAGAGATGGAGAGAATACGCGGCGAGGTTGACAGTGTAGTCTATAAAAACGATGATACGGGCTTTGCTGTGGTTATGTTAAAATATGACGATGATTTGGTCTGCGCAGTGGGCGAAATGGGTGCTGTCGAGGAGGGCGAGGAGCTGACCTGCACAGGCAGCTTCGTGGTTCATCAAAAGTTCGGCGAGCAGTTTAAATGCGAGCTTTGCGAGCATAGCCTGCCAAAGAGCGCAGACGCTATAGAACGCTATCTCTCAAGCGGTATAGTCAAGGGAATAGGACCTACAACAGCGGGGAGAATAGTGGAGAAATTCGGCGAGCAGACGTTTGAAATTTTGGAGAATGAGCCTGAAAAACTGTGCGAGGTAAGCGGTATCACTCACGATAAAGCGGAGAAAATGTCTGTACAGTTCAGGAAAAATTTTGCGGTTCGCACGCTGATTTCATTTCTTTCAGGCTATGGTATACCGATGTCCACAGCGATTTCAGCCTTTAAAAAGTGGGGGGAGCACAGCGATGAGGTGCTTCATTCCAATCCGTATCTGCTTTGTGCGCCGCCGCTTGACGTGGCTTTTACAAAGGCTGACGATATGGCGCAGGATTTTGAAATTTCAAAGGAAAGCGAGCACCGTATTCGAGCGGGGATAAGCTATATTTTGCGGCAAAACGCCCAGTCGGGTCATACCTGCCTGCCGATGGACAAGCTTCAGAGCATTGCGCTTGATTTTTTACAGATTGACGAGTGGCTGTTTGATAAAACTGTATCTGACGAGCTTGAGGATCAGAATCTCTACTGCTATTTGAAAAACGGACGCAAATTTATAATGCTTGCAGATTTTTTTCGTGCGGAGGATTATATTTCGCGCCGCCTGCTCATGATGAAGGAATGCTCCTATGATAACAAGATTGATTTTTCACAGATAATAAATACGGCGGAGAAATCAAACGGTATAGAATATGACGAGCGTCAGAGAGAAGCTATAAATTTGTCGCTTTCCTATGGTTTTTTGATTATTACGGGCGGTCCGGGCACGGGTAAAACAACCACGCTTAACGCTATTATAGACGCATACAAGCAGCAGAGCATGACGGTTATGGTGGCGGCTCCGACAGGCAGAGCTGCAAAGCGGCTCAGTGAGGTTACAGGCTGTGAAGCAAAGACTATTCATCGCTTGCTTGAGGTGAAGCCTGCCGATAACGGAGTCATGAGCTTTGTACATAACGAGGAGAATATGCTTGAGTGTGATGCGCTTATTATAGATGAGATGTCGATGGTGGATACGCTGCTCTTTGAAGCGGTGCTGCGTGCGATTAAGCTTACCTGCAAGCTTGTGCTTGTGGGGGATTCCGACCAGCTGCCAAGCGTGGGAGCAGGCAACGTTTTAAAGGATATAATGGACAGCGGCGTTATGCCGGTGGTTAAGCTTACCGAAATTTTCAGACAGTCAAGACAAAGCTCTATAGTTATGAACGCTCATAAAATTGTAAAGGGCGAGCATATAGATCTGGCTCAAAGGGATAATGACTTTTTCTTTATGCAGCGGTTGGACTTCAGCGGCTTGCAGAAGCTTATAGCCGAGCTGTGCAAAACAAGGCTTCCGAACGCATACGGATATTCTCCGTTTGACGATATACAGGTTATGTCACCTACAAGGCAGGGACCTGCGGGAACGGTGGAGCTTAACAAAATTTTGCAGCAGCAGCTTAATCCGCCTGCAAAGTCAAAGAGCGAGATAAAGACGCCGCTTTTCACCTACCGTACAGGCGATAAGGTTATGCAGACAAAAAATGATTATGATATTATCTGGAAAAGGCATAGTATAAGCGGCAAAAAAAGCGAAAGCGGCACGGGAATTTTCAACGGCGATATAGGACGTATTACCTCCTGCAATAAAATTTTAAGACAGCTTACGATAGATTTTGACGGCAGAACGGCGGTTTACACTGCGGATATGCTGGATAATCTCTCACTTGCCTATGCGATTACCGTGCATAAAAGTCAGGGAAGCGAGTACGATGCGGTGATTCTTGCCGTGTTTGGAGGCTATGATAAGCTCTATTACAGAAATTTGCTCTATACGGCAGTAACCCGTGCGAGAAAGCTGCTGGTAATTGTCGGGCAGGATAAGAGAGTTAATTTTATGATAGATAACGACAGGCGAGTGCTGCGATATACCTGCCTGAAAAATATGCTTAATGAACAGGAAAGCGGTGAGGAGCTTGAAACCGACATTTCTATCCTTTGATTTTTTCATTGATATTCTTTTTCCTAACCGCTGCCCGGGCTGTGGAAGGGTGGTAGCTTGGAATGAGCTTTTTTGCAATGAATGTGAAAGAAAAATAGAGTATCTGGACGACTTGCCATGGTATGAGCTTTTTCCTGACAAGGTAAATGAAAAAATGCGCTCCTACGATTACGCAAATGCGGTGTTTAAATATGAGGGTACGGCTAAAAACGCCGTGCTTTCGCTGAAAAATCATGGTGCTGTACATTTTGCCGATTTTGCGGCGGAGCGGCTTGTGCTTAAGCTTGAATCGGACGAAATATTTGATATTGACATAATTACCGCTGTTCCGATTCACAAAAGCAAGCGGCTTTCAAGAGGCTACAATCAAGCGGAAATTTTCGCCGACGCAATGGGCAAAAGGCTTGAGGCTGACTGCGATTTTTCGATTTTAGGGCATGACAAAAGCAAAAAGGCACAGCATGAGCTTTCAGGCGGAGAACGTTATAAAGCGGCTGAGAATACCTACTTTATTAAGGATAAAAGCCGCTCGCTTAAAGGAAAAAATGTGCTGTTGTGCGATGATATTGTAACAACAGGCTCAACTGTGGACATCTGCTCGCAGCTGATTAAGGAGATGGGTGCTGAAAAGGTTTATGTTGCGTCAATTTGCAGAACTCAAAGCTTAAAATAAAAGGACTGAATATTTTCTGATTTATGCGGCAAAATATTTTAGAGGTGATTATTTTGTCGGAGGAAAAATATTCAGAGCAGATGGTTTTTCAGCTTAAGTGCCTTGAACGTTCATCGCAGGAGCTTGCGCTGTGCTTTGAACGATATGCGAAGCAGTCCTCCTCGCCGCTTGTGCAGGATGAATTTCAAAAGCTGTCCGCTTCGGCGGCTAATCATTCGTCTGTGATTTCAGATTTGCTTGGAGAGGATAACTGAGATGGAAAATAATAATGCTTCACTTGTCGCTTCGGCTCGTAGTTTAGTGCAGAGCGTCAGCACACAGACCTGCGTTATTTATAACTGCCTGTGCGCTACTGACGGCGAACAGGCGGCATATAGGATTCTGGATGGTCAGCTTAGAATGGCGGCTAATCTGGCTGAGCTTGAGGGAAAGATTAAGGAATAAAGCGGAAATTTAGTAATTGTAAACCTGCTTTTTTAAAAGGCGGCTCTTTAAATGGAGTCGTTTTTTGTTTTATTCTGCGATTTTGAAACAGAAAATTTATAAAAATTTCAGAAATAAAATCCGTCAGCTTGTGCGTCTTGATAAAAGAGAAGTTTGTAACCAATTTGTCACCGAGTAAAGCACACTTTTAAAAGTACGGTACAATTTTTTGAACTTGTGGCAGTCTATATTTGCTTTTTTGCCGCAGTTGACTAACACAATATCTTGTGGTATAATAGAAATAGAAAATAGGATAACTAGCAAAATTCAGAATTTCCTAGACCAATTAACTAATAATTTACAAATTACAAATTGGTAACGAAAGTTTGAGATTTGTAACCGATTTTCAAGAAATACTGCGCTTTGCAGGGCTTTCTGTCCAAAATTTTTCACTTTGGAGCTGAAAATTTGGTATATTTTACTGTTGCAATTTTGATTTAGTTGGTGTATAATTAAATTGCAGGGGTGAAATGTGCGAAAAAGTGGTGATTCTTCCCTAGCTTTTTACACAAAACTGCCAAAAACAGCAAGGAGGCGAGCAAAATGCAGGGCGCAATGTATAAAGGAACGCATACGCAGACAGTGGATGCAAAGGGCAGAATGGTATTTCCGTCAAAGCTGCGCGAGCTTTTGGGCGACAGCTTTACGCTGACAAAGGGCGTTGGCGGCTGCATTTTTGTATATTCGCTTGAGGCTTTTGCTGAAAAGGCTGAGAAGCTTAATTCGCTCCCGATGGCGACTGCACTGACGTTGCAGCGCAGCTTTATGGCGAATGCGACTGATGTTGAAGCGGACAAGCAGGGCAGAATACTTATTCCCGCAAGGCTCAGAGAGTTGGCAGGACTGGAAAATGAAGCGGCTGTAATCGGCGTCTCCGACCACTGTGAAATCTGGAATCCTGAAAGATGGAATGAGTTAAACGACAGCGTTTCCGATGAGGACTTTATGAAAGCACTGGAGGGTTCAAACTTCTGATGGCGGATTTTAGTCATATTCCCGTGCTGCTTGAACAGACGATAGCCGCACTTGATATTAAGCCTAACGGCGTGTATGTTGACGGCACGGCAGGCGGCGGCGGACATTCCTATGAGATTGCAAAAAGACTTGATTTGACTCATGGTGGCAGACTTATAGCTCTTGACCGCGACACTCAGGCTGTAGAGGCTGCTTCAAAGCGGCTTAAAGGATTGCCTGCACAGGTTGTAAAGGCTGAATTTGCAGATATGCGGCAGGTGCTTTATGAGCTTGGAATTAAAAGGGTTGACGGCGTGCTTTTGGATATAGGGGTTTCATCTCACCAGCTTGACGATCCACAGCGCGGCTTTTCCTACCACACGGATGCTCCGCTTGATATGAGAATGAGCATGGAGGGGACGAGTGCTAGAGATTTAGTTAATGAGTACTCTGAGAATATGCTTAAGGGTATACTTTATAAATACGGCGAAGAAAAATATGCGCCTGTTATAGCAAGAGCGATTGTCAGATTCAGAGAGGAAAAACCTATTGAAACAACGCTTGAGCTTGCGCAGATAGTTAAGGATGCTGTGCCTGCAAAATACAGAAATCAGAAGAATCCATGCAGAAAGACCTTTCAGGCAATCAGGATAGCGGTGAATGATGAGCTTGGTCAGCTTGACAGAGCACTTGATGAAGCCTTTGATTTGCTGAACATAGGCGGCAGACTGGCAGTGATCACCTTTCATTCGCTTGAGGACAGAATGGTAAAGCAGAGGCTTGCTAAATTCACTCAGGGCTGTACCTGCCCGCCTGATTTTCCGCAGTGTGTGTGTGGGAATAAGCCACACGCAAGGCTTGTAAACAAAAAGCCCCTTACGGCTGACAAAGAAGAGCTTGAAACTAATCCGAGAAGCCGAAGTGCAAAGCTCAGGGCGGCGGAGAAGATTTTAGATTATTAAGAATAGGAGGTTGAAAGCAATGGCAGTAGATGTAGATTTAGCATACGAGTATGAAAGCTACAATATGTTTGACGAGCGTGAAGAGGAATACGCAAACAGAATCAAAAGCAGCAGAAACGCAAGCAAGCGCAGAAGGAGCATAGCCAATGTAAAGGTAGTCTTAGCGGCACTTTTGGTGCTGGTGTTGTTTTCAGCAATTACATATGAAAAATCGGAGCTTTCAAAGCTATATTCGGAAAATTCAGAGCTTGAAACCGAGCTTGCGGAGCTAAACAACGACAACATCAGTCTTGAATCGGAGCTCGCTCAAAAGACGGGGCTTACAAAGGTTGAGGAGTATGCCGAAAACGAGCTTGGACTTCAGAAGCTTGACAAGTCGCAGATTGAATATGTAGAGATTGAGCAAAGCACGACAGCTCAAACTGTGTCTGAAGGGGACGACAATATTTTTGTAAGAATAAAGGCTTGGTTTGATAACGCATTGGAATATCTCGGACTTTGACGAATAGAATATTATTAAGGCTCGTTCGTACAGCAAAACTTTTGAACACGCTCTAGAAAGTTAAGAACATAGAAAAAAATGTGCTTAGCTTTCTTGCCGTCTAAAAATAAGAATCGATTTTTTGTGAATATTTAAGAAAGGAAAAATCAATGATTGACAGACCTACCGTTGTAATGAAAAGAAGAATACGCCTATGGATTACCTTGGTTATTATAGCTGTGGTTATCTATACGGTGGTTTGTATATTTAAGGTAGCGGTTACTGAGAGCCAGAAATGGCAGGATCTTGCCAATTCGCAGCAGCTTACCTCAACGACAGTTTCAGCTTCAAGAGGAACTATTTACGATTCAACAGGCGAGGTGCTTGCGCAGAGTGCAACTATATATACAGTATATGTCGACTGCACTATGCTGTGGGAATATATTGATGAGAAGGACGAAACAATAGAGGAATATGAGGAGCTTATCGCTGATGAAAATGATGCTGCCGACATTGCTCAGTATCAGGAAGCGCTGGACGAGTGCCTGACTTCAGACGAAACATACAATCAGATTGTGGAGTTTATGGCTGAAACGCTTGAGCTTGAGCAGGAGGATGTAATTGAGGATTTTTCTGATAAAGATGCTCAATATGTGACAATGAAAGAGGAAGTCGAAAAAACTACAGCGGAAAAAATCGAGAATTTTTTAAGTGAGATTGACGTTGACGGAATCCGCTGCAGCCCGACTACCGAGCGTATTTATCCACAGGGTTCGCTTGCCGCAAACGTTATAGGGCATACAGATTACGATGGATACGGAGTATACGGCTTAGAATCTTATTATGAGGATTACTTGGCTGGAATTGACGGCAGAATAATCACCGCTTCGGACAAATACGGAACGGAAATTCCGTATAAATACAAGCAGAGCTATGACGCTCAGGACGGTGATTCGCTGTATCTTAATATTGATGTGAATATTCAGTATTATCTTGAAAAGGCTCTTGCGGAATGTGTTGAAGAGAATGATCCTGCGGAGCGTGCCTGTGGTATAATAATGAATCCGAATACGGGCGAAATTTATGCTATGGCTACAAATTACAGCTATGATCCTAATGAGCCTAATGTTATTACAGATGAGGATACTATTGCGATGCTTTCGGCTCTGGACAGTGATTCTCAGGAATATACAGACGAGCAGCTTACCGCCTGGACTACGCAATGGAAAAACAAGGCTATTTCAGAGCTTTATTATCCGGGTTCTGTATTTAAGGTTATCACAGGTTCAGCGGCATTGGAGGAAAATGCTATTACGCTTGAAGATCGCTTTAACTGCGGAACTTCTATTCATGTAGAGGACAGAGATTTCAACTGCTGGGCGAGTACGGATCACGGCTATCAGAATCTTCAGGAGGCTATGACGAACTCTTGCAACCCTGTTTTCGTTCAGATAGGTCAGTGCCTGGGAATTGATAAGTTTTATGAATATCTTGAAGCGTTCGGATTTACAGAGAAAACTGGAATAGATTTGCCTGGAGAATCCAACAGCATTTATTACACTCCTGAAAATATGGGACTTGTTGAGCTTGCGTCCGAATCGTTCGGACAGACCAATAAGGTTACTCCTATTCAGATGATTTGCGCTTATGCGGCGGTAATTAACGGAGGCTATCTTGTGACTCCTCAGATAGTTGACAAGATCACCGACAGCAACGGAAATGTTGTTGAGGATTATCAGACTGAGATTAAGCGTCAGGTTATTTCCGAAGATGTAAGCGCACAAATGAGAGAGATTTTAGAGAATGTTGTTTCTTCAAATACAGGCGGAAACGCCTACATTCAGGGCTACAGCATAGGCGGAAAGTCGGGGACCTCGCAGAAGATTGACGTTGATTCAACTGGAAATACTTATGTCAGCTCCTACTGCGCATTTGCGCCTGCGGACGATCCAGAGGTAATTATGCTTGTTATGGTTGATGATCCGCAGGGTGATAACTACTACGGAAGCAAAGTAGCCGCACCAGTCTGCACAGAGGTTCTTTCTGATGTACTTCCTTATTTAGGCATATTCCCTGAATATACCGATGAAGAGCTTGAAGAGCTTGAGGTTAGTGTTCCTAACGTGGTTTATCAGGACGTAACGGAGGCAACAGAAACGATAGAAGCTCTTGATTTGGAGGTTACTGTAATTGGCGACGGAGATACCGTTTTGCGTCAAAGTCCTACAGGAGCAAGCGTTCAGCGAGGCGGCTCTGTGGTGCTTTATACTGACAATACGACTGCTGAGGAAACGGTGACTGTTCCGAGCGTTGAGGGGCTTACAAAGGACGCTGCAAAAGAGCTTTTGCAGAGTTATGGTCTTAACATGACTGCGGAAGGTTCGGCGGCAAACGAGGATAACGCATATGCGCAGGCGAATGAAGCTACAGGCACTACTGTGACGGTGGGTACGACAATCACTGTTACCTTCCAACAGACAACGGTTTCATCGCAGTAGTTAATATGGACATAAGAATCCGAATAAATAAAAGGGATTGATTAAATGAAGCTGTATGAATTGGTGAACGGACTGCAAGTAGATTTGCAGGGGATTGAAAATATTGAAATAAGCGGTGTCACCTCTGACAACAGAACGGCGATTAAGCAGGGCTTTGCGTTTGTCTGCATTAAGGGGAAGAGCTTTGACGGACACAGCGCGGCTGAGGATATGGTTAAAAGGGGAGCGGCGGTTGTCTTTTGTGAGCGCGATTTAGGACTTAAAAATCAAATAATTGTTAAGGATACAAGAGAAATGTATCCGTATTTGTGCTCAAATTGGTTTGGCAATCCTGAACGCAGACTTAAGATGATAGGCGTTACAGGCACAAACGGCAAGACTACAGTAACTACCGCTCTTAAAAAGACTCTTGCGGCTTTTGGCAAGAAATCAGGGCTTATCGGCACTTGTCAGAATGAAATCGGCGATGAGGTTGAGCCTACTGCAAGAACTACTCCTGAACCTTATGATTTGTTTGAGCTTTTGAGAAGGATGGTTGATGCAGGCTGTGAGTATGTAGTTATGGAAGTTTCTTCACAGGGATTAGAGCAGAAGCGTCTTGGACCATGCTATTTTAGAGTGGGCGCATTCACCAATCTTACGCAGGATCATTTGGACGTTCATGGCAGTATGGAGAACTATTATCAGGCAAAGAAGCTGCTGTTCTCTATTTGTGATATGGCGGTTATAAATTTTGACGACCCATATGGGAGAAGATATATCGAGGAAATAGCTATACCGACAAAGACCTTTTCTGACTCAGAGCCTGCGGATTTTTACGCTGAGGATATAACGCTTGCGTCTAACGGAGTAAAGTATGTTTTCTGTGACGGCAAACAAAAGCGCAATGTCACATTTGCAATGCCAGGACTGTTTAACGTTTCCAATTCGCTTGCAGTGATTGCAATTTGCAAGGTGCTTGGCTTTGAACCTAAAGCTGTAATTGCACAGCTTAACTCTATGAAAGGCGTAAGAGGAAGAGCGGAGATTGTGCCTATAGGGCGGGATTTCACGGTGATTTGCGATTATGCCCATACTCCTGACGCTATTGAGAATGTTCTTAAGGCTATAAGGCACGGAGCGCAGGGAAAGGTTAAATGTCTGTTTGGCTGCGGCGGAAACCGAGACGCAAAAAAGCGTCCGCTTATGGCGCAGGCTGCGGCGGACAATGCGGATTTTCTTATCGTTACAAGCGATAATCCCCGCAACGAGGATCCTGATTTGATAATAGATGATATATTAAAGGGACTTGAGGGAAAGAACACTCCTTATATTCGTATAACAGATCGCAGAAAGGCGATTTACTGGGCGGTTAAGAATGCTGAAAAAGATGATATTATAGTGCTTGCTGGAAAGGGCCACGAGGATTATCAGATTCTTGCAGGCGGAGTTAAGATTCATTTTGACGAGCGAGAGGTAGTTGCCGACGCATTGGAGCAGCTTAAGAATTAAAGATAAGCGAAGGTTTGGAGGGATGGCAAATGGAGAAAATGACGCTTGCGGAGATAACTAAGGCTGTAGACGGCAGCTTTGGTTTTCCAGCGGATGCCGAGATCACTTCCATTTCAACAGACACAAGAACAATAAAGCCAGATTCGGTTTTTGTAGCCCTTAAGGGTAAGAGCTTTGACGGGCATAATTACGGCGCAAAGGCGGTTTCTCTGGGCGCAAGAGCGGTTATAGCCGAGCACGCAATAGAGGGAGCAAGGTGCATAATAGTAGATTCAACAGAGCGTGCGCTGCTTCAGCTTGCGTCATATTACAGAAGCAAGTTTGACATTCCGCTTGTGGGAATTACAGGCAGCGTGGGCAAAACCACTACTAAGGATATGACGGCACTGGCACTGTCGAGTAAGTATAAGACGCTTAAGACTCAAGGCAATCACAATAACGAGATAGGCTTGCCGCTTACGCTGTTCGGAATTGACAGCAGCACTCAGGCTGCGGTTATTGAGATGGGAATGAGCGATTTCGGAGAAATTTCAAAGCTTTCAATGTGCAGTGCGCCGACAGCGGCGATTATCACATCAATTGGATACTCTCATATTGAAAAGCTAGGTTCTCAGCAGGGGATTCTGAAGGCGAAGATGGAAATTCTTGACGGTGCGGATTACGAAGCTCCGCTGATATTGTCAGGCGACGATAAGCTTTTAAGCAGCATAGAGCCGAGAAACGGCAGACAGATTATTTATTATTCGATTAAGAAAAAGACGGCTGATGTTTATGCATCGGATATTGAAACGGACGAAGATGGGATTTCATTTAATATAAACTACAAATTGTCAGGCGGCGGAAGCTGTAAAGCAAGACTTAACTGTTTAGGCGAGCATAATGTAAAAAATGCTTTGGCGGCGTTTAGCGTAGGACTTACGCTTGATGCGGATCCGCAGCGTATGGCTGAAGCGATAGCAAAATTCCGTCCGCACGGACTAAGACAGAATGTAAAAAGCGTAAACGGAAAAACCTTTATTGTAGACTGCTATAATGCGGCTCCTGATTCGATTAAAGCGGCGCTTTCAGTGCTTAAGCAGACGTCAGTTTCCGAAGGCTCGAGAAGAATTGCCGTGCTTTCGGATATGCTTGAGCTTGGGCGGCAGTCAAAGTCGCTTCACAGGCTTGCAGGAGAGTATGTTGCCGCTTCTGAAACGGATAAGCTTTACTGCTGCGGAGATGACGCAAGGTATTATGTTGACGGCGCAGTTAAAAAGGGTATGCCGCAGGAGAACTGCATTTTCTTTGAGAACAAGGAGGAAATGACCGAGGCTTTGAGAAAAGAGCTTAAAGAGGGCGATGCGGTTTTGTTCAAGGGCAGCAGAGGAATGAAGCTGGAAGAGGCGGTAAATGCTTTGGAGTAGGATAGCTGTTGTAATGGCGATTCAGCTTGTGATGAGTTATCTTTTAGGAAGAATTTTTATACCGATTTTTCGCAGGCTTAAAACAGGCAGGTACGAACCGTATATAGGCGACCGCTTTAAAACAGACGGCAGCGAGCCATCATTCGGCGGAGTTTGCTATTGGCTTGTGTTTGCGCTAGGCGCAGCTGCGGCGGCAAGCTTTTGTGTCAGTTCACAGCTTTTTGCGGCGGCTCTCTATTCGCTTGCCGTGATGGCGGCAGGAGTGCTTGACGATATAATGACTGACGTTCAGGGCAAAAGCTATGGAGTGAAAAGCGGAGCTAAGCTTGGGTTTTGCTATATAGCAAGCCTTATTTATATATTTGTGTGCCTGCGTTCAGGCTGGGTAGATACGGCGGTTATGCTGCCGTTCAGACTTGGAACGATTGATTTTGACATGGCGTTTTGCCCTGTTACAGCGGCGGCTATGACGGTGATAATTTATGGTTTTCGTGCGCTTAACCGCTTTGGAACAGACGATGAAAGCTGCATAGGCGGACTGATTCAGGTTGTCGCCTTTGTGAGCGGACTGGGAATTGCAGTTGTTGGAGTGGTAAGTGAAAACGACACGCTTTTGTCATATGGATATATCTGTGCAGCGGCAGGGCTTGGAGCTATGGTATGGGGTCTTTCTCCGTCAAAGCAAAGGTCAGGCTCGTCAGGAGGATTTGTAATAGGTGCGCTAATGGCTGCGTCACTAGGCTTCACTTCGTTTTATCAGCTGGCTTTAGTACTGCTGTTTCTGGCGGCATACGTTGACGGCATTTGTTCGGGAATACAGTATCTTTGGTATCTCAGGACAAAAAAGCTGCTGCTGAAAGGCTCGTCGTTTCATATGCACCTTTCGGCAAAGGGTATGTCGGATTACAAGGTGATGATTATTTTTGCGGCAGTTTCACTTGCTGGAGCGATTGCGACGGCAGCGATTGTCATATATGGACAAAAGACTTATTTTTAAAAGTAAGCTTTTTATTTGATAAGAAAGAGGAGGATTCAGATTGACTGTAAACAGTTCTAGCACTGCTCGAACAGAGCAGGCTGCGCGGAAAAGAAAAACGTTTAATTTCAGATTCATAAGAGCTGAAATAGACGTAGTATTTTTCGTGATAATAGTTGTGCTGCTTGTTTTTGGGTTAATCATGCTCTTTTCTGCAAGCTATGCAACCTCGCAGAATGAATATGACGGCGATGGATTCTATTACCTCAGAAGACAGCTTATCTGTGCTGTGATAGGACTTGTCGCAATGATATTTGTTTCCTACCTAGACTATAATTTCTTTTTTAATACAAAGGTAGCATATACGATTTTTATACTTACATTTTTGCTGTGCTTATATACGGCGTTTTTCGGGCAGGAAACGGCAGGCGCAAAGCGCTGGGTGACGATAGCGGGAGTGCAGTTTCAGCCGTCTGAAATATTGAAAATCGCATTTATCATAATTTTTGCGTACATACTATCTGTGAACTTTCAGAAATTCAAAACAAGTTGGAAGCATTGTATGGTGCCGTTTGCGCTGATTTTTTTGCTTGCCTTTGGAGTTTTGGCTCTGCAAAGGCATCTTTCTGCAATTCTTCTATTTGGAATTATAGGAATTTCAATGATGTTTGCAAGCGGTATGCCGAAAAAATATTTTTGGGCGTTTATCGGTATTTGTCTGATTGCTGGACTGATTCTGTTAGCTTGTTATTTTGTTTTCGGAGGCGGAGATTTCAGCTATATTGAAAGCCGAATTGAAAGCTGGAGAGATCCTATGTCTGATATTTCCGATACAACTCACCAGACATATGAAGCTATGCTTGCGATAGGATCAGGCGGCTGGTTCGGACTTGGCTTTAACGAGTCAAGGCAGAAGTATCTTTATCTCCCCGAATCGCAGAACGATTTTATTTTCGCAATTATCTGCGAGGAGCTGGGACTTGTCGGCGGGTGTGTTGTGATACTGATTTTTTTGGTTTTTATAATAAAGGGCTTTCACATAGCGGCAAACTCAAGGGACAGGTTCGGTATGCTTCTTGCGACGGGAATAACTATGCAGATAGGTTCTCAGGCACTGCTCAATATCATGGTAGCCTGCAATGCTTTTCCGAATACGGGAATTTCACTGCCTTTTTTCAGCGCAGGAGGTACAGCGTTGATTTTTCAGCTTGTCGAGATGGGAATTATGCTCAATATTTCACGGCAAAATATAAGACGCGCGTCTGAAAAAAGGACGCTAAGGGCAGAGGAAGCATGATTCTGCCGTAAAGGAGAGAGATTTATGTTAAAGGTGCTGCTTGCAGGCGGCGGAACAGCTGGTCATGTAAATCCTGCGCTTGCTATTGCTGAGATTATAAAGGGACATTATCCTGATGCTGAATTTGCCTTTGCGGGAAATCCCGAAAAGATTGAAGCGAAGCTCATTCCTCAGGCAGGGTATAAATTCTATCCGATAGAGGTAGAGGGCTTTCAGCGCAAGGTGAGCAAAAAGAATATAAAGCGAAATCTTCATGCCGCTAAGTGCCTGACAAAGACGACATCCGCAAGCAAGAGGATAATTGGCGACTTTGAGCCTGACCTTGTAATAGGCACGGGCGGCTATGTGGCAGGACCTGTTGTAAGGACGGCCGCTAAGCTGGGTATTAAGACGGCTATACACGAGCAGAACGCTTATCCTGGAGTGACTAATAAGCTGCTTTCAAAGTATGCGGACGTGGTTATGCTTACCGTTGAAGAGGCTAAGCAGTATTTAAGTACAAACAGAGAATATGCAGTCACAGGTTTGCCTGTAAGGTCTGCCTTTTCAAGTATAACTAAGGTGCAGGCGAGAGCTCAGCTTGGCTTTGACGATGAGGTCTGTATACTTTCAACAGGCGGCAGTCTTGGCGCAGGAGCGATCAATTCAGCGGTGCTGGATTTGATTGCATGGTATAGTCAAAAGGGAATTAAGGTAAACCATATTCACTCCTATGGTTCAAACGGCAGAGAAACGCAGTTTGAGCAGGCTCTTAAGGAACGTGGAGTTGAAACCAAAAACAATCCAAGACTTATAGTTAGGGAGTATATAGACAATATGCCGACCTGCATGGCGGCGGCGGATCTAGTTATTTCACGCTGCGGAGCGAATTCTCTTACAGAGCTTGAGGCTATGGGCAGAGGCTCGATTCTCGTACCCTCGCCGATAGTGGCGGGAAATCATCAGTATTACAACGGTATGGTTCTGCAAAAGGCGGGAGCGGCAATTGTAATAGAGCAAAAGGATTTTACCTCACAGCGGCTTATTGAAACGGTGAGCGGTCTGATTGACGATGCGGCATGGCTTGAAAGCTTGTCTAAAAACGCTTCAAGGCTGTATATAGACGACACAAACGAAAGAATTTTCAAGGCTCTTGAGCCGATAATAAATGTGTAGGCAATAGGCACACAAATATAGTGTGGTAGATACTGTGCAATATTTGTGCGGTGCGTTGCCTAAAGAGTGGAGATGTAAAGGTTATGGCAAATAAACCGTCCATGGACAGTATAAGAACACCTGATTTGAGCAAGCTTGAAAAAAATCAGGGCGGCTTATATGACGACTATACTCCTGCACAGAGCAAGGCTTCAGGCTCCTCTGAAACAGATTTGAAAAAGAAAGTTGAAAAAAATTCAGCAGGCTCTGAAAAAAGCAATAAAGGAGCGTCATCTAAAAGCAGTGTTAAGGCGAAAAGATATATTCCTGTAAGAAAAATTGTCTGTGTTGTTGTGGTAATCGCAGTTGTGTTTGTGCTTTTGACATTGTTTGCACCTCCGATTTTTATTTCGGATGAGGCGTTAAGCAATTGCAGGAGCGAGAATATATTTGAGGATATAGGAGCGGAGCAGTATAAAACGCAGATACTTGAGAGCAAAACAGTGTATAATATCGATGCACTGAGCAGCGATTTAAACGAGAGCTACAGAATTTGTACCGTGGCGTTTAAAGCGATAAACTATACGCCGCTTGCGGTAAGCGTTGACGACTGTGTGATATTAAGCGGAGGAAGCTTTAAAGAGCATATAGTTTTTGCCTGCCTGTCAGATGATACAAATGAAATCGGCGCATTTTCGTCAGAAACTATAAATGTTGAAATTCTGATAAATAAAGACGGACTGAGCGATGAGGAATTTGACGAAGCGATAACATCAATTGTGCTTATGACAAGCGGAACTAAAAAGGGAAGTATCCCCTGCGTTCCTGCAATTATGAATGTGTCGAATGTAATAAGCTTTGACATGAATGAATAAAAAATTAACCTTTGCGGCACACCGAGCATAAACTGAAAAAGGGTGCTGAAAAATTCGCAAAACAGCGGTGGGCATCTAAAAACAGGGCGTGCCGCAGTTAAGCCGCCCATTGAGGTGGTTTTAATGCAGAGGTTAAAGATTGAAGGCTCAAAAAGGCTTTGCGGAGAGATTGAAATTCAAGGCGCAAAGAACAGCGCACTGCCGATTTTGAGTGCGTGCGTGCTGACGAGAGATGAGGTCAGTCTTAAACGCTGTCCTCCGCTTTCGGACGTTTATGCGGCGACTAGAATTTTAAGTGCGCTTGGCTGCAAATGCAAGAGAAACGGCGACAGTCTAGTAATAGATTCCTCCTCGATAGATGGAGCGGAAATTTCCGATGAGCTTATGCGGAGAATGCGTTCGTCAATTATCTTTCTGGGTGCGCTTTTGGGACGTTTGGGAGAGTGTACTTTAAGCTTCCCAGGCGGCTGTGAGCTTGGACCCAGACCGATAGATCTGCATTTGTCGGCTCTCAGACAGCTTGGCGCACAGATTGAGGAGGAGCATGGCTCGCTTATCTGTCGTTGCCCTAAAGGGCTTAGGGGAACGCTTGTGAATCTCTCATTTCCATCTGTGGGAGCGACTGAAAACATAATGCTTGCCGCCTGCACGGCAAAGGGTGAAACAATTATTTCAAATGCCGCAAGAGAGCCTGAAATATGCGACCTTGCGAATTTCCTGACAGAATGCGGCGCAAGGATAAAGGGCGCAGGAACACAAAGAATTGTGATAGAGGGAGTAAACGCTGGTTCTCTGCACGGCTGTGAATATACCGTAATGCCTGACAGGATTGCTGCGGTTACATATTTAAGCGCAGCGGCGATTACTGACGGCGAGGTTTTTATAAAGGGAGCAAACGGCACTGATTTGGAGGCTGTGATAAACGTCTTTAGGCAGGCGGGGTGCAGCGTTTACGAGTACGGCGAGGGGATTTATTTAAATTCTTCGGATAAAGGCTTGAAGTCGGTGGGAATGGTGAGGACTCAGCCCTATCCTGGCTTTCCGACCGATGCGCAGGCGATAGTCATGGCTTGTCTTACTAAGGCTAGAGGAACGACAATTTTTGTTGAGGATATATTTGAGAACCGTTTTCGTCATGTAGATGAGCTTGTGAGAATGGGTGCAAATATAACTACTGAGGGAAGAGTGGCGGTTGTGAGCGGAGTGAGAAGGCTTTCGTCAGCGGCTGTTTTCGCACCTGATTTAAGAGGCGGAGCGGCACTTTGCGTTGCGGCGTGTGCGGCACAGGGTGAAACTGTAATTTCAAATGTTGAGCTTATAGACAGAGGATATGATTCAATTGAAAACGCTTTGGCAAAGCTTGGAGCGAAAGCTAATCGTATAAAATAGATGTGCATAGGAAAGCCCGAGAAAGAGGAAAGGTAAAGAAAAAATGCAGGAACGAGGTAAAGCGAAAAACGGAAGATATGCTTCGGCAGCCGTTCGTCACGGCAGAAGAAGAAATACCGTAAATTTATACGTCACCATTGCGGCGGCTGTAGTTGCTGCATTGGCGACGCTTTTGTGTGTCACTGTGCTTTTTAATCTTTCAAATACAGGACTGACTGTTTCAGGAACAACGCTTTATGCTCCCGAGCAAGTTCAAAGCGTAGCAGGGCTTGTCCCAGGGCAGAATCTGGTAAGACTGAACACTGATTTTATCGCTGCCCGTATAAAAGAAAATCTTCCTTATGTGGACGACGTGACGATTGTGAAGAATTATCCCGATTCGCTTACGATAAATATTACGGAGGCCGTGGCGCAGTTTCAGATTGAGCAGGACGGACTTTACTACACAATTTCCTCGTCAGGACGTATCCTTGAAGCTGAGCAGTCTGAGAGGGACGAGGAGCTGACGTTGGTTGTCGGCTATGAGCTTAAAAACACAGCCGCAGGCGACGATGCAGAATCGGAGGATTCGCAGAAAACCGAAACAATCAGTGAAATCATGACGCAGCTTGAGGAGCTTGAATATGAAAGCATTGAGCAAATTGATATAACCGACAGAACAGATATAGTTTTAAGCTATGACGGCAGAATAGAAATCAAGCTTGGAAGCTCGGTTGATATTGATATAAAGCTTTCCTATATCAAAGCGGTGCTGGATTCAAGTATTCCTGAGAGCTACGAGGGAACGCTGAAATATAACGGAATTGACAGCGGAATTTCTGCAATTCCTAAAGAGGAAACGGTGGCGACTACTCCCGTTTCATCTGATTCTTTGAGCGAAAGCGAGCAGGCGTCTGATAGCTACAGCGAGTATTCCTACGACAGTAGTTCGTCTGACAGCTACAGCGAATATTCCTATGACAGCAGTTATGCCTATTAAGGAAAAAAATTTTGGGGCAAAATTGCACAAGAAAGCGAAGAAAAAGGCGTTTAAAATTGTGCAAATAGCTAAAATTTAACGAATGAAGATTTAATGCCTTTACTTTTGTCGGATTTTGTGTTATTATAAATATATATCTGTAGGTTCGGATAAAAATGAAAATAATGTCGATTGCTAAATAACAGGTAAAGCAGGAGGATACAAATATGGCGTATGAATATGTTGAAGCCCCAGTTGAGGGTGCGAAGATTAAGGTAATAGGCGTTGGCGGCGGCGGCGGTAACGCTTTGAACCGTATCGTTGACACAGGTATTGTCGGTAATGTTGACTACATAGCTATTAACACCGATGTACAGGCGCTTAAGAATTCAAAGGCGGCTGAAAGAATCCAGATTGGTTCTAAGCTGACTCATGGACTTGGCGCAGGAGCAAAGCCGGAAATCGGTGAAGCGGCGGCTAAGGAAAGTCAGGACGAAATCGCTGAAGCTTTAAAGGATGCCGACATGGTGTTTATTACAGCTGGAATGGGTGGCGGAACTGGTACGGGAGCTGCTCCTGTAGTAGCGCAGATTGCTCACGACCTTGAAAAGCTTACAATAGCGGTTGTCACAAAGCCCTTTAATTTTGAGGGCGCAAAGAAGATGGATAAGGCTGAGCAGGGAATCGCACTGCTCCTTGAGAATGTTGACGCTCTTATCGTTATCCCTAATCAGAATCTTCTTACAAACGGTCAGAAGCTTACAATGCGTCAGGCGTATGCGCTTGCAGACGAGGTTTTAAAGACTGATGTAATTGCAATTGCTGAAATCATCACAAGACATGATGAGATAAATGTAGACTTTGCGGACATTACGACTATAATCAAGAACGCAGGCTTTGCTCATATGGCTATCGGTCACGGACAGGGCAAGGAAAAGGTTGCGGACGCAGTTTCTCAGGTTATCAAGAGTGATCTGCTTGAAACTTCAATTACAGGTGCTAAGAGATTGCTCGTAAATATTTCTATGAGCGAGGATATTGTAGTTGACGAGGTTGACGAGCTTACGAACGCAATCACTGAGGTTGTTGACGAGGACGCAGAGATTATCTTTGGCAACGGCTATAATTCAGAGATGAACGATGAGGTTTATGTTACCGTGATAGCTACCGATTTTGACGGTGCGGCTGCAAAAAAGGCTGAAACAAAAGCGGCGGGCAAAAAGGCTGCGGCGGCTTTAGGAGCGGACAGCAAGGCTGACGCAGAGGCTCTTCATAAGGCGGGCGTAAAGGCTGCGGATAATCCTGCTTATTATGACGATATCTTCAATATATTCAAGAATAAGTAATTTAACTCATTGATTTTAACAGAGCGAGTGTTCTGTATGAACGCCCGCTCTTTTTCATACGCTTTGTGCGCTATGCAAAAATATTAAATCAGGTGTTAAGGATTTTTAAGCTTGCGAAAAGATTTATCTTGTACAAACAACAGTTTGTAAGGTTCAGATTTTATAGGCAAAATTCACAAAAATATTGAAAGAAATTTGTATAAAGCGACGAAGTTTTATAAATTCGATTTTTTTTATTGAAAAAGTCGGCAAAGTATTGTATAATTATTATATATGAATCACTATGAATGGGAGGAATTCATCATGGCTAATAATGGTTACTTAAGGACTGTCCGTATGGGCGGATTTGATAAGCAGGACGTTCTTGCTTATGTAGACGAGCTTAACTCAAAGATTTACAATCTTGAGAATAAGGTCAAGGATCAGGAGGAAACGATTGATCGGCTTGAAACAACAGGCGGCGGAGCTTCTGACGGCAACTTTGAGGGTAAGGAAGAGCTTGAGAAGAAGGTCGAGGAGGCTAAGAACAAGGTAGCGGAGCTTATGGCTTCGACCGATTCTATGAATATGAGAATAGCTGACTATGAGCAGCAGATTACCGAAAAGGATCAGACTATAGCTTCTCAGGCTGAAGAAATCGAGGATCTCAAGGAAAAGCTTGAAAAGGCTGAAAAGGAAGCGGCTTCCGCTACAGGTGCAGCTCCTGCATTTGATTTAGGAACGGTATTTATCGAAGCGCAGAATACAGCTAACAAGGTTGTAACTGAGGCTAAGAGTGCGGCTAAGAAGATGACTGACGAGGCTGAAGCACAGGCTAATCAGATTGTTGACGAGGCTAACGCACAGGCTGAGGCTACCGTTACAAAGGCACAGGCTGAGGCTTCACAGACGCTCCAGTCGGCGGCTCAGAGCGCTGAATCTATGACATCTGCGGCTAAGGCAGAGGTTGATTCGATTACATCTGCGGCTAAGAAGGAAGCTGAAGAGGTTACAAGTGCTGCAAATTCCCAGGCATACAGGACGACTACAGAAGCAGAAGCAAAGGCTGCAAAACTTATTGATGACGCCAAGACACAGGCTGCGGTTATCAAGTCCAAGTCCGCAGACCTTAGAAAAGGTGTCAGGGAAGAGTTTGAGGGTCTTGAGGAAACAGTTACAAATATGCTTAAGCAGCTCAATGAATTTAACACCGAGAGTATGCAGATGGCTAATTCCGCAAGAAATCTTGTTGACGAGGGTCTTGATCTGGTAGCAGAGGACTGATTTCTTAAGATGAGTGAAATCAGAAGAATCAGTGTTGAAAATCTAAGGCAAGCTGTGCCGACGCTTAATGCGGGAGAAAAAATTTTACTCAGCGGTATTGTATATACCTCAAGAGATGCGGCTCACAAGCGTATTAATGCTTTGCTAGACAGCGGCGAAAAGCTGCCGTACGATTTGAAGGACGCTGTGATTTACTATGCAGGTCCTACACCTGCTCCTGAGGGTAAGCCTATAGGCTCCTGCGGGCCTACCACAAGTGGCAGAATGGATAGATTTGCGCCCAGGTTCCTAGACGAGGGACTTGTTGCGATGATTGGCAAGGGCGAGCGGAGCGATGAGGTTTGCAAAGCAATTGAGCGTAACCGAGCGGTTTACTTTTGTGCTGTAGGCGGCTGCGGTGCGTTGGCGGCAAGCAGGATTAAATCCTGCGAGGTTATCGCCTTTGAGGATTTAGGCTGTGAATCGGTAAAACGGCTGTATGTCGAGGATTTTCCCTTGATAACGGCAATAGACTGTCACGGTGGGAATCTGTTTAAGACGGGCAGAGAACGCTTTGTGGCAGTGTGAAAAAAATAATAATCGCCTATTTTGATGTAGGCGATTTTTTATTAAGGACAATTAAAAGCAGCGCAGACCGTTCGGCTTGCGCTGCTTTGTTTTTTGAAATTGGTTTTCGATTAGTTGTTAATCAGCTTGTCCTCATCACTCCAGCTGTAAAGCTTTCTGATTTCTTCGCCGACCTTCTCGGCAGGATGCTCAGCGTGAAGCTTTCTCATAGCCTTAAAGTGAACCTGTGCGCCTGAATCTGACATATCAAGCAGGAAGTCCTTAGCAAATTTACCGCTCTGAATGTCCGCAAGAATTTCTTTCATTGCTTTCTTGGTGTCCTCTGTGATAACCTTAGGACCTGAAGTGTAGTCGCCGTACTCAGCCGTGTTGGAAATTGAATATCTCATTCCTGCAAAGCCAGACTGGTAAATCAAGTCAACGATAAGCTTCATCTCATGAATGCACTCAAAGTAAGCGTTTCTCGGGTCATAGCCTGCTTCGCAAAGCGTTTCAAAGCCAGCCTGCATAAGTGCGCAAACTCCGCCACAGAGAACAGCCTGTTCGCCGAACAAATCTGTTTCAGTTTCGGTTCTGAATGTTGTTTCCAAAACTCCGGCTCTTGCTCCGCCGATTCCTAAAGCGTACGCAAGTCCGATGTCCTGAGCGTTTCCAGTTGCGTCCTGCTCAACAGCGATAAGGCAGGGAACACCCTTTCCAGCCTGATACTCACTTCTTACAGTGTGTCCCGGCCCTTTAGGCGCAATCATAATTACGTTTACGTCCTTAGGCGGTACTATGCAGCCAAAGTGAATGTTAAAGCCGTGTGCGAAAGCTATGGTTTTGCCCTCGGTAAGGTAAGGAGCGATTTCACTCTTGTAAAGAGCCGCCTGCTTCTCATCAGGGATAAGTATCATAATAACGTCCGCAGTCTTTGCAGCATCAGCGGTAGTCATAACCTTAAGTCCCTGAGCCTCAGCTTTAGCCCAGCTCTTTGAGCCCTCGTAAAGTCCTACAACAACGTCAACTCCGCTGTCCTTGAGGTTAAGCGCATGAGCGTGACCCTGTGAACCGTATCCGATAATTGCGACAGTCTTTCCCTTTAAAAGGTTAAGGTCGCAGTCTGACTGATAAAAAATCTTTGCGTCATTCATTTGTAATTCCTCCGTATCAAATAATTATATTAGAAAATAGCCCATTAGGACTAAAAACCTACTTTTTAGGCGCCATTGTTTCAGAACCCTTTTGAATAGCAATTGTTCCCGTCCTTACCATCTCGATGATTCCGTATGGAGTGATAAGCTCCTCAAATCTTTCAAGGTGCTCATATTTGTCGCAGATTTCAAGCGTCATAGTTGCAATCGTAAAGTCGATAACCTTTGCGTTGGTGATGTCGCAAATAGTCATAACCTCCTGACGCTTGTCCGTTCCTGCGGCAATCTTAACCATCAAAAGCTCTCTTGCCATACATTCGCCCTTGACTAACGTCTTGACCTTGATAACCTCGATAAGCTTGCTAAGTTGCTTTTCAATCTGCTCAACGGTATGCTCGTCGCCGTCGGCGATAATGGTTATCCTTGAAATTCCCTTGTCCTGAGTAGGACCTACAGCTAAGCTTTCAATGTTAAAGCCCCGTCGTGAAAAAAGACCGCTGATTCTTGACAGCACGCCGCTGTGGTTCTCCACAAGCACAGAAATTGTATGTTTCATATGTAGTAATCCTTTCTTAATTTTGGGCGTTTGCGTCAGCAAACGCTGGTAAGAACGTCTGTACCGCATGGTACAAAAGCTCTTACAGCTGACTAACTAAGATAAAAGCTCGAACATAGGCTAGTGTCAGCCAGTTTGCCATTTGCCTAACTCATTTAATTATACAATGTAAATATCTATATTTCATGAACAAAAATGTTTCCTTATGTTAATTGCATTTCCTTGAAAAAAGCTCTGAAATGTCCGTCAGTTTTCTTGCCGCTTGTCAAAGCGTGGGAAAATCCTTGTCGACCGTCACCTCTACAAGCGTAATTGCATCGTTATTTGCAAGCTTGTCAATCGCAAGCTCCATGCTTTCACTGTCGTTGACGCGAACAGCGTCAATTCCATAGGCAGCCGCAAGCTTTACAAAGTCAGGTGAGCCGTCGAGGAAAACTGCGGTCTGACGGTCGTTGTAGCCGTTGGTTTGAAGCTCTCTTACCATTCCTAAGCGAGTGTTCGTCATAACTACAACCTTTACCTTAACATCGTGCTGAACCGCTGTCGCAAGCTCCATCATTGACATTTGAAGCGAACCGTCTCCGCATATAGCAACTATATTTCTTTCAGGGGAAGCAAGCTTTGCGCCTATCGCCGCGGGCAGAGAATAACCCATAGTTCCCATGCCGCCCGAGGTTATTAAGCGTCCGCCGTTATGAAATTCATAGCCCGTGCAGGTCCAGATTTGATTTTGCCCTACGTCAGCGCAGATTACCGAATTATCAGGCATCGCCTGTGAAAGACGGTGTATAAATTCTCTCGGATTTACCGTGCCCTCTGGCACTTCCGCAAAGGCTTCAGGCATGCGGTAGGAATTAAGCTGGTTAAGCCATTCATCGTGATTCATAGGCTCTGCAATTTCTAAAAGCTGCTGCAAAACAAGCTTTGCATCGCCTACAAGCGGATAGTCAACGCCCATATTTTTGCCGATTTCCGCAGGGTCTATGTCTATATGAATAATCTTTGTGGTTTTTTCAAGCGCAAGCGGAGTTCTGACCGCTCTGTCGCCTACTCTTGCACCAATCAAAAAGAGTGCGTCGCAGTCGTTCACCGCACGATTTGCAGTTTTAACTCCGTGCATACCCAGCATTCCGAAAAAGAGCGGATCATCGCTTGGCATAGCTGAAATTCCCATCATCGTGGTGATTACAGGTATATTCATTCTGTGTGAGAGCGTGCGAACCTCCTGCAAAGCGGATGCACAGAAAACTCCTCCGCCTAAGCAGATGAGCGGCTTTTCAGCTTGACTTATAGCCGAGTAAACTCGCTTTACCTGCAAAAAATTGCCCTTGACTGTAGGCTTGTAGCCTCGTATATCAACGCTTTCAGGGTAGCTGAAATCAAGCTTCTCCTTCTGTACGTCCATAGGCACGTCAATCAGCACGGGTCCTGGTCTGCCGCTGCCCGCAATGTAGAAAGCCTCCTTGAAAATCCGTGGAATATCCTCAGCATGACTTACAAGATAGCTGTGCTTTATAAACGGCTCGGCTGAACCAGTGATGTCCGCCTCCTGAAATGCGTCAGAGCCTATCTGCTCGCGGTTTACCTGCCCTGTAATGCAAATTATCGGCACTGAATCGGCATAAGCCGTAGCAATAGCGGTAATCAGATTCACAGCTCCTGGACCTGATGTCGCAATACAGACTGCAGGCTTGCCTGTAAGGCGTGCATAGCCGCTTGCCTCGTGTCCGCCGTTAGCCTCGTGACGGACGAGTATATGTCTGATGTCAGTTTCAAGCAAAGCGTCATAAAATGGGCAAATAGCCGCTCCGGGATAGCCGAAAACGACTTTAATATCCTCTTCCTTTAAGCACTGCGCCATAGCTTTCGCCGCCGTCATCTTAGTCACTTTTATCATCTCCTGAATCTTGTCACAATCCTCCTGCCGTTCCTGACAGGTATACACCTATTATAGCACACGAAATACAAAAAGTCAATGGGAATCCAAGTTTTTTATTCGCATTTTACTGATTTAAAAAGCTAGCTTTTGAGAAATTGTTTTGTTAAAAAAATAAGCCTGCGCTATTTTATTGCAGGCTTTGTATAGATAACTATTTCTTCATAAGCATCTCATCCTTCTATTCCTGATAGGGATCGGCTTGCAGAGAATACAGCTCGGCATATTTACCTCTGCGTTCCATCAGCTCCTGATGGGTTCCCATTTCAATGATACTGCCATTTTGAAAAACAAGAATTGAATCACAAGCTTTGCTAGATGACAGCCGATGTGAAATATAAATCGCAGTTTTGCCCTGCACCATATCTTCAAACTGTTCAAAAATTTCATGCTCCGCTTTCGGGTCAAGTGCAGAAAGTGGTTCATCTAAAATGACAATTTTGGAGTCTCTTGCCTTAATAAAGTGTAAATCCACCGATTGTAATTGTTTGCATAAGCACCCGATAAACAAGATATGCATAGGAAATGTCATTCTGCAGCAACCCTGTAAACGCATTAAATAAAATGGAAAGTGAGGAGAAACGATTCCGTTTTTTATAAAACCCGATTGCCTTTTCAGAATAATTGACTTCTTTATTCAGCAACCAGTTACTGATATTGTTCATGCGAATTTCCTTGGAATAGCTTGTATCCTCCAGAATTTGTGAAAAATAACTCCATCTGCGCTCTACATTTACCGACTCCATTGCGATTTTGTGATTTTTTTTCGCTTTTGCATCTACAAAAGCACTTGCTAAAATCATGAGTAAAAACAGCACTACAATCCATGCATTCTTCATAAAAATAATAGCAATAATACCAAATAACGTTATTACTTTTCCAACTATAGAAAATGCACTCTCTAAAACATAAGAAAATCCATGTCCATCGCCATATAAAAATTTTTTTGCTTTTTCGGACATTTCATGAAAACTTGGTTTTTCTAAATTACAAAAATCAGTATTTGCAAGTTTTGCGTGCATATACTCGTTAAATCTTGCAGCAAGATATACACGCTGTGTGAAAATTACAAGATTAATATGCTGTACGACCCAACTATTTACAAAAATCGCCAAAATCAAAATTGTCACATATACGGCAATAATAGAAATTCTCTGCCGTCCCATCAGTTCATCGATGAGATTCGCCAGTATTGCAATAATGACAAGCGGCAATAAGTCTGATAGAAGTTGATTCACTGCATTTAAAATCACATAGTTTTTTTTCTTTCCACGCAAATTTTATGAAAAATAAAAGTCCTTAAACATTGTGTACCTTCTTTCATCGAAACAATCTGAAAATAAAAGTCAAGCCTTTATTTCCTCGCTTCCAAAAGCCGTTTTCTATGTAGGAGGCGTATTTTTTGATATAACTAAAGATGGAAATAGCGAAGCCTGTTACCGTTGAAAAAATCAGCGAAAAGACGAGAACCTTTAGCTCATAAAAAAGGTGAATATATCTTGTTCCTTAATTTTCCATTTCACAGATGTAGTAAATACAGTACTGCTTTTTTGTTTTGTAAAGCTGAAAAACTGACAGCGAGGCAATGGCAAGAAGCGTGTAAACTGCACAGACTGCAAATAGAATTATCTGACTGACGAAATCATTTGCTTCATTGCTTTTAGTGTTTGAATAGAGCTTTTCAAAGCTTATGACTGAAAGTCTGTTTTCAGTTAAATAGCTCTGCGCCTGTTCGATTTGCTCATCGTTCAGATTGTCCTCAAGCTTTAACGCAAGAGAGGTCTGAGAAATGTAATAATCATTGCCTAAGCTTTCTAAAAAGGGCTGTATCTGCTCGTAATTTACCATGATCACATTTGTTTTACCGTAAAACATATCGTAAAGGTAAGCGAGGAATAATCTTTGGCATTGACGCTGAAATCTGGAGCTGATTCATCGTAATCACAAATCCCGATAACTCTTGCGGTAAGCGAAATTTCTTCAAGCGTCGGCTTTGAATCTTCATCAAGCGTGGAAATATACAGCTTTATTTCATCGCCAACCTCATAGCCCTCGCTTTTCATGACTACGCAGTCTAAGAAATTGTCTGAAACAGAAGCGGAGGAAAGCCATCCGCCGTCCTTCATTGTATAGTTTAAATTTTTAGCAAAGCTTTCGCTCGGCGCATAAAATGTCGCTGTCATAGGTTTGCACTCCGACAGAACCGCAGAGCCATATTTCCTCCAGAAAGGGCGTGTTTTCAACCTCGTCAAGGCTGACTGCCGATTCGGGCTCAGTGCCAATTTTATCATAAACCATCTCTATAATTTCAAAGACGCTCTTGTCGGGATAACGCTCTGAAAGCTCGTTTCTTAGCGTTTCGTACTGTTCGTACCACTCGTCAGTTTCAATCTGAACCTCTCTGTAGCGGCTGAAGGACTTGGAAACGTAGAGAATATTGTTTTTGTTAAGATTTTTAAAAATTCTGCTCGTTGAAAAATATGAGTCCGTCTGAGAGAACATTGAGAACAAAATCACGAAAGTAATCGTATTTATTAAAGCATCTAACCAAAGCTGTGCAGGGTGACGTTTTGCGTAAATATCGGCAAAGCTTTTGTATTTCATAGCATTCTTACGATCAGTCTGCAGCGGCGCTTTCTTTTAAAAAGCTAACTGCGTCCGCTGTGGTTTTGTGTTTGATAAACGGTAAAAATATTATCATGACTGCCACAAACTCAAGCAGATAGCAGAGCAGATAGTCCTTAAAGGACATAACCATGATAATTATAGGCTCATAGGCGTAAAGCAGAAATCTGAATAGGATAATAAACAAAACGCTTGCTATTAAAATGCCGCTGAAAATATCACAAAAAGCTCGCCTGTGCAGATGCTCTGCAAATTTTCTAAGGTGCAGCCGCAAAGCTTGTAGACCGCATACTTTTTTTGATTAAGCTCAAAAATGCAGCTGTAGGTAAAGCAGACGGTGAGCAAAACGGCAATCGTCATAAAAATCAAAAGCATAAGCTTGAAATCAAGCTCCTTTTCGCCGTCAAGCGTTTTTTCGTGAACTATACTTTCAACAGTGCAGTCAGGGAAAAGGCTTTCAAGCTGAGCGGCTTTGCTCTTTAAAACGGAGATGTAGTTTGTGCTGTCGATTCCTGAGAAAAACACAATTGCGTAATCGGGAGTGAGATTATTTTTCACGGCGCTCGAATAGGGGAGAAATCCGTAAGCTGTGCTGTCGCTCAAGTCGTATGAGCCTATAACGGTGTAGCTCGTTTCCGCCTACCGTTACTTTGTCGGAATACTGCGCTCCGCAGATTATGCAGACGTCATCGCCGTTTTCAAGCTGAGAGCTGCTGAAATTCTCACCTGAATAAAGGCTTGTATTCTCGCTTGAATTTTCGCTTTCGTCAAACGGGTAGCAGAGCAGCTCGGTATGAGTGGAAATCCTTTGCGCCAAAGCGTCGTTTTCAATTTTAAAATCCTCAAATTTGCCGTTGAAAACATAAGCCGCACTTGAAGCGTTCAGGCTTTCATCGGAAAGCCTTTGATTAAAGCTTTCATAATCAAAGCCGGAGTTCGGATAGATATAAACCGCTGTTTTTTCAAGGTCGCTGTAGGAGTAGGTTATTGCGGAGGACTGATATGAAGAATAGATGTAAAGCACAACAATTCCCACCGCAGTAAAGCACAGCATAAAAAGAACGAAAATCGGCGTTCTGGTTTTAACAAAGGTGAGGATGTCCTGAAAAATATATTTTGTTATAGAACAGATTCTCCCGATTTATTTTCTTTAAATTCATTTTCCACTTTTATTATATTTGCAAAATGAAAAATGTCAAGGGGGTTTTAAAAAGTTTGTGGGGTTATACAAAAATGTGAAGAAAATTTTGTGGAGTTTGTACAAATTGTTGGAAGGGGGGAGTCAGTATTCATATATAAATTCAAAGTCATCGCACACGTAATATACATTATTATTTGTATCTACATAGCTTAAACTGTCAAATGAAATAGCAAAATCATCGTCTTCTTCACATGGATTTTCAAGTATCTCTCCTAAGTTATATTCTTCGTTTTCTTCAATAAGAATTACAGTAGTAGCCGGAGTAATAGATGAAAGTATAGGATATGCTCCGCCTTGAATCATTGTATCGCTAAACCAAAATTCATCGGTCGAGTTGTTTTTTAAAGTTAAAGTGCATGTGCGTCTATTTGGATTTTCTTCTTCGCTTCTATCTTTAGCATAAAAAGTAAAAGTGAGCTTACCATCGGATGTTTTAACTGTGTTGTTTCCAATATATTCTAAGGTTAGATTTTTAGTTTCGAATTCGCCCTCCCTTACTATCTCATCAACAGAAAGTCCGTGATAATCGTTTTCAGAGTCAGTGGAGGTGGTTTTGGCTTCAGTTTCAGTAACAGTTGTGGTGGTTTCAGACTTATTAGTGGCTGCTGCAGTTTCTTCTGTAGATGTTGCTTCTTCTTCGGTGACTGTTGTTTTAATTTGTTCAGATGCGGAGATTTCGTTAGAGGAAGTGTTTTCCGCAGTGCTGGAACAGCCTGCAAACAGCGTGCAAAGAGCTGCACATAAAAGGTATATAAAGCACAAGTTTTTGTTCATGGTTGTGTCCTCCTTTTTGATTAGTCAGGTATATAAAGTGAAACGCCTAAACCAGAAAGAACGTTTGCGGCTTTGCAGGCGATTGTGTAGTTATTTGATTTTCTTAAAGCTCTAGTCATTCCATATAAAGTCATTGAATTTGGTGAACTGGATACCCATTTACCTATTGGTCCGCCACTGTCGCCTTCGACATTATATGTTGAGCAATACATCTGATTAACAAAACCGCTATTAGAATAATAGCTTGATACGATTTTGCCATCCTCACGTCCAGTGGTTATTCCGTATTTTCTTACAGAACTACCTTCTAATGCAGATGTCACTCCACCTAATCCTGACACAATACCCGAATTAGTGTAAGTCAGATAATTCAAAATTCTGTCATTTGAAGTCCAGATATTGCTAGATGTAAATCCAATCCATACACAGTCCAATTCATACCCTGAGTTAGTTTGATTGTTTTCATCATCCCTTATGTATTTACGCACTCCGCCAATAATTTCGTTATTTTTTAAAAGATAAAGATAATCTCTTCTGCCATAGTCATCAAATATGTGGTCAACTGTTACCACTCCATACGTTTTGGTGCGAGATTCATAGACATTGCAAAGTATAGTGGCTTTTGTCGAAACAGTTTTACCCTCCTCGGTAAAAGTCGGAGTGGCAATACAGTTTCCTGATTTAGCATATTGTGCACACAACCTTGTAGTGACATCTTCAATACTGAAGTGAAGCATATTAAAATTAATATTGTGTCTCACAATATTTGCTTTCATCATTTCGATGTTTTCTTCGCTAGAGCAGGTAATATCAATTCTATTTTTCAATTGGTTAACGGAGACAGATGTGTCCTTGACAGATAATGAGATTTTTGATATATCCTCATATGCTTGCATCAAATCGTTCATCGAATTTTCTACAATATCAATATTAGCCATGGTTGAAGAAAAGTGGTCTTTTAAAAAGTCGATATCTGATTTGTCTGTAACGAGAATTTGTAGATTTGAATCATCAACAAGATGTGCACCAGCATAATAATCAGGAAAGCATTCACTATTACGATTTAAAATGTTGCTTTGCGTTTTAATCCTCTGATTTTGATAAGATTGAATTAATGCTTCGAATCGCTCGTTTAAAAAATCTTCGTTCTTCATAAAATAACCTCCATATTAAGACAAAAATTGATTAATTTCCATGTTTATATTATACATCTTGAATTATATTTAGTCAATATTCCACTCAAAATTTTGTATATATTCACAATTTTTTTAAGGTAAAATATACATTTTGCACAAATTGGAAAAGCTCACAAGAATTTTTAATTTTACTTGTGTTCAGAATATTTTTCAAAAATAATTTGAATAAATTGTTTAGCTTCGTACCATAATATTTCCAAGAACCTTTTTGCAGTTGCGGGCAAGGGGTTAAAAGAAAGGAATGGTGACTTGAAATGAAATCAATCAAGGAAACTAAGCTTGCACAGCTTTTAGGCGGCAAGGGCGCATACATCACTCTTGCGGCGGCGGTTTTAGCGGCAGGAGGAGCAGGCGTTTTTGCTTATGCCAAGGCGGTGGAAACTGCTGAGGAAAGCTATGACTTTTCCATATCTCAGAGCGACACATCAAGCGTTGAGGAGGCGGACACAAAGCAGAGCGGAGTAGAAAAAGAGGATTCGTCAAGCGAGGAGGAATCAGGTAAAATTGTTCAGACGCAGCCTAATGTCATGCCTGTGAACGGGGAGATATTAGAGCCGTTCAGCAATGGAGAGCTTGTCAAGAGCGAAACGCTTAACGTATGGAAAACGCATGATGGAGTTGACATTGCCGCAGATGTGGGGACCGCCGTCAAGGCGATGAACTCAGGAGAGGTTACGCAGGTTGAGGAGGACACGTTGTGGGGATATACGGTGATTATCGACCACGGTAATGGGATTATGGGATACTACTATAATCTTTCGTCAGCGGTTACGGTAGCCGAGGGCGACGAGGTTGAATCGGGGCAGACTATAGGAGCTGTAGGCGACACTGCGGAGATTGAATCTGCTATGCAGTCGCATTTGCACTTTGCGCTTAAGAAAAACGGCGAATGGATAGACCCGATTTCGTATATCGATCCGATTTCAGAAAAGTAGAAGCTTGATAGCGAAGCAAACAAGGCTCAGCCCTTCCCCTGAATTTTTCGGGGGATTTTTTTGTGAAAAACAGTTGACATAAACGCTTTGGTATGGTATAATAATTGTGATTGAATTTGAATAAAAGGGGTTTGAGTTATAATGGCAATATTTAAGCTTTCTCCTGCGTTTAAGGATTACATATGGGGCGGAACGCGTCTGCGTGACGAATACGGCAAGGAGTGCGATTTCGACAAGGTAGCTGAAAGCTGGGAGCTTTCCTGTCACAAGGACGGCGAGAGCGTTGTGACAGACGGCGAGGACAAGGGACTAACCCTTTCTCAGTATATTCAAAAGCACGGCAAGGCTGTGCTTGGGAGCGACTGTGAGCGCTTTGAAAGCTTTCCGATACTTATAAAGCTGATTGACGCTAAGGACAATCTTTCGGTGCAGGTTCACCCTGACAACGACTATGCTCTTAGAGTTGAGGGCGAATACGGCAAGACGGAAATGTGGTATGTGGTTGACTGCGACGAGGGAGCAACTCTTCTTTATGGCTTTAAAAAGGAGATTTCAAAGGAGGAGTTTGCGTCAAGGATTGCTGACAACACTCTTCTTGAGGTTACAAACGCTGTGCCTGTAAAAAAGGGCGATGTGTTCTTTATAAAATCGGGAACGCTTCACGCTATCGGCAAGGGGATACTTATTGCGGAGATTCAGCAAAATTCTAATACCACATACAGAATTTACGATTACGGCAGAGTTGGCAAGGACGGCAAGCCGAGAGAGCTTCATGTTGAAAAGGCAAAGGACGTGACGAAGCTTGCGCCTGCTCAAAGCTATCCTGATACGCCGCTTGAAGAGCTTGACGGATATACTCAAAAGCTGCTTTCGTCATGCGATTATTTTACTACATATGTAATTGACGTGGAATCACAGGCTAAGCTTTGCGCTGATGAGAAAAGCTTTAACAGTCTACTGATTTTAGAGGGATGTGCTGACATTGACGGAATTAAGGCTAAAAAAGGCGACAGCGTTTTTGTCACAGCTGACAGCGGCTGCTATACTGTAAGCGGAAAATGCAGACTGATACTTACTAAGGTTTAAATTCAGGGGAAAAGGGGACTGATGATGAAATATTATATAGGAATTGATTTAGGCGGAACGAATATAAAGGCAGGGGTTGTTTCAGACAAATTTGAAATAATCGCAAAGGCTACCTGCAAGACAAATCTTCCCAGACCTGCTGAGGAAATTTGCGCCGATATGGCGAAAACTGCGCTCAAGGCTGTTAAGAACGCCGATCTTACTATAGACGATATAAAATCGGTTGGAATCGGAACTCCTGGTACGGCTAATTCTGAAACAGGAGTAATTGAGTATTCAAACAATTTAGGCTTTTTGGATTTTCATGTGGTAGAGCTTATGAAAACCTTTATTGACAAGCCCTGCTATGTTGAAAATGACGCTAATGCGGCGGCATACGGAGAATTTGTCGCAGGAGCCGCAAGGGGTGCTAACAATGCGGTGTGCATTACCCTTGGAACGGGAGTCGGCGGCGGAATTATAATTGACGGAAGGATTTATTCAGGCTCTAATTTCGCAGCGGCTGAAATAGGACACACGGTAGTAGATCCGAACGGACCGCAGTGCACCTGCGGCAGGCACGGCTGCTTTGAGGTTTTCTCATCGGCTACTGGTCTTGTGAGAATGACAAAGGAGGCTATGGCGGAGGACAAAGGCTCCGTTATGTGGCGCATGAACGAGGAGGACGGAAAGGTTTCTGCGAGAACTGCGTTTAACGCTATGCGTGAGGGCGACCGTGCGGGAAAAGAGGTAGTGGACAAGTATATAAGATACCTAGCCTACGGAATTACCAACACGATAAACATTTTCCAGCCTGATATTCTCTGCATAGGCGGAGGGGTTTGCAACGAGGGAGATCCCCTTTTGTTGCCATTAAGAGAGCTTGTGGCAAAGGAGATTTACACGAAAAACTCCGAAAAGAACACAGAGATTGTAATTGCGCAGCTTGGAAATGACGCGGGAATTATAGGCGCGGCATTTTTAGGGCTTAATAAAAAATGATTTGAAAAAAGCTTATGGCTTTGCTGGTTATGAGGCTATAAGGAAAAAATTTAATTTTGCAAAAGAGGTAATTTAAAATGTCAGAATGTAAGAATTGCAGCTATTTTTGCGAGGGGGCGGACAAAGCTCCGCAGCGTTCGCTGTTTAATGCGCTTGGAATGACAAAGGAGGAAATGAACAGACCACTTGTTGGAATCGTATCCTCGTACAATGAAATTGTACCTGGGCATATGAACATTGACAAGATTGTCGAAGCGGTAAAGATGGGAGTTGCGATGAATGGCGGTACGCCGATCGTTTTCCCAGCTATTGCGGTTTGCGATGGAATCGCTATGGGTCATGTGGGAATGAAATATTCGCTTGTTACCCGTGATCTGATTGCGGACAGCACCGAATGTATGGCTCTGGCTCATCACTTTGATGCGCTTGTTATGATACCGAACTGTGACAAAAACGTTCCTGGACTGCTGATGGCGGCGGCAAGGGTGAACGTTCCTACAATATTTGTTTCAGGCGGACCTATGCTTGCAGGAAGAGTTCAGGGAAAGAAAACCTCGCTTTCAAGTATGTTTGAGGCGGTGGGCGCATATGCGGCAGGAAATCTTGATGATGACGGACTTGATGAGTTTGAAAACAAAGCCTGTCCTACCTGCGGAAGCTGCTCGGGAATGTACACGGCTAATTCGATGAACTGTCTTACAGAGGTTCTCGGAATGGGTCTAAGAGGAAACGGCACTATTCCCGCTGTTTATTCAGAACGCATAAAGCTTGCTAAGACTGCTGGTATGCAGGTGATGGAGCTTTACCGCAAAAACATTCGTCCGAGAGATATAATGACGCAGAAAGCGTTTGAAAATGCGCTGACTGCCGATATGGCGCTCGGCTGCTCGACAAACTCGATGCTTCATCTGCCGGCTATCGCTCACGAGTGCGGAATAGAGATAAATCTTGACATAGCGAATAAAATCTCCGCAAGGACTCCTAACCTATGCCACCTTGCTCCAGCAGGAAGCACCTACATGGAGGATTTAAACGAGGCGGGCGGAGTTTACGCAGTGCTTAAGGAGCTTGACAAGAAAGGGCTTATCAACACAGACATAATCACCTGCACGGGCAAGACGGTTAAGGAAAACATAGCGAGTGCGATAAACAAGAATCCTGAGATTATCAGACCGATTGACAATCCATATTCTGAAACGGGCGGAATTGCTGTTCTGAGAGGAAACCTTGCGCCTGACAGCTGTGTTGTAAAGAGAAGCGCAGTCGCTCCCGAAATGCTCGTTCACGAAGGACCTGCAAAATGCTATGACAGCGAGGAGGAGGCAATTGATGCTATCAAGGGTGGAAAAATCCAGCCTGGCGACGTTGTAGTTATCAGATACGAAGGACCTAAGGGTGGTCCGGGAATGAGAGAAATGCTCAATCCCACCTCTGCGATTATGGGAATGGGGCTTGGCTCGTCGGTTGCGCTTATTACAGACGGACGTTTCAGCGGCGCAACGAGAGGAGCGGCTATCGGTCATGTATCTCCTGAAGCGGCGGTTGGCGGACCTGTTGCGTTGGTTGAGGACGGAGATATTATTTCAATAAATATTCCTGAAAACACCATCAGTCTGAAAATTTCAGACGAGGAGCTTGAAAAGAGAAAGGCGGCATGGGTTCCAAGAGAACCAAAGGTTACAACAGGCTATCTTGCAAGGTACGCTTCTTTGGTTACAAGCGGTGACAAGGGTGCAATTCTGACAAACGGCAAGTAAAGGCAAACACAGCGTAAAGCTGAAAAATATATATTTATGAAAGGATATGTTTTAAAATGAAAGCGTTGAAAATTTTTGCGAGAATATTCTTTACGATATTCTTTATTGTACTGATATTTGTTATTGTGTTGATTCTATCATACACACTGAGTTCTCCCGATACTACGATTGGTTCGGACAGCCGTAATCTGATTACAGGACCATGGACTGAAATTGTCAGCTCGGAGGACGAGGACACTGCTATGAAGTTCTATTTCTCACAGGACGGAACTTTTCAGATTGTTCAGGGTGATGATGAAATCGCAAGCGGATATTTCAAGATTGACGAGGACAGCAGCAAGATTAAGCTGCTTATGCTCCCATTTGTAAACAACTACACTGATTATTTTTCAAAGTATGTTAAGTACAAGGTTTTAGCGGAAATTTCCTTTAGCGAGCTGGAAGTGACGCTTGACGATGATGATGAAATTATCGAGGGTGAGGAGCCTACAGTAAGCTTTCTGATCCGCACGAACGATGGTACGGACGAGGCTAATGTTTACGAGTGTCAGATGAATGAGGTTACAGTTGACCTTTACGGTTCAGAGTATGACCTCACCAATAGTGCGTCATGATAGATTTAATTTTAAAAAATGTCCATGCGATAGATCCAATCACAAAGCTTGACGACATTGTGGACATAGGTATTTCAGACGGCAAAATTGAGAAAATCGGAAGTATTGTCGACTCTGAAAACATAGAAGTTATCGACTGTTCGGGGCTGTGCGCAGTCCCCGGACTGTTTGATATGCACGTTCATTTTCGCGACCCTGGGCTTACCTACAAGGAGGATATTTTCACTGGAGCGGCTGCAGCAAAAGCCGGCGGAGTTACAGGCGTTTTGCTTATGCCTAACACCAAGCCTGCCTGCGACAACGTGGAAACGGTAAAGTACATTCTTGAAAAGGGCGCAAAGACGGGAATAAATGTTTACACCACCGCCTGCATTACAAAGGGCATGGCGAGCGTTGATCTTTGCGACTATGACGCTTTGAAGGAAGTGGGAGTTTTTGCAATTACCGACGATGGGCGACCTGTGGAAAATGCAGAGCTTATGCGGCTTGCGCTTGAAAAAAGCGTGACAAACGGCATGACGGTGCTTTCTCACTGCGAGGATTTAAACATTATAAACGGTGGAATAATAAACAAGGGCAAGGTTTCTAAAGCCTTACACGTCAAGGGGATGGATCGTGCGAGCGAGGACTACATCACCGCTCGTGAGATTGCTCTTGCGGCTTCATGCGGAGCGCACATTCACATCTGCCATGTTTCTACATACGGATCGGTTAATATAATCCGTGAGGCTAAGCGTGACGGAGTGAACGTCACCTGCGAAACTGCGCCTCACTATTTCAGCTATGCAGAGGACAAGCTTTTAAGCCGTGACGCAGACTACAGAATGTCGCCGCCGCTCAGAACCGAGCGTGACAGAGAGGCGATAGAGCAGGCTTTGCTTGACGGAACTATTGACTGCATAATTACCGACCATGCGCCGCATACGGCAGAGGAAAAGGCTGATTTTGAAAAAGCTCCGAACGGAGTTGTCGGACTTGAAACTTCATTTGCGGCTGCGCTGACTATGCTTTATCACAAGGGCAAATGCACAATTGAGGATATAGTGAAGCTTATGAGCGTTAATCCGAGAAAAATTTTAGGGCTTAAAGAGGTTAAGATTGCTCAGGGTGAAGGGTGTGAGCTTTGCATTTTTGACCCGAACCTTGAGTGGACGGTTGAGCCACAAAAGCTTCATTCAAAGTCGCACAATTCTGTGTTTAAAGGCGAAAGGCTTAAGGGTAAGGTTAAATATACTATCTGCAATGGCAAGATTGTTTATGCTTCGGAGGAATGAAAATGGGATTTGACAGACTTATCGAGGGCATAGTGAGGATGCAAAATCCGACGGTTGTCGGACTTGATCCCAGATTAGAATATGTTCCCGAATATATTGTTGAGAAAAAGATATACAAGCACGGCAAGACGCTCAAGGCGGCGTCAAAGGCGATACTGGAATTTAACAAGGGCATAATTGACGAAATTCACGACATCTGTCCGGCAGTAAAGCCGCAGGCGGCTTATTATGAAATGTACGGAGTAGAAGGAATGAAAGCTTTCTACAAGACGGTTCGTTATGCTCAAAAAAAGGGAATGTTCGTAATTACAGACGGCAAGCGCAACGATATAGGCGCAACGATGACGGCTTATGCGGCGGCGCATTTAGGCTATACGGACGTATGCGGAGAGGAAATCGCTGCTTTTGGTTCGGACGCTTTGACTGTCAACGGATATTTAGGCACTGACGGAATTTCTCCGCTTATCGAGCAGTGCAGGGCAAACGACAAGGGTATTTTTGTGCTTGTCAAAACCTCCAACAAATCAAGCGGCGAGCTTCAGGATCTGACGCTTGAATCAGGCAAGACGGTTTATGCCGCTATGGGAGATATGTGCGAAAGTTGGGGTGAGCAGCTTCAGGGCAAGTACGGCTATAGCGGAGTAGGCGCAGTTGTTGGAGCGACCTATCCTGAACAGCTTGCGCAAATGAGAGAGGCTCTGCCGCACACATTCTTTTTAGTTCCAGGCTACGGCGCACAGGGCGGCGGCGCAGAGGGAGTTTCAAAGGCGTTTGATAAAAACGGTCTTGGAGCGATTGTAAATTCCTCAAGAGCTGTAATGTGCGCTTACAAGAAAGAGGAATGTGACGAGCGTGACTATGCCAAAGCGGCAAGGCGGGAGGTTATAAGAATGAAAGAGGATATAATTTCTTACCTGCCGAAAATAGCGATTGAGTAAATGCGGGGCGCACATGAGTTCTTGACACAATACTAAACATTCTGCACATTACAAGGCTTTGAAGGTACTCAGATAAGTGAGAAAATTGTGCAAGATGTATAGTGGTGAGCCACAGACGGTCGTATTGGAATTTGACAGCACACTAACAGGCGTAATCTATGATCGATTTGGAGAAGGCGTGAACATGATGCTGTCCAGCGAGGACAAGATATTGGCAACTGTCAGGGTGCAGCTTTCAGCAATAAGGTGTATTTTTGTATTTACTCACATCACAGGCGTTGGAGGTGGACTGATGTCACAGAAGAACTGGCAGAAAATCAAACTGGTAAGGCTTTTAGAGCTGCTGCGTCAGGAATCGGATGAACAGCATCCGCTTACCACGAACCAGATTTGCGACTATATGTTGGGCATCGACATCCCGTGCGACCGCAGGGTTGTGAGCCACGATGTGGGTCTACTGAACGAAATGGGATTTGAGATTCTGGAGACGTGGTAGGAAAAAGCAAAGCATATTATATAGAGGACAGAAGCTTCTCCGTTCCCGAATTAAAAATATTGATTGATGCCGTGCAGGCTGCTAGCTTTGTCACAGATAAAAAGAACAATTACTGATCGGAGAAGGCGTAAACATGATGACCTCGGTCGAGGATAGAAATATAGCGACCGTCAAGGTACAGCTTTCACCGACCTTCTGTGGCTGGCTGTTCCAGTTCGGGAATCGGATGCGGGTGATTTCGCAGGATGAGGTTGTGAAAGAATACAGGGCACAGTTAGAGGAAGTGCTGGCGTAGCCATTATTATAAAAACAGTGGAGGGAAACTAACATGGCAGAGAAAAGCAGTGCCAACATTGGCTTTGAAAAACAGATATGGGGATCGGCTTGCGTCTTGTGGGGACATATCCCAGCGGCAGAATATAGAAAGGTTATCATCGGTCTTATCTTTCTGCGTTACATATCGAGTGCTTTTGAAAAACGGTATGATGAACTTGTAGCCGAGGGTGATGGCTTTGAAGAAGATCCCGACGCATATCTGGAGGAGAACATTTTCTTCGTCCCGGAGAAAGCACGCTGGAGCAAGATTGCCTCTGCCGCACACACGCCTGAAATCGGTACTGTCATTGATGACGCAATGAGAGCCATCGAAGATGGCAATAAAAAACTGAAAAATGTTCTGCCGAAGAACTATGCCAGCCCTGATTTGGACAAGCGAGTCTTGGGCGATGTTGTTGACCTCTTTACAAATATGGATATGGGCGATGCCGAAGAAAGCAAGGACCTTCTCGGCAGAACCTATGAATACTGCATCGCACAGTTTGCTGCATATGAAGGTGTTAAGGGCGGTGAGTTCTATACGCCTGCCAGCATCGTAAAAACCATCGTGGCGATACTAAAGCCATTTGCCAACTGCCGTGTATACGACCCCTGTTGTGGTTCAGGGGGTATGTTCGTACAGAGCGCCCGATTCGTACAGGCGCACAGCAACAACCGAGGCATAGTTTCTGTATATGGTCAGGAGTCTAATGCTGATACATGGAAAATGGCAAAAATGAATATGGCAATTCGAGGCATCGATGCTGACCTCGGACCATATCAGGCAGACACCTTCTTCAATGATTTGCACCCTACATTGAAAGCAGATTTCATCATGGCGAATCCGCCCTTCAACCTCTCCAATTGGGGACAGGACAAGCTGAAGGATGATAAACGCTGGGAGTACGGAACTCCTCCTGCTGGTAACGCCAACTACGCATGGATTCAGCACATGATTCACCACCTTTCACCAAACGGAGGAAAACTTGGACTTGTACTTGCCAACGGCGCACTGTCCACCCAGTCCTCCGGCGAGGGAGAAATCAGAAAGAAGATTATTGAAAAAGACCTGGTAGAAGGTATCGTTGCGATGCCGACTCAGCTTTTCTATAGTGTTACAATCCCCGTGACGCTTTGGTTCATCACCAAAGGCAAAAAGCAGAAAGGCAAGACGCTGTTTATCGATGCCCGTAAAATGGGCTATATGGTGGACAGAAAGCACCGCGACTTTACTGGTGAGGATATAGCGAAAATTGCAGATACATTCACAGCTTTCCAGAATGGAACCTTGGAGGATGTAAAGGGTTTCTGTGCAGTGGCAACCACGCAGGATATCGCAAAGCAGGATTACATCCTGACACCGGGACGCTATGTTGGCATTGAGGAGCAAGAGGACGATGGCGAGCCGTTCGAGGAGAAAATGACTCGGCTCACATCGGAGCTTTCCGAGATGTTCGCAAAGTCGCATGAGCTGGAGGATGAAATTCGGAAGAAGCTTGGGGCGATTGGGTATGAAATATAAATTATCTGATATTTGCGAGTATATAAAAGGAAAAACCGATGTGTCCACGCTTGAAAGAAGTACATATATTTCGACCGAGAATATGCTTCCGAATAAAGCAGGAGTGACATTGGCCACGTCTCTGCCTTCAATCGAACAGACTCAGGTATTTAACGCAGGGGATACTTTGGTTTCAAATATTCGTCCGTACTTTAAGAAGATTTGGTATGCAAACTTTGATGGCGGCTGTTCAAATGATGTGTTGGTGTTTCGACCCAAAAAGAACATCGACTCCAGATTTTTATATTATGTTTTGGCAGATGATACCTTCTTTGAATATTCGATGGCGACATCAAAGGGAACCAAAATGCCTCGTGGCGATAAGAAAGCAATCATGGAATACCCAGTGCCAATATTTTCTATAGAGGAACAGCAAAAAATAGCGGGCATCTTGAGCGCTTTGGATGACAAAATCGAACTGAATAATGAGATAAACAAGAATTTAGAGCAGCAAGTCTCATCCATTTATGAAGCGTGGTTTGAGAATTTCTTGCCTTATGATGGGGGATGTCCTTCTGACTGGAAATATTCAACACTTAATTCTATTGCTGAAATCACCAGTGGTAAAAGACCTCCTGTGAAATCACCGGCTCAAACAGATAAAACGCCAATTCCAATTGTAGGAGCTGCATCAATCATGGGATATACAAGTGAGGCAAACCATGCTGATAAAATACTCGTAACTGGTCGTGTTGGTACACATGGGATTATTCAGCGTTTCAATTCCCCGTGCTGGACATCAGATAACACGCTTGTGATAACATCGAATTATTATGAGTATACAAGCCAAATTCTCAAGCGCATTGATTACAAAGCATTAAATCGAGGCTCCACGCAGCCATTGATTACGCAAGGCGATATGAACAAAGTGGCAATTCTTCGCCCTGATGATAGTACATTGCAAAGATTTGAAGTTATCACAGGAAGCCTTATGCAAAAATACGATGACAACTTAATTGAAAATAGCAAGCTATCGGAATTGAGAGACACCCTCTTGCCCAAACTCATGTCTGGAGAACTGAATGTTTCCACCCTCGACCTTTAAGCCGCTAAATTCTTGTTTATAACTGGGAGCAATGCGAAAGATATAGGATAAAATAACATAAGGAGCGAAAATTATGTCAGGATTTTATGCCGAGGCGGATTATGAAAAATCCGTAATAGAATTATTGCAAGGCATGGGCTACGCCTATGTATACGGTCCCGATATAGAGCGTGACTTCCGAAGCCCGCTTTATGACGAAGTGCTGGAGAGTTGCATTGCCAACTTGAATCCTTCCTTGCCGGAGGATGCAATCGCAGATGCTTTGTATAAGCTACGCAATTTTGAAAACGGTGAGCTTGTGCAGAAAAATGAGCTGTTCATGGACTATCTCCAGAACGGCATCCCCGTGCGCTATTTTGTGAAAGGCGAAGAACGCTCCTCTATCGCCTATCTTGTTGATTATAATAATCCTGACAATAACTCTTTTATCGTTGCCAACCAGTGGAAATTCGTTGAGAACAGCAACAAGCGCCCCGATGTTATCTTATTTTTGAACGGACTGCCTGTGGTCATTGTGGAACTGAAATCCCCCTCCAGAGAAGAAACGGATGCAAGCGAGGCGTATTTACAGTTGCGGAACTATATGCAGGAGATTCCGTCCATGTTTATTTATAACGCAATCTGCGTCATGAGCGACATGGGGACAAGCAAAGCCGGAACGATTACGTCGGGAGAGGACCGCTTCATGGAGTGGAAAACGAAAGATGGCAGCTACGAGAATACGCAGTATGCACAGTTTGACACATTCTTTGAGGGAATGTTCCAGAAGGAACGACTGCTGGATATTATAAAGAATTTCATCTGTTTTTCTAACGAGGGGCTGAATCAGGTAAAAATACTGGCCGGGTACCATCAGTATTTTGCTGTGAAAAAAGCAATTGAATCTACCAAACACGCCACTGTCACGGATGGCAAGGGCGGCGTATTTTGGCATACACAAGGCAGCGGAAAGTCGCTGTCTATGGTGTTCTATGCTCATCTTCTGCAGGAGGCGCTCGATAGTCCCACCATCGTAGTTCTCACAGACAGGAATGACCTCGATGACCAGCTCTATGGTCAGTTTGCGAAGTGTAAGTCGTTCCTGCGCCAGGAACCGATGCACGCCGAGAGTCGGGAGCATTTGAAGTCTCTTCTTGCCGGTCGTCAGGCAAATGGCATCATTTTTACCACCATGCAGAAGTTCGAGGAGTCACACGATTCTCTGTCTGACAGGCGCAACATTGTGGTTATGGCAGACGAAGCTCATCGTGGACAATACGGTCTGGCTGAGAAGATAAAAATCACGAAGAATGACGAAGGTGAAGAAGTCGCAAAGCGTGTAGTCGGTACGGCACGAATCATCCGAAACAGTCTGCCGAACGCTACCTACATTGGTTTTACCGGAACGCCTATCTCATCCAAAGACCGCAGCACCCGTGAAGTATTCGGTGATTACATAGATATTTATGATATGACGCAGGCAGTCGAGGATGGCGCAACCAGACCCGTCTATTATGAAAGCCGTGTCATAAAGCTAAAGCTAGACGAGGCTACGTTGAAGCTCATTGATACGGAATATGATATTATGGCCAACAATGCCGAGCCAGATGTCGTGGAGAAGAGTAAGCGCACCCTTGGACAAATGGAAGCTGTACTCGGAAACGATGAAACCATCAACTCTCTGGTGTGTGATATTCTTGACCATTATGAAAATTACCGTGAGAACCTGTTGACCGGCAAGGCACTGATTGTTGCATACTCTCGTGCCATTGCAATGAAAATATATAACCGAATTCTCGAACTCAGGCCAGGGTGGACGGAAAAAATCGCAGTTGTTATGACTGAGAGCAATAAAGACCCAGAAGAATGGCGCAAGGTCATCGGCAACAAGCATCACAAAGACGAACTGGCGAAGGAGTTCAAAGATAATGACAGTCCTCTGAAAATCGCTATTGTTGTGGATATGTGGCTGACGGGGTTCGATGTTCCATCCCTCGCCACAATGTATGTGTACAAGCCGATGTCCGGTCATAATCTGATGCAGGCAATTGCCCGTGTGAACCGTGTTTTCCGTGACAAGGAAGGTGGTCTTGTTGTGGACTATGTCGGGATCGCGTCTGCTCTGAAACAGGCAATGAATGATTATACCGTCCGCGACAAGAAAAATTATGGCGATACGGATGTTGCGAAAGTGGCATATCCGAAGTTTCTGGAGAAACTGTCGGTCTGCCGCGACCTATTCCATGGCTTTGATTATACTCTATTTACCACAGGCAGTGACCTTGAACGTGCAAGGGCAATCAGCGGTGCAGTAAACTTTATCGTTGACCGAAACAAGGAAGAGGATAAGAACACATTTATCAAGGAAGCATTGATGCTCCATCAGGCTTTGTCCCTATGTTCTTCTCTCGTGCCGGAAGATTTGCGATTTGAGGCTGCGTTCTTTGAGTCTGTTCGTGTCCTCACCGTCCGGCTAATGAACCAAGGCGGTGGCAAAAAAATATCACTGCCAGAGATGAACCAACGCATAAATGACCTGCTGAAGCAGAGCATCAAAAGTGAGGGCGTTATTAACCTATTTTCCGATATTGAGCAGGAGTTTTCTCTGTTTGATCCGAAGTTCCTCGAAGAAGTCTCCAAGATGAAGGAAAAGAACCTCGCTGTGGAACTCTTGAAAAAGCTGATTGCGGAACAAGTGCAGGTCTATCGTCGCACGAATGTTGTGAAGTCGGAGAAGTTCAGCGAAATTATACAGCGAACCATGAATGCTTACCTCAACGGAATGCTGACGAATGAGCAGGTGATTGAAGAACTCATGAACCTTGCCAAGCAGATATCCGAGGCACACAAGGAGGGTGAGCAGCTTGGTCTGACTGCCGATGAGCTTGCCTTTTACGATGCCCTTACAAAACCGCAAGCAATAAAGGATTTTTATGAGAATGAGGAACTAATCGCTATCACCAAAGAATTGGCTGATACTCTCCGTAAGAACCGCACCATCGACTGGCAAAAGAGAGATTCTGCCCGTGCCAAGATGCGGATGATGATAAAAAAGCTCCTGAAAAAGCACAGGTATCCGCCGGAAGGCATGGAGGATGCTGTGCAAACGGTTATGACACAGTGTGAGCTGTGGACAGATAACGCAGACTTCGAGGAGATTGATTCGAAGGTCGTACATTATGACTTTCAGGGCGATAGTAATCTGAGTATGGTAGCAGAACCCGCATCTCCCTATGGAAAAAAGAACTAAGGCAGGAGGCAGAGCATGGACGCATGAAAAGGAAACATCTACGAGATATTAAATGGAAACAAGCAGTTTTTGATTCCAGATTATCAGCGTTTTTATAGCTGGGACTTGGAGCAGTGTAAGCGCTTGTGGGGTGACATTGTTGAAATGCAGAAGAAAGGAAAAACAGGTCACTTTGTCGGCTCCATCGTCAACATTGCTGAACAGGCTATGCCAACAGGTGTCCAGAAATATATGATTATTGATGGGCAGCAGCGCATGACTACTTTGACTTTGCTTCTGCTGGCACTGCGCGATTATTCTATTGCGAATCCCCAGGATACATCTATCAATTCCAAGCGGATTGATAATATGCTTTGAAGAATGAGTATGAAAGTGGTGACGAGCGTTACAAACTCTTGCTTACACAGACGGATAGAGATATTTTGATAAGCCTGGTAGAGCGCAAGCCTATTCCCGAAGGTACAATTTCGAGACTACTGAACAATTATGATTTCTTTGCGGGAAAAATCAAGGATATGGATTTGACCCCTGCTGAAGTTTATGAGTCTATCGGGAAACTGCAAATTGTAAATATAACACTGGATCGTGCCGTAGACGATGCGCAGGCTATCTTTGAAAGCCTGAATTCTACTGGTAAGGAATTGTCCGAATCTGACCTGATTCGCAATTATGTATTGATGGGGTTGGAATCCACGGAGCAGAGCTATGTCTATGAGCATTATTGGCGTCCAATGGAGCTTCTTTTCTCCTATGAGACGCAGGAATCCGTCATGGACAGATTCTTTCGTGATTATCTGACTATGAAGATAACGAGAATACCAAAGCAGAACCGTGTATATGAAGAGTTTAAGCTCTACCATCTTAACTGCGAGTTCGGCTCCGTCAGAGAATTGTGCCAGGACATTTTGACCTTTGCGAAATACTATACTGATATGGTATTCAGGCGCAGCGACAACAAGGTGCTGAAGCGGCTCTATGATGATATCAACGATTTGCGGATGGATGTATCGTACCCCTTCCTGCTTAAGGTACATGACGATTTTGCTAATGGCATTATCTCCGAAGAAAATTTGGAAGAAATCATCGGTCTGTGCATCAGCTATGTGCTTAGACGAAATATCTGCGATATACCTACAAATTCGCTGAACAAGACCTTTGCCACATTACGGAATGAGATTAAGAGCGATGATTACATGAACTCTATCAAAGCCTTCTTCGTGCTTCGTGATGACTACAAGGAGTTCCCAAGCGATGATAAATTCAAAAAGGCTTTTATGACACGTGATATTTATAATATGCGTGCAAGGAATTTCATCCTCAGCCATCTGGAGAACTACGGGAACAAGGCACCGATTATTATAGAAAATTATACAATCGAGCATATCATGCCCCAGAACAGCAATCTGGGTGTCGAATGGCAGACTGAACTTGGTGCCAATTGGAAAGAGGTTCAAAAAACATATCTCCATACAATTGGGAACCTGACTCTGACTGGATATAATTCAGAAATGAGCGACAAGCCTTTCATGAGCAAAATGAACATGGAAGGTGGCTTTAAGCAGAGCGCCCTTAGACTGAATTCTTATCTTGTGACACTGACTGAATGGAATGAAGCCCATATCAAAGAGCGGGCTGAACAGTTGGCAAAGAAAGCTCTTCAGATATGGTCATATCCCGAAATGAGCGATGAAGAGCTTGCTCCTTACCAGGTGGTAGAAAAGCCTGCCCAGAGATACAGCCTAGAAACCTACGATACCAACGCATTTACTAAAATGCTTTTTGAGACACTTGATAAACGCATTATGAATTTGTCTCCAAGCGTTAAGAGAGAATTTAAGAAACTGTATATCGCATACAAGCTGGATACGAATTTCGTGGATATCGTAATCCAGAAACAGCGTCTCCGTATTTCAGTAAATATGAAATTTGCGGATATATTCGATCCCAATGGAATCTGCCGTGACATTACCGGCCTTGGAAGATGGGGAAATGGAGATGTAGAACTATTTTTAGACCACACATCAGAAATAGACCAGGTCATGGAAATAATCGAGCAGTCCTATAACGCACAGGTGGATTAAGATTGGAAACAAGGTAATGCTATGGAGCTAAACAAATGGGAAAAAGAAAACGGAATTGAATATAGTCCCGCATTTTTGGACTGGTACGAAAGCAACGTGCAGCGCCTCGATAAACTATTGCTGTCTGATTCGATGGAAGACATACGCTCTTTCCTTCAGGAACACCCGGAGCGGAAACGGGCTTACTGGCATAAGGTCTGGAACAGCGGCGCAGATTTGAACTATTTATGGGAGGACGAAAATGGACACAAAGAAAATACATGAATTTGCTCTCCATTGGTATGCTCTCTTTGCCGATGAAGCTGCAACTGGCTATCAGCTGTGTGATGATACTTCGTTTGCGAATTCCTGCTTTTCCTTTGGATTTGAAATGGACTGCGGAAACGCATTTAAGGAGGCGTACACCGAAAGAAATGTTTTTAACGATAAAAACGAGCTTGCAGACATCATCGACAGTGTGACAGACATTGCGCTGCTCGGTTCGGCTATCTTCTCACAGTGGCGTTATTATAATCATTGGTCATACTCAACTGAAGATATCACAGCAAAAAATGTCCGAGAGTGGTTTATGATAGCACTTGACAAGCTGCGGGTTTTAACGGAGGACTGATTTTATAGAAAAACGGAGGAGTGGCATATGCCAAGAACAATTACAGTAAAGGGAATCGGGAAGGTTTCCGCCAAGCTGGACTATGTGGTTTTATCCATGTCTTTGGAGTCGAAGGATATTAACTATGACCGTGCGATGGTGCTTGCCTCACAGCATATTCAGCATCTGACTGAAACAATCTGCGCCATCGGTTTTGAAAAAAGTGATTTAAAAACCACGAGGTTTAATGTGGGCACCGATTATAATAATATAAAAGACCGCAACGGGAACTATCACAAGGAATTCGCCGGATATGTCATCAGCCATAATCTGAAGTTGGAATTTGATTTTAATATGGAAAATTGTCGCAGGCTCTTGCTGCAATTGCCGGCTGCCTGTCGCACCCGGAGCTATCCATAGCATTTACCGTAAAAGATGCCACAGCCATCAACGAGGAGATGCTTCGGTCTGCGACTGCGAATGCAAAGCGAAAGGCTGAGATTCTGTGCGAGGCATCTGGTGTGGAACTTGGGGAGCTGTTGACCATAGATTACAACTGGGGCGAGCTGGACATTTTCTCTCATACCCAATATGGCTTGTCGGATGACTGTCTCTACGAAGCCGCACCGTCTATGGCACGGTCGATTGACATTGAGCCGGACGACATAGATGTAAGCGATACCGCCACCTTCGTGTGGGAAATCAAATGAGGCTTTGCACCTTTTAATTTTTCCTCGCACATTTTAATTATTGCAAAATCAGTCACCGCAAGGGTGACTACTCGCCCAACGCATCAGTTGTGGCTGAATCAAAATACTGTAAAAATGGGCTATCGAGGTTGGATTTTATCTCAGATAGCCCTATTTTTGCGCCTTTTTCGGCGGTTTTGCCCGATTTCTTTGTATCAAATCCTCTGTTTACATAGACGAAGGCATCACAGCTTGTAATACGCTTAAGCGCGACGGCTTCAATAAAATGGTCGAAGATGCCCTCGCAGGAAAAATCGATCTGATAATAACAAAGAGCGTATTGAGGTTTGCAAGGAACACGGTAGACAGCCTCTCGACCATACGCAAGCTGAAAGATAACGGCTGCGAATGTTACTTCGAAAAAGAAAACATCTGGGCCTTTGACAGCAAGGGTGAGTTACTTATCACTATAATGTCCTCGTTGGCACAGGAAGAATGCCGCTCCATTTCAGAGAACTGTACATGGGGTTGGAGGAAGCGATGCGCAGACGGAAAGGTTACAGTTCCCTTTGGAAGGTTCCTCGGCTATGACTGGGGTGAGGACGGAAACCTTGTTGTCAACGAGGAGCAGGCAAAAACAGTACGCAAAATCTACGGATATTTTCTGCAGGGTCGCTCACCGTACCAAATTGCAAAAATGCTTACCGAGCAAGGCATACCGATTCCGGGCGGCAAAAAGGTATGGGGCAAGGCTGTGGTGGAATCAATACTTACCAACGAAAAGTACAAAGGCGATGCTTTGTTACAGAAAGTCTACACAACGGACTTCCTGACGAAGAAGAAAAAGAAAAATGAGGGCGAAGTGCCGCAATACTATGTGGAAGGCAATCACGAGGCAATCATCAGTCCTGCGGTGTTTGACCAGGTGCAAATCTTGATGCAGGCTCGTGAGCTGGGGAAACCGCAGCAGCAGCGTAAGTATTTTTTTCAGTAAAATAAAATGCGGGGACTGCAGCGGCTGGTACGGTTCTAAGGTCTGGCATTCGACAGATAAATATCGAAGGGTCATCTGGCAGTGCAATCACAAGTTTGACGGTGAAGAAAAGTGTACCACTCCTCATCTGGACGAAGGAACCGTCAAACAGCTTTTTATCAAGGCGCTGAACATTCTCTGTAAAGAACGGGACATCATCATTAGTGTCTTTGAAGAAATCAAAGACACAGCATTCCAGACAGAAGCTCTTGAAGCAGAGGCGGTGGTTTTGACAGGTGAGATAAACACGGTGGCTGACCTGATACAAAAGTGTGTTGATGAGAATGCCCGCGTTGCCCAGGAGCAGATTGAATATGGAAAACGCTACGATGCCCTCGTCTGGCGCTTCGATGCGGCAAAATCAAAGCTCGACGAGACGCAGGAAACAATCACCAGGCGGCAGGCACAGAAGCAGATGATGGAAAATTTCATGGAGGCGCTCCGATCGCTGCTGGAGCAGGTGAAAATCTTCGATGAAGACACATGGTACGCCCTGTGCGATTACATTACCGTTTACAGCAAGGATGATATTTGAGTCACCTTTAAAAACGGCACGGAAATCAAGGCTTAATATGAAAAGACAAATCTAAATGCGCTCCGCAGTCTGAGGGCGTTTTCTCTGTCCGAAAATCGAATTTGAACCCGCCAAGGTCAATTTGAACTCGTCGGAAAGGTAAAACAAAATTGTATCAAAGACGGATTTTAGATAGAAGATGAATATTACGACCTGATGTTTAATCGACTCAATCCGTACATCTATCAGATCCACAGAAGGTTGAATTTATATACCAGTCTTGTTTCAGAATCGTTAGTTTTAGACGTCTTAGTAGGAGACGACTTCGCTTACAGCACATATCTAAAATATTACCTCTTTGGCAGCGATTCTTTGCAGATATATTCATATACTCCTCATACAGAATTGATTTACAGCGTCAAAAGCGATGCTTATACCGGGGAAGTGTATGTGTCATCAGGGAATTATAGCTATGATGAAGAAGATCATGCGCTTAAAACCGATAACGGCTTTATGGGTTATTCGATCAATGAAAACGTCTATGCCTTTGTATACTCGTCTGACAAGGAAGATGAAGATATAAAGATTGTTTTAAACGGCAGCAATGTTGACAACATGAAAGAGTACATAACTAACTTTATTACAGTAGAGTCTTCTTATGAAGATGTTATCTTTCCTAACTTATTTGACGAAGTGCAGGATATATACGCTTCATCAGGAATATACATAGCTGACGCAAATGACATTGATTTTATGTCTTTAGCTTGTATAAGCGTTGATTCAATGTACTTTACACAAACTCAAAGCACAGCCTTTGACGAAAGCAATTATGAGGATAGCTGTCTTTACAACGACTATTCTATAGGAATAATAGAAGAAAGCGAGGGCTATGCTCTGGACGTGTTCTTTAAGGATAAAGCTGTTGTTCAGATTAGATGTGCAAGTGCAAAGAGCAGTGAAGAGATGTTAGAAATTCTTTTTGATAATTTTACAGAGTAAAGACATTGCTTAGTCAGATGTTAAACTTGTAGAGGTAGACTCGCCTTGATTTTCGGCTTCATAGGTTGTTTCCTCATTTTTCACGAGTATTCTGTCGTTTACAGCGCTGACAAAGTTATCTTCACTCAACAATGTCTCGTTGCTGAAATTGCAAGTTGTAACGTAGTCGTCTGTATTTTCAAGCTTTTCATAATCATCATCTTTGTACTTGTCAAGATTGTATTTTTCGGCGTCAATCATAATTAGCCTGTCCCAGTCTGAATGTGACGGAGCAACCAAATAATACAGCTGAGATTGTTCGATTTCTAGTTTGTCAAACAAGCTTTCTGAATAAAACAGCTCGGCGGCAAATACTCCATCGTCACAATAAAGCAGATAGTAAGCTGTATGTTCGGTATCCCCATCTTCTATATACTCAACATATATTCCTGATGTGCCAAAGGCATAGTTGTCTGTAACTGTGTCTGCGTTGTTGTAAACATAGTCCTCAGGAATGTCATATACAGCGGACAAAGCATCTTTAACCTCTGTTTTTGTATACAGAGAGATTTCAAACATAAGATCATTGTCCGTCAGGAAGTTATACATAGGGGTATATGACAAAATACCGCCGTCTTCTGTATCGTCATATTCATCTAAATCTTCATAAAGCATCTTGTTCTCGCACTCAGCTCTGTATTCTTCTGCAATAGCGTCATATTCGCCGATCAGATCGTCGTATTCTCCAAACGCATTACCACTTGCAAGCTTAGATGTTGAATAGTCGCTTATCTTTTGCAGCTTAAGCTGATAGCAGCCGCCGTACTGTACAACCAAAGCATTTTCAAATTGACCTATTAGTAGTTCTTCACCGCACAAGTTATCTATGTCAAATGACACACCGCCGTATTCAAATCTTACTATGCTTGTCGGTTCAGCATATCTGTCGCCAATATATGCCGACACATTATTTAACTGTGTATTTTCATCAACAGAATAAAATTGACTGACATCAAAAGAGGTTCTGTCTATGATGTATTCGTATTCGCTTGAAGCATCTTCATAAGATTGAGTGGTAAAGTCCGCTTCCTTTAAATCCTCGTCCTCGTCATACGAGGCTTTTTCTTTGCTGTAAAATATGATTACGACAGCAGCTGCGGCAATTATGACAAAGGCGCCGACAAACAGGGGTATAAGAGCTTTTTTGTTTTTCATAGTTTTTTCCTTTCGAGAAATAGAGTTTTGTATATATTATAGCACTGATTTTAAAAGAAAAAAGAACGGACTCTTTACAGAATCCGTTCTAAAAAAATCAAATTAATACGCTATGCCCTTTTCATCGGCAGCGTCTTTGAGCGATTGCAAAGAAACCTCGGCAATATCCGCCACCTGCTCGATTGGCATTCCTTTTTCAAGGAAGTTAAGAGCAACCTTTAGTTTGCCCTGCTCTAAGCCCTGCTTTAAGCCCTGCTTTAAGCCCTGCTCTAAGCCTTGCTCTAAGCCTTGCTCTTTAGCTTCCGCAAGCTTTTCTTGCCTTTCTCTTTCAGCTCATTCTCGCTCAAGCCTTTCTGTTTCTTCAAAGCTGGCGCGTTCGTGAGCGGCTTCTTCAAGCTGCTCTTTGAGCGTCTTAATCCAAGGTTCTCTATTTATTTCAAGAACCTCGTCCGCAGCTTCCTTGATGCCCGGATTGTTAGTTTCGTCAGCCATCTTTGTAACCTCCTCTTTGGTGTTAGCCAGTATGAGATCAGCCCATGCTTTCAGGCTATCAGGTAAGTTCTCTTTTTTAGGCAGCTCTAAAAAAGCAATTGTAAACTTATCGCTTAGAAGCTCGCCTCTGGTTTCTTCCAGTGGCTTAAACACTGAAAATCCTTCCTGACAAGTTAATGTTTTGAAATCCAATATGTTGAGACTAATGCACTTGTGTGCTTTTGAATATGTCTCGCCATTTTGTAAGGACTGCCAAAACATTTGTGCCCAATAGTACATTGCTCTGTCTCCATAACTAGCATGGTTTTTGCACTGCATTTCTATTTCGACATCTGTTTCTCCTGTCGAAACTCGAATGTCAAGACGAGTGTCTTTTGTCTTCGCTTTCCCCAAGTTGATCTCTCTGTCTTTAACAACGATGGAATCTTGAGGAGTAATTTCAAGCCCTAAGATATCATTGAGAAAATACCTTGTGACTTTCGTATTGCCGAACAGTCTTTTAAAGACCTCATCATTAGTTATCGGCAATATTGTTGTTTTTTCTTCTGAAATGTACATATTGTACCTCCTTTTATTATACCACATCGAATCATAAATGTCAAACCCGATGTGGAGATGTCAGTGCATACAAAAAAAGTACAGAGTCCTGCACTTGAAACTCTGTACTTTAAGAATTAACTCTATATCTTTATTATAGCACACTTTATTGACAAATTGCAAAATTAGAAATACACAAGACGGTTCATGTGTAAAAGTGAATTTTCACTGAATTCTCAGTTTTTTCAGTTAACATGGGTAAAAATTTCGGGTATAATATATTAAAGCAGAGAAAAAAACATGTAAGGAGGAACTATTTTGGAATTTGAAACAGAAAAGATTGAGTTTAAGTCTATGTTTACAGAAAATATATATAAAGAGGTAATTGCGTTTGCAAATACCGATGGCGGTGTACTGTATGTTGATATAGACAATGAAGGAAACGCTGTGGGTTTAAAAGATATAGATAATGAGTTTACTAAATATTATCTTTGCCAGCCATTTCAAAATCGGCTGATTTTAGTTCTTTTAAACAGTTAGAAAGATTTTCAAGCTTTCTCATAAATAACGATGCCCTCTTTCTCAATTTCTTCTTTCAGTTCGTCTGAAATCTTTTGATTTAAATCTACAATATCAAACATCAGAAGTGAACGTACATTTTCTTTAGTATCCCAGTAAAAAGAGTCAAAATCTCCGCCAAGGACAGCAATATCAATATCGCTTCTTTCAGTATAATTTTCTCTGGCTCTTGAACCAAAGAGAATAACTTTTTGTATATCGTGATTTTTAGCAATTATCTCTATATCCGCCATGACCTTTTCGGGAAGACTGCATCTCATGATTTTTCACTCCTGACTTGCCGATTATATCTTTATTATACTGATTTATATTCATTTTGTCAAGCAAAAATATAAAAAAAGAACGGACTCTTTGCAGAATCCGTTCTTTACTTTATCTACACCTCCGCCTAAATAACGGCGAAGGTGTAGACCGACCCGCTGCCAGTTCTCACCTGGCAGTAATTACGATGGACATCCACCGAAACTACTGCCGAGGTGTTCACTGAAACAGGGTCGTATCCTTGAGCAAAAAACTTGAAAAACAAGCTGAAAATCTTGAAAAGTTGTTCTCAAATTTGACAAGGGAAGCGGTAAGTTGTATAATTAAGATAGATGAAAAGGAATTTCATCATATATAAATATATACGAAAGGAGTACGCAGGAACAGATAAACATTTACCTGCAAAAAAAATTATGAATAATATTATTAAAAGAAGCATTGCAATGCTTGGTACAATCGTTATGCTGACAGCGTCTTTGAGCGTCAGCGAGGTACAAAATAGCTTGGGAGCTGAAGCTGTAGTAAGCTATGCCGCAAGCAGCAGTCAGAGTAAGCCTACAATCACAAGCGTCACTACGGATAAGACTACTGCGACAATAAAGTGGTCTAAGGTGTCGGGGGCTACAAAGTATGCCGTGTATAAATATACATATACAGGTTCAGATAAGGGCTGGAGCAAGCTGGCTGTAACAAATGGCTCTACGCTTAAGTACAAGGCTACGGGACTTAGCGCTAAAACCAATTACGCATTTGCCGTACGCGCATATGTAAACGGAGCGTGGAGCGATTACAGCGACAGCTATGTAACAATGACGTGTACTGCGGCAACAAAAATATCGAGTGTGTCCTCCTCTCATACGTCTATCCTTGTTAAAGTAAAAACTGTAAGCGGAGTGAGCGGTTATCAGGTAGCGTATAGAAAGAAAAGCTCAAGCACATGGACTAAAAAGAACATATCGTTAAGCAGTGTGTATAATAAGTCGGGCTTAACATATTTGTCGCTTACTGGTCTTTCCAATAACACAACCTACTATGTTAAGGTGAGAACGTATGTAACAGATTCAAATGGAGTAAAGCACTACAGCAGCTTTACTTCCAAATCTGCAAAGAAAACGCTCAAGAACAAAACCTTAAAGATTGTTACCACGAAGGCAAGCATTGATTCTTGTCAAGCGTCGTCTTTAAGTGGAAGCTTTAACAAAGCGGCAGGAAAGGATGTCGCCCGCATGATAAATCGGCTTAGAAGCAGTAAAAATTTGGGTACGCTAAAGTGGGACGAAACGTTGTATAAATGCGCTAAGAAAAGAGCAAAAGAAATAGCGAAGGCATATAGAAACGATCATACAAGACCTGACGGTTCAAGCTGTGGAACAATATCTTCTACTTACAATAGTGAGAACATCGCAAAAGGTCAGACGTCGGCTATTTTTGTATATGAGCGTTGGTACGCTTCTCAGTGTCACTACGAAAACATGGTAAGCTCGGGCTTTACAAGAGTAGCGGTAGCTTGCTTCAAGTATAACGGAAAGTACTATTGGGTAACAGCCTTCGGGTACTAATATCAAAAAAATCTCCCTGCTTGTATAAGCGGGGAGAAAATTATCTGTAAAAAAGCTCGTAAAGATCATGAGAGGAGGCGTCGTACTTTTTACAATTAAGCTGTGTATTAGCGCTAATTAATATCTCATCTGACGGAGAAGTAAATCTAGTGGTAATATCCAAGCTATTTTTGAGATCTAAAGGTTTCCTTATTAAAATATATGGGAACCTTTTCTTTATTGCTTCAAAGCTCGATGTGAAAATATCTGAATCATTGCAGGAAACAAAGAAGTTCACCTTGTATTTTCTAGCTAATGCTATCATGCTGTCAATCATATCAAGGCTGTTTAACATCTCCAGCTTGTTTAAGACGACATTTATCGCTTGGCTTCTCCCTTTCACGGCTTCCTGACGCTTGAAGTTAGCATAGAACGTAATAAAAAGAAGTATATCTATACTTATGTCAAAGCTTTTGTTCTGAGCGTATTCAAAAAATGCGGCGGATTTAAAGGAAGAGATAATGTCAGGCTCAAAGTCGCTCATGCTGAGAAGCTCGTTGTTTTCCTTTTTTGAGAGCAGTCTAAACATCTCTTTTAATGTTTCGTAGGCATACGCCTGCATATCTTTATCCTGCATCTTTGTTTCTTCTAAAAATAAATCGGTAGTGTCGTTGACATCTTGCAGCTTTAGCTTTAGCTGCTCTAGTGTGTTTGTTTTTAAAAGCTCGTAGGCGAACGAAAATTTGTTCGACTTTAAAAGAGCGAATGTCACAGTATATGACATCACAGCGGATAAAAGCGCAATTGCAGCATCTTTAATCGCTTCGTTGTCGTTTAACATATGCGTGTAAAGAAAAGTCGAAACGACACATTCGGCAGCAAGACGAATGTTGTTAGACGTGTTTGCCTTTTCCCACAGGTTGTATGAGTTGTTTATTCCGTCGTATTCTTTCGATTTTTCAGTAGAAAATCTGTAGATGCTGTAGTTTTTATCTTTAAAAAATCTTTTTGTACCGCTAAAAAGCTTTCTCTCAGGATCTATTATTATCAAGCTTTCCTGTCTAGCTGCGGATTGCAAAAGCATACTTAGGATAAAGTCATAGTTGTCTTCTGAAAACGAGAAGATGTTGCTTTTGTACTGATACTTTGTTTCAATAACCTTTCTTTTGTATTCTCCCAGAGGAAATGAAGAGAGCTTTGAATACGGCACTATGTTTGTCAGTGTTTTAAGCGAAGATAAGTTGTCCATAGCCTGTCACCTGCATCTCTTGCAGTACCCTATATCTAAAATCTCATGAAGAAGAGAGATTAAATCAGAATAATCTTTCTTGTCAAGATTAAACTTCTTAAGATATATAGGATCTTTAAGAAGATTGTTTTTAGGCGCAAAAACTCTGTTTCCGCAGCCGCCTGCTGCGGCTTTGTCAGGCTCGGCGTCAATCATTCTTCCTATCTCGAACAGCTGTATAGACACGCCGTTTATTACAAGCTTTTTCACTACGCAAGCCTCTGTTTTACTCTTTTCAAAGTCAATATTAACATTGCCTTTTGTGTAAAATCCGGATCTTTTCAAACGACCGAACACCCCCAAAAAATATATCTTTTGTATTATAGCATATCCTTGTATTTAGCGTAAAGAGACGGAGCACTTATTATCATATCGTTAAGCTTTGATATATCATTGTACATCTCAGGATTTTGCAGCATAAGCAAAACATCCTTGTTGACGCCGCTTTGCTGTGTTCCCAGAAAATCTCCCGTTCCTCTCATCAGGACATCTTGCTTTGCAATTTCAAAGCCATCTGACGTAGAACATAATATCTTAGCCTTTTTATCGTCATTGCTTGTAACAAGAATACAGTAGGATTGATGATAGCTTCTTCCGACTCTGCCTCTTAACTGATGAAGCTGTGCCAGACCGAATCTTTCAGAGTTTAAGATTGTAATGATTGTAGCGTCAGGAATGTTTACTCCAACCTCTATAACGGTAGTTGAAACCAAAACATTAGTTTTGCCATCGGAAAAATTTTGCAGCTCCTTTGCTATATCGTCTTTTTTCATCCTTCCTGTTATAGAGCCTATTTTAACCTCAGGATATGAAGAGAAAAACGCCTTAAGATACTCTGTCTGCGCTTCTACCGATCTAACGCTTTCGCTTAATGCCGATGATTCGTCAATCAAGGGACAAATTACATAGCATTGACGTCCTTTATGTATCTCGTCAAGCATAAGTAAAAACGCTATATTTTCAAATGGCGTTTGTTTGGTTATAACGGGCTTTCTGCCGTCAGGCTTGCTGTGTATATCAAATACGGATATGCTGTCGCCGTACAAAGCCATACACAAAGAGCGAGGTATAGGAGTAGCCGACATTGTTACGATGTGCGGCTTTTTTTGAGCCTTTAAAAGCTTGTTTCTTTGATTTACTCCGAACCTGTGTTCTTCATCAATTACAACCAGCGCTAAATTCTTGAAAACTACATTATCCTGTAGTAAAGCGTGAGTGCCGACAATCATTTGTATTTTTCCCTCGGCAAGATCTTTAACTATCTTCTTCTTTTCATTCGCTTTAAGACTGCCTGTGAGACAAGCTGTTTCAATGCCAAAATCATCAGTCAGCTTTTTTAAATCTTCAAAATGTTGATGCGCCAATACTTCTGTTGGAGCTAAGATACATGATTGAAAGCCGTTTTGATATGCAAGAAACATCGTCATAAAAGCAATGATAGTCTTGCCAGAGCTGACGTCGCCCTGTACGAGAGCGGACAGCCTTTTGCCTGACTTAAGCTTCTCGGCTATACTGTTTATCGTGCTTTGCTGATCCACAGTGAGTGTAAAGGGGAGCTTCTTTTCAATCTCAGACAGTATTGAACTTTTGGTAAGCTTGTATGTTAAGGCGGAGTCGTTATCCTTGTTGTTTTCTTTAAGAGCAAAGCTAAAACGAAAGAGCTGGTCGAAGGTATGCCTTTTCTGAGCTTCTTCAATATCTTTTTCACTGCGAGGATGATGTATGTTTGTTATCGCCTGCTTTTCTGTAATGAGATTAAAGCGTTCTAAAATATCCTTTTCTAAGTAATCAATATCTGCGGTATGATCTATTGCTTTGTTTATGCTTGCGGACAGATAATCATTGCTCATGCCCTTGATCTTCTTGTAAACAGGCACAAGAGTTCTATACTTGTTTAAGTCGTCGCTCCAAAAAGAAGGGATTATTTGCGTCTGAATAAATGTAAACATACTGCTTTGAGCAGATTCTTGACGGCGTATACTTATTCTGCCGCAAAACATAAATGTTCGTCCTGCAATCATTTGCTTAGCGACATAATCCTGATGAAACCATGTCGCTATAAACTTATCGCCTGAAGTGTCTCTGCATATAACGTTCACAGCCTTGCCAATGTAAAGCTTTTCCACCGTCCCTATAACACAGTCCGTAGTTTTGTCCTTTAACTGTTTAACCGTCTTTGGCTCTCTAAAGTCTAAGTATTTGCTAGGCATATATCTTGTAAGCTCTCTGACAGTATGTATTCCGTTTGTATTAAGCTGTTTGATTTTTCTTTCAGGCAAGTCTAACACCTTTAAATCTTCGTCTTTGACAACATGACCGTATATAGCGCTGCTGCAAGAAACGCTTTTTTCTTTGTTTGTTAAAGCTTCTGCTTGCTTCTTTATCAGCATATTCTCTATAACGCATAGATTCTTATCAAATTTGACTAGAACAGAAATTATGCTGTTTTCAGGCGGTGCAGTTTTGTTAAATGATACTGCTTTAATCATATGACCGTTCTTATCAAGGAGGGAAGTGCGAAAGCTTTCTGGATTTGCGGCAATATCTTTAGCTTTAACATCTTCAATTAAAAACAAAGGTTCGGTATTGCCTTTGCCAAAAGGCTTTAAAATGTTCAAAGAGCTGATAAAGTCAGGAGATACATCTGTCAAAGACAGAGCTTTGTCATAGTAACAAACGCTTTCAGGCTTAATTTCTTTAACATCTTTGTTTTCATAAAAGAGGTCTATCATGTATAAAGCTTGTTTTTGAGAGGAGGATGTTAAAAGCCTTACTGCCGAATCTAAGCGAGTAGGGGAAGTGAGCAGTGGTGCAAAAAGAGATGATAAATGATATGATTCTATATCTCCCTTTATTTGAAGCTTGTCTGCAAGAGCTAAAAAGCAGGGTCTGGGGCTAATGTTAATGCTTTTTAGCCCATATTTTACGATGATTCTGTTTTCTTCTGTTAAAGGCAAATCAGACGCCGCAGCAGCTAACGCCATTAAGTCAAGATACATATTCATTCGCTTCTTCCCGAACAAAGCCCAGACTAGCTTGCCGACAATGCCCGCACTGCACAGCCGTTCGCCCTTAGAGCTGACATTGAGCAAAGCATAGCAGTTGACAGGCGTATTACTATATTGATGATGATCCACAACGATAACATCTATTCCTAATGATTTAGCATAGGATATTTGTTCTGTGTCTGAAATGCCGTAGCTTAAAGTGATAATCAGCTTAGCGCTTGACCTTGCTATTTTATCTATTGCGCATAAGTTAAGCCCGAAGCCTTCACTTTTTAACGGCAGATAGTAATTAACTCTGGCTTGGTGATAGAAAAGCTCCGTTGCTAGTATAGAAGTTGATATTATTCCGTCAACATCGTTATTGCCGTAAACGGTAATAACCTGTCCTAAGTTAACCGCCTGAATGATTCTGTCGCAAGCTTTGTTCATGTCTTTGTACAAAAAAGGACTGTACAAATCATCCAAGGTTGAATTAAGAAAGCCTTCAACCACATCAGGTTCAACATAGCCTCGGCTTACAAGTATATCTGCGCACAGATGATTTATCCCGAAGGTGTTGACAATACAGTCGCTTATGCTTTTATTTACAGGTTTTAACATTGGCTTTTCTTCAAAACGCATTATATAATTTTCCTTTCAAGTGACTTGAGGATATATTTATACTATTGTATATTATAGCATATGGGGAAAGTGAATTTTCGCTTGACTCTAAAAACAGATTGTGATATAATATAAATGAAGAAAGCAAGTATACCTCAAATAAAAAGGAGGCAGCCATGAACCAATACAAACCAATCCCAATCGGCGTTGAGGATTTCAAGCGCTTGGTAGACGACGGCTACTATTTTGTAGACAAGACGCTTTTCATAAAAGAAATTTTAGATCGAAAAGGAGCAGTGAACCTTTTCACCCGCCCCAGACGCTTCGGCAAAACACTGAACATCAGTATGCTTCA
>JAJQCE010000003.1:155728-155857 GCA_021202895.1 Ruminococcus sp. | reverse complement strand
ACTTCTACCTTAGTTAGTCCACCCTAAGAGTTTTGCTTCGCAAAACTCCCCTACTTTGGTTGGAACGGATATAGCCTATATTTAGACTTCTACCTTAGTTAGTCCACCCTAAGAGTTTTGCTTCGCAAA
>JAJQCE010000003.1:0-155718 GCA_021202895.1 Ruminococcus sp. | reverse complement strand
CCTATATTTAGACTTCTACCTTAGTTAGTCCACCCTAAGAGTTTTGCTTCGCAAAACTCCCCTACTGTAGTTAGGAAAAGCACGAACAAAAGTTAGAGCTTTTCATTATGTTTTTGCTTCGCAAACGTCCATACTTTTGTTAGAGTGGCACGAGCAAAGATTAGGACATATGAAATTATTTTTCAAATTACCGATAAATTTTCAACGTTTTCTGCACAAGCACAGTCCTATCTCAAAGTGATGCTTGTGGTATGCTTATATTATGTAATAGTAAATCAATTAACATTACAACCATTTCAGGCATTTTCCCAGCAGGAGGAGATTCAAAATTCGGCTTTAAGTGCGGTACAATTACCATGTGGTGCGTAACTGTGCCGTTAGGTTTAATTTGCGCTTTCCTACTTAAGCTCCCTGTCACAGCCGTTTATATCATCATTAACATTGACGAGATTGTAAAACTCCCTGCTGTCTATATGCACTATAAAAAATACAGGTGGCTTATGCAGTTTACTAATCAAAACTTAATTTGATAAATATTCATATTATAGTGCTTGTTTAACTCCAGCTAAGAAAAGTCAGTACTCAGAAGCCACTGTACGCCGTTTGTGTAAGAACGGATTTTTAAATACCACTGCAAACACCGCACTGACTGCTTGCTGGGTGCATATATTTACACAGTTAAGGTTTTTGACCACAAACGATAATTCTTTCCGATAAACAAAAGAGCCTTTGACGCACTTGACGCAAAGGCATCACTTTAATTTAGACGATGTAAAGCTGGAGGCTTTGGCGTGTTATTTGCTGGAGGATATTGACGCTTCAGCCTCAATTCAAGCATTAGCCGAAACAACGGCTGAAAAGGAGCTTGAGAAGATGTATGTAAGGTATGTTCCGAAAGTGGTTAGGGAATTTTTACTGAAAAAGGGTGAAAAAAGTGAGCAAGGCTAGAAGCAGTGAGCTGTACAAAGGGAGTGACGGCGGCTTGTATGAAATTATTTCTTCAGACAGCGACTGTGCGTTACTCAATAGCTTTGAAACAAAAAGATACATGAGCGTGCTAAAGCCGTATTTTGACAAGGCACAAAACATGATTGATTTTACAAGCTTTCAAAGCTTTGACACCCTTAAAGAAGCAACGGAATTTCAGCAGAAGTTCAAGGAGCTTCTTCAGGATATAAAAAGGGTCAAGAAGCTTGATGTAAGAAAAAACGCACATGTTCGCAAGAAAAGCAAAATGTTGTGAAAAAGTGCTTGACAACATGGTAAATTTATGATACAATGAAATAAGCAAATTTCAAATCCAAAATTTCTCAGGAGGGGTTACAATGAAAACAACACAAAAACTATTATCACTCGCCTGTGCTGCGACAATATCCTTGTCCAGCCTGTGCATGACGACTGAAGCTCTGGGCGGTGAAACGCTTACCTCTGCGGCAAGCTCGGCGGTGAGCAGCATTGTCAGCCTGGACGCAAGCTTCACAAGCAAAAAAGTCACGCTGAAATCCGACTACACCTGCACAACTTCCGCCGTTCGGCTCAATTGGAACAAGGTTAGCGGCGCAAGCGGCTATCGCATTTACAAATATGATTCGTCTGCTAAAAAGTGGGTAAAGGTTAAGACTGTCAAAGGCGGTTCGACCACCACGGCAAGAATAACAGGGCTTTCAGCAGGAAGCAAATATCGTTTCAAAGTCAAGGCTTACAAGCATTACAACGGCAAGACCTACTGGAGCAAGGCGAGTACGCAAAAATATATCGCAACCAAGCCGAAACAGGTGACGATAGCAACAGAATATACAAATGCAGGCTATGATGGTGTTTGTCTTGAGTGGCAAGAAGTTAAATGTGATGGATATAAAATTTATCAAAAGATAAATGGTAAGTATAAGTTAATTGCTACAATTAAAAATTCAGATTATTCCACCAATTACATCATAAATTATACCATTGGAGAGCTTTCTGAAAACACAAAATACACTTTTAAGATTAGACCTTATCGTAAAGATACAGTGGGCAAAGTTGTTTATGGCAAGGGTACTGTTTATAAAATCAAAACTGGATATCAAGACCCTTTATCTGGAGTGTCAAAAAGTAGTTCAAACAAGAACAAGGTTTCAGCGGCAGATCAAAAGATATTGAAGAAATTTGCAGATAAACATTTTAAAGATGATTGGTCGGATAGTGAAAAACTTGGGTATACTTTCAAATGGATACGTGACAATTACACATATGCTACAGGTAGCAACTGGACTAAAATAAGTGGTTTAAGTTATGTTGATGCAATATTTAATTATAAACTAGGTCAATGTGCTCAATATAACGGCGCTATGGTTGCTATGTTCAATTATTTAGGATATGAAGCCAAATTGGCATATACGCCAGGGCATTATTGGTGTGAGGTCGAATCAGACGGAAAAACATATATTATTGATATAGCCGACAACAGCTATTTTCGGTTAAAAGGGTAATTTATATTGTGCATAGAATTAAATATCAACAAGCCTTGAGCAAAAAACTCAAGGCTTTTTCTATTGGAAAAATAATCTTCTTTTTAGAAGTTCATATAGATATATCAAATTTTAAATCATGTAAAACATAGAAAGGACGTGATTTTTTGAGTATAATTACTAAACTCAAAGAAGCAGTAGGAAAAGCTAAAAGAAAAAAGATTGCTCAAAGAATAATCGCAGGAGCTGCGGCGGGAGCAATATCAATGACAACCCTCGTTTCTTCTTTTCCAACGATTACAGCAGAAGCGGCAACGAGCGGAACGATAGCTCTTGACGGCGAAGACATTATCGAACAGGCGTGTAAGGTTCTAGGCGCAAAGTATAGCTATGGTTCTCAAGGCACGGCAAGCAGAAGTAGCGTAACGGAATATCCTATAGCAAGCACTATATACGACGCCGATGATGTAAATCATCTTGATTGCGCAGGTCTTGTGTATTGGACGCTGACAAGCTTAGGAGTATCAACAAGCGGTTTTAAAGCTAATTGTCCCGTACCGTATACAACTAACACTTGGCTTTACGATAGTATCGGAAATCATATTACTTCAAGCTCGGCATTAAGCTTTACCTACAAAAATGTAACAGAAACAAAATATGTAGCAAAATCTCAAACATGGACGAAACAGTATACTGGCTCTGGAACCAAACGAGATTATTGGGAAACAAGCGGCTCAGATATTGACGCAGGTTCAATAGTAATTGCTGAAGGATATACTTCAAGCGAAACTCGTAATTCATCAGCCGATCATATGTGGATTTATTTAGGTGAGTTCGATTCAACTCAAGGTAAAAATGGACGGACAGCAGTAATCAATTATCTGCACGATTTAACAGGCATAAGCACAACTACACTTGAAAAGTATGTCGGCGATGGAAGCGGTGCAGGCGGAAACCATTGGCGCATTGAGTGTACGTCAACAACAGGACACGGCAACGGCTCAACGACAGGCGTTATCATAAATAATGACATAACAGGTAAATCATCTGGTGCATACAAAATAACGGCTCTTACCCTTTCCTCTGGTCAAATCGTGCTAAAGAAAACCTTTGACGACGACGGCAAATACGGACAAGATTCAAGCGGAAACGTTCAGATAACATTTACTGTTACAGAAACAAATACCGATGAAAAGCATTCATATTCGGTTAAGGGAACATATAACGTCAGCAAAGGAACGTGGACGCAGACTAAGGCGACAAATAGCGATAACGTTCCCGATGTGGATATAGGAGTAACAAGCGGAGGCTCGTTCTATTTTAAAAATATTCGAGTCTTTGATAATGGGACAAATGTAAAATATAAGATAAGTGAAAAGGTGAACAGCGGCAGCTATGAGCAGTGGGGCGGCACTACTATAACACTTGCAAAGCTAGAAAGAAAAAGAACGAGTAAACCTTTTTATGAATAGCCGCCTTGTGCGGCTGTTCTCATCAGAGCCGAACTTGAGCTTTCGGCTTTGATGAGAACAAACGTTAAATGCAGCAACCCTCTCTTGAAAAACCAAGGGAGAAATTGTTTTGAAAGGATAGTGTTTATGAAAAGAAATTTTGAACCGCTCATTTACAAAATGCAGTAAAAAAAAGCCGTTTGATAGAGTTGTGCATTAACAAACGAAAGGAGACCCACATGCGAAAAAAATCAATACCCTTAATAGCCGCTATAATAACAGCGGCTTTTTTGTTGTCTGTCAGATATTACAGCTACTCAGGTTCAGACAACGGCGGCTGGCTGTACAACCGTTGTCATTTGATAGGCTACCAATTGACAGCCGAAAATGCAAACGAAAAAAATTTAATCACAGGCACTCGTCAGCTAAATATTGACGGAATGCTAGACTGGGAAAACCTTGTTGCTGACTATGAAAATGACGAAAATCATGTGCTTTATCGAGTGACGCTGATTTTTGAAGATGAGAATCTACTTGCGGACGGCGTTCTAATGGAGGCATATTCCGTTGAGGACTTTGGTTCAAGCATTGAGTTTTGCGTGTTTGCTTACAACGTTCAGGACGGGGTGGAAATTGATTATTCTACGGGTGAAAATCGAGCGTCATAAAATCCCCCTTGAATTTTATCAAGGGGGATTGATTTAAATAAGCTTGTCGTAATCGCTCATTGCATAAAGTACTCGCAGTACTTGAACCTCTTCTTTACTTTTCTCTACACGATAGAAAATAATATATTTTTCAACTATCAGCTTTCTTACCGATTTGTCTTTAATATATTCATTTTCTGCAAGCGGACACATAAAGGGATCAAGTGAAACTAAATCAAGTGCTTCTTTAATTTTATCAATTAGTGCAAAAGCGGTAGTAGGATTACACAATTCTTTAGAAATGTAAAGAAAAATATTTTCAATGTCAGTTTGAGCTATTGGATAAATATTTATGATACAAGCTTTATCCATTGTGTTTCTCCTTTAAAGAAGTAAAGAACTCATCTGAACTAACTGCTTCTGCTCCCTCGTCAATTTCATCTATTGCCTCGTTTACCAGTGCGGCAGTCTGCATTTCAGACAAGGTTTTTTCATAAAGCTCAATACTCATTAAAACCATTTCTCCATAGCCGTTTTTGGTAACAACAATAGGCACGTCACTTTCCTTGCAGGTCTGAGTGATTTTAGCCGTGTTTTTTAATTCGTTAATCGGTATGATTTTTGGCAAAGTGTGTTTCATATATAACATCTCCTAACTATGGTCTTATTATACCACAATTAAGAGAGATTTTCAATGATAAAACAGCAAAATGTTTTTAATTTTTTGTAAATTTCGCCAAACAAGGCGTGTAGACGAGGCTTCCTACAAGGGAAGGGTTCATTTCAGTAGGAGCTATCGACTGACTTGCGAATCATGGAGCATTATTTATTACAGCTTTAGTAGTATGTATTTTCTCATTGGAATACTTTACAACATCAGTAATAACAAGCTTTTGTACGGCTGAAATCAGTGTTGCCATTGCTTCGTAATCGGGATGATAGCCATCTTTCGTGGGCAAAAAAATAGATAGATTATCAGCATCTTTTGCATAAAAATTATGTCCATAATGAAATTCACCAGTATGCGCCGATTTATGGCAAGCAGTTGTAACAAATATGGCAGCATATTTAGATAATTTTTCGGTATGAACAACGGCTATATGGTCGTCTGCTCCATAGTCGTAATTCCGATATTTTGCTGAGCCGAACATATCAATTGTAGTTGTGTTTCTGGAGAATATTTCTACGTCGTTATCAATAAACGCTGAAATGCCCTCGTTTGCTTCTCCAGCCGTAACAAATGGCAGTGTTCCTTTTATTCTGTCGTCACCTTTCAGGCGTTTTCCTCTCGAAGATTCTCCAAACAAATCCTTTACATTGAATTCTTGCCATAGGTAATCATCGAAATTTTTCAATGCTGACTGCTCACAGCAGTCAGCTGCGTATCTTTCAGTCCAGTGACGGAAAGATACGCCTCCAGCTCCTCTATACGCTCCGCCTCCAGCTCCTCTATACGCTCCGCCTCCAGCTCCTCTATAAAGCGTTCCATAAAATCAAAGTCAATCGAGCCATTTTTTACAGGAAGCTGAATATAATTATTTTTTATTCGTTCCCAAGAACACATTTTTTCATATCCAAATAATGAGGTAAAATGTTTAAGCAAACTAGAGAAAAATAGTCCTTGTTTTTCAGACATTTGAAATTTGGGGATAAGGGCAAATACTCTTGCGTGAGTTACCACTTTATATTCAAATTGTCGATAAAAAACATTCCCAAACATATCAATCGTAATAGTTTTGCTGTTGAATGTTTTTGCGGGAATATCTGTTTTCCCAAGAACGCCATTGTTTGTTTCTCCTGCAGTAATAACGTAAGTTCCTTTACCATTCATGTGTTTTTTTTGAATATCAAAATTTCCGTTTTCGGCTTCAAACAAATCTCCAAGCCTATATTCGCTCCACTCAACACTTGATAATTTTTCGTCGAGTGAGGCATCTATTTTTTTTAGACTTTCATCCTCGCTTTCTTGATTTTTCAAAAGAGTTGAAACCTCCCATGCTAAATAATCGCTTACTTTCTTTTTGAAGTCCTCGAGCGTTGGAGTTGTATCTATCGGTGCAGATTGATTCCAGTCTGCACCGTTTTCAGGATCTATTTCCCCTTCATAATATTCTTTTTCGGTAAAAATATTCAGCTTCTTTTTGCCAAATCGCACAAGGTCAACAATCTCTTGATAACGTTCCTTTGCGTGATCTGTATCCCTCAAATTGACACTTGCTTTCTTGCGGTTAGTACGTGTATAGCCATCGTTTGAAAAATCTATAAATTTTACCGTATCGCCTTTCTGATGAGCTTCTCCGACTTTAAATACATAGATATTTGTCTGAACGCTTGATTTTCCAATAAACAAATCAATCGGCATTTTTATACTTGCAAGCAAAGTATTGTGTTGCAAAATTTTTTGATTGTAGCTTGTAGCCTTTCCTGAGCCTGCTGAATTTTGAATAATAACAGCGGCATAACCTTTTTCCATCATCGAAAGAGCTTTTTGAACAAAAATCATTCCGTTGCCTTTTGCTGAATATGGAGGATTTAAAACAAAAGCGGTAGCAGGGAAGCTTTTATCTTTAGAAGAAATAAATCCGTAATTTCCATTAAAATCCTCTAAAGAGTCTTTGTTCATGATGTTTGAAGTGCCATCGCCCATTAAGATCATATTTAGAACCGCAAGCATATAAATTTGAGGTAGAATTTCTAAGCCCAACAATTGTTCTCTTTTTATGTGAGCATCTTTCAGCTTAAACTCATCAGGAGATGCTATCTTTTCTTTTGCATCAATAATCATTTCGTTCATAGCAGCGACCAAAAGTCCGGCTGAACCAGTTGCAAAATCCCATACATAAGAATCCATGTCCACTCTTGCAAGTTTAGCCAGCAAGGTTGCAACATAACTAGGAGTTAAAACAACGTCATTCAATTTGTCTTGCGTAAAGCCTAACCAAGTATACATCTCGTTGAAAAGCATACCTGTAAAATCCGTTGTTATGCCTATTTTGTAGTAAACGCCAATGTCGTCAAATATTTTGCAAAAAACACGCTTAATTTGGCTTTCGCCATTTACAGGTTTATTTCTATTGTCATTACATAGCGTAATAGAAAGCTCGTGAATAATAATATTCTTTTTTTCTTCGGGTAACTGTTTTTTTTCTAAAAAATTATTCACCTTTGAAATAATTTTATCTCCATCTGTATTATTCTTTTCAGTTGAAGAAGTTAAATCTTCTTTTTTTAATGGATGAACATTTTCAGCGCCAAGGGTTGCAATTACCGTTGCCGCAACAAGATACACTCTATCATTTTCTCCAAGTCCTTTTTCATTCTTGTAAATATCATTGTTAAGCTTGACAAGACTGGCACGGACTTCTTTTTCGCGCTTTTCTTTTCTTTCATAAATTTCATCTTCTGTAAGACTTAAGCTTTCAATGTCCTGCAAAAAAGCATCAAAATTTTCATCTTTTAAGAAGGAAAGATCCGTATATTTTGCTATTTCACAACCCAAGCCTAAATTCCATGTGTCGTTTGAAACGTAATAAACACCAATTTGAAGACAAATTTTACCGAAACTATCTTTATATCCTGTCACACCAATTGCAATTATTTTTTTATAAGTTGTGTAATGCAAAATGGCATTGGCATAATGTATAGCGCCATTGACTGCATAGCTTTTTATATTATTATAATGAGGTTCACCTTTGGCATTCTTGTTCTGAACAATACCACTCTCATCCTTTTTTACAAGATAATCTTTCTTACCTTTGTATTCAATAAGTACAGGATAATTGTTACCATACTTATCCGTTTTCATGAGCTTAGCGTCAGGTCTGTTTCCGCCTTTACCACCATTTTTTGAATAATATTCATCAAGAGCTTTGTCAATTTCAGTATTAAGTGAAGCTTGTTCAAGCTTATAATCTAGTCCATAGGATTTCAGCCAGCCATTAATTTTATCTTTCACTTCAGGTTCTATAGATTTGTCGCATTTTTTATTAGCCATAATAATCACCCTTACCCATTTTTTATACACCGCAAACAAACTGCTGCAAGGCGTGTCCTATACTTATTATATCACACCTCAAGATTATTTTCAAGGATTTATAAAAAATTTGCGGCGGCATATCTTGACTGGCTAAGATTCATAGTCAGCAAAAAAAGAGATAACCGCCCTGCTCTTAAATAGGCGGTTATCAAATAACTAGCTAAATTTTGAAAGAGAACCGCAAGCCATAAGGCTTTTGCAGTGCCCTTTTCTATTTGTTTTATACACCACAATTTCCGTCTTGTCAAGTACTCTTTCAAAAATTTTTCACTTCCATATTAAACCAATTTGTGAACTCGAGTTCACAGCAAAATGCACAAAAAACTACTGAAAATTTTGTGCATTATTTTCCAAAAATGATGTAGCTTTTTTGGCAAAAACACTTGACAATGCCGCTTTTTTGTGCCCGCGGCTTAACCGTCAGCGCATCGCAGCGGCAATAATGCAGCGAGAGCCTTTGCCAAAGGCGGTTTGTGAGTACTGGTATCTTGCCCTTTATTTGCACAAAGACTATCACGGTATACCATAGCGAAAAATTTTAAAAACATATTATTCAGCTAATTTGCTGTTAATATATTATACTTAATGTATGCTTTTATCGGCTGAGATAAGCTTGTTAAATTGCTTTTTGCAGACTTATCTCAGTTGATTTTCAAAGCTGATACCCGGATTTGAACCGGGGACCTCATCCTTACCAAGGATGTGCTCTACCTACTGAGCTATATCAGCGCAGTCTGTTTTTCCTTGACTGACTAGTATATTATACAACAAAATTTCATACTTGTCAATAGCTTTTTAAGAAAAAGTGTAAATTAAATGTGAACAGCCCTGCCGATAATAGCAGAGCTGCTTTTCTTTTTTTAAACCTTAAGCCATGCGCAGGCGATGTCAAGCGCATCGTAAAGGCTCTCTTTTTCAGCTTTCTTGACAATCTGCTCCTGCGGAGGAAGCGTTATGTCGGTAGCCATCTTTCTGATTCTCACCTTGTTTGCTATCTCCAGTTCCCCCTGCTTTTGAGTGCCTAAAATTTCTATCATGACTACATATTCGTCATACATATTCCCAAAATAAATGATATTTCCACTTCTCACTAAAGGCAAACCCTTGTAGGTGAAGAAGCCTTTCTTTTCACTTGCTTTTGCCATAGCTGTGCCTCTTTCTCCGCCGAAAATTTCTGCATTTAATTCAAAGTGTGCGGCGGGCATACCTTGAACACGCTCTAATATAAGTATACCATATTTTCTTCGCTTTGAAAAGCCCTTTTTGTAATAAATGTGTAAGCTTTTCACTCTTGTGACTTAGCCCAGATTGAGCTTTAAGCTTTGAATTGATACCTTTTTGCCGTGCATTTTGATTTTACCGCAGATTTTCTAAAAAGAATGTCGAAGCGTAAAAGGCGAAACTAAAAATTTTTATTAATAATCGTCCTCGACATCTTCGCCGTTCTTGACCGCCTCAACATTGCTCAAAAGCCTGTCAACCCATTTTGACTGTATACGATATGACGTTGCGCCATTGAGCTTTACAATGGTTCTGCGCTCGGTGTCCTTGTAAAATTCAAGGGTATCTCCGCCGCCGTCCTCGGTTACAATATCAAGTGTCAGATAAGAATCCTCCTCGTCAGGATCTTCAAACCAGACTTCAGTCGTCGGACAGCTGAGTATGTACTCGTATAGGCTCTTGAACAGCTCTACGTCCACCTCTTCGCCGTCAATTTCTACAGCGGTAACCTCCTTGTCCTCTTCCTCATCATCATCGTCCGAATCGTCCTCGTCCTCGACAACCTCAGAGGTAATGTCAATATCCACTGTTTCATCGCCTGTGATGTTTATTTCAGTTACATCTACAACCATATTCCATGTCATAAGCGTAGTTACAACATCGGTAGGCTCAAGATCAACCCACGGCAGCGAAGAAGCGTCAATCTTCCAGATGCAGTCGTGACCGTCTACACCTGAAAATGTGCAGTAGTAAGCCGAAGCCTCCGACTGCTCCTCGCCCTCATCGTTAAGCTCGTGGTACTCGTTTCCTATCAAAAGCGTGTAGTCGTAATCATCTCCGACAAACGTAACCGTGACAATCGGATCGTCAAGTCCGTACTCGGCTAAGTCCTCCTCGTCAGGGAAGATAACCTCCGCTTCAATCGCAGTTAAGCCATAGAGCGAGAAAATTATATCCGATGAGGTCGTGCCGTTCAGATACGAGAAAATCGGAGAGGTCATAACCTGCGCTGACGGCATATTTTCATTTGACTTTTCATAAGAACCGTCGTCCTGCTCAAAGACCATATCGTAATCTAAGTCAGCTCTCGAAACGGTAAGCACGCCAAAGTCAATTTCGTCCTCATCGTCGCTTGAAGACGCAAGAAGCGTTGTATCTAAGAGATCCTCCTTGCGCTCTAAAAATGCAGTCATAGTCGTTTCAAGCACCATGTAAACGTCAGTCGTACCCTCCTCATACACATAGCGGTAGCGGTTTTGATTTGCATTGTCGCCTATCATAAACGTGCGCTGCGTGTCGTCACGGAAGGTTATTTCAAAGGTTGAAGCAGGATTATCCAGTCCATACTTTGACAGGTCGGTTGCGTCCTCCTCTGCAAGCTTGTACGCTGTAAGCTGCGCCGTGTCCTCGCCAATATCGGAAACTGCGGCTGTGCTTAGCGTCAAGCCCTCAAGCTCGGCTATTCCAGCAGCGTCCTTGCCGCTTTCCGATTCGCCCACATAGGTAAAGCTTCCGTATTCGTTTGTGACATAAATCTGCGCTATATCGTCAGTTTCAACGTCAATTAGCTGAACGCTTTCGTCCTCCTCTTCAGATGAGGTTGACTCCTCAGAGGAATCCTCCTCATCCTCGTCAGAGGTGTCAACACCGGTGAGCTTAAGAACTCCCAGCGTTGCGCCTAAGCAGGCGACTACTACACCGCAAACTATTATTCCTTTTAATTTATCATTCATCTGAAAAACTCCCGAATACCGTTATCTGTTCTTTCTTCTAATCCAGATTATAAGTCCCAGAGCCAGTGTGCAAACAGGGATAACTCCGATAAAGATTATCTGCAAAAGCTTAATCTGTTCGGCTGTTATGTCGAAAATGTTACCCGTGATAACCTTAGGCTCGATTGTAATTCCGTTGTCGGTTTTTCCTGTCATGCCGTTGATTACGCTTAAGAAATACTCTCTGTTCTGATACTGGTTGTACTGCAAATAGGTGCTTGAAACCATTTCAGCCGAGCCTATTACCAGAATATTTGAATAATCTGCGCCGCCCTCATCGTTAAAGCTTGCCTTTGACGAAAGAGCAACATAGGTCTGCTGTCCGTTTTCAATCGCTGTGGCTATATCGTCAGTTGAAGCCGTATAAGCGTTTTCAGTTGACTGAACCAAAGCTTCGTTTAGAATCTGTCCCTTTTCCTCTTCTGTAATTGTTATTGGACGTGAAGCGTAAATCAAAAGCTGCGCCGTATCGGAAACATCGTCGGCAAAGGTGTCTGAAATTTCGTCCGCTACCGTGTAGAAATACTGCGTGTAGTAGTGTGACGAATCTGTTTCGCAGATAATTTCATCGCCAATCTCAATGTAGTACTCCTCCAAGTACTCGTCAAGGTTCGGAGTGTCCTGCTGGCTGTAGGAGGCAATGTAGATAACATTCTTACCCATATCGCCATCATTGGTTAGGAAATTATCAAGCTTTGTGATTTCATCGTCCATATAGTCCGTCTGCGGAGCAGGGATAATGCAAAGGTCTGCGTCCTCTGGAATCTCCTCAGAGGTGATGTCAAGATCGCTTACCGTGTAGCCGTTTGCAAGCAGCAGCTTTTCAAGATAGCTCGTGTCCGCCGCTTCATCTCTGCCTGTGAGAACATACACAATAACAGGATCTGGGTCGGTAACTGCCATAAGTGCTGAAAGGAAAGCCTCGTCAGCCGTTGACGCCTGAACCAGGTCATAGGAAACTGCATAGTAAAATGCTGTCGTTTCATCGCCTGCGTAGGCAAGCATATAGTCCGCTGCGCTCATGCCGTAATATTCCGACATTTCCTCTTCAAAATCATCTGTAAACTCAATCAGATCAAGAAGAGAAACGCTGCGCACTCTCTTCATCTCTTCGCCGTCATCGTCCGTCATGACATTTCCATCATCGTCAAGCGACGGTGCTTCAACGATTATGCTGTAGGTGTCGATTTCCTCGTCCGCATATTCGCTTACTATATCAGGGTTTGAATCTATATCCACATACTCAATTGTGATATTTGAGTTGTATGCCGCATATCTTTTCAAAACCTCGTTTGCCTGCTGCGTATAGTCGTTGACTGCTGTAAAGGCGTCCTCTGTCGCAAAAATACGTATAAGCACCTCAACATCTATGCTCTTTATATACTCCTCTGATTCTTCGGAAATTGAGTAAACGTCATTGCTCGTAAGGTCGAAGGTTATTGGATATTTATCAAAGAAAATTGACGCTATAATATTTACAAGAACAACCACCACTACAAACACAACGGTATAAACTGTAGACATAGCGCCGTGCTTGAATTTCTTGGCGTTTCTATTTTTCTTGTTTTTCTTTTTCTTCTTCTTTTTCTTTTTGACGTCGGTTTCTTCCTCGTCAGAATCTTCGTCATCTGATTCAGAATCCTCGTCGAGATCCTCCTCGTCAGCTTTAACAGGCTTCTCCTCGTCAGCTTCAGCCGCAACTACGTCCGCAAGCAAATCCTCTGATGGAGTGGAATCGATATACTCTGTTTCATCGTCCTTCTGCGCCTGATGAGCGACCTCTGAAGCGTACTCATCGTCAGAATCGATAACCTCCTTGGTCACGTCCTCCGCCTGAGTAAGCTCCTCCTCTTTTTCTTCCTTTGCCGCCGCCGTTTCTTTGGATGCGTTGCTTTGATTCTTGTTTTTCTTGCTCATTTAAAACAGCCTCCTTTGCGTTACGACCAGCGGCGCTTCTCTAGCACGCGAACAGTCAAAAACAAAAAGATAACTGCCGCACTGATAAAGAAAAGCACATTGGAAAGATCAAAAAGTCCGATGGTAAAGCCCGAATAACGCTCGTAGAAGGAAATCTCGGTGAGAATATTTTCCAGCCATTCCCACGGCATGAGCGAGCCAATTGACGAAAGCATATCGAGAGCTAGGATAACAATAAAGCTTATTACCGCAGCTACAACCTGATTTTCAGTAAACGAGCTGCAAAAGATTCCCGCAGCTATAAATGACGCTCCCAAAAGCTCAAGTCCCAGTATATTTCCGATAATCGTAAGCCAATCAACAGACGCATAGCCTGCAATTATAATCGCATAGACAAGCGTAATTGCAACTGCGCAGGTGTAAACCAGAAGCGCCGCTAAAAATTTTCCTGCAACGATTGAGCCTAAGCTCACAGGCGCAGTCAGCAGACACTGATCGGTCTTTGTTTTTTTGTCCTCAGACATCGTTCTCATCGTAAGAATCGGTATCAGAACAACTAAAATTATCATCAGCGAGGTATACATTGATGTCATGCTCGTGCTGCCGTTTGAAAGTGACGACGAGGCAAAGAAAAATGCAGAAAACGCATAAAATGCCGCTAAAAATATGTATCCTATCGGAGAGGTGAAATAAGACTGAACCTCTCTCCTGAAAATTGCACCCATTTCTATGCCTCCTCTTCCTCGTCATACGAGCCTTCACCGATTGTAAGCTTAAGGAATATATCCTCAAGCGAAAGCTCTGCGCCCTTGATTTCAAGTATCGGGCAGTTTATCTTTGCCATCTCAAAGAACAGCTCCCTGCGGATATCCGTGCCTTCAGTTGACTCTATTCTCAGCTCAAGCACTCCGTCACGCTCGTTAATCTGCTTGCAGACCTCAACGCCCTCAATATCCAGAACAGCTCTTGCTATATCGTCATATTCGCCCTCGATTTTAGCGTTGAGGATATGCGCTCCAGTGAGCTTGTCCGAAAGGTTTGTTTCGGTATCGTCCGCTACAATTTTGCCCTCGTTTATAACGATAATCTTATCGCACACCGCCTGAACCTCAGAAAGAATGTGCGATGAAAGAATAACAGTGTGATTCTTTCCCAGACGCTTGATAAGCGAGCGGATTTCAATTATCTGCTTAGGGTCAAGTCCTACCGTGGGCTCGTCAAGAATAAGCACTGGCGGATTTCCCACCAAAGCCTGCGCCAGACCGACACGCTGACGATAACCCTTTGACAGATTGCGGATTATGCGGTTATAGACGTGTTCAATCTTAACCAGTCCGCAGATGTCCTTCAAGTGCGACACTCTTGGAAGCTTGCACTTTTTAAGGTCGTAGATAAAGTTTAGATATTCCTTAACGGTCATATCCATATAAAGCGGCGGAAGCTCGGGAAGATAGCCGATATTCTTTTTAGCCTTGATAGGATTTTCAAGAATATCCACTCCATCTATAAACGCTTTTCCGTCAGTTGATGAGATATATCCCGTAAGAATATTCATCGTAGTTGATTTTCCCGCACCGTTAGGTCCCAAAAAGCCCAGTATTTCGCCGTCGTTTACAACAAAGGAAATATCGTCAACAGCCTTTTTGTCGCCGAAGTGCTTGGATAAATTCTGCACCTCAATCATTTTGAGAAATTCCACCTTTCAATTCGGATAGCCTGACTGCGCACCAAAAATTAAAGCTTTACAGGCTCAAAACCTAGCCTTTTAACGCTCGAATTTTCAAAAATGCACATCAACATTCGTTATCTAGTATACCTTTTTCATGTGAAAGCACCGTGATAGTTTTAGTAAAATATGAACATTAAATTTAAAACAGCGGCTAAAGCTATGTTTTTGCAGCCTGCTTTACGCCGAATTTGCAGTAAAGCTTTTTCGCCAGAAGGTACAAAAAATATGCACTCATAATCATCATAAAGGGAAGAACGGGCAAACGGTATCTATGCGCGCCGTCTATTTCAAAAAAAGACTGAACCACATTTGTAGTAAGGATAAATCCGATTATAAAGTAAAGTGAATTTTGTTTTTTCTTAATTGCTATAATTATACCTAAAAATCCCGTTATAATAAGCGGAAGCAGAAATACGTAGGACAATATCTTCTCATATATAGGAAATTGTTCAAATGAAACAACCCAAAAGAATATCATTCTCACAAAAATTATTCCAATCACGTCCAAAGCAAACAGCGGCGTACCTATAAATTGTTCATGTACAGGGTATTTAAAGGTTTTTGTTTCGTAAACTATCGTTCCTGATTCAAACAAAGAAATGTAATATTTCACTCTCGAAACAAGCCCATGCTCACCATGACTTTTTGCAAACATAAATATAAGCAGCTCAATGATAAAAGCTCCAAGCACAATCAAAAGCACCGTGCGCTTTTTCTTATCCATCTGCATAATTAAGCCAATGGCTATATAAATAAGCGCAATAGCTTTACTGTCGGTAAGCATAAGCGCAATTTTATACAAAAAGCACACGGCTATCGACGTCGCCAAAATATTAACTGCCAGAGCCGCTTTATCTGTGCCGAAAATTGTGCGTCACAGATAAAGCACCGTCGGATAGCCCCTAATAAGGCTTGTCAATGTTGTCAACATAATAGCCTAATCCGTTTTCGGCTATCTCATTTGCCCATTGATTATAGCGTACCGTATCACCGCCATATTGAAGTCCTACTCCTCCGCCATAGAGCAAAATGTACAAATTATAAAGTCTTAGGGCAAAGGACACTGCAAGCAATATCGCCATAAGAAGCTTGTCGCTGCATTTTTCTATTCTGTCCTTTAACTCTTTAAAGGCGTTCATTCCGCCTCTTCCTCCAGCAGCTCAATTCCCTTTCTCACTCTCGCAAGGCTCTCCTCCTTGCCCAGCAAAAAGCTTATCTCAATCGCTCCACCAGGAGTGAACGCCTTGCCTGACACCGCCACACGCAGCGGGTATAGGATAATCGCATTCTTGCAGCCCTTTTGCTCGATAAGCTTAAACAATGCTTCGTGAATACCATCGGTTGTCCAGTCGTTTAAGCTTTCAAGGACAAGCAGAACCGATTTTAGTGAATCAAGCGCAATCACCGAATTTGTCTTTGACTTTTTATGAGTATAAAGCGAAGCATCATAGTCGGGAAGAGCGTCTATAAAATCCACCATCTCAGGAATGTCGGTAAAAAGCTCCGTTCTTGCCTGCAAAAGCGAGGCGACGTATTTTAAATCTACATCCTCACGCTTAACAGCTTCTCTTATCTTAGGCTCCGCATAGCTGTAAAATTCGTCAGGCGTGAGATTTTTGATATATTTTGCGTTTATAGCCTTAAGCTTTGCAGGATCAAAAATCGCAGGGGATTTTGAAATTCCCGAAATGTCAAACTCCTCTATAAGCTCATCAAGCGTGAAAATTTCCTCCTCGCCCTTTGGCGCCCAGCCTAACAGCGCAATGTAGTTTATAACAGCCTCCTTGAGATAGCCCTTTTTCATCAAATCCTGGAAGCTAGCGTCTCCGTCACGCTTTGAAAGCTTGTGCTGCTTGTCCTTCATTATATGCTCAACATGAATGTATACAGGCTCCTCCCAGCCAAAAGCCTTGTACAAAAGCGCATACTTCGGTGCAGATGAAAGATACTCGTTTCCTCTAACAACGTGTGTTATTCCCATAAGATGGTCGTCTACCACATTCGCAAAATTATAGGTCGGCATACCGTCCGTCTTTATCAGAATCTGGTCGTCAAGCACCTCGCAGGGAGTTACAATATCTCCGTAAAGCTCGTCGTGGAAAACCACCTCGCCCTCCTTTGGCATCTTCTGACGAATTACATATGGCACTCCCTCAGCAAGCTTTTTTTCAATCTCCTCTTTAGGCAGATCACGGCAGTGGCGGTCGTACATCGGCATTATGCCGCTCGCCTCCTGAATTGCCCTTACCTCTTCAAGCCGCTCCTTGTCGCAGAAGCAGTAGTATGCCTCGCCCTTTTCAACAAGCTCAAGCGCATAGTCCTTGAACATTCCCATTCTCTCCGACTGAATGTACGGACCTACCGGACCGCCTATATCAGGACCCTCGTCCCAGTTAAGCCCTACTTCTCTCAGCGTGTCGTAGATAACCTGTGTCGCTCCCTCAACATACCTTTCTCTGTCGGTGTCCTCAATTCTTAAAATAAAATCTCCGCCGTTTCCCTTTGCGATTAAGTACGCAAAAAGAGCGGTTCTTAAATTTCCTATGTGCATATACCCCGTAGGCGAGGGCGCAAATCTCGTTCTTACCTTGTTCATTCTGATCATTTCCTTTCGGTTTTATTTTTTGCCTTTAATCCGCACTTTCAAAATATTTCCTTGTAAATAAAATGTTCCTTGCAATCTCTGCCTTAAGCTCGTCAATTGAATTAAATTTCCGCTCGCTCCTGACAAACTCGTAAAGCTCAATCGTTATTTCCTTACCATACAAATCGCCGCTGTAATCTAAAATGTACGTTTCCGCAAGAGGCTTCTGCTTTTGCTCCACAGTCGGCTTGACACCTATGTTCGTCACTCCGCTGTACCAAGTGCCGTTAATCAGCACTCTTGAACAGTAAACTCCGAATTTCGGCAGCACGCACCCGTCAGGCAGAGCCTGATTTATCGTAGGAAAATCCCACGTCCGTCCTCGCTCAAAGCCATGCTCAATTTTAAGCGTATAGCCATATCTGTATCCTAATAAAGCGTTCGCCCTTGCAATTTCGCCGTTTTCTAAAGCTAAGCGTATAAGCGTTGATGAAACGTCCTCGTCGTCCAGCCTCAAAAGCGGTACGCTTAAAACTGAAGCTCCTCTTTCAGAGCAAAGCTCCTTAAGCCTGCCGACGTCCGCTTTACCGCCCCTGCCGAAGTGAAAATTCTCTCCGCAAACCACTGTCTTTACATTCATCAGCCCGACTAAAATTTTATCGACAAATTCCTCGTCGCTTAAATCCCTAAGCCTTGAAAAGTGTGCGCTGTAAACGTACTCAAAGCCCATACCTTCAAGCCGCTTAAGCTTTTCGTCCTCTGTCAGAAGCGTACGAAAATCGCCCTTTGTAGTTATGCTTTGACTTTTAAACGTAAAAACCGCAGGCGCAAGCCCTTCGCTTTTCGCCACTTCAAGCGCAAGCGAAAGTACTCTTTTATGTCCTAAGTGCAGCCCGTCAAAAATTCCAAGAGCCGCCGCTGTCGGTGTCGTTAAGCTTTCATTTATAATTTCCAATCCTTTTCTACCTCTAATAAAAATTCTTAACGCTTCTAAGCTCGCCTTTTGCCGTGTCAAGCCGTGCAATCGCAATAAATATTTTTTCGCTGTCAAATATACAGTAGGTCTGCTCAGCTCGTGATATTTCGAGCTGCTGCGCTCTCAGCTTAACTCCGTTTTTATAAAGCTTAGTTTGACACTCGCTTAAAATTAAACTCGGATAGTCAAACGCTCTTTCAAGCGGCATAACCGCACGCTCAAGAGTGTTTTCTTCACTCATTTTTTCAAGCTGTCCAATGCTAAAGCACTGCTTGGTGTCAAAGCCGCAGGCGCTTGTCCGCTCCAGAGCCGTCATCACCGCAAGCGTACCCAAAGAGCGTCCTATGTCGTCAATAAGAGTGCGCACATAAGTACCCTTGCTCACGCTCACGTCCATTTTTCCAGCCTGCGTCTGCTCGTCAAAGTCCGTTATATTTATAAAATCAATTCTTCTGCGCTTTGCCTGCCGCTCAACGCTCTTTCCCTCTCGCGCCAGCTCGTAAAGCCGCTTGCCGTCAACCTTGACAGCCGAGTACATCGGCGGCAGCTGCATTATTTCGCCGACAAATCCCTTTGCCGCAGCTTCAAGCTGTTCTCTTGAAGCTTTTTTTTCGCTTCTCTCAATCACTTCACCGCTTATATCCTGCGTGTCGGTAGATAGTCCAAGCTCAAAACAGGCTGTATACAGCTTCGGCTTTTCAGGCAGAATATCGCATGCCTTTGTCGCCTTTCCGACAAAGACGGGCAGTACGCCCGTCGCCATAGGGTCAAGCGTTCCGCCGTGACCTACTCTTTTTATCTTAAGCAGCCCTCTGAGCTTTGCGCAGACGTCAAAGGACGTCCAGCCGCACGGCTTGTTCACAGGGATAATTCCCATAATTTCACTCTGCACAGCTAGTCCTTCCCAAAAAGCCCTCGACCTCTGCAAGCACTTTTTTCTTTACCTCTTCAAGCGTACCCTCAATCTCACAGCCTGCCGCGCGGATATGTCCTCCGCCGCCGAAAAAGCTGCAAAACTTACAGGCATCATAGCTTTCCGTTGTACGCACCGAAAGCTTGAAAACCCTCTCGTGCCGCTGCTTTATCGTAATTCCTATCTGAACGCTGTCCACCGTCATCGGTATATTAGCCAGCCCGTCAAATTCGGCAGGCTCTACTCCGCTGTTCTCCATCAGCTCCTTTGTCAGGCAGATAACAGCACAGCGTCCGCCGAAAAAATACTCCATCTTGGAAATGACCGCCTGCTCAACCGCAAGCCGCTCGCAGCTCTTGGTATCGAACATTTTTCGGTTTATAATCGAAAAGGAAATATCCCTCTGCATAAGCTCTGCCGCAGCAATGTGCGCTTCGGGGGTGGTATTCTCAAATTTAAAGCAGCCTGTGTCGGTGGCGATTGCAGTGTAAAGGCATTTAGCCTGCATATCGCTTAGCTCTATGCCCTGATCCTTGAAAAAGTCATACAGCACCAGCGCAGCCGCCGAAGCCGTTCCGTCAACATAGCTTTCCTTAGCGTAATAGGAATTTGAAATGTGGTGGTCTATGCACAAATCCACTTTGCCCTTGTATTCCTCTAGGTTAGAGCCCAAAAGCTGCTCGGTGGCGATGTCCAACGCAACAACAGTTTGTGCTTCAAACTGCTCCTCCTGATAGCCTTCATACAAAAAGCTGTATCTTTCAGGAAAAGGCTCGCTATTTACAACCCTTGCTTTTTTGCCAAGCTCCTTTAAAAAGGCATAGAGAGCAAACGCCGTGCCGAGTGTATCTCCGTCAGGCGCTTTGTGCGTCAGCAAAATGTAATTGTCGTGGTCTTTAAAAAATTGATGAAGTCTGTCAAAATCCATCCTGTTCAACCGTCCTCTTTATCTGTTTGGTCAAGCTGCTTCTCGATTGTTTTTAGCTTATCAAAAATACGCACTGAGCTTTCGCTTGAATCGTCCGCTATAAATTTTATATCTGGGCATTTTTTCAGCTTAAGCACGTTGGATATTTCACGCTTGATAATCCCCGTTGCGCTCGTAAGTCCCTTGACTGCTTGTTTTGCTCTGTCAGCTCCGTCAATTGCGGAAATATAAACCTTGCAGAAAGACCCATCGTGCGAAACCTCGCATCTTGTCACTGTAAGCCCCTGTGAATCGCCAATTCTCGGGTCTTTAAGCTCACGCATTTTCGCAAAAACAATCCTGCGTATATCCTCAGCCATCCGCTGAGATCTGTAGCTAGGCATTTTATCTACCCCCATTTTTACAGTTAATAGTTAAGGTGGTTCGGCTTGCGCCGAACGATTTTGTCGTGACGGCAGCTTTTACTGTTGTTCATTTTGGAGCAGAAGCTCTTACAGCCATGCAAAACCATAACTCCAAGCTCCTAGCTCACTCCCTGTATTCTTCCATCACATACGCTTCAAATACGTCGCCCTCTTTGAAATCGGCGAATTTTTCGAGAGTGATTCCGCACTCAAAGCCTTCGGAAACCTCTTTTACATCGTCCTTAAATCTCTTCAGACTGCTCATCTTGTCGTCTGCGATTATTATTCCATCGCGCACAACTCTTATAAGGTCGTTTCTGCCCAGCTTGCCGCTTTGTATATACGCGCCTGCGACAGTTCCCACGCTTGAAATCTTGTACACCTGCCTTACCTCTACTCTTGCAGTGTCTGCCTCACGATACTTAGGCGCAAGCATACCCTTCATCGCCGTTTCAATTTCTTCTATTGCGTCATAGATTATTCTGTAAAGACGTATGTCAACTCCGTCACGCTGCGCCGATTCCTTTGCTACAGGGTCTGGACGCACGTTAAAGCCTACAATTATTGCGTTTGAAGCGTTTGCGAGCATTACGTCCGATTCGCTTATAGCTCCTACCGCACCGTGAATAACCTTTACTCTGACTTCATCGTTCGTCAGCTTTTCAAGCGACTGACTTACCGCTTCGACAGAGCCCTGAACGTCCGCCTTTACTATAAGCGGAAGCTCTTTCATCTCTCCCTCTGAAATCTGACTGAACAGATTGTCAAGAGTAACCTTGGTGTAGTGACTGAAAATCTCTTCCTTAGCCTGCTGCTTCCTCTGCTCTACAAGCTCTCTCGCAAGCTTTTCGTCCTCAACGGCATTAAACTGATCTCCCGCTCCCGGAGCTTCGGAAAGTCCTGTAATCTCCACAGGCGTTGACGGACCTGCCTTTTCAATCTGCCTACCCTTGTCGTTAGTCATCGTTCTTACTCTGCCGACGCTTTCTCCTGCGATTATAACATCGCCCTTTTTGAGCGTGCCCTCCTGAACCAGAAGCGTTGCCACAGGACCTCTGCCCTTGTCAAGCCTTGCTTCTATTACCGCACCCTTTGCCAGCTTGTCAGGGTTGGCTTTAAGCTCCATAACCTCCGCCGCAAGCAGAATGCTTTCAAGCAGCTCGTCAATTCCCATTCCGGTTTTAGCCGATACAGGTACGCAAATTACATCTCCGCCCCATTCCTCGACTACAAGGTCGTGCTCGGTCAGCTGCTGCTTTATTCTGTCAGGATTCGCTCCCTCTTTATCCATCTTGTTTATTGCAACGATAATCTGCACTCCCGCCGCTTTGGCATGGTTTATAGATTCAATCGTCTGCGGCATTATTCCATCGTCAGCGGCAACTACAAGTACCGCTATGTCGGTGATGTCTGCACCCCTTGCTCTCATTGAGGTAAACGCCTCGTGTCCTGGCGTGTCAAGGAAGGTTATCTTCTTGTCGTCACAGTAAACCTGATAAGCGCCTATGTGCTGTGTGATTCCGCCTGCTTCGCCCTGAGCGATGTGAGCATTTCTAATTCTGTCAAGAATTGAAGTCTTGCCGTGGTCAACGTGTCCCATTACAACGACAACAGGGCAGCGTTCCTTGAGGCTTTCTGGCGCATCCGCCTCATCTGTGATAAGCCGCTCCTCGATCGTCACATGAACCTCTTTTTCAACCTTAGCTCCCAGCTCTTCTGCAACAATTGAGGCAGTGTCAAAGTCAATTGTTTCGTTAATTGATGCCATAACTCCCAGCTTCATCAGCTGCTTAATAACCTCGGTAGCTGTAACCTTTAAGCGCGACGCAAGCTCTGAAACTACAATTTCATCAGAAATCTTGACCTTAAGCTGCTGCTTTCTGGCTCTTTCAAGCTCTAAGCGGCGAAGCTTCTCCGCTTCCGTTTCACGCTTGTTTGAAAACTTCTGACGCTTGTGCTGCTGCGACTTCTGCGTGATTTTTTGCTTCTTGGTGTAGTTGTCGCGCTTCTTTCCGCCGCCCTGCTTGGAAATAGCCATGTTGTCGTACTTCTCATTGTACTTGTCAAGCTCAATATAGCTTCCTCTTGTATCAATAGTTCTGTAGGACGAACGGTTTTCGTTGTCATTTGTAACGGTATAGCCTGACGATGAGCTCTGCTTTCCAACAAGAGTTTTCTTTTCACCGTGTTCAGTTTTTCTGTTCCTTTGCTTCTGCTTTTTCTGCTTAGACGTCTGAGCCTTGACATCCGCTTTCTTTTCAGCAGCAGGCTTTGCATTGCCGTTATTTTTGCTGTCGTCTGTTTCCTTGCTGGCTTCAGCCTTCTTTTCTGTGCTTTTCTTTGCAGCAGCTTCCTTTTTTCCAGTTTTCTGTGCTTTTTTCTCAGCCTCTGCCGCTTTTTCAGACTTTAGCTTAGCCTTTTCCTTTTCAGCGCTCTTAGGCTTTTCTTTTTCAGCGTCCGTCTGCGGCTTTGCATTATTCGCAAAATATTCATTAAAATTCTCAGCTTTATTTTTTTGAACATAGTATTCCAGCACCAGATTTGCCTCCTCAGGCAAAAGCATACTGCTGCTCTTTTTATCCTCGTCCTTAAACATGGACGAAAAAAGCTCCGTCAATTCATTAGAGGATATGCCAATATCCTTAGCAAGCTCAGAAAGCTTTATTTTGTTCGTCTTAACCGTCTTCATAGGCAGCCTCCTTATATATTACTGTACATTCTCTTTTAAATTTCTCATCAAAGCCTTGCGGCATTTGTCTGCGCACGCTCCTTTATGGCTTTTGCAAATTCAGTGTCAGTCACCGCTAAAATTCCTGTTCTTTTCCCCAGGGTTTCAGCAAGCTGTTCCATATCCACGCTCAGCTCAACACATTCTATGCCGTTTTTTTCGCAGCAGAACTTAATTTCCTTAACGCTCTTTTCCGACAAGCCTCTTGCTGTGAAAACCATCCTGGCTTCTTTCGATTCGCAGCACCGCTTTACCTCGTTCATGCCGCATTTGAGCTTTCCTGCCTTTCGACAAATGCGGATAAGTCCTGTTTCGCTTTTATTTACGCTCATTCTCAAGCTCCCTTTCCATCTGTGAGTAAACCTCATCGCTTATCGCACAGCTAAAGCTTCTTTCAAGCCGTCTGCTTTTTTTTGCAAGCCTTAAACATTCGGCGCTTTTGCATATATATGCGCCTCTGCCTGACCTTTTTCCGGTCGGGTCTATTGAAGCTTCGCCGTCCTTCGGCTTGACAATCCTCGTCATTTCACGCTTCGGCTTTACCTCGCCGCAGCCAACGCAGGTTCTCAGCGGAATCTTTTTTTGTTTGGAACCGCTCATCATGCCTCATCCTCTGCTGAGTCAAAAGCCTCGGCTTCATCATCTATATCAAGTGTCTGTTCCTCGCTCGGCTGCTCGTCCGCAAGCATATCGTCCTCGCTTTCAACGAGACTGTTCTCAAGGCTTTCTTTCATCTCCTTATATTCAACGTCCGATATAATATCAATCCTATATCCCGTAAGCCCTGCTGCAAGCCGTGCATTCTGTCCCTTGTTTCCTATAGCAAGCGAAAGCTGATTTGCAGGAACTACTACCTTGCAGGCTCTCACTCCCTCTGTGCCGTCAACTATAACCTTTTTAACCTGAGCAGGAGAAATTGCACTTGCTATGAATTTCTCAGGATCTTCACTGTAGGGAATAAGGTCTATCTTTTCCCCATTAATTTCTTTCATAACCGCTGAAATTCTTGACATTCTAGGTCCTATGCAGGCGCCTATTGCGTCTACGTTCTTGTCGTTGCTCTTGACCGCCATCTTTGTGCGCGAGCCTGCAACCCTTGAAATAGCCTTGATTTCCACTGTTCCGTCCGCAATTTCCGGAACCTCGTTTTCAAACAGACGCTTCACCATGTCCTTATGCGTCCTTGAAATTTTAAGCGACGGCTTCTTCTCAGGATTTACAATTCCCACAACATAAATCTTTATCGTATCGCCTGGATTTAAAACCTCTCCTGGAATCTGCTCCTGACGGATAAGATAAACCTCGCTCTTGTCAAGCGTAAGCACAGCGTTACCCGTTCTGCCCTCAATGTGATCTACCTTTGCCGAAAGACACTCGTAAAGCTTATCCTTAAACTGTGCGATAATGTGCTCTCTTTCATGGTTCTTAAGCTCGTGCCTTATCTGCTGCTTGGCATTCTGCACCGCAACTCTGCCTATTCTTTCGGGAGGTACAGGTATAAAGCACATTTCACCGACAGCGCAGTCAGAATCAATCGCCTTAGCCTCACTTATGTTTATTTCATTGTTCAAATCAAGCGGCTCATCGTCAACAACCAGCTTCAAAAGTCCCATCTCAAAAATGCAGTTTTCCGTATCAATCGTTACAAGTATGTTGTCACAGCTGGGATATTCTCTTTTAATCGCTTTGGAAAAGCCCTGCTGAATTATAAGCGAAATATCCTCCTTTGAGATTGAATTTTCCTCCGCCATCAGCTCAAGAGCCTTGAAAAACAACTGCATATTCACATTTGACATCGCAGCCTTGTAAAGTCCCTCAGGCGGTGTGGGTATAAAGCACATTTCTCCGACAGAGCATTTTTTGTCAATCGCTTTGGCATCGTCTATGCTTATCTCGTTAAAGCTATTGCCTGCCTCACCGTCAACCACAAGCTTGAGAACTCCCGCTTCAAATATCTTCTTGTCAAGATCAATTTCAACCCTAAAATTTTCACAGCGTGGATTTTCCTTTCTGAGAGCCGCCATAAAACCCTTTTGAATAATATCCAGCGCCTCTTCGTTTGTCATTGAATTTTCCTCAGCCATACTCTTGACAGCCGCTCTAAGCTCCTTAAAAAAATTGTTGTTCATTTTTTATAATCAAACCCTTTCCTTTAAAATAAATCTGTATCGTCATTCAAATTAACCGCTGAACATTCCTTGTACAAAAATCTGAAACGCTCAGTCGGATTACCCTCATCATCGGTTTTCGTTATTAACTCAAAGCCCTCATCGTCAGGATTTTTAAGCAGCCCCACAAAGCTCTTAACTCCGTCTTTCGCTTTGTAAAGCTTGACTCTTACCTCATCTCCGCTGCAAGCATCAAAATGCTCGCGCCTTGTAAGCTTGCGCCCAAGTCCTGGACTGCCCGCCTCAAAAATGTACTGCTGTGAGATAAAATCCTCTCTGTCCAAAAGCTCGTTGTAACGCTGTGAAAAGCTTTCACAGGTGTTCATATCTATACCCTCGTCACGGTCTATAAAAATCCTCAGATACCATAGCGCGCCCTCCTTTTCAAACCGCACGTCCCACAGGTACAAGCCCATCTCGTCGCACAGCGGCTCTGCAAGCACTCTTGCCCTCTCAACTGTGTTCATAAAATCCCCCTTTTGCTCTGTATGTGCGCAGCTCACAAAATCAAAGGACCGATTCGCAATCGGTCCTTTCTTAAGTATATTAGTATTATATCACTTTTTTCAGCGTTTTTCAAGACCCTTTCGCAACTTTTTTTCGTCAAAAATTAACATTTTATGAATCTGATGAAAATTTTTATCTGCACAGCTTATTCAGCCGAATCCGATTCACTGTTTTCCGAAGCCTTCGTTTCCTCCATCAAATCGTAAAGCGTCTGCTTAAACTCGTTTGAAACCTCAAGGTGCGTGCTGTCAATCCACTCGCCCTCAGGCAAAAGCGTTTCCGCAGGATTTTCCACATTTCCAAGCATATCCTTGATATAAACCTTCTGCTCCTTGAAATCCGCCTCCGTAAGATTAGTCGAGGTATTTGCGGTAAGCTTTGAGTAGAATATATCAATAGCACTTGTCGTAAGTTCAGACTGGTCAAAGGCGTTGTTGACAAGGTTTGTAAGCGCAAGCCCTAAAAATTCCAAATTTCCCTGATGTCCGTTTGAAAAAATATCCAGCTGGCAAAGCAGTCTTATCTGCCTGCCTGTTAGAGAAACAGTGACGTCCTCCTGAAGAGCTATGTCGTTTTCATCGTTGTCCGAAAGCTTGTAAAGCTCCTCATCCGGAGTGTAAACAAAGCCGCCGATTATATCCGCTATTTCCTCAAAAGCACTGTTTGATACGGTGACATAGTAGTCTGTAGAAATTGAAAAAATGCCGTCCACCGCCTCGGTAAGCTCTATAATTCCGCCCTCGTCATAAATTTCTCTCAGCGTAGTTCCGCTGCTGTCAATCATGAACGCCGACAGCGGAACGATAATTATCCGCTCCTGCTCAGGGCATATTCTGACAAGACTAAGGTCGCTTAGTACTCCTGAATTGTTTACTCTTGCATAAACAGTATTATACGAATCTATATACGTATCTGAATAGTCTACAATCTCTTCCTCTTCATCAGTAAGTCTATCAACAATAAGGCTTGCAACGAATCCGAACACGCCTAAAAACACCAGCAGCGTTATAAAATAAACCAATGCTACAGGAGCCTGCGAACGACGCTTTTTTTTCTTCTTCTTTTTTTCTGTTGAGCTTGCCATATTTGTTTACCTAGCCTTTCTGTTTCAAATCATTTTCGTATGTAATATAAACGTTTTTGCCCGCCTTTTTAGCCATATTATATGTCATAGCCGAGCCTGTGCACTTTGCCTTTTCATTTTTCAAATACCCAATCAGGAAATCTGAATAATTCACCATAAACTGATTTCTAACCTTGTAGCATTCATCATTTTTTTCTAAATAAAAGCAAAATATATTTTCAGAGCAAACCATAGCCTCAGTATATATGAGCCGCTCCTCTTGTGTTTTCATTTCGTCAAACTGATACATATAAGGAATTGAGCAGAAAAGCCGCAGCTCCTTATGATCAAACGGACTCTTGAGAGCAAAATCCCGCACAAGTATCTCTGCGGCAAGCAAATCAAAGCCTCTTGACATACCCGTTATAAAAGTATCAACATTCTTGCCGATAAGCTCTGTTATTTTGTCCTTTGTTATTTCCCGCAAGCCTGTAAATTCATCCTCGTCCTTTGGCAGCTTCTCAGGTCTGTGTCCTGTAAAGCAGCAGGTCTTTTCAGGCTCAAGCAGTATAACATTATGCTTGTTGAATTTTGGCGAGCCGTCCATATTAACAATCTTTTCTGATAATTTTCTGTTCCTTAAAGAATCTGCATCATTCATTATTTTTCCCTCGCAGACTAAATATTTGCCGTTAAGCTTTGAAAAAATTCGGCAGTACAAATATTTAAAGCGGAGCGAGATATGCTTGCTGTACGAGCTTGCTCGTACCAATCTCGGTGAGCTGACTGCCGCCTTAGCTAACGCACAGCAAGCAATAAATGCAAGGAGCGTCAGCTCCGCCAGCCTAAGAGGCGGGGGACATCGTACATTTATTATATCATACTCATATCCAAAAATCAAGGGATTTTTAAGAAAAAAGAATAAATGTTTTAATGCCATATTTTTAATATCACTCTTATTTAAGGCAAATAAGAGCACTGTAAGCTTACCCTGCTTCTAATAGTATACCACACAAGTAATAAAAAAGCAAGTGTCCAAAAAAATATAAATCGAATTTCAAAAATGTGCTTTGAAATGAATCTCTCAAAATTCTTTCATATACAAAAAAACAGTCCCTCATAGTCAGAGAAACTGTAATTTTTTAGCAAATTTCATGAAAGACTGTGCTTAACTCTGTCCTCAACCTCGCAACGCTTTGCATTGTTGAAGCGGTCAAGCGTTCCTACCAAATAGCCAGTTATACGTCTAATTCTTTGAAATTCAATATCTTTAAAATGATAGTCTACATCTACATAATCTCCGTCAACGGCTATACTCATTGAATCAATTGTCTTTTCAGGATAAAGCTCCTTGCCGTGGGCAATATAAGCATTGATTTCTTCCTGAGAAAGATTTCCTCCTGTAACAGTTACATTTACCATTTTTTCGTCCTCCTATATTAAATTTTCAACCTCTTGTGGTTCTAATTATATTATACCCCTAGATGTTGTACTTGTCAATAGGTTGAGTGTAGAAAATCAGCTAACATTTTTGTGCAGTTTTCACAAATGGCACAGCAAGCGTTATTAATTAATGTCAAACACTGCTTTCAACGTCTATCCAGTCAAAGACATCTCCTGCCTTTTGATGGAAAACGAGGTCGCAGCGGGATTCGTTGGGAGTTGAGGTGAGATTTATCACAGCCGAGCATTTACCTCTAAAATAACGCACATATGACGCCGCCGGGTAAACGACGAGCGATGTGCCTGCGATTATAAGCATATCGCAGGTAGAGATAGCCTCAACCGCCGCTGAAACGACATCTGAATCAAGCGGTTCCTCATAAAGCACAACGTCAGGCTTTACAATTCCGTCGCACAGCGAGCAATGTGGAATCGGGTTATTGGGATTTGAAACAAAGTTTAAATCATAGGCGTGTCCACAATTTGTGCAGTGGTTCTTCAAAACCGTGCCATGAAGCTCCAGCACATTTTTGCTTCCCGCCTTTTGGTGAAGTCCGTCTATATTCTGAGTTACAACGGTAATATCCTTACCCGCCGCCTCAAGCTCAGCAAGCTTTTTATGCACGCGGTTCGGCTCTGCGTCAGGATAAAGCATCACCTTACGATAAAAGCGATAAAAATCCCTTGTGTGAGAATCAAAGTAGCTGCGGCTGAGCATTTCCTCAGGAGAAATCTGAGAGCCGAAGTCCTTAGAATATATACCGCTGCTTGAGCGAAAGTCAGGTATTCCGCTTTCGGTGGAAATTCCCGCTCCGCCAAAAAAGACAATTTTTTTGCTCGCTCTTATCATTTCAAGAAAATATTTCTTGTCCTTTTCAAATTGCAATTTTTCAAAGTCTTCCATAGTCTTAAAATCCACTCCTGTTTCTTTAAAATTAACTCAAGACCGTACAAAGATTGTGCGGTATATGCGCAGTCGAATTTTTCGTCAGCTAAAACAAAGAACGTTAGTGTTTACTTTGTGTGTTCACGAGTATTTTTGATAAAATTTTGACAAGAAATTTTCAAGCGGCAGATGCGCAAAGCCATTTGCATGAACGCAGTTCATACTGCGGTAATTTGTGCGGCACCTGCTTTAACGTCTATCCTGCTTCTTTGCTGCTCATGTTTTATCTTTCAATATTAGTATATCATAATTTTCTTAAATTGTCAAGGTATAATTTTGCTTTCTTATCAAATCATACTTTACAATTGAAACGAAAGCCAAGCCTGCTTCGCTTTTCCAACCCAGAGATTTTGAACTGCTTTCAGAGCTAGACAGCTATCCTGATTATCTGAAAACAGCTAACAGCGTAGGTTCAAAAGGCTATTGAAACATATTTGACAAATGCTAAACCGCTGATTCTCACAGCGGTTTTTTTGTTTTACATCGTAATTGTCATTTTTAAAAATCCATCTCCAAATTCTTCAAACGGCTGCTGTGTTGACGCATACAGTGTAAATTTTTCTGAAAAAATCTCTCTCCTGCCGCTCTCGTCAACCGTTGTAAAAGCCTTTTTTGGAATGTCAATTTTAATCTCCTTTTCCTCTCCAGCTTTCAGGCTAACCCTCTTAAATCCGCACAGCGTCGGGTAAGGCGGAGCGTTTTTGTCATGACTTTTTAGATAAATCTGAACCACCTCGTCTGTGTCAAAGCTTCCGACATTGCATACTTTCACACTTGCCTCACCGTCTGAAAATTCAAGCTCGCGGCACTGCGCTTTTGAATAGGTAAGACCATATCCAAACGGATAAAGTATATTTTCTCTTGTATATCTGTAGGTTCTGTTTTTCATTGAATAATCTGTAAAATCAGGCAGCTTGTCCGCACTTTTATAAAAGGTAACAGGCAGCTTTCCCGACGGCGAAATATCTCCGAACAAAATTTCAGCTAAAGCTCTGCCGCCGCTTTCTCCTGAATACCATGCCTGAATCAAAGCGTCGCAGTCAGATTCAATATTTATCGAGCTTCCCGAAGCGCAGACCACAATTACAGGCTTGCCCGCTTTTTTCACCGTTTCAATCAGTTTTCTCTGACTTTCAGGCAAACGCAAGCTCTCCTTGTCGCCTGAGGAAAACTCGTTTCCTGTGTCGCCCTCCTCTCCCTCAATAGTCGAGTCAAGCCCTACGCAAAGAATAACCACATCAGAGCTTTTTGCCGCCGCATAAGCCTCCGACAAACGGTCGCCAACCATAGCAAGTGCAGACATTCTGTCCTTATACAAATGACACCCCTCTGAATAAAGCACTCTGCCTGAAAATCTATCCTCTATTCCCTCCAAAAACGTGACGTATCTGTCCGCCCTGCCGCAGTAATTCCCCTCAAGAGCCGTTCGGCTGTCGGCATTAGGTCCTACTACCGCTATCGTTTTAAGCCTGCTCTCGTCAAGCGGCAGTATGCCGTTGTTTTCAAGCAGCACCATAGATTTTTCAGCACATTCCAGAGCCAAAGCCTTATGCTCATCAGAGCACACAACGCTGTAAGGAATATTATCATATGGAGTTTCCTCATCGAGTATTCCCAGCTTGACAAGCGTCGTCATAGCGTTCACGCAGGCTTTTCTTATATCATCCTCGCTGACAAGTCCCTGCTCAAGTGCCGCAAGCAGGTTCACATAGCTGCACCCACAGTTTATATCACAGCCGTTTTTAAGCGCCAGTGCGGCGGATTCAACACTGTTCGAGGTCAAGCCATGATGCTCGTGTAAATCTCTGACAGCCCAGCAGTCGGATACAAAATACCCATCGAAGCCCCACTCTGTAAGCTTTTTTTGCAAAAATTCACTTGCACAGGCAGCCTCGCCGTTCACACGGTTATACGCTCCCATGACACCCTCTGCTCCGGCTTTTACAACCTCCTCAAACGCATAAAGATAGGTTTCCTCCAGATCCTTTGCGCTAACCTTCGCATCAAACTCATGCCGCAGATTTTCAGGACCGCTGTGAACCGCAAAATGCTTTACACAAGCGGCGGCTTTCAAAACCTCGCCGTCTCCCTGCAATCCTCTGACCATAGCCTTGCCGTTTTCAGCCGTCAAAAAGGGATCCTCGCCGTAGGTTTCCTGTCCTCTCCCCCAGCGAGGATCTCTGAAAATATTAACATTCGGATTCCATAAAGTAAGCCCCTTGTATATGTCAAAATCGCCAAAGCTCTTTGCCGCATTGTACTTTGCTCTTGCTTCTTGCGCAATAACCTCTCCGACACGCTCCACAAGCTCGCTGTCAAACATTGCCGCTAAAGCTATGCACTGCGAAAACATCGTTGCAGTTCCCGCTCTCGCAAGTCCATGCAGTCCCTCGTTCCACCAGTTATATGCGTCAAGTCTCAGCCTCTCAACTGACGGACTGTCATATCTGAGCCGTGAGGCACACTCCTCGATTGTCATTTCGTTCACAAGCGCTTTAGCTCGCTCCCTTGCGCTTAAGGATTCGTCAAGATATTTTTTCATGCTTAATCCAACTCGCTTTCAATTGTCAAGCCTATCCAGTTTACCAAATCAACAAAGGTTTCAGAATCCATTATAGTAAAAAACTTATTCTCTGTCGAATCGTCCGCAGTCTTTTCAGTGTAGCAGTAGCCGTCAGGTGAAAAGGTCTTTGTCACCACATCATTTGTGTTTAAGCCCATTTCTATCTGCAAATAGTCCGCATCCTCATCTCCTGAAACGGCAGCTCTTGAGCTTCTTGTGCCAAATGAGGAAATAAGCGTTTGCAGCTCGTCATAATCGTCGCCGTCTAAAATATAGCACTCGCCGTAATCATCGCCGATTTTTATTCTGATAAAAGCGTACTCTGCTTCGTATACTGTAAAATTGTAATACTCGTCAAAGAGAATATAATAATTTCTCGTACCTGTTGAAGCCTTGAACATTGTTTGGCAGGCTTTTGAGGTATTAAGCTCGCTTATGTCTGCCTTTAAAAACGAAGTCCACTGCGTATCATAGACCTTCTGTGAATCAATTTCAAGAAGATAGTAGTCCTGTGCGTCCTCTTCGCCGCTCTCATATTTTTCAAAGGAAATTCTGTCCTCGTCAAAGTCCTCAAGCTCCTGCTCGCTGACATCGCCGTTTTCATCAAGAGCGTAATACGCCTCGCCGCCGCTTTCAAGCTTTACCTGAACCAAATCATCAGAAACAAAGGTTATATTAGTCACTCCGTCAGCCGATATAACCTCCTCGCCGTCAAAATTAAGCAGTCCAAAGTAATCCTCCCGTTCGTAAACATAGCAGCTTTCATTAAACAGCTGAGTGCAGACATATCCGTCAAACGGCTGAACCTCTATTTCAGAGGTAAGCGCCGAAGCGTCAAAGCTCTGATAGACAACATTTGAAAGCACGTCCGCACCCTCTGAATCCACTAAAAAATCAGGAAATTCATAGGTCTTAACCGTAACGTCCGAATCGGTATCAGAGGAGCTGCTGGAAGCGCCATTTTCAAAAATTTCCCCATCATTATCAGAATTGCTGCACGAGCAGGCAATCGTCAGCGGCAGCAAAGCCGAAAGCGTTAAAACAAGCAGTTTTTTTAAATATCCAAAAGTCATTTAAATTCCATCCTTAGAAAACAGATTTTTATCTAATACTATTATAATATAAGCCGCAGAATTTTTCAAGTGCTTTTTTATAATTTTAGAAATCTCTTTCCCACTCATCACAAAACCGCCCTCGTTTTTAAACGAGAGCGGCTGATTATTTAGCTTTTGGTTGTAACCTTTTTAGTAGCGGAGCAGGCTAGTTATTCATCCTTTTTCTTTGCGACAACCGCCATCGCTGCACAGAACAAGCTGCCTGCAGCAAGAAGTCCTCTTGAGTTTCCTGTTGACGGCGAATCATCCTTTGTTGTAGTTGTCGTAGAAGACGAGCTGCTTGAAGAATCATCTGTGCTTGAAGCTTCTGAGGAATCTCCCTCTGTTGACTCGTCAGTTTCACTTGAGGAATCCTCCTCGCTTGACGAATCCTCTTCTGACGAGCTGTCCTCATCCTCTGATGAATCCTCCTCTGTGATCCATGTGTTTGTGATGTCGAGGGTGTCCTCCGAATACTCAGCCGTGTACATATCAGGCACGCTCTCCTCAACGGTGTAGACAATCTCGCTTCTTGAAATTGTGCCGTCCTCCGCCTTGGTGTAGACGTACTTCACAAGTTCTGAATATGTGTAGCTCCAAACATCCGTGTCGGTTTCGCTCCATGTCGGTTCAGCCTCAATTTCCTCACCGTCAGCGTAAAGCGTAAGCTCTATCGATTCAGGTCTGTTCTCGCTGCTGTCGCCAACCCATGTCTTTGTGCCGCTGACTTCAACATATTCTTCGCTGAACGTATTTACAATGTCAAAGCCGTAAACAACCGCACTGTAGCCTAGCGGTACGTTTTCCTCCTCAACCGTATAGGTGATGATATTTCCGTCAGCGTCACGAGTTGGAATACCGTCAATCACATACTGCCATGTATCGTCGTCGTTTAGCGTCCATGTGAGCGTGTACTCGCCTAAAACGTCAGCGTCATAAACCTCGCCGTCAGCGTAGAGGGTAAGTCCTATGCTTTCAGGATCGTCAGGACGAACTGTTTCGTTGTCGTCAACCCATGTCTTTGTACCCTCGATTGAGGTGAGCGGTACTTCATAGTCGTTTACAATGCTAAGCTTGTCGTCAGAATATGTCGCAGTGTAGCCTTCCGCAACATCATCTTCTGTGATGGTGTAAACTATTTCCTCGCCTGTCGTTGAGGAGTACTTCGGCAGACCGCTGATTGTGTATGTCCAGTTGTCGGCGTCAGTTTCCTTATCCCAGACAACCTCGTATTCGTAAGCGTACTCAACACCGTCAGCGTAGAGGGTAATCTCTATGTCGTCAGGACGAACGTTAGCGTTGTCGTTCTCCCACAATTTCGTGCCGCTGATTTCGGTCGTTTCAAATGTGTTGGTAACTGTAAAGCTATATCCCGTAACATCTTCGCTGCTGTCCACAACTTCTGTCATAACAGTTTCTGATGTATAAGCATCTACCGTTTCCTCTTCAATTGAGTATGTGTAGGTGTTTCCGTCATCATCATATGCGCGTAAATTTTCAACCTTGTATGTCCAGTCATCCTCAGCAGTTATCTCATATGTACCGACAGTTTCCTTTTGAGCGCTTGATGACGTTTCCCTGTAAAGCGTTACCGTAACTGAAGCGGGTCTATAATCGCTCGAAAACTCATCATCACCGCTCCATTCCTTAGTAAAGGAAATATCTAAGCATTTATAATTTTCATACGAAATTTCAACTGATTCATCAATCGGATTATATGCTGCTATATCGTCAGCCGAAATAGTTTCTGTAGTTGAATCCTCATTATAAATCGTCAGCGTTTCAGGAAGAGTTATACCGCTGTTTCCTTCAAGAACAAAGTAGTAATCCTCGCCTGCAAGATAGCCGTCCGGAGCGGACGTTTCCACTAGCCTGTAAACTCTGTCAAGAGGCAAATTCTCAATCGTATATGTTCCGTCGGCGGCTGTAATTGTGTACTCGCCCATATTATAACCATCGGTAGTCGGTGTGTAGGTATTTCCGTTGTTGTCGTAAACGCTGTAGAGGGTAAATGTCGCTCCCGGCAGAGCGGTCTGTGTTCCGCCATTGTTCCAATACTTAAATAGAGTTATTTCTCCCTCAGTCTGATACGCCCATACGGCTCTATAATCTTCTTGACTTGCGGAAGTAGCCGAGGCTGACGAAGATTCATAAACGCCATCAGAAATTTCAGCGGTATTCGTCATGTCGTCATACCAGTATGTTGTACCATCGAAATAAGCCTTTGAGATGCTTACACTATATGAAATAACAACATATGTTTCATCAGGAATTGTAAATGATATTGTATTGCTTTCCGTGTCGTATACGGTTGTAATTTCAACAGAAGCGTTCGTATTTGCATCTACAGCCTTAACTGATTCTTCATCAAGCGTAAATCCTGACGGCATTGTATCGGTTACTGTAATCGTATTGCCGCTTGTGTTATAAACCTGAGCCAGCGGGTTGACCGTGATTTCAAAATCAGCCGTTGCGGTTATAGTCGATGTGTTTGAAGCTGACCAATCAACAGTTAGGTCGGTCGATTCCTTTGTTATCGGGCTGGCAGCAGTCGTTGTTATGCTCTTTGAAGCGCTTTTAGACTGTGTCGTGCCATCTTTCTCTATTGTCGCTGTATTCGTAAATTTGTACGTATCACCGTTTTTCACCATTGTGGTGTAATAATCATCATCTATCTGACTCTGGAAATACAGATACAAATAGCTGTACGAAATTTTAGATGTTATCGTAACAGTAAATGTAATCGTCCGAGTTGAACTATCGTATTCCGTCTCAACATTAGCATAGCTGCTTAGGTCTTTATAAGTACTGGTTGAAGAACTGGTCGAGCTGCTTACATACCCTATCACGCTGCCGATGGTGTATGTAGTATTCTCAGGCAGGGTATCGGTAAAGGTAATTACGTCGCCCACCGAAAGATTGCTTGCTCTATAGTACCTTAAGCACCAGCCTATATGATTGTCATCCGTATACTCATATGTAGTATCGCCTAGAGTTACCTCGTCGTAGTTATACTTGTTAAACGTATAATAGTTCGGATTGCTCTCGCTTAACATTACATAATCATAATCGATATATGTTTCAGAACCAATTGTATAAGTCAGCGTAACCTTGTTTCTATAGGTAACCGACGAGCTGGTTGTGTTCGAGCTAAGATCCGTCTGCAAAGCGTTATAGCTTATAACAAAATCGCATCCCGTGCTAAAGTAGTCACCTAATATGGCCTTACCGAGAGATTGACCAGAAAATGTAAGTGTCCATGTATACCTTGAAACCTCTAAGCTGCCATACAAGTAATATATTAAACTTCCATTATTTCCGTAAGAGTAGCTATAGATTGTCCCGGATGGATAAACCTGTGTTACCGAGAAGTTTCTCAAAAATTCACGCAGGGTGTCATACTTTGAGTCAGAGTATTCGCTGCTTTTATTCATAATGTTTGCCAAATTGCTGTATGTCACCGTGAAGGTTTCATCTGAATCAACAAACATAGCTGTTCTTGTTTCCTCTAGGCTATCGGAAATAACAATCGAAGAAGTATTGGACGAATAATAGCTATACTTGCTTTGATTGTCTATACCTGACAAATCAAGGGTGACCGAATAAGGAATCTCTAGGTCGTAGTCAGCCGTTACCTCTACATCAAGATCATCATAGTCAGCAGTATCGTCATAATCTGCAATCTCTGCACGATAGGTCAAAACATAGGTTACACCCGTTTCACCGTAAAGCTCAATATCAAATGATGTATAGGTAGGCACATACGATTCTGTTGAATAGTAGAGAACGTACGAACCCACGGGATATGGGACTGACGAGTAAGGAGACGGGTAAGTAACATAATCAGCTATGTTTGTTACTCCTTTAGAGGTTCCATTACTCGTAAGAGTCGCTGAATTTACAACATAGGTCAGCCCATCAGGGAGATCCACTGATAAATTGATGTTTGAAACAGGAACATTTGTCGGAGTAACCACCGTTACAGTATATTCCTTATAATAATAATCATTGTCGCTGTCATATGAAACGCCAGAAGTCTCGGTTTGGTATACCGTAACATCCTCATAATCAAACGAAACTGGACTAGAGTCGCTGCTCTGATTATTTGGGTCAAGAGAGGATGCCTTATCAATGCTAAAAGGCTCGGTATCGTATTCTACAATAGCAGTATCAGTATAGTCTTTGCCATTTATTTCGATACCTATTGTGTTTTGAACATAATCAATACTTATTCCCCAAACTCCATAGCTGTATAGTGGATAGGAAGCATAATAGGTAAGCGTATAGGTGCCATCGCTATTTTTTGTAAATAGGCAAGTGCCATAGTCATCTAAATCATAGTCATAAAGACTAACAGAGCTGCCATAATACAAGAATACAGTAGCATAATCCGTAGTAGTCGACGTAGCGCCATAGGGAGTCCAGTTTGTAATATCACCAGTAGTTCCGGAAGTGGTATGATATTGAGTTGATTCTGTGAAGTAGCTGGCGTAAAGCAGTGCTTCAACCTCCTCATCGGTGAGAGAAAGTCCAAGCGTTCCAAAATCTACTGTTATTGTCCAGCTAAAAGAATCATATGTATTACTTGTAGCTACAGCTGTTCCTTCATAGCTTCCCGTCTTATAAATCGAAGGAGCCTCAGGTTTTATCGTAACATCGTCCTCATCTGTTCCAGGAGTGCCATCGGGATCGGTGTAGGTTACTGTAGCGGTGTTTTTAACTGACGTAAGATTTGTAACTACATCATCGTCAACTATCGCTCTAAAGGTAACGGTATAGACGCCAGTTTCCAATCTTGTACCGTCCTCAAGGGTTATGGTAATAGTATTGTTGTCTGTGCTGATGGATTTATAGTCAAAATCTGTTTTAATAGAACCAGCTATTAGCGTAAGCCCGTCAGGAAGAGCATCGGTAAGCTCTATATCTGTGCATTTGCCTGAAATGGTAACTGTAATTTGGTAGTCCTGATAATAGTAGCTTTCAGTTTCAGTGCTGTAATAGCCAATATCTCCAACAGCAGTCTTTTCAACCGTTACCGTGCCTTCATCCGTTGGAGGAGTAGTTGTAGCGGTTGAACTATCAGTCTGAGACTCTCCATCTGAATCGATGTAGCTGATTGTAGCGGTATTTTCAATACTATCGCCACTGTCAATCGCCTCGTCAGTAAACTGTGCGGTGTATGTAATAGTGTAGGCAGCCGAGCCGTTCTTTGTTGTGCTGTCGGGAACAGTAACGGTAATCACACCATCGTTATAGCTTGCCGTTGCGCCGTTATCCGCCGAAAGCGTATCCTCAACATATGTCAGACCTGTAGGCAGCGGGTCGCTTACACTTATATCGCTAACCTTTCCGTTTACTGTTACAACTATCGTATATTCCTGTGTATAAGTTGCCGTCACTCTGCTTTGTAACGCTTCCCGAGGCAGACTTCTCAATAGCAGCCGTACCCGTATCGCTTTCAGAATCAAATGTTACCTTGTAGGTTTTGTCAGCAACTCCAATAGTCTGCTCCGAACCGTCGTCAAGCGTATCATCGCCGTCAAGGTTAATGCTGCCCTCTATATAGGCTCCACCCCCTATATTCGATTTATCCGCTGTAGCCTCTTCATCGAGATAAATTGTAAAAACGTTATTTTCAAGAACATATTTGCCTATTGAATTACCTTCGTATGAAACCACATCGCCCGAATCAGTAAACAAAATTCCGCTCGGCGACAGTTCAACTGAATAGACAAGAATCCTATTTCCGTCCTCGTCCTCGGTATTATTAATAATAGACCAATCAAAGGAAATAGTAACAGTATCACCATCACTTACGGTCGCCTGACTAGCATCACCGTCTTCACTTAGAAGAATACCATTTACATAAACCTCAAGATTATTAAGAACCAACTCGCCTATCGATGTACTCTCATCTTCTGCACCTGCCGAAAGCTGGTCGAACAATCCTGTGTTTGTAAATATCATGGATATAAACAAAACCACAGCGGTAGCCGCCCAAAGCAGACGCGCAGAAATAGGATGCCGAATGCTTTTCATAAAATATCATCTCCTAAAAATTTGAAATAATTTATCGTTAAACACTATTATAACACACAATTTTCAATTTGTCAATAACTTTTCGACTTTAATTTAGCATTTTAAAGCTAAATATTTAATAGAAAATATAGCACAGCCAGCTGTTTTGACGAAGCAGCTTTGGCAAAGCAAAGGTCGGTGAGGGAGAGGACTTGAGCCTAGTTTAAATCATTTTTAAGGGTCATTAAGGGCATATCGACCCTATCGACCCTATCGACCCTTGGGCTGACATTAGCCTTTGTTTGAGCTTTTATGTTAGTTAGTCAGCCCTAGAGTTTGCCTGTGGCAAACTCCACTACTTTTTGTTTGAGTTTGCTAAGTATTGACAGCTGCTCTTAAGCTTTGATAAAGCTAAAATAGATAATACATACTATTTCTCTAATATATGGAAAAAATAGTTTGCTAAGAGAAGCTCACTCTTTGCTAAGAAAAGCTCTCTCTGTGAGAGATTGCCATCAAGACTCACAAGCCTGCGCATGATGAAATCATTGACAAAATTGTCGCCTTTATGCAGAGCAGGAAGCTTGTACAGTATACTCCGACAACGCTCTGTGAGGAGGCGAAGCTTGAGTGTTCGCCGCAGATGTTGAAGAGAAGCTTAATATCATCAAGAACATTCTTGAAAGTGAACATTCTATCAAATTTTCCAGTAAAAGGGCAGAAAAAGCTCGTTTGATAGTCCTTGAACGTGTTTTGGATAACTAATCAAAGGGTCGATAGGGACGTTAGGGTCGATATGCCCTTAATGACCCTTAAAAATGATTTAAGCTAGGCTCAAGTCTTGGTTCGCATACATCTAACCAAACTAGGGGCATTTGACTGGTTTCGCAAAGCGAAATTGAATGCGTTTAGCATTCAAAAGGCAAATGCTAGGGCAGACAAAGCATAGGTGAAAGCTCGAACAAAGCTTTGTGTCTGCCCAGTCCACCCGAGGTTTCAATGTGATTTTTTGATTCTGACACCTTTTGTACACATATATACAATAAAATAATCTTAAGCATACTTTTTCGACAAGCGGAGGTGTAAAAATGTTTGGCTATGTAAAGGCGTACCGACCTATGTTGAGGGTCTGCGAGCTTGACTTGTATAAGGGCGTATACTGCGGCTTGTGCAAAACGCTTACCGAGCGTTACGGATATACTTCCTCACTGCCGCTTAGCTATGACTTCGTTTTTTTGACAATTGCACAGATAGGACTTAACGGCTGCGAGGTCAAAGCCGAGAAAAAACGCTGTCCTACACACCTTATCAGAAAGACAAGCTGTATAAGCTGCATGAATACAGACAAGGAATTTGAATATTCAGCCGACGCACAGGTAATACTTACTTATCATAAGCTTTGCGATGACTTGTACGACCATTCAATTAAGAACAAGCTAAGAGCGTTAGCCGCACTCCCCTTTTACATCAAGCCTTACAGACAAGCTTTAAAGCACCAGCATGAGCTTGCGAAAAGCGTCAGACTTGCTATGAAAGACCAACGCTCAATTGAGCGGAGCAGAAAGCTTTCACTTGATATGGCGGCACAGCCTACGGCGGATATAATGAAAGCGATTTTTCGGCAGACGGGCGGCACAGACCCTCAGAAGCGCGATACGCTTGCCGAGTTCGGCTATATGCTTGGACGGTATGTTTATTTAGCCGATGCTCTTGACGATATAAGAGACGATTATAAAAATCACAACTACAATCCGCTTATTACAAGAAAGCTTTGCATTATGAGCGGCAAAGAGCTTAGCGATGAAGCGGTGAAATTAGCGGCTGACAAGGCGCAGAGCAGCATATTTTTAACGCTTGGAAGCATGGCTGACGTCTATAACAGGCTTGACTTTGGCAGTATGCAGCCTATTATGGACAATATCGTATTCTTAGGACTAAAGAATAGTTTCTTTGAAGTAAGGAATAATGTTGTAGACAAAAAAGAAAGGAAAAGAAAATGAACGACCCCTATAAGGTTCTGGGCATTTCACCAAATGCCAGTGAGGACGAGATAAAAAGCGCATACAAAAAGCTAGTGAAAAAATATCACCCTGACAGGTATCAGGACGAAGCTATGGCGGAGCTTGCCAATGAAAAGATGACTGAAATAAACGCAGCCTACGACCAGATTATGGACGAACGCAAGAACGGCGGCAGCGGCTTTGGGTCATCATACAGCTATCGTTCAACATCAGGCGGTTCATCTTCAAGCGGCGTCTTTGCGGACATTCGCACAATGATTCACGCAGGCAGACTTGCCGAAGCTGACACCAGGCTTGATTCGATTGAACCCTCGCAGAGAAATGCAGAGTGGTATTTTCTCAAGGGTACGGTTTACTATCAGCGAGGCTGGCTCAATCAGGCTTACCAGTTTATTCAGAGAGCCTATCAGATGGAACCAAACAACGGCGAGTATGCTCGTGCGTATTCACAGCTTAACAACCAGCGAAGAGGCTATATGAGCTCAAATAACTATTCAAATAACACCATGAGTACAGGAGACTGCCTTTCAAGCCTCTGCATAGCAGACTGCTGCTGTGAAATGATGGGTGGAGATTTGATACCATGCTGTTAGAGGACAATACGACAAATCAAAAGCCAAGCACAGCCTTTTGTGTGGCTCTGGGCGGAGTTATAACCTCGCTTGTAATGCTGATGATGTTCTGCGCTACAATGTTTCCTATGCTTGATTACGCAATTCCTGCGTATGCGGGCTTTCTGATGGTAGTTGTAATAGTAGAAGCAGGAAAAAAGTGGGCTTTGCTTACATACTGCGCCTGTGCGGTGCTTTGTCCGCTGATGACGCCCGATTATCAGGCAAACCTGCTGTTTGTGCTTTTCATGGGCTACTATCCGATTCTTTACGTAATGCTTGGAAAAATAAAAAGCTCATTTTTTCGCACCTTGCTTAAATTTTTAATTTTCAATGCGGCAATAATTATGTACGCACTTGCGTTTCAGTACATTTTCACCACAGCTGACCTGCTGGAGGGAATGGAATCGTTTGGCAAGTGGGCGGCTCCCGCTCTGCTTTTAATGGCAAACGCATTTTTTGTAGTTTATGATTATTTATTAGGAATGTTAATAGACGTATATATCGACTGGTTCAGAACTAAAATATTAAACAGACGCTAAATTTCCATGGAGGGAGGACGGCGGCAAATGGCAGAGAGAAGATTTATAATACCGCAAAGCGAGCTTACCGAAGAGCAAAAAAAGAAGCGCAGCAAGCGTAAATTATGGCTTAGAGCGGCAAGCTGTATATTCTTTTTACTTGCAATGGCAGGTATAATCTATCTGCTTTATCCAGTTGTCGCCGGCTCAAACACCGACAACTGGTACGAGAGTATTCAGCAGCAAATTGCAAGCTACAACAGCCTCACAGGGCTTATAATTTTCTTAGGAATACAAATAGTGCAGGTTATAGTTGCGGTAATTCCTGCGGTTCAGGTTGTAGGCGGATTGCTTTACGGCTGGTTTTTCGGCGGCATACTTTCCTTTATCGGAATACTGATAGGCACGCTTCTGGTCTGGGGCTTTGTAAAAAAAATGGGTGCGCCGCTGGTTGAAGCGGTTATCAGCGAAAAAAACATCAGAAGCTTCAAATTCTTAGAGGACGACCGCAAGCTGATTTTTGTGCTTATAATACTCTATGTGATTCCAGGCATACCAAAGGACGTAGTAACCTACATTGTACCGCTCACAAAGGTAAAGATGAAGGATTTTTTTCTGTACGTAATCCCGTTTCGCCTCCCTGCGATTTTTCTTTCTACTGCTTTTGGCAGCAACGCCGCAAGCGGCAACTACACTGCGGCTATAGTGATTGTTTCGATTATAATTGTGATAGTGCTTGTGGGCTTGATGTTTAAGGACAAAATCTTAGCCTTTTTTAACAAAAAAAAGTCACAACGGCATAACGAGGACAGACGATAAGCTTTTGTTTCTCCTCTGTTTCAATTTGTAATGTGAAAAATGTACACTTTAGCAGACGAATTTTGATTGTTTTTGTGCAGTTTCTACGAAACCGAAAAAATTTCAAAAAAAATGTTGACACAGAGCTTGATTTGTGGTATAATAATTTGTGTTGATTAAGACGAAACACTATGCGGGTGTAGTTCAATGGTAGAACTCCAGCCTTCCAAGCTGGCCATGTGAGTTCGATTCTCATCACCCGCTTCTTTCTTTAAGGCAGCACCGTACAATCTTTGTGTGGTATTGCTTGAAATTAAGCCGCAAATTTCAGGTGCGGTTTTTTTATCAGACGCTCTTTATGGTGGGTATAGCGTAGCTGGTTAACGCGTCAGTTTGTGGCACTGAAGAGCAAGAGTTCGAATCTCTTTACCCACCCTTTGCGCCTTTAGCTCAGCTGGATAGAGCAACTGCCTTCTAAGCAGTAGGCCAATGGTTCGAATCCATTAAGGCGCGTGTAATCCCTCGCAAAACGTTGATTTTACTCGTTTTGCGAGGGATTTTCTACTAAGTAATTGAATTTAAACAAAAAGACCCTCTGACAAAAAATATCAGAAGGTCTTTTATTTACTAAACGGAGTTTGTCTAAGAATTAACCAAGCTCAGCAAAGTACTTGATGGTTCTTACCATCTGGCTTGTGTAGCTGTTTTCATTGTCGTACCACGATACAACCTGAACCTCATAGAGATCATCTGCGATCTTTGAAACCATAGTCTGTGTAGCATCGAACAGTGAACCGTATCTCATTCCGATTACATCGCTCGAAACGATAGGATCTGTGTTGTAGCCGAACGATTCAGACGAAGCAGCCTTCATAGCAGCGTTGATTCCGTCAACTGTAACGTCAGCGCCCTTAACAACCGCTGTGAGAATTGTAGTTGAGCCTGTAGGTACAGGAACTCTCTGTGCAGAACCGATGAGCTTGCCATTAAGCTCAGGAATAACAAGACCGATAGCCTTTGCAGCTCCAGTTGAGTTAGGAACGATATTAGCAGCTCCTGCTCTTGCTCTTCTGAGGTCGCCCTTTCTGTGAGGACCGTCAAGAATCATCTGGTCGCCTGTATAAGCGTGAATTGTACTCATGATACCGCTCTGAATAGGAGCATAATCGTTGAGAGCCTTAGCCATAGGAGCTAAGCAGTTTGTTGTGCATGAAGCAGCTGAAATGATAGCATCGTCAGCAGTAAGAGTGTCCTCGTTTACTGAGAAAACTATAGTCTTGAGGTCGCTTCCAGCAGGTGCGGAAATTACAACCTTCTTTGCGCCAGCGTCAATGTGAGCCTGGCTCTTAGCCTTTGAGCAATAGAAGCCTGTACACTCAAGTACAACGTCAACTCCAATTTCTCCCCATGGAAGATCTGCCGCATTAGCTACAGCATAAATCGTTAAGGTCTTACCATCTACGGTAATTGTTCCAGCCTCGTCGTCAGCCTCTACAGTGTGGAGATTTTCTCCGATCTTTCCGCAATATCCGCCCTGAGCGGTATCATACTTGAGAAGATCCGCAAGCATTGAGGGCTTTGTGAGGTCGTTTATAGCGACAACATCATACCCTGGAGCACCAAACATCTGTCTGAATGCAAGACGACCGATACGGCCAAAACCATTAATAGCAACTTTTACTGACATAGAAAATTCTACCTCCTAAAATTATTTGTTTAGCATTTTCATGAATGAAGCGAACTAAATCAATTCGCCGCAACCATAGTTTTATTATACTACACCTTGAAAATTTTTTCAAGTACTTTTTCTAAAATAATGTGATTTTTTTATAAACTTTCTCCTTAATAGGATTAAATTAACGCAACGTTCATAAAGCTGTCTGTTCAATAGCCCATACCCTTTAAATCATTGATATACATTTCAATATCCTCCGGCGTCAAGGCAAGCTGTGCGCCGTCATGTAAAAGTCCTGCCTGACCTGCAAAAAGCGGATTAAAAATATCAGCAGGCGGTATTACAAAGACCTCCCTGCCCTGCTCAGCCGCATGATTCGCAGTGTTAAGCGCACCGCTTTTAGCCGAAGCCTCAACAATAAGCACTGCGTCTGAAAGCGCCGTTAAAAGGCGATTGCGTATCTTGAAATTGTCGGCTATAGGATTTGCAGTCGGCATATACTCGGAAACAACCGCACCGTTTTCGGCAATTCTATTTTTTATATCCATAGTTCCTTTCGGATAATCGTAAAGTATACCGCTTCCTAAAACAGCTATGGTTTTTCCATTAGCGTCAAGCGCTCCGCTGTGTGCCGCTGAATCTATTCCTCTTGCAAAGCCGCTCACTACCACTAAATTCTTTTCGGCAAGATAAGAGCCAAACTCGTAAGCTGCATTTTGCGAATACTCACAGCAGTTTCTTGCTCCTACAATTCCGACAGTCCAGTCGCTCATACATTCAGCATTGCCCTTTACAAAAAGCAGTGACGGCGGATTTGCAAGCTCCAAAAGTGCTTCGGGAAAATCCTCGCTTTCAGGTGTTAAAAATTCAATTTCATTTCTTTCGCACACATCAAGCACGGTGTCAATCTGAGCGTCTGAAACTGATTTATAGGCTCTGAGATATGAATCATTAGCAAAGCGTTCAACGCTCAGCAGCTTGAGCATACTCTCCGCAGGATTTTTCCTGTCAATATACTGCCACTTCTTAAAATTAGCAGGTCCGAACGCAAGCGTGATTCTTATCCATTCTCTTATGTCCGTCTTACTCATCAATTATCTCCGCAAGCCGCTGTGCCAAAAGCGACACAGGAAGCCCTACCACGTTGTTGTAATCTCCGTCAATTGATTTAACAAGAAGCCCTCCGAAGCCCTGTATAGCATATGCTCCTGCCTTGCCCATCGGCTCACCTGTTTTTATGTATTCTTCAAGCTCGTCATCTGATGCAGGGTAAAAGCTCACCGCCGTACTGCCGAGCATGGTATAAAGCTCGCCCTTGTAAAAGACGCAGACGCCGCTGTAAACATAGTGTGTTTCACCTTGAAGCTGCCTGAGCATATTCAAAGCGTCCCTATTGTTTTTAGGCTTGCCAAAAATCTTATCTTTTAACGAAACCACAGTATCGCATCCGATTACTACTGTGTTATCATCAGCCATGCACCTCTTTGCAACCTCGCTGCATTTAAGCTTCGCTAAATGTACAGGCACGTCCTGCGGATTCATATCCTTTGGCACAACCTCATCGCCGAATGCGGGGATTATCTCAAATTCGTTGACTAAAAATCTCATAAGCTCCTTTCTTCTCGGCGAAGCAGAAGCTAAAATCACCTTTTTATTTCTAAGCTGCTTTCTTACAGCATATGACATAAATCTCTCTCCTCTTCAAATAAAGGGGCTGAAAACAACCCCAATTTGTCTAAATAATCAGTTCTTTTAACCAAGTATGCTTTTACAATAACTTTGCTCCGCAGTTCGGGCAGAAAAGAGCTCCGCTCTCCGCACGTTCTCCGCAGCTGGGACAGAAAATCGCTTTGGGTGCAGTCTGCTGCTCTGTCTGCTCTTCGACCGCTTCCTGCACAGCTTCACTCTGCGGCTGAACGTCAGACTGAACAGTCTGCGGTTGGACATTAGGCTGAACAGTCGGCTGAGGCTGAACCTCTACTCTCTTTCCACATTCGGCACAAAAAGCGCTGTTAGCAGGCAGAGGCGCACCGCAATATGCGCATTTTTTCAAGCCCTTAGCCTGATTAAGCTGCTCCGTAAGATTTTTATTTGCAAGTATCAGCTCATCTATTCTCTGAACAAGCTGAGTAACCTCTGGATCGTCAATTTTGTCGAGGTGCTTTTGCTTGACAAGAACGCCAAGTTGTCTGAAATTTCTGTCAATCTCGCTTTTGTTTGAGTTAATCTCGTTATTGATTTTTACCGAATCACGCACCTTGCCTGCGGAATTTGTCACCGCATTTGCTCCGCTGCTTATTTTCTCGCCCAGCTTATCAAAAAAATCCATAGTTAAAATCCTTTCTTAGCTTAATAAGTTTTTTTAGTCAACAATACTTTCTGAGGTATCCTCGCTCTCATCTGATGAATCGCTGCTCGAAAAAGTGTCGTCAGAATCGCTTGATGAAGCTGCTTCCGTTGCAGACGAACTGCTTTTCGCAGTTGATGAGCTGTCTGTCTTAGATGACGAACTGTCTGAATCTGTCGAAGAGCTATCGGAATTTGAAGATGAAGTGTCAGAAGCAGACGAGCTGTCAGCTGCAGCTGATGAAGCATCATCAGAGTCATCATCTGAGGATTTTACAGCAGATGTATTTTCGCTTGAAAGTGCAATTGTTGTATTTAAATAATAATGCCTTAAAATTTGGTCATAAGTGTAGCCGTGCTTGGCATAATAGCAGGCTCCCCACTGCGACATTCCCACACCGTGACCCCAGCCATAGCTTTTAAAGGTAACCGTTTCGCCATCATCGCTGAAGGTGATTGTAAATGCCTGAGATTTCAGCCCAAAAAGAGTTTTCATTTCTCTGCCTGTCAAGGTAACCTGTCCGTCAATACTAACCTTGCTGACATAGCGTCCACTGTATACAGCTTCAAAATTAAACCAATTTGACAAATCGTCAGAAAGTGTGATTGAATACTCGTCCTCAATAAGCTTGCGGACCTCATCAGTCGTGTAAACATATTCAATACCGTAGTTTGGATCCTCGCTGTCATATTCGCTCACAACTGCTCTTAAATATGGATAGTAAACGTCCCATATTCGTTCGCTCTCTATAGTGTACCCCGCAGTAGATGCAGAATATACTGCATTTATAATCTTGCCGTCATAAAAAACCGCCTGTCCCTCAACGGCGCTTACGCACTTCTCTATTTTAGACGGATAGCCGCTCTTAAGTCCCACCGTCATGCTCAAGCCGTTCGCATCGTTAAAGCGAACATAGGAATATGCAGCTACCGCCTGAGCCTTAATAGCGTCCTCGTCCCAGCTTGCGCCTATTTCACTGTAAACCATCTCGCAGATAAGCTCATAAGCGTTAAGCGTAACGGTTGAGCCTGAAATTATATCGTAAACGGTATAGTACTCGTTCGCTATGCTTCTCGTATCGGTAAAGTTCATAGCTTCAGGCTGAGGATCGTAAATTTCCGTTGAATCAAGCGCATAGACGACATCATATGTATCATCACTGTCAGTTGAAGCCTCGTCTGATTTTTCCGCTTTAAGCAGCATAGTGTAGTCGCTCAGGGAAGCCTTCGTCATATCGGTTCCGCTCGGCAAATCCGCCGCAGAAATAGTATTTACCGCACTTTTCTCCGCACTGGACAGACTGACAAAATCCTTTACAGTCGTCTCTTCGCCGCTTTCCTGCTCATCCTCTGCTATCGGATCGGCATGAGTTATAGTCGGCTGATTTTGTGTAAGCATAAATGTTCCGTTAGCTGCTATCATTCCTACTCCTACAACAAAGGATACGGTCTGCGTCAGCGCTTTTTTTGCAATTATGTTCATATAAACCTCATAACACAAATAAATCTAAATACCAAAAAGCCAAGGAAAAAAAAGCTTAAACTTATCCTGCCCTGACTTTTTATATATTACTTGAAAAATCTCTGCCCATCAATCTCCATGCAGAAGGTAAGTGTTTCAAACCATGCCGCCGAGCTGCTGCTGCAATAATTTACAGCGTAATAGTAAACCGCACCGTTTGTATTATCCTCGCCTGCCAAAGCACGTTCAGCGCAATCAATTGTATTTTGAGATGGTGTTGAAGTGCCGTTATAGTATCCCTTCACCGCAGTAAACTGATTCGCCTGAGTAAGAACTCCCTCAATGGTATTAGGGAAGCTTGAGGACTTAACGCGGTTGATAATTACATTTGCCACCGCAATCTTGCTTGATTCAGAGCAGTTTCCTACCTCGCCCTGCAAAACACAGCAAAGCATATCAAATTCAGTGTCAGTATAAGAAATTACGGAGGTCTGTGTTTCTTCCTCTTCCTCTTCCTCGACCTCTTCGGATTCAGGCTCTTCCTTTGTCGTATACTTCTTCATGCAGTAGCCTGTTTCGCCGTCGTACTTGATTTGATACCAATCATCTGTATACCCGGTAACAGTAATCTTTTCGTCCGCCATAATTACGGTGATAAGCTCTCCGTCAATTGACGGTTCTTCACGCATATTAACTTTTTCAGAGGTATATCTGGTTTTATCAGAGCAGGAGGTTACCTCCTGTGTATCTTCCTCATCATCAGCCTCAGAAGAATCCTGTGTTTCCTTCTCAGCCTCAGAAGCAGTTGTCGCAGCGGCTTTAGCTGTAGTCTTTTTAGCAGTAGTCGTTTCAGCCTTTGTTTCTTCCTCTTCAGCAACAGTTGAGGTTACCTCTGTAGCCTTGACAGTTTCAAGAACGAGGTCGTATTCCTCAATCCCTGCCTTTTTCCATGTGGCTTCCGCCTGTGAAACAGCTGCTGTAGCTGTTTCCTCAGCTTGTACTGCAGTTGTCGTTGTTTGACTTACTGCGGCATCGTCCTCATCGTTTACAGGAATATTTTTTCCGCCGAACATAGCGTACACACCTACAGCGCAAACCGCAACGGCTGCTACTATTCCTACAGACACAGCAGCGCCTGCTTTTTTCACAAAGGGCAGCTCTTTAGTCAATTCCTCATCAACAATCGCTGATTCCAATCGATTACGATCCATTATGTATCACATTGCCTTTCCGACAGCAAACGCTGTCACACCCGTGAACACTCACGATTAATTCAAAACCGAGAATCAATAACTCCAACCGAGGTACTTCTTGGAGTTTCCCCAGACGTTTTTCCAAACCTGCGGGAAATAAATATCCTCGTCATCCTTTTCCTCATAGGAAGCAATTATCGCTTCCTTATCATCACTTTCATCAAGCTTCTTTGCAACTATTACCCATCTCATGTTCGCAACCTCGTTTGAGCAGGTTGACAATGTAATGTAATCATCGTCCTCCTCGCAAACCACATCGCAGGAATACCACGATGCCTTTTCGATGTTGCTCAGCCAAGTTTCAAACTTGTAGTCGCCCTCATCAAAATTGCGGTAGCGCCAATAGTCGAACAGCGAACCATTATCCTGAGATTCGGTAATCGCTGCAACAAAGCAGCTTATTATTATATACTCCTCACCGCTGTCATAGATTGTATTGAACTCTACAATCGGACACTCTCTCAGCAGCTCTACGCCCTCCTTGTATTCCGCCAGATGCGTGAACGAGGTTCCAAGCTTTCTCATATGGTGACCATAGATTGTAATATTGTCCGCCTGTCCATTCTCATCAATCGGAATTACATAGTCTGCAAATATGCTGCCTGATTCATACGACTGATTGTCAATATTGTGGGTGAGATAATAGTCATTGTCGTCATGCTGGAGTACGGGGAAATTTATATATTCATCTCCATCAGAATCCACAAAGCCGGGAATCTTTATCCAGCCTACAACCTCGCTGTTTCTTTCAAGAAGCTCCTTAGCCCAGTCCTGAACTACTCGCTCCTCAGCCTCCGGCTCAACATTTTCAGTGTCGTCCGAATCAACGCCGTCAAGATTAATATTGTCTGAAAAATCTGGTTCAAGCGATTGAATCTCAGCTGTATACTCAAGCGACTCTTTATCAGTTTCAAGAAAATCTGTAAGCTGATTTATTGAAGTACAGAAAAGCGCAATAGAGCCTATGAAAATAATTTTCCTTATAATCTCGGACGCATGATCGCCCTTCCAAGGAATAAAGTACTTGAAAAATCTTACAAAGAAGTTAGAATCGTCATTCTTCTTTTTTACGCTAAGCGTTTCATTAGTCATTGACATTTTTGCTCATTTCCCTTCCCATTCAAATGACCTTATTGTTTCGAGCAAAAGCTCAAGCGTTTTAAGCACCGTCAGCCGACGGACGCTCTCTCTGTCTAAATTTCCATACTCTTTATATAACATTAAATCCCTTGTCACGTTCTTTTCTCTAAAGTCAACTGATACATAAACTGTACCAATCGGCTTTTCAAGTGTGCCGCCCTGCGGTCCTGCAATTCCTGTGATTCCTACCGAGCAGTCGCTGCCTGTAAGAAGCCTTACTCCTCGGCTCATCTCTCTTGCCGTTTGCTCAGAATACACTGTGTACCTCTTAAGCGTATCCTCAGAAACTCCAAGCAGCTTTATTTTCATCTCCTCGCTGTACACCACTGCGCCGCCAAGGAAGATTGCAGACGCTCCAGACACAGCCGTAACGCTTGCCGAGAACATTCCTCCCGTACAGCTCTCAGCCGTCGAAAGAGTTATTTGTCCTCCTGTCATATATTTTACAACATCAAGTGCCGTTCTGTCAATACTTTTTGTAACCGATTTGTTATCTTCGTTAAAACGCATAAAAATCTCACCCCTTTTTTTATTCATTTTGCACATAAAATTTCGGATATTTTTGTGTATTTTATGAATTAGAAATCTTAATTTAACGATTTACGCCGTCATCTGAAAGGCAAAAATGTAATGACAGCGTAACTATTTTTTTTAAATAAAATACCCGAAAATATTAATCTTTATGATAATAAAAGCCTTTAAAATCGGCACTTTTCGACATTTTTAGACATTTCATATTTTTCGTCCAATTTTGCAACTGTACGATTTATAGGACACAAAAATTACAAAATGGCATCGATTTAATTTTTCTGTAACCTTTTCAACTGTACAAAAAAGAACACTGTTGATTTTTCCATGTAAATTGTTGGAAAAATTTCAATTTTATCAAGTGAAATCAATTTACAAGCTTGGGTAAAACCTCATTTTTCCATTTGAAGTGATTTAAATCAAGCATTGAAATTTGTTCGGCAAATTTTCAATTGTAAAGTATCATAGATTTACAGTGGATTCTCCACAGCGTATCAAGCGGAAGCTTGTCTGCTCAATCGCCTGAGAAATCATCGGCTCAAAGTCAAAGGATGCTTGCTCACGTTCAACATCCTCAAGCTTCGGCTTGATTTTCGGATGCTTCGGAGTGAAAACGGTGCAGCAGTCCTCATACGGCAGAATTGATGTGTCAAACGTGCCGATTTTTCGCGCAATATCGATTATCTCCGTCTTATCAAGTCCTATACAAGGACGCATTACAGGTATACGGCAGGCGGCGTCAGTGCAGACAAGTGCATTCATCGTCTGGCTTGCAACCTGACCCATGCTTTCGCCTGTAATAAGGCAATTGCAGTCCTCCTTTTCAGATATACGCTGTGCAATTTCCACCATAATGCGTCGCATGATAATTGTAAAATATTCCTCTGCGCAATTATCCTTTATAGCTACCTGAATATCCGTGAAAGGCACACAGTGAAAGGCAATATCTCCACAATAGCGTGAGATTTCCTCTGCAAGCTTCTCGACCTTAAGCCTTGCACGCTCAGAGGTGTAGGGCGGCGCCTCAAAGTGAATTGCCTGCACGGTTACTCCACGCTTTGCCATCATATAGCCTGCAACCGGAGAATCAATTCCGCCTGAAAGCAGCAGCATTCCCCTGCCGCTTGTTGACACCGGCAAGCCGCCTGCACCATCAATTTTCTGAGCATTCACAAACGCATTTTTCTCCCTTATTTCAACGCTTATCGTGAGGTCTGGGTTCTTTATGTCAACCTTCAAATCGGGATATGCGCAAAGTATCGAATGACCAAGCTCCGCACAGATTTCAGGCGATTTGTACGGAAAAGTCTTATCCGCACGCTTTGCCTCAACCTTGAAGGTCTTTGCGTCCTCAAGCTCCTCGGAAATATAGTCTATGCTCTGCGTCAAAATAGCGTCAAGCGATTTATCAAGCTTTATTGCTTTACATATCTTGACTATTCCGAAAACCTGTTTAAGCTCCTCAACAATTTCATCCATGTCAATGTCGTCCTCAAGCGGCGTAACATAAAGCGTTGACTGCGAATGATGACAATCAAAGCTGCCAAAACGCTTAAGTCTGCGCCGTACATTCTTGACAAGCACGCTTTCAAAGGAGGATTTATTCAGCCCCTTAAGCGTAATCTCGCCGTATTTACACAATATAATTTCCTTCAACCACACCAAATCCTTTCAGGTTTTTTGTCGATTTTTGTCTTTATATATATTTAAAAGGTATAAAACATTTGTTTTTGTTATTTTATCCCTACAAGATTATTTTTCGCATCCTTCAAGGCTTCAAGCAGCAAATCCACCTCTTCAATGGTATTTTCTGGGCAAAAGCTAATGCGAATTGTCGAATCAGCAACGCTATCGGGGATATGGAACTCTGTCAAGACTTTGCTCTTTTTGCCTTTCGAGCAAGCAGAACCGCTTGACACGTAAATTTCACGACCTTCGAGAAAATGAAGCAGAACTTCAGAGCGAATATTTCCAACTGAAATACTGTTAATATATGGAGAACCATCGCTCGGGGAATTTAAAGCAATTCCGTCAAGAGATTTTACTTCACACCTGAGATGTTCAGAAAGCATTTGAACGTGATGGAAATTAGCGTCCAAATTTTTGTACATCGCATCAGCAGCAGCACCAAAAGAGGAAATTAAAGGGACAGATTCTGTGCCGGAGCGAAATCCTCTCTCCTGACCGCCGCCATAAATAAATGGCGGAATATGCAGATTTTTCTTAATGTACAGTGCGCCAACACCTTTCAAGGCATGAATTTTATGACCGCTGAGGGAAATCATATCCGCATGAAGCTCCTTTTGCTTAAGCGACAGCTTCAAAAAGCCCTGAACAAAATCGCAGTGCAAAATTGTCTGTGGGTATTTTTTCTTCAAGGTTTTAAAAACTTCAGAAACTGGTAACATCGCACCTATTTCATTATTGCAAAGCATACAGCTGACCAAGCAGGTGTTTTCATCGACAGCATTGACAAAATCCTCCACATGGAACCCATCGCTCTGCGGTGAAATTTTCACAACATCAAAGCCTTTGCTTTCGAGGATACGGCAAGGCTCGCTGACAGACGGATGCTCAACTGAAGAAATAACGATTTTTTTCATCCTCTTTCCTAGTTTTGACGCTGCACCAAAAATTGCAGTATTGTTAGCTTCAGTAGCTCCAGACGTAAAATAAATTTCACTATCATCAACGTCAAGTGAAGAAGCAATCTGTTTTCTGGCAAGAGAAATTATCTGTGAAGCTTCTAATCCAAGTCCGTGAAGTGACGAAGGATTTCCAAATTTAAGAAGAGAATCATTAAGCACACTTATAGCCTCTTTGCAAGGCTTAGTAGTTGCAGCGTTATCAAAATATACCAAAAAATCACCCTTTCAAAATGCTGTTAATCTATTATAACACATTTCTGAAAAAAAAGCAAATACTTAAGAATATAAAAAGAAAAATGGGAAAAAATAAGTTATGAAATGAAGTACAAAATATAGGATTTTAGATAGGAGTTCATTTTTTTGTACTATTAAAAATGTCGCAGATTGAAAAGGAGTATAATAAAATGAAACTTACAAAAAGAGGACTAATAAGAGCGGCAGCTCTTTCAATTTCAGCTGTAGTCGTACTTTTAGTGCGAAATTGTATGCTAATGAGTGAAAGCAAAAATCAGCAGATTATAATCAAAAACAACTACATTTATGCATTAGAAGAGCTTTCATCAGCAGCTGACAATATAAACAACACACTTGAAAAACAATTATATGCCTCAACTGCTGAACAGCAGGCTGCGCTGGCAAACAAACTGTTTACAGAAGCAAGTGCTGCAAAAGTGGCAATATCACAACTGCCTATAGGAGAATTGTCTTTACAAAACACCTATAAGTTTCTTTCTCAAGTCGGAAATTATGCACAATCGACAGCAGAAAAAACGGAAAAAGACGTGGAAATTAGTGATGAGGAATATAATAATTTGAAATCGCTTTGTAAATATGCTGAAAATCTATCTAATGAAATTTGGGAAATCGAAGAGTCTATAGCAAGCGGTGAGATTGACATAATGAATATTTCAAATAATTATAATAAAGACGAAGATTCACCTACAATTACTGAAGGATTTACAGAATTTGAAGAGGGATTTGAATCTTATCCAACCTTAATTTATGACGGGCCTTTTTCAGATCACATTATGGAAAAAGAGCCATTGATGACAAAGAATGCTGAAGAAGTAACTGAAATGAAAGCTTTAGAGCGTGCATCTATGATTTTAAATATTTCATCAAATGACTTAAGTGAAGTTATTGAACGTGAAGGAACAATGCCGTGCTATATATTTTCAGACGAAAGCGGAAGTGTTTCTTGTGGAGTCACTAAGCAAGGCGGGTATGTTTCATATTTTCTTAAGTCTCGTCAACCACAAAATGCAATCTTTGAAATTAAAGAATGTGTTCAAAAAGCTGAGGAATTTATTGACGACGCAGGATATAACAATATGAAAGTGACATATTATGAAAGAACAGACAACACAGTCGTAGTAAATTTCGCATACTGTATTGATAAAATTACCTGTTACACTGATTTAATGAAGGTGACTGTTGCAATGGATGATGGGGAAATTTTAGGCTTTGAAGCAAACGGATATTTAGTTAATCATCAAAAAAGAAACTTCCCTGATCAAACGCTTTCTATTCTCGACTGTCAAGAAATTATTTCACCATATCTCGAGTGTGAAAGTCGTGGAAAAGCTATAATTCCAACCGATGGAGCAAACGAAATTTGCTGTTACGAATTTAAATGTAAAGCAGAAAATGGCAGAGAAGTTTTGGTCTATATTAACGCTGAAACAGGTGATGAAGAAGAGATTCTAATTTTGCTTGAGAACGAAAACGGAACGCTTACAATGTAAGAATTTTAATATATAATTGGAGGAATAAAAATGAGTACAGATTTTTGTACAAGTAAAACAAAAACCAATTTGATGAGAGCATATGCTGGTGAATCACAGGCACGCACACGATACGATTTTGCAAAGGACTGTGCTAAAAAAGAGAAAAATCACGTGCTTGCCGCACTTTTTCAGTTTACTTCTCAACAGGAGTACCAGCACGCTAAAATTTTTTACAATCATCTCAAGCAATGCGGAGAGCCAAGCATTGAAATTGAGGGCGGCTATCCTGTTGACTGCGGAGATGAAATTTGCAAGCTAACCGAGTCTGCAATTCATAATGAAACAGAGGAGGCTGAGGATGTTTATCCTACTTTTACAAAAATTGCCCGTGAGGAGGGCTTTACAAAAATTGCTCAGGACTTTGAAAACATTGCAAAAATTGAAAAATCTCACGCCGATAGATTTAAAAAATTCAGTGAATTATGCAAGCAAGATAAGCTGTTTTCATCTAACAAAAAAGAACGTTGGGTTTGCCTTAACTGCGGATATATTTCAGAAAGTGAAAAAGCACCGCAGCAATGTCCAGTTTGCAATGAAAATCAAGGATACTTCATTCGTCTTGAAATGGCAAGCTGGGGACTGGAATAAAAATTTTTATCCGTCGAAATTTTTGTATTTCGACGGATTTTCAATCAATATTTTAAACTACTACCTCCAATAAATTCTCTGATAAGAGAATCAGATGGAATTAATTTTTCATCAACACTTTCTAAATCTTTTAAAACATTTTCTATTTGCAAAAACTGATTATACACATTATAATGTGTTTTTATCAATATTAATTCCTCAAGCAAAACATTTTTAAAACTGCAGACTTCAAAACCGTGAAATGTATCAAGCTCTATATGTGCTCGTTGCTTGTACGGATTTATGTAAAGATTTTCACCTCTTTGTACACTATCAAACATATCGAGCGTTTCACTTATTTTCCTGTTACGATATTTCTTATCTCTAATCATTCTCCGCATCAGACGAATCATTTCGGGGTGAAAAAGCTCGCCGTTTGAAAGCTGGATTCTTGTTCTTACACTTATATAAATCGTACTTGCCAAATCGTCAAAACCTGTCACTTCAGGATTAAGCGCATGGATTCCCTCAAAAATAACCATCTCACCTTTTTTACGCTTAAGCCTTTTTCCATTTTGTCGGCTTTGAGTTTTAAAGTTAAACGAAGGTATTGTGATTTCCTCACAATTTGCAAGTTTTAAAATATGATCCTGCAAAAGCGTAATGTCAATTCTTTCTGGAGCTTCATAGTCTATTTTGCCGTCCTCTGATTCTTTAATTTGCTCTTTAGGTAAAAAATAATTATCCATAGAAATTGTGTGCGTTTCTTTTCCCATTGCGTCAAGGCAAGCTTCAATTTTCAGTGCTGTTGTCGTTTTACCAGAACCTGACGGACCTGAAAGCAGGATAATCGGACGAATATTTGAAGTTTCAGAAACCTTAATCGCCGTATCTTCGCACAACTTATCATAGCTTTCGCAGCAACTATTTATATAGTCTTTGGCGTCACTTAGAATTTCTTTATTTATTTCACTAAAATGTACAATTTTCATTAGACTAATTCTCCCACTTGCTGCACAAATTATTTATTGTATCAGCCATAGACGCAAGCTCTTTATTTGACAAACCAGAAGATTGAGAAATCAACTTTGTAAGTCTGTCATTTGCAGCTTTAAGCCGTAAATAAGGCGTACTTTCTCTTTCGATTTGCTTGACAGGGAGAGGCGTTGCGTTTTTAAATTTTCCACTTAATAAATTAAGCTCCGCACCACTGTAAGGGCATTTTACGTCAAATGTAAAATTATTTCTTAAATGCTCAGCATACTCCTCTGAAACGCTAGCTTCGCCATGATTTATAAAGACACTTTTATTAACATTTATTTGTTTTATATATTTGTCAAGCCCATTTTTATCAGCGTGTCCGCTCAATCCAGGAAGCTGTAGGATTTTCGCTGCGACATTTATTTCCTCTCCAAAAAGCTTAACCGACTTTGCTCCATCAACCAACCGCCTTCCTAAAGTTCCAACCGCCTGATATCCGACAAAAAGTATACAGCATTCCTCTCTCCAAAGATTGTGCTTTAAATGGTGTTTAATTCTTCCCGCTTCACACATTCCACTTGCAGAAATGATAACCTTAGGCTTGCTGTCAAAGTTTATAGACTTTGACTCATCGCTTGTCACTGCTATTTTTAAATTATTAAACGAAATAGGGTTCACACCTTTTTTTACAAAAGAAAGTGCCTCATCATCATAGCAGGAATCCTCATTTTGATTGAAAATTTCAGTCGCTTCAATTGCCAGAGGAGAATCAATGTAGACCTCAAAATCAGGCACGCTCTTAACTAAATTTTCCTCCTTAATTTGTCTGAAATAGTATAGCAGCTCCTGAGTTCTGCCGACTGCAAAAGATGGAATAACAACGTTTCCACCGTTAGAAAGCGTACTTTCGACAATCTCAGCAAGTACCTGAGGATAGTTTTTCACTCTCTTGTGAAAACGGTTACCATAGGTTGATTCCATTACAAGAAAATCAGCATTTTCAAAGTAATTCGGGTCACGAATCAACGGAATATCAACATTCCCTATATCCCCCGAAAAGATAATTGTCCGCCTTTCGCCGTCCTCCTCAAGAGTAATTTCAATACCCGCCGAACCTAAAAGATGCCCTGCATCTTTAAACAGAACCGTTATTCCATCACAAATTTTAGTTTTATTTTCATATTCATGTCCACGCAAAGCTGAAATCGCCATATTTGCGTCGTCCATCGTGTAAAGAGGCTCAACGATTTCCTTTCCCTTGCGCTTGCCCTTGCGATTTTTCCACTCAGCTTCAAACTCCTGAATGTGCGCACTGTCACGAAGCATAATTGAGCAGAGATTTGCCGTCGCCTTTTGGCAGTGAATTTCACCTGAAAATCCTCCTGCGCAGAGCAGCGGCAACAGCCCTGAATGATCTATATGGGCGTGAGTTAGCAGCACAAAATCTATTTCGGACGGCGCACAGGGGATTTTCACATTTTCATAGATATTTATCCCCTGCTCCATTCCAAAATCCACAAGAAATTTTTTAGAGCAAGCCTCAATATAGGTACAGCTGCCTGTAACCTCATGCGCTGCTCCAATAAACACGGCTTTCATATTTTACAACCTTTCTTTTTTGCACAAATCATTTAACTGTTTTCAAATATCTTAATAGATAATGCGCAGAAAAATTTTATTTCTAAATCCTTCTAATTTTTAAGGCATATACCAATATGTACTAGTTTTATACATATAAATTCTAGCACTTTTCGGCGATTACATAAGTGCGTTAAACGCATTGTAGTAATCTCCCATTCCCATAGCAATTGAAACAAAAACTATTGTTCCCAGAAATGTCAAATCAGGATTTATTAAAAATGCTGAAAATGGAATAAATCCAAAAACAATATTAGGCAAAAAGCACATAAAAACTATCGCTGCCAGATTCATTACTATTCCAAATTTAGCTAAATCATCGTATTCTTTAAACTTAACTGCGTTTTCCTTATGTTGTCCGTGAGGAATGGTTTCAGGATCTCCACTATATTTTCCTTTATAAATTAGCTTCATTCTAATCACACCATTATTTTAAATTATGTTTAATCGTCCTGATTTATTTCTCCTGCTTCTATTATACCACATTTTCCTCGATTTTTCAAGCTTTTTTACTCAATTAACATACAATCTCCGAACGAAAAGAATCTGTATTTATTTTCCACCGCAGTCTTATAAGCAGCCATCGTTTTATCATAGCCTAAAAACGCCGAAACCAACATTATCAACGTGCTTTCAGGCAGGTGGAAATTCGTAATGAGCGCATCTATCACCCTAAATTCAAAGCCAGGATAAATGAAAATGTCCGTCCTACCCTCACAGGGAATGATTTTTCCGTGAAGCTGTGCCGCCGCTTCTAGTGTTCGACAGCTTGTCGTACCTACACAGATTACCCTGCCGCCGTTTGCTTTGGTCTGATTGATAAGCTCAGCTGTGCGCTTGCCAATTTCATAATGCTCGCTGTGCATTTTGTGCTCTAAAACCTTGTCCTCTTTAACGGGGCGAAAGGTTCCAAGTCCAACGTGGAGAGTTACATAAGCAATGCCAACTCCCCTGCTCTCAATTTCCTTAAGCATATCCTTGGTGAAGTGAAGTCCTGCTGTAGGTGCGGCGGCGGAGCCTGCCTCATGTGAATAGACCGTCTGATAGCGTTCCTTGTCCTCAAGCTTTTCAGTTATATAAGGCGGCAACGGCATCTGACCTATCTCATCAAGCACGCTGTAAATACTTTCGCCGCTTGGCACGCTAAACCTTGCTATTCGATTTCCATCCTCAAGCACCTCTGTAATTTCAGCCAAAAGCCTGCCCTCTCCGAAGCTAAAGCGCTTGCCAACCTTTGCTCTTTTCCCCGGTCGGCAAAGAATTTCCCATTCCGAGCCATCGCCCTTAGCTTCAAGCAGCAAAAATTCAATGAAGCTTTTCGTGTCGGTGCGCTCTCCATAAATCCTCGCAGGAATCACCCTCGAATCGTTAAGCACAAGCAAATCACCCTCTTTAAGGCAATCGCATAAATTATAGAAATGAAGATGCTCACAATTCCCGCTTAGCCTATCAACCTTAAGCATTCTCGAATGATTTCTCGGTTCAATCGGATGCTGAGCGATAAGCTCCTTTGGCAAATCATAGTAAAAGTCCTGTTTAGTCATATTTTTTATATCAAGCATTTTTAAAACTCCTCATTTTACAAAAATTTAATAAATTTTCAGCCGCAGACTATTGACATACAGAGAATAATCTGTTATTATTAAAAAAACAGATAGAGGTGCGGTCAAGAATAGTACCTGACATTTTGGATTCACTTGTTGCGGATTTCAAGCAAAGTACGGATTTTCCTGGCAAGACAAAACGGCTTGTTTAGCGGTTTTTTTAAAGCTTGCTAGTGTTAAAGCTAATGCTTTGCGGATTGTCCTTGGATTCAGCGGCGTTTCCCGAACGATGTTATAATGTCGGCGAAAGGCAAGACTGCCGAAGCGGAAACTGCGGGGCTTTTCGGCTGACTGTATATTTAACAGATATACAGTTGTCATCATTACTATATGATGGAGTGCTATCGGCATCGACAGGTTTCTTTGAATCGCTACACTCTATTATAGTTTATGATGACCGATTTTTCAATCGGTTTTTTTAATCTTTAAAATAATATTTATGCTTTGTACATTTTTTGTTGCACCAGACCTTGAAAATATCAAAGCAATTCAAAGGAGTTTATTAAAAATGAAGAAATTTAATGTTGGTATCATCGGAGCTACAGGCATGGTCGGACAGAGATTCTCTCTGCTGCTTAACTCCCACCCATGGTTCAATGTCGTTTGCGTAGCGGCATCAGCTCGCTCGGCAGGAAAGACACTTAAGGATGCTGTCGGCGAAAGATGGGCTATGAGCGAACCCATGCCGCAAGCCCTCGCTGAAATGACGGTTTTTGACGCTGAAAAGGATGTTGACAAAATCGCTTCAATGGTGGACTTTGTTTTCTGCGCCGTCAACATGAACAAGGACGAAATCAGAGCACTTGAGGAAAAGTACGCAAAGGCTGAGTGTCCTGTCGTTTCAAACAATTCCGCTCACAGGCACACGCCTGACGTTCCGATGGTTATCCCCGAAATTAACCCTGAACACATTGAAATTATATCTGCGCAGAGAAAGCGTCTGGGAACCAAGCGGGGCTTTATTGCGGTTAAGCCTAACTGCTCACTGCAAAGCTATGTGCCTGCGCTTAACCCACTGATGGAGGATTTTAAGGTTACAAAAACTCTTGCCTGCACATATCAGGCAATTTCAGGAGCAGGAAAAACCTTTGAAACTATGCCTGAAATTCTTGACAATGTAATACCCTTTATCGGCGGCGAGGAGGAAAAGAGCGAGCTTGAACCGCTCAAAATCTGGGGTAAAATTGACGGCGACAAAATTGTCAGCGCAAGCGAGCCGTCCATCACCACACAGTGCCTGAGAGTCCCAGTTTCCGACGGTCACATTGCGGCAGTTTTCGTATCCTTTGAAAAGAAGCCGACCAAGGAAGAGATTTTACAGCGTTGGGCTGATTTCAGAGGCGTTCCGCAGGAGCTTGAGCTGCCAAGTGCTCCGAAACAGTTTCTGCACTATTTTGAAGAGGAAAATCGTCCGCAGACCAAGCTTGACCGCAATATTGACGGCGGCATGGCGGTGTCTATCGGACGTCTGCGTGAGGATACGCAGTATGACTATAAATTCGTTTGCCTTTCACACAACACGCTTAGAGGAGCGGCAGGCGGCGCTGTGCTTGTTGCCGAGCTTCTGGCGGCTAAAGGCTATTTTGACTGACAACTTGAACTTAAGGAGGTCAAGGCTTTATGAAAAAGACCATATTCACAGGCGCTGCCGTTGCCATTGCAACGCCTATGACTGAAAATGACGAAATCAATTTTGATGAGCTTGGCAGGCTTATCGACTTTAACATTGAAAACTCCACAGACGCAATTGTCATCTGCGGAACGACTGGAGAAAGCTCCGCTATGAGCGATGCTGAACACATCGCCTGCATTAAGTACGCTGTCGAAAGGGTTGCAGGGAGAGTTCCCGTTATAGCAGGTACAGGCTCGAACCACACAAGCTATGCCGTTCACCTTTCACAGGAGGCGCAGAAGCTTGGCGCAGACGCTCTGCTAAGTGTTACGCCCTACTACAACAAGGCTTCGCAGGCAGGGCTTATCAGACATTTTACAGCAATTGCCAACTCGGTTGACCTGCCGATAATTCTTTACAACGTTCCCTCAAGGACGGGCGTGAACATCGCTCCTGAAACGCTCAAAGAGCTTTCTAAGGTTGACAACATTGTCGCAGTTAAGGAGGCTTCAGGCAATATCAGTCAGGTTGCGAAAATCAAACAGCTCTGCGGTGATTCAATTGACATCTACTCAGGAAACGATGACCAGATTATCCCCATCATGTCGCTCGGCGGCAAGGGTGTTATCTCAGTGCTTTCCAACTGCTGTCCAAAGCAGACGCACGATATTTGTGCGCTTTGCCTTAAGCAAAAGTACGATGAGGCTTTAAAAATTGCAATGGGAACACTTCCCTTTGCCAATGTGCTTTTCTGCGACGTAAACCCGATTCCTGTAAAGGAAGCTCTCAACCTCATGGGCTTTAACGCAGGGCATTGCAGACTGCCGTTATGCGACACCTCGGACGCAAACAAGGCTAAGATTAAATCAGAGCTTGAAAAGCTTGGACTTGTAAACATAGCCAAGTGAACCAAAAAGTGAACCTTTTTGAAAGGAAGTTAAAACTATGACTAACATTGCAATATGTGGCGCAAGCGGCAAGATGGGCAGGGTAATTGCTGAAATTATCTCCTCACGCAACGACTGTACGGTGTGTGCAGGAATTGACAAAATCAATGACAGCTACGCCGACTTTCCAATTGCACTTTCGCCAGAGCAGCTGACAATGAAGCCTGACGTTATTATTGATTTTTCCCACCCGTCAACGCTTAACGGACTGCTTGACTACTGTCTCACAAACGGTGTGCCGCTGGTTATTGCCACCACTGGCTACACAGACGAGCAGATTCTGAAAATCAAAAAGGCGGCGGAGGCTGTGCCTGTGTTCTTTACATTTAACATGTCGCTGGGAATCAATCTTTTGGCGGAGCTCGCTAAAAAAGCGGCTTCGGTGCTTGAGGGGCAGTTTGACATTGAGATTGTTGAAAAGCACCACAATCAGAAAATTGACGCTCCGAGCGGCACGGCTATCATGCTTGCGAATGAAATAAACGACACGCTTGAGCAAAAGTGCAGTCTTGTTTACGACCGTCATTCTGTTCGTGCAAAGAGAAGCAAGGATGAAATCGGTATGCACTCGATCAGAGGCGGCACAATTGTCGGCGAGCATGAAATTATTTTTGCCGGCAAGGACGAGGTTATAACTCTCAAACACGAGGCGCACTCTAAAAGCGTATTCGCTGTAGGCTCTGTCAACGCCGCACTTTTCCTAAAGGACAAAACGGCTGGGCTTTACAGCATGAGCGACCTGCTCAGTGAAGCTTAAAACTAAATTTCGGCAATAAAAAACCGACGCTTCTTAGAAACGTCGGTTAATTTTTTAGCCCTTAACTGCGCCGAGTGAAATACCGCGGATAATATACTTTGAAAGCAGCAGATAAACTACTATTACAGGGAGTATCGCAAGTACAATATAAAGGCTCATCATACCCGTATGCGCAACCTGTGGGTTACCGTTTATGTTAGCTTTCATGTACTGCAAAACCATAGGTATTGTCTTCTTTGAGTTTAAGATCATCATCGGCATGAACAGATTGTTCCAGCTTGCTACGAATTGGAATATTGCCTGTACCGCAAGCGCTGGCTTAAGAATCGGAAGAACAATTGTGTTGAAGCCTCTGAACTCTCCGCAGCCGTCTATTCTTGCTGCCTCTACAATTTCAAGCGGAAGCGAGGATTGCAGGTATTGGTACATAAAGAAGTATACCGCAGGAGCTGCAACCGCAGGAACTATCAGCGGAATAAAGGTGTCAACCAAATTCATGCTTATCATCAATCTGTAAAGACCGATAGCAGAAGCCTGTGTCGGAACCATCATTACCAACAGTATAAATGTGTGCGCAACCTTCTTTAGTTTGAAATCATAAACATATGTAGCATATGCAGTCAGTGCAGAAAAATACACTGAAAGAATCGTACTCAAACCGCCAATCAGGAAGCTGTTGCCAAACGAACCCAGAATACTTCCGTACAAATTTTCTGTATCAGAGCTCATGAGTACTTTAAAGTTAGACGCTAAATTTCCCGATGGAACAAACTCAACTCCAGTCTGAACCTTACCTCTTGTAGCGTTGACTATCAAAAGATAGAACGGGAAAAGCGAAATAATTACCAGTATAATCAGGACAACATAGGCTATGATTCTGCGGATAAGCAACGTGGTCTTGTCGTCCCTCTCTCCAGCTACGCCTTCAAGTCTTGCCATAAATCACAACCTCCTTACTTTGCCCTTACGATTTTCTTTTTCTTCTTCTTGCTCTTCGGCGGCTTGTCGCTCATAAGGTTAAGAACGAGGAAGCCTAAAATTGCAGATATAATAAATACAAGTACGCTTATTGCGCCGACCGTGCTGACAGAGGAATCTCTACCAAGCTGAATCTGCATTACAAGCGTCATGAGAACTCCCTTAGGTCCGCCGCTTGAATCACCGAGCAGTGTAGGTACGTCGTACATCTGCAAGCCGCCTATCATTGAGGTTACGAGAACATACGCCAGAATAGGTCTAATCAGCGGAATTGTAATTCTCCAGAATGTCTGGGTCGGATTAGCTCCGTCAATCTGTGCCGACTCATACAGCGATGTGTCGACACCCATGATAGCCGCCATTAAAAGGATTGTAGTATTTCCATACCACATTATGAAATTGATAAATCCAACTATCATCCTTGAACCCGCTACCGTGTTCAGCGGTGAGGTTTCCAATCCGAAAAGACTGTCAAACACCTCGTAAAGCGCACCGCCCTGTGTGAACAGTGAATAGAACAGCAATGAAATAGCAGACGCCATGATAACGTTCGGCAGATAAATTACCGTTTTAAAGAAGCCCTGCGCCTTTAGCTTAAGACGAATGTCCGTAAACCATACAGCAAGCAAAAGTGAAACGACAATCTGTGGAATAAAACCAATTATCCACAATACAACAGTGTTCCATAGCGAGGTTGTAAAAACACCGTCGCTGCCCAGAACATCAATATAGTTTTGCAGACCGCAAAAGCCGTTATTAACAACATTTCCATCGGGATTAAAAATTGAAACGGTTCCCGTGTCAACTTTGTAATCTATAAAGCTATAATAAAAGGTTTCAAGAATAGGGATAAGCTGAAAAATGAAATAAACTACAAAAAACGGAATTAGAAATATGTAACCCCATTTAGCATAGCTGATGCTTTTTCTTTTCATTAATTTTCACCTACGAATCGATAATAGATAAAATAAGGGGGAGAGAATTGCCTCCACTCCCCCAAATTTATATTTAGTTTTTTACCGTACTGTACTCTTATTCGATAGTGTCTGTGTTCAGAGTGCTGTATACAGAAGAGATATTGGTCTTGAATGTCTCAATAGCTTCTTCATATGTGCTGTTTCCAAGGAAGTAGTCCTTCATTGCAGACTGGAACTGCTCGTTGCAGCCCTGGTCATATGCAGAAAGCTTGTTGGAAAGATCAACATTCTCAGCAGCCTCTGTCAGCAGTGACAGGTGGTCTTGTCCGCCAAGGAAGTCGTTGGTATAACCGTCGTCGATAAGCTCCTGAATAGCTTCCTTGTTGTTTGTGTAATCCTGCTCAACTGTTGTGATCTGTTTCATGATCTCTGTGTCGCAGGTCATCTTGTACATGATGTCCTTTGTAATCTCTACGTTGTCAGATGTAGCGCAGCCGCAGAGCCATGTGCCGCCCCAGAAGTATTCCTGAGGTCCTGTGCAAGCCTTCCAGAGTCCATATCCGCCGTTGCCTACAGCCTCTTCACCGCCGTCATCGGTTGATGTTTCAAGAGTGTTAGGAAGCAGTGTGAAAGGAATGCCCCATGTTGAGAAGAAGTAACCGAATACTCCTCCGTCAATCTTCTGTCCTGCTACCCAAGCATCGTCCCAAAGTGAAGTCTGGTTGTTGTAGCCAGCGTCTGTGTATGTCTTGGTCTGCTCAACCCATGCAGAAATCTGAGGATCGATCGTGATGTTTCCGTCATCGTCAACCCAAGGCGAGGATACGTTGTTAGAGAAGCATCTGTATGTATCGTCAAAGCCTGATACCATAGCAATGCCCTGCTCTGCAAAGAGTGCAGCTGTTTCTGTGAATGTATCCCAGTCCTTAACATATTCCTGAACCTCGTCAGGATCGCTTGTTCCGAGAACCTGCTCAGCATATTCTGTATTGTAAAGGAACAGTCCAGGAGTAGCCTGCCACGAAACGCCTCTGAGAACTCCGCTGGAGTCTGTCATAACATCCTGAGTATAGGTGTACTGATTAGCAAGATCATCATCTGTAAGTCCGATATCGTTCTTAACGTCCAAAGCTGCGTCTGTATTTACATACTTAAGAGCGTAGTCAGCCTCAACGAGGAACATATCGATCTTCATCTCATCGTCAGCTTGTGTAGAAAGAGCTTCGTCAAGCTTGGTCTGATAGTAGTTGTCGTCGTTGGTGTTTGTAACCCACTCAACCTCTACGCCGTCCCAGAGATCCTCATCTCTGTTGTCCCAATAGTAATCCTCAAATCTGCTCTTGAACTCATCATTCCAGCAGTAGATTACATACTTAGCAGTAGAATCTCCAGAGATGCTTGTTACGTCTTCACCAGCGCTTTCGGTTGAATCCGAGCTGCTTCCGGTCGATGCAGAAGATGTATCTTCATCACTGTCGCCGCAAGCTGTCATCATTGAACCTGCCATGCAAAGCGCTAAAGCACCTGCAAATAGTCTTTTAACCTTGTTCATAATAAATTTCCTCCTTAATAGTTGCATTATAACTATTTTGATAAAATCCGAAGCTTTTGCTTCGTAATTAATGCCGTTTAAATTAAGTCCTTAACGTCCGCCACGGACGCTCCCGTCTGAACCTCTCCGCTTATCGTCATTACCTCCGTAAACGTAGTAGACGGATTTTCAATCTGTGAAATCAGCTTCCTTGCCGCCGTGACTCCAATCATCTCGGTATCCTGCTTGTATGACGTCAGCATTGGCGATAAAAATTTCGAATAGACTATGCCGTCATAGCCGACCACTGAAACGTCCTGTGGAATCCTGAGTCCAAAGTCTTTAATCGCATTATAGCCGCCTATAGCTGAATAATCGTCAGGCATAAATATGCAGGTCGGTCTGTCGCCTGAGCTGATAAACTTTTTTGTAAATTCGTATGTAATAGACGGGTTGTAATATTCGCCCAGAACCATTCTGTCAGGTCTTATTTTCAACCCTCTGTGCATACAAGCCTTGCAAAAACCGCTCATTCTCTTTTCCATAACTGCCGAACGATTTCCCTGAATGAACGCAAGCCTTCTGTGTCCCTTTTCATAAACAAAGCTGACCAGTGCTTCCATTCCCGCCTCGTTATCCGAAACCACTGCCGAACGGCAGTCGAAAATATGGTCTATCGTAACCACTGGCAGATCGCCGTTTATTACCTCATAGACGTCCGGGTCTGAAAAATCCGTGCAGATTATCACTACTCCGTCAACATTGCGGTATCTGCAATGCTCATAGGTTGACATCCGCCGCTCTCCTATGTCCTTGTTTATGAACGTTATGTCATAGCCCGAAAGCTCAGCCTGTGTTTTAAAGCTGTTTAAAATTTTCGCAAAGAACTCGTGAGTAAGTCCGCTCCCCGCTTCATCGTTAAACATAACGCCTAGATTGAACGTTCTGTTTGTTTTTAATGCGCGCGCCTGAGAATTGGGGAAATAGCCCATCTCCTTCGCCGCCTTGATAATGCGTTCCTTGGTTGCAGGGCTTACGTCCTTGTGATCATTAAGTGCTTTGCTTACAGTGGCGATTGATACGCCGCAGCGAACGGAAATGTCTTTAAGTGAAACCACCTATGTTCCCCTTTCCAATTCCCTCGCCCTTCCTGCGCATTAAAACGTTTTCGTTCACGCTTTCGCCGCACATAGAGCAAAGTATTATCCAAAACTTTTCCGTTATTCAAATTGTACAATAAAATCACGAAAATTGCAAGTGTTTTTTCAAATTTTCTACCCATATGTAATAAATTATGGAGATATGCACTAAAACTCAACCTTGTATTTGTGCAATTTGACGAAAACTTTGTTCGCTTTGATAACGTTTTGTAATATATTTCTCTTTGGCAAATAGATTTCAATTTATTTTCACACTTTTTTTCATATGCTGTGGCTTTAATTTTTCGTTTTAAAATTTTTCAGCTTTAATTTTCGGCAAATTGATATGAAGCACCTGCAAATTTCGCTCTCCTATTTTTGCAATTTAGACAAATTAAATGTTTTCGACACTTTACCTTATTTTGTCACATTTTTTAGTTAAGTTTTTTCTTTTCTTTCACATTTCTTAACAGCTTTGTGTTTTTTCTGTGAAAACGTCCCTTTAGATTTTTGTTTTTTTGCCCAAAAAAGGCTCTGACGCCAGGACTTTTTTCGGTTCAGCCTTGGCTTTCTTGATTTTTTTCGTAAAAACGCACAAAAGCCCTGACAAGCGTCAGCCCGTCAAGGCTATTTAGTATCAGTAGCTTACAAATGTCGCCGGATTAGTCACATAGCCGTTATAGCGAAGCTCAAAGTGAAGATGTGTTCCTGTAGAATTTCCTGTCGAACCCATCAGACCGATTTCCTCGCCCTCCTTGACGGTATCTCCAACCTCCACCGTCGCTTTCGTAAGATGACCATACAGCGTCAAAAAGCCGTTGCCGTGGTCTATAATCACATAGTTGCCGTAGCCGCCTCCGCAGCCGCAGGATTCGGTTTTGCCGTAGTTATGCGTGCAGGAGTTGTTCACCCTCACAACAGTGCCTGCTTCGGCGGCCGTTATGGATATTCCACTCTCGCCCGTTATGTCAAGTCCCTTGTGGTATCTGCCCCAGCGTTCGCCCACTCCTGACGAAACATTGTAGTGACCCGCAACAGGCCATTTGAACGTATATCGGCACTCCTCATCAGAAATAACCTCTCCGTCCGCCTCTCTCTGTGCAATCGAAGCGTAAATCTGTTCAAGAGCCGCCGCCGCTGCAACCTCCGTTTCAAGCCGCTGTGCTTCATCGTCTGATGTCCCATAGCTGCCCTTCAAAAGGTCGCTGAGTATTCCCTCATAGGACGCAACCTCATTGTCATAGTCCGTCTGCTCCTGCTCAAGCTGCTCTTTTTCCTCTTCAAGCAAAGCCTTTGTTTCAGTGCTTGTGTTGTAAAGCTCGGTAAGCTCAGCGCGCTCACTTTCAAGCTCTGCGCTCTGCTCGTCATACTCTGCCTGTTGCGCTTCAAGCTGCTCCATCTGCTCCTCATACTCCTGATTTTTCTCCACAAGAGAATCAAGAAGCTGTGTATCATAGCTCGTAACTCTTTCGAGAAGCTCGGAGCGCATAAGTATATCGTAAAAATCCGCCGCTCCCAAAAGAATCTCTGTATAATATGTATCTCCTGCTATGTACATCGCCCTGAGCCGCTTCTTATACTGTGCTATTCCCACATCAAGCTCGCTTTTAATCTCGTTAATTTTCTGCGTCTGCGTGGAAATTTCAAGCTCCAGCTGCGTAATATACGAATTAAGCACCTCTGTCTTTTCGTTTATAACGCTGATTTCCTCAAGGATAAGCTGCTGCTTTTCAGCCTCGCTTGTAAGCTGTTCATCCGCATCAGCTATTTGCTCGGCAAGCTCCGCTTTCTTTTCGCTTATCTCATTGAGCTTGTCAGTATAAGAGCTTGTGTCAATTTCCACCGTCTGCGAGGTCACTGTATCTGAACTGTCAGCCTCGCTGTCCGAAGTGTTGTCGCTGACGCTTTCCGTTTCATCAGACGCCGAAGTATCGCTGGAATCTTTTGATGAATCCTCCTCTGACGAATCAAAGTCATAAATATCTTCATCATTCACGTCATCCGCAATCTCGTCCTCATACGCAACGTCCGATTCTTCGCTGTCAACAACGCTTTTCTCCGCAGCGGATTCAACTGAATCGCTCTCAGCCTGTGCCAAAAGCTGTCCTGAAGAAAGTCCTGCCGCCGCACAACAAAGCACAAATGCCGCAAAAAATTTTTTCAGCGTCAAAATTCTGTTCATAGCCTTAAATTTTATCTCCTTTGTTTTTTTCACCGCACCATAAAATTATTACGGTACGTGACCTTTAAATTAAATATATGGAATGCTTTTTCTCTGTATGTCAAAGCTTTTTGTCAGAATTTTTCTTTTGCCAAGTTAAAATGTTTTCTTACAAATAATCCTCTGGGTCAACCGCAGTTCCGTTAATTCTAATCTCAAAATGCAGATGAGGTCCTGTAGAATGTCCCGTTGAGCCTACCGTGCCGATCACATCGCCCTGCTCAACATAATCTCCAACTGAAACGGTAATTCCCTCAGAATGTCCGTAAAGCGTCCAATAGCCATTGCCATGGTCGATTATGCAGTAATTCCCATAGCCGCCGCCGCAGCCGCAACTGTAGCTCTTACCGTAGTCATGGGTACAGGTATTTGAAACCTTGATAACCGTGCCTGACGCCGCCGCAATAATCTTAGCTCCTCTGATATTGGACGAATAAATGTCAATACCCTTATGATACGATCCCCACCTATATCCTACGCCGTAGGAAATATGATAAAATCCTGGCACTGGCCAAGTGAACATAGATACATCAGTATAACCGTAATCCGAATTGGAAGTAGAATTATTGCTTGACGAAGAACTGCTTGACGATGAAGCATTACTGCTTGAACTTGACGATGAGGACGAGCTACTTGAAGCCGCCGCCGATGCCGCAGCTGCCGCTTCCTCCTCCTGACGCTTTTTCTCAGCCTCCTGCTCCTCTTCAAGGCGTTCCTCTGCGTCCTCCTTAGCCGCAGCTAAGGTCTGCTGTTCCTCTAAAAGCTCGGCAAGCTCCTGTTCAAACTCTTCCTCTTCCTTTGCCAATTCCTCAAGGTTGTTTTCATAAAGCTCCTGATCCTCCTCAAGAAGCTGCAACGATTCCTCGCTTTCATCATAAAGCTCCTCAAGCTTAACCATCATTTCCTGCTGGCTCTCTCTGCGTGCTTCAAGCTCACTTAAACTGTCCTCAAGCTGCTGCTTTTCAACATTAAGCTCGCCAGCCTCTGTTTCATACTGTTCCTTAAGCTCAATCAGATTGTCAATTGTTTCATTGTCATAATTAACCACACGCTGTATAAGCTCTATCTTCATTAGCAGATCGTAAAAATCCGATGCGCCGATAAGAATATCGGTATATCTGTCACTGCCTGTTATGTACATAGCACGAAGTCTAAGCTTATAATCCTCAACGCCATCAAGAATCTCCTCCATTTTTTGAGAAACGTCCGCTTCCTTAACTTCTATGCTCGCTTCAAGCTCTGAAATACTCGACTCAAGATTTGAAATATACTTTGCAAGCGTATGAAGCGTCTGCTCCACCGTGTCTATCTGTTCTGAAATAGCCTGCTGATTTTCCTCCTCAGCCGCTATATCGTCCTCTGTTGCCTTTATTTTTTCGTCAAGCTCCGCCTGCTTTTCCTCAAGCTCGCTAAGCTCCTCCTCCGTACCGCTTATAGCACTGTCATTTTCGTCAGCCTGACTGTTAAGCTTGTCAACCTCACTCTCAATCGCAGCTATCTGACTACTGGCTGATGAATCGTCAGCCTGTGCAAGGTTATCCTCATTGCTGGCAAACGTCAGCAGAGCGACAGATACGGAAAGAACAAGCGCGGCGACTCTTTTTGCAGAACCTATCGTTGTCTTTTTCATTGTAAATCCTTTCATGGGCTTCTCTATAAACCGTTGCTGTGCATCTGCGGCAAAGATTTGCCACAGATGTGCGGGCAAGTTTTTTAGAAGCTCCCTCATATCAAACTCTGAGATGCTTTCCTGCGCTGATTGATGTGCCTACAGCGCCTATAACTGCTCCTGCAACAAGATATGAAACCGTCACGCTTACAGCCATTGTATCAAATGGGTACAAATTATCTATTCCAAGAATAGACCACAAACTAATATCATTTCTAAAGATACTATATACTCCCTCATAAGCGTATTTAGTAAGCAATAGCGCAACTACAGCCGCAACTATTCCTACAAGCATTCCCTCTACAAAGAACGGAATACGAATAAAGCTGTTTGTAGCTCCGACATATTTCATAATGTTGATTTCTTTTCTTCTAGCAAACACGCTTGAACGAGTGGTATTAGAAATAATTATCAGGCACACAACTACCAAAGCCGCAATAACTGCAAGCATGATTATCATAACTATATTTTCTACGCTGACAAGCACGTCCGCAAATTGTGTCGGGCTTTTAACCGAATCAACGTTTTCAAACGTTTCAATCTGCATCGCCGTATCAGAAATAACGCTTATATCATTTACCGTCACCTTATATGAATCAGGCAAAGGATTTTCATCAGAAGAATAGCGAAAAAGATCCTGCTGCTCTTCGCTCATATCGTCCGTCATAGACTCCCATGCCTCTTCCTTTGAATAAAAGGTTACGCTTGCGACATTAGGCAAAGCGTCTATCTCTTCCTTTAAATCCTCCTGCTTTTCTTCTCCTATATCGTCAACTATAATAACGCTGATTTCACTTTGATTTTCAATTCCGCTGATAATTCTGTTTATATTTATGGTCAGAAGCACGGACACGCCAACCATGAGCAGAGAAACAAGTATAATGCAAAACGATGCGAACGACATCATCCTGTTTCTCCAGATACTTTTTACACCCTGTCCGACGAGGTATCTTGCACTGCTAGCTTTCATCTGTGTTAGTACCTCCTATAATCTCGTCAAACGCTATGCTTCCCTTGTTGATATTTATAATTCTTCCGCCGAAATAACGCACAAGATCATGCTCATGCGTTACCATAAGCACTGTTGTTCCGCACTCGTTTATGCTTCTTAAAAGGTCTACTATCTCATATGAAAGCGCAGGGTCTATATTTCCCGTAGGCTCGTCCGCGATTATAAGCTGTGGGTCGTTCACAAGCGCTCTTGCAAGCGCAACACGCTGCTGCTCGCCGCCCGAAAGCTCTGTCGGATAGGATTTTGCCTTGTCCTGAAGTCCGACCAGACTAATTACATACGGCACACGGCTTCTTATATACTTCGCAGGCGCATCTATAACACGCAGCACAAACGCCACGTTTTCATAAACCGTCATCGTGGGAATAAGGCGAAAGTCCTGAAATACCACGCCGATTGTACGTCTTAAAGCGGGAATCCTTCTGCGCTTAAGCTTTGAAAGGTTAAAGCCGTTTACCATTACAGTTCCGTCAGTCGCATTTATCTCTTTGAGTATAAGCTTAATCATTGTAGATTTGCCCGCACCAGACGAACCTACGACAAACGCAAAATCTCCATCGTTTATCTTTAGATTAACCTTGTTAAGAGCGTCTACTCCGCTTGAGTAGGTAACTGATACATCCTTAAATTCTACCAACCTGTTTCACCTCTTGTTATTTTGCGCCTCTTCTATATTTCTAGCGCAGTTCCTATTTTTTACACAATCGTTTTCGTTTAAAAGGCTGATTTTCCCTTAAGCTTACATTTCAAGCCAGAGCATAATCAGCCGTTTTAATATGTCTTTATTTGTCTAAAAGCGTCAAGCTATGCCCTTCTTAGAATTTCGCAGGATTCGCTAAAAGATATTTTCTTACCATAAGCGCAATCTTAAATATAATTGCATGGTCAAACTCTCTCAGGTCAAGACCCGTAAGCTTCTTTATTTTTTCAAGCCTGTACACAAGCGTATTTCTATGTACAAACAGCTTTCTTGAAGTTTCCGACACATTCAGATTGTTCTCGAAAAACTTCTGTATTGTAAAAAGCGTTTCATGGTCAAGCGACTCTATGCTCCCCTTCTTAAACACCTCTCTCAAAAATGTTTCGCAGAGCGTTGTCGGCAGATGATAGATAAGCCTTGCTATTCCAAGATTATCATATGAAACGATAACCTTGTCTGTATCAAATACCTTTCCAACCTCAAGTGCTGTCTGAGCTTCCTTAAATGAACGAGACAAATCCCTTATGCTCTCTACCACAGTTCCAATTCCAACATTGACACGTGTATAAAATTCACCGCTGAGCGTATCTGAAATACTTCTCGCAAGCTTCTCTAAATCCTTAGATTCAATACTGGGATTAACCTCCTTGACAAGTACAATGTCGCTCTCAGTTATATTGAACACGAAGTCCTTGTTCTTATCGGGAAAAAGATTCTGTATAATATCGTATGCCGATACATCGTTTGACGATATAATCCTTATCAGCAGCACAACTCTTGCGACGTCAGAATTAAATCTCAGCTCTCTTGCCTTAATGTGAATATCGCCTGGAAGAACATTGTCAAGCACAACGTTTTTAATGAAATTGTTCCTGTCGTACTTTTCGTCATAATACTGCTTTATTGACGCTAAGGAAATCGCAAGTATGCTTGCATACTTTGCCGCTACCTCGTCCGTTCCCTCAACGAAAACAGCAAAATCAGGCTTCATATGCGCTCCAAACGGCTTGTATGTATACCCATCACGCACAAATATGTCATGAGTGTCATTTAAATCGAGAGATACAAACTCATTTGTCGTACCCACCTGCGCAAGCTCTGAACAAGCAATTATAGATGCCTGCTCGTCTATGACTCCTATTGTGCAGTCAACTGTTTCAGCCATCTGGTGTATTACATTTTGGAATAATCTGTTAGACATAATTCAATGCTCCTCTTTATTCAGCCTTTTGACAACCAATGCCAAAAAACCACATATTTTGAATTTATAATTTTTCACAATACTATTATACCAAAAAAAACTGCAAATTTCAAGTGTTTTATAGTGAAAATGTTCAAAAAGTTTGCTTATGTGTCAAAACTCCCACCTGATAAAACAACTCTATATATTACAAATTGTAACACATTTATTTCGCATATGTGTGAACGAATTGTTAATTCTACTTGATTGCAAGTAATTTTCAAATTTTTGCGCCTCTTTTTCGTTGAATTTCAAGGCAAAAATTACAATTCGATTACTTTTAAATTTTTTGTGAACGCAACAGGGTATATCAAAACAAAATTGTGCAAAATAACGATTGACAATACATCGGCATAGTGCTATAATATATTTTAACCATGAATTTTTAAGCATCGGAGGTTTTCGCTTTGAAGGAATTTTCAAAATCACACAAGCTGGATTATGTTTGCTATGACATAAGAGGTCCTGTTATGGACGCTGCAAATGAGATGGAGGCTAAGGGTGAGAAAATACTCAAGCTCAACATCGGCAACCCTGCTCCCTTTGGATTTTGTGCGCCTAAAAACGTAATAGACGCTATTTCCAACTCTCTTGAATACGATCAGGGCTACAGCGATTCTCACGGGATTTTCGAGGCAAGACAGGCTATAATAGGCTACGACAATTATCTTGGAATTGAAAATGTTTCCGACAAGGATATTTACACGGGAAACGGCGTTTCCGAGCTTATAACCATGTCAATGCAGGGACTTTTAGACAACGGCGACGAGGTTCTTGTTCCTGCTCCTGATTATCCGCTCTGGACGGCTTCGGTTGCCCTTGCGGGCGGCAAGGCGGTTCACTACATATGTGATGAAAAATCCGACTGGAATCCGGATGCGAACGACATAGCTAAAAAAATCACCTCTAAAACCAAGGCGATTGTCATTATAAATCCTAACAACCCGACAGGTGCGGTTTACGAAAAATCTCTGCTTGAAAAAATCGTCAAGCTTGCGCATGAGAACGGTCTGATTATATTTTCCGATGAAATTTACGACCGCCTTATTATGGACGGAATTAAGCACACCTCTATCGCTTCGCTTGCAGGAAAGGACGTACCCTGCGTAACCTTCAGCGGCTTGTCTAAATCACACATGGCGGCAGGACTGCGCTGCGGTTGGATGACTATTTCTGGAAACAAAGACTTGATAAAGGGCTATATCGAAGGCTTAAATATGCTCTCATCAATGCGCTTGTGTTCAAACGTGCCTGCACAGCATATGATTTCCGAGGCTTTAAAGCCTGAAAGCTTCGGCAAAGTAAATCCTCTTCTTGAGCCAAACGGCAGAATATATCAACAGCGAGAATATATAACAAACGCACTCAATCAGATTGACGGAATCAGCGCCGTAAAGCCTAAAGCCGCCTTTTACATTTTCCCGAAAATCGATGCTGAAAGGTTTGCCATAAAGGACGACGAGAAATTTGTACTGGATTTTCTTCACGAAAAGAAAATACTGCTCGTTCACGGCGGCGGCTTCCACTGGGAAAAGCCCGACCACTTTAGAATTGTCTATCTCCCCGACATGAGCGTTCTTAAAGCCTCAACAGAGGCTCTGTCCGATTTCCTGAAAAGCTATAAGCAATAAAAGCTCAGCCGCAGTCAGCTAATACCCGACTGCGGCTTTTTTGCAAAAACGTCCCTGCGCTTTAGCTTATTCTTTAAAAACGCAAAGCTCAAAAAGACCTGCCGACATTCGGCGATTTGCCGACAGGGAATTTTTAACAAACGCTATGTACGCTTGTCATATAATATCGTCCTCTTGATTAGGAATCTCAAGCTGCTTTTTAGGAACTCTCTTAATCGGGTCGTAAATCCACTTCTTGCATGAAAAGTCAGCTTCTACAAGTCCCTGCTTTTCACAAAGCACCTTGTTACCCTCTCTCGAACGATTCCCATAAAGACAATAGGAACATGACGGCTGAATACCGTTGCCGAAATAATTTTTCTTTTTTGCCATTTTAATACATCTCCTTGCGCAAAATATATTACAATACTATTATATCACACTTTGCGAGAAAATGCTAGTCTTTTTTTCAAAACTATCAAAAAAATCATCATTATTAAGCAAAGAGAGGGCAAAAAATTGTTCAAATTGACTATAAAATCGGGTTCGATTGCCACCGATATACTTTTTATGCCAAAATATGTATTTAAAATTTTACATATCAATGCCGCTAAAACCGCACAAAATATTCTTGCGCAGATAAACGGAAGCAAAAAAAAGCGATTTCTGACCACCGACTTTATTTGCATAATTATGCAAATTCCTCCAAACGCTCCCGCCGCTGTGACAATGGGAAGAAATCTGAAGGGCTGACCTTGAAGCTCGGACAAATTTGTAATTTCCGCAAAGGAGAAAGTCAGCGCCTTAATATTTTGAGAAGCGAAAAAGTTATCGAGCAGCATATTTCTGAGCAGTGTTAGAAACGTCTGAAAAATAAGTATCATGCCGCAAATTTTGAAGAGCGATTCTCCTGCCTCCGCCACGCTGTCAAAAAGCATTTCAGAGCGAAAGCAAAATTTCTTCTCTTTGCCACTGTATTTAATTGGAAAAACGCGATTCAAAACAGCCGCAAGCAGAAAATTTGCCGCAAAAATTGACAGATAAACGATTATCCCCGTTCTAACCGAGCCGAACACCGCCGCTCCGACAACTGAACAAAAAAACGCAGGTCCGCCGTTAAAGCAGCTGCAAAGCAGTCGTGAGGCGCTTTTTTTGTCTATACTGCCGCTGTCAGCAAGCTCTGAAAGCATTGACGCGCCTATCGGATATCCTGCAAGGTTTGACATTAAGAAAACAAATGTCAGTTCATAGGGCAGCTTCATCAGCCATGCTATCGGTTTAAACGGCTTAGAAATATATATGTATGCGCCGCTTTTCATTATAAGCTGCGACACAGCCATAAACGCAAATAGCGATGGGATTATAACGTTGATACACCTATACACCGCACTTCTGACGTCATTAGCAATTTCCACCGAATATACAACCAAAAGCACAGCGTATGCTGTCAAAAGAAGCGTCATCAGCGCATTTTTTGTCTTTTGCTTTAATGTCATGCCTCAATCATTCTCCTTATATCATTTATCGCACCCTTTTCAAGCCTTGAAACCTGCGCCTGAGAAATTCCTATTTTCTTTGCAACCTCAACCTGTGTTTTGCCCTGAATATATCTCAAAAACAAAATTCTCTGCTCACGCTCTCCCAGCTTTTCGACTGCGTCCTTTACCAGCAGCTCATTAAGCGCCATATCGTTATCGGTTTTATCGTCTATCTGATCCAAGAGGTAAAATGCATCGCCTGAATCGGAATATATCGGCTCATACAGCGACACAGGGTCGCACACCGATTCCAAAGCGATTATAACGTCCTCTCTTTTCGCTCCGATTTCCTTTGCGATCTGCTCAACAGTAGGCTCGCACTGATTCTCGGCAATAAGCTTTTCCTTTGCTTGCATAGCCTTATACGCCATATCCCTGAGCGAACGGCTCACCTTTACAGGACGATAATCCCTCAAGTACCTTTTTACCTCTCCTAAAATCATCGGCACAGCGTAGGTTGAAAGCTTGACGTTCAGATCTGTATTAAAATTATCAATCGCCTTTATAAGCCCGATAACTCCCACCTGAAACAAATCGTCCGCCGACTCGCCTCTCCCTATAAACCTTTGCAGTACGCTTAGCACAAGTCTTAAATTTCCAGTTATCAGCTTTTCTCTCGCCGCCTTATCGCCCTGCTTTGTCCTTGAAAGCAGCCTCTTAGTTTCCTCATCGCTCAAAAGCTTAAGCTCAGAAGTGTTAATTCCGCTGATTTCGACTTTATTATACTGCATACCCGTATTCCTCCGAAAATTTTTGCTGTTTAAATTATTACCGCAAAAATATGAAGGTATACGCAATCAAACCATGCAATATTTTCCTTAAAGCTATGCCTGTCTTATAAATATGTGCTTTTTTTATTTTTATGCGAAAAAAACGCATCTCTTTTGGAAATGCGTTTAAAACAACACCGCAAAGGATTGTCTTTTTGCGGTGTTGCCCTAATAATATTTGGAAATATATTGTATCATTTTATTTTAAACAAATCATCTTTCCACTGATAAAACATCTGCCGAAACAAAAATAAAAATCAGTGCTAGAATTTGTATACAATTCAATATCCAAGTTGCACCTATTGATATGTCTGCGTAATCTAAATATTCATTGAAAGATATGAAAAAGCACCAACATTTGCTTTTGCTAATACAAAATCAATTTGACAAGCTTTAATTAAGGCAAGCTTGCAGCTTCGCTCAATACATAATTTTCTGTTTGATTATAAATACTGCAAATATCAGCCAAGATGCTTGTGTACATTGCCATATTTCCGCCCTTTGAATGTCATGTGACGGTTATGCCGTTTGAATGTCGCCTAGCAACATCGTTTACAAAATCCAATGCCTGCTGCTGAAGCAGAATACTTTTTTTCAAAATAATCAAGAGCCTCATCTTTAAATCTGCTATGATCAGGAAAAACCCTTTCTACATTCTTTTAATCTCAGCTTTGTTTATATTTTTTTCGTCCATAGCATATACCTCCCATATTTATATTATAATCTCCGCCATACGAACATAAATATCATTTTCACAGTTCTGAATACATAGGATTTTCAGGTATGCAAGGTATAGATCTGGCAGGTTTGCCTTTCCATTCGCTTTTTAATCGTTCCGCCCATTTTTTTAGTTCAGAGCTTCGATTATAGTCGTCGGCAGCATCCACGCTGAGTGCTGTTTGAAATTCTAAAATACGCTCATCTACTCTTATCAAGCCTCTTCCTTTAACATCTGTTTCTGGAAAAACGCTCAAATGAGCTGTGCGCATAACCTCCATATATTTATATTTATCCCCCATTTCAAGGCAAACAATATTTCTTATATTGTCAGCTATTCTTGAAGGAAGCTCGTTCATTCCAAAACCAGCAGCTGTAATTGCAAGATAAATACCGCAGCCCACTCCTTCTCTGGCAAGCTTTAAAATCATGTTGTCATAAGCATTATTTGTCTTTTCTCTAAAATTTGCAAAATTATCTATAACAATGATTACTGCCGGATATTTTCTTCCGTACGCTCTTACAAACTCACTGTAATTTCCGCCTCCAAAATCCTTTTGTCGCTCAACAATCATTTTTTCAATCATTGTAAAAAACTTTGCTGTTTTATCCATGTCATTTTCGTACATTATTCCGCCTGTATGCGGTAAATTTTCATAGCACGACAGCATATGACTTGAAAAATCAAGCATATAGAAATTAAGAGCGTCAGGATTATATTCGCTTGCCATAGCATAAATGAGCGTCTGCATAAAAACACTTTTTCCACTTGATACAGTCGCACAGAGTGCAAAATGACCTCCTAAAGCAAAATCTATCCTAACTGGCATCTGCAGCTGATTTTCAGGGTCATCATACATTCCTATTACAGCATTTAAGGTGAAAGCATCATCACGAGCCGTACTTTCTTTTGATACAGCAATATCAGAGTAAAGCAGCTTTTCAGGAAGCACTGGCAGCCACAATTTAATATCGTTTTTAAAACCGTTTTCTTCAGCTAACGTATTAAGATATTTCACAAGCGTCTCAAGCTGAGTTTTCTCCTTGACTTCAGGAAGCTTTATACCTATATCAGCAGCTTCATGTGAACGTTTTACAATTTCCTCCCCGCTTTTACAGTCAAATTTGCCCATAAGTCTAATGAAATTTTTAACAGTGCGAATATCTGCTTCGGCAGAGCTGTAATCATATTGCTCGGCAAGTACTGTACAAACAGAATTTGCAAGTTCATTTAAATCTGCTCCGTCAATATCATTCAAAGAACGTCCATATTCGCTTTGACTGTATATGTAATTTACATTTTTTATAATTATGTCATACCAATGTATGCGCTCTTTTTCTTTGCATTTCATTTTTGCACGACTGCCTACTATTGCAGTTTTACCTGTCAAAGTAAGCATTGTAGCTATGTTTGTACTGTTTTCTGACATATTTTTATCATAAACAGCACCGCTCCAACCCGACTGAAACAATTCGTATATTTCATCATTACCAACCTGCAAATAACATCTGCCCGCCTGAGTTATATATGCAGCATCAGGCTTGTGAAGCATATCCGTACTGTCCTGCCTGTCCTGTACACGCAAACAAAGATGAAATTTAGAGTTTGAACGAATATTATCATCTACTGTTCCGTTTGGCTTCTGAGTTGCAAGAATCAAATGTACTCCCAAGCTTCGTCCAACCTGAGCTACACTTATAAGCTCACGCATAAAATCCGGCTCTTCACGTTTAAGCTCAGCAAACTCATCAATAATTATTATTAAATGAGGTATTGGAATTTTTGCTTCCTTGCTTTTATAAAGCCGTGTGTAAAGATTTATATTATTAACTCCATATTCACTGAAAATTCTTGGCGGCGGCGGTTTTCACTTTTAATGGAAATCATAGCTCTCCTCACTTGATTCCCAGAAAGATTTGAAATCTGCCCTACCATATGCGGCAGGTCGTTGAAAAGATTCGCCATTCCTCCGCCTTTAAAATCTATTATAAAAAAGCCTACGTCCTCCGGGCTGAAATTCATCGCAAGAGAAAGTATATATGTCTGAAGCAGTTCGCTTTTACCAGAGCCTGTAGTTCCCGCAACCAATCCATGAGGACCATGAAATTTTTCATGAATATCCAAAAAGCAATCTGCGCCTCCCGCTTTCTTGCCTATTAAAGCTTTCATAGAATTATACGTACGGTTTTTATACCACTGATCTATTACATGAAAATCCTCAATTGAATTTACTCCATACATTTCAAAAAAGTCAAGAGCTGAAGGTATTTCAGAATCGCTCTCAAATTCCTGAACCTGCAAATCAGTGATGCTTTTAGCAAACTGTTCAAGGGCAAACGGAGAAAGCTCATCAAATGTAATTTCAGTTCTATCATCGCTTGATGCCATAGGTCTTACCAATCCGCTGAAATATGGCGTTTTTTCTATTATAAATTCGCACTCATTTGGCAAGTTCTCATATTTATCAGCAAGTATAAAAGTGGTCAGACCATATTCTGCCTTTGGGCTATAGACATATTTTGCAAGAAGCTGATTTTCAAGCAGTCGGGCATCTGAAACAAACATTACATACTGTGGCTTACATACTGCTGACTTAACTGCGGAGATATTCGCCAGCTCTGCACGATTTCTAATTATTGAAGCTAGTTCATAAAAAATATCTCTGCACTCATTTATATTTGATGCAACATAGCGTGTTTTTTTATTTTCATTCCAAACATGAGGAAACCATTTCATCATTTCCCATTGCTTTTTATCAGCTGCACTGTTTTCATCGTAAACAAACACCATCTTAACATCAGTATAGCAGTTGTTAGCAGCAATTTGTACAGCAATACTTTGCATAACAGATACAGCCTCACTGCTGTTCTCCGCACCAACTATTCCAAAAAGCTTGTCTTGTTTTAAATCTATCCCTACAGGAACTTGTTCGAGTTTTTGATAATCGTCATACAAAAGCTCCGATTTATCTCTAAGAAAATCAGAATTAAGCGAAAATTTTTTCTCTGGAACGCTCACCTTCACTTGAAATGGTATACTTCCCAACCCAAGCCTATAGAACAAAAAATCTTCATGACTGCGATTTCTGCTCCAAAGCTCTGTAGAATTACGATTGTACAGGCACACTTCTTGAGCCGAAGGGTACATCTTAAGCATTGCATCACGATTATGCGCATACTTTTCCCTTAAGCTTTCAGATATTTTAATAAGATAGCTGCTGTAAGAATTAACTCGCTCATCTTCTGATTCTGTTTCTTCCTTTTTTTCATTTTTTACATTTAACACTGCCCATATTGAACCAAATACTGCCGAACCTACCGCAGTAAAAAGTCCTGTATACATAAACGCAGAAGAACTGCTGCCGTTTAATCTCATACTATACATAGCAAGAGAACAGCCTAAAAGCATTGGTATCGCCATAGTAAAGGATGGAGCTATCTGCATAAACAGTGATTTCTTTTTAGAAAAATGTGGTTCAGGAGGCTGCTCTATTTTAATAGTTTCTTTATATATCAAAGGAACATTTCTTGGCGCCCGATGGAATGTATTGTTTGCTTCTGTCCGGCGAATTTTTTTAGGTTCCTGTACCTCTTTTAATTTTAATTCCGGAATGTTTCTCACATTTATCGTTCCATAATGTGTACCGAGAGCAATTACAGAACCCAAAAAAACAATTCTCAAGCCGAAGATATTTATTTCATCTCCAAAATCAAGGCACTTTCTTACTTTTATTCTTTCATCTCTTACAAATATACCATTTGCACTTAAATCTTCAATTATCCATCTGCCGTTTTCTGAAACTATCCTGCCGTGACTTTTGGAAACATAGTTCATAAATGTATAGGAAATATCGCTTTTTGGATCTGAACCTATAGTTATCATTGGCTGACCAATTATTTTATATTTGTTGTAAATTCCAAAACGTATTTCTGAATCTATTGCTATTCCTTTAAATTTTTCACCTCTGTTAGTTTTAAAATTTATAACATCGCCGTCGCTCAGCGGTATACGTTTGCCGTTCAAATTACTTTCATCAGTTCTTTCAAAGAAGTATTCCTCAGACACCTTTATAAACCATTGACCGCTTGTAATTTCAAGCATCAAAGTTATATCTTTTGAAAAATGATACCTGTTATGATCCAACATTATTGAATAATCCAAACCATCAGTCTGCGGAAGCAGGTATTCCTGAAGCGCATCAGTTCTTGAAATCATCAAAATCATTTTTCTGCAACCCTCTCATTTTGTTTTAAGCAATCGAACAAAGAATAGTTCTGCCAATGCCATTACATCCATACCATATCATAAAAGAAAATTTTCACCTTGAACTCTGTAGAGCCAACTTTAATAACATCTCCGCTTTCAAGTAAAATCTGCTGACCAGCTGTTATTATGTTTGAATTAAATCCACGCCGTATCTGTGTTCCGTTTGAAGACCCACAGTCAAACAAATATACACTGCTCTCTGAAAGAAAAATTCTGCAATGCTCTATAGAAACAATAGCCTCATTCAATACAACAGAATTAATGTCTTTGTTTCTTCCTATTTTTATCACTGTTTCTGGATCAAAAACATACTCCTTTGCAGGTTTAGAGCCTATTGCTTTTAAATATACCATTGGTTTTCTGACATTAGGTTCTTTTAAATTATTTTTCTTAAGCATAGGATTATGAAGTGAGTAATCAAGAAATTCATTTTTTAAAATATTTCCTGCTGCCCGATACATCTTCTCTACTGATTCACGCCGATGCTTTTCTATTATAATAACAGCAGCTATCACAGCAATTATCAAAAAGACAATTAAAATCTTAATCAGCATCTTTTCCACTCCAATAAAAATATAATTAAGCGTCTACTCCCAAAACAGCCGTTAAATATGAATAGTCGTCTACAGGGTAAAAGTTATCTACAAGAGTATAGCTATTTAAAATTGAAAGAAACTCAGCGTGGCTTTCATCATTATTTTCTTCAAAAGCATATAGAACCTTTTCATCATGATCGAGTGTCATAAGAGAAATATATAACTTATATCCTTCATATGATGCTGCAGAATATTCAGGATATTCTCTGTAAATTATCATCCCATATCCATCAGCCACATAAAGCCCATTGTAATCTTCATTACCTATACATTGAACGTCAGTAAGTCCTCCCAAATAATTTTCATCAACATATGTATAAATACTATATAATCCAAGTTGATCTATAACAATAAGTTCAAAATCTCCGTTATTATCTACATCATATATTGTATACATAGGCTCCCTCGGTGTATCACCTAAAGATGAAATTATCTCCAATGTCTCTTTATACTTTGCATAAATCAAACTGTTGTCTTCATTTTTCTGAGAACTATCCTCACTCTCTGAAGAAATATCTTTACTCTCCTCACTATCTAAAGAACTCTCCTCGCTCTCTGAAGAGCTTTCCTCCTCGCTGCTTTCTTCTGTTGAATCCTCTGATGAAGTATTGTCTGCTATTTCATTTGGCATAACATCTCCTTGCTCTAATTCTGTTTGCTCTGTCTGGTATTCTTCAAGCAAATCAATAATGCGTGAATCTTTGTTAGTTTTGTCACGGCCATTCTCAAGATAATTTATCGCCATATCTAAATCTTGTGAATTATTTGTCTTTTTGTATCTCCCATAATACGAAGCTGCAATGCCCAGATATGCATCTGCATTTGTGTCATCCATCTCTATAGCCTCCTTGTATTCCTCAATCGCACTGTCATAATCGCCAGAATCAAAATACTCCTGCGCAGCTGAAATTTTCTTTTCAACCGCTGATGACGTGCTGTTATTTATTAAGACTATACCTATTACACAAAAGCAGCACAAAATAAGTACTATCATTATTGATATTAGTATTGTATAGGTCGTTTTACTCATATCGTTAATACACCTCTTTTATTTTTTATGATGCTAAGCATCAATATTTTTCAAAATTTCTTATACCAACGTTTCAAAAGAATTTGAGAAACTACTAAAAATAATACGCCAAATATAATAAGCGTTACTCCAATAATAATATATCCCATTGCTTTTCGCCCCTCTTTTTATTATGTAATATCAAGCTTGTCTTTTAAATTTTCTAATTCTAATAAATCATCATCAGAATCGGCATTAGTTTTTTCCTGCTCAGCTAACTGACAATAATCAACGGCAGTTTCTCTATCGCCTGAAACAGCATAAGTAAGTGCCAATTCAAGATGAATCTTAAATCGCCCTGTATATTCTTGATCAGCTGTTTCCAACACCTCTATAGAGCGGCTGTAATCACCTAAGAAACGATAATCTCTTCCAAGATTTATATAATCTTCTTTTATAGCTTTTTTTTGCTCTATAATTTTTTTGTAAATTTCCGCAGATTCTTTTAAATAGCCGTTCTTTTCATTTTCCGTTCCTATAATTTCTGCGGTTTTAATAGCATTTGCTATATTAATATAAGCTCCGGCAAGCTTCCTGCCGATGCTGGTACTCTGATTTTTCTCATAAAGTTTTTGATAAAGCTCTATTGCAGAAGAATATTCTTTCAACTTTAAATAGGTATCTGCTGCGAGCTCATCAAAGGAATCAGAAATTTCACTGTCAGAATTGCTTGAAAAATTATCATACAATTCAATAACAGCCGTATAATCTTCCGACACATATTTTATTTGAGCCATTACAAAATTTGTTTTCGACTCATCCAAACCATCGCTGCAGGCTTGATGTCATTATGATAAACCAGAGAGTTGTGTAATGAAGATATTCCAGTACTTCACAAAGCTGCGTCATCCATTTTATAAGAGTTTCTTCGTCAATATAAACTCCACTGTCAATGTAAGACTGCAGGTCATAGCCTTCAATATAATCAATTACAGTAAAAACCTGTGAATTATATTCAAAAAAGTAGTAAACCTGCGGTAAATACATATGGTGAAGCGATTTTAAAATATCCGCCTCCTGTCTTACTGCTACTGTATCAGCAAGCGAATCCTTGATTTTTTTAAGAACAATTTTCTTGCGGAGATGTAAATGCTCCGCAAGATAAATTATTCCCCGTTCCACCCTTCCCTATCGGGCGAATGACTTTATAAGTTCCATTTATGATTTCATGCTCATAAAGCATTTTTTATTAATATCTCCTTCTTACCCGACGATAGATAATGTATCCTACAACGAGAAGAACAATCAAGATTAGCAGAATTATCAACAGCCACATAATTAAGGTCTTGTGTCTTGTAAACCATGTTGCAGAAAGCGTAAATGACATCTCACTGCTTCCTTCATTTCTGGCTCTGTCTGTTATTTTCACACTTAAATCCTGTGCTGCCCTCTATTTCTACAGCATTGATCTCCTGAATCTGAATCTCTGCTGCCTTTTGTGTGTATACGCCCTCAATCATTTCAACGGCTTCCTGATTAATAACTCTATAGGTTGAACCGAATCGATTCAAAGAGAACTCAAACACTGTACCTGTAATCTCGCCTTGAGCATCATTTTCATTTATGCTCGAATCAGAGCTGGTTACGTTACCTGCTTTGTCAGTCACCGTATACGAAAGTGTATAGATACCATCATTTTCTGATGAGCTTACATCAAATGAATCAAATGTATAAACGCAGGTCGATTTTTCTCCTTCTGAAGTATTATCCGTAAATTCAGAAGCGGCTTCAATTATCTTTAAAATCGTCTAAATTTTTTCTGACTAATTCCATATCAATATTGTTGCTGTCTAATGTGTATATTTGCCGTTTGCTATAAGCATAGCTACAACGGTAGTTCCCAGACTTACGCCGACCTTCGCTCCGTATGTTGCTATCCTCGCATTCATTTCAAAGGCTATATTTCCAAAAGCCGTAAAAACCGTCTGCTGGTCAAGTCTATTGCAAATCAATTCAGGGAGTTCGTTTTTAAACCAATCTCTGAAAGCATTAACAAGAGCCGCACTGGCGACCTCACCTTTTGCAAGGCCGCCCATGCCGTCGCACATGACGGCAAGCAGCACCTGTCCGCAATCGGTTTCAGCCTCTAAAATCAAAGCTGAATCCTGATTTGTCTTTTTCTTGATTCTAACATCGGTATACACTGATGTTATAAAATTCATGTTTTTATCCTCTGAATTCAAATTCTTCATCGGCAAGCTTAATCACATCGCCGTTAGAAATTCTCGTTGGCTCATTAGGAGAAATCTGCGTACCGTTTACATATGTATAGTTGCTTGAACCGAGGTCGGTAATAAAGAATACTCCGCCGTTGCTGGTAATCTTCGCATGCTGACGGCTTACCGCATTATTGTTTACACAATAGTTTACTCTGCTTCTTTCTTTACCAATTATAAATTCAGGTCTGTTAATGCTTATGTTTGTACCGTTCTTGCGGCAAACAAGTACCGCTCTTGCACCTCCTGCTCCGCCAAGTACTGTCGTTTCTCTGGCACCCGCATTAAGCAAGCTTGTTTCTCCAGCACCGCTGTCTAAGCTTATAGGCTGCATCATTACAGGCTGAGCTACTGGCTGAGGCTGAGGGGCAGGTATCTGCTGCTGCATTGCAGGATTCTGATAAGGAGATGGTATGGGTGCAGGAATTGCCGCCGACGTTGGTTCAATTTTTTTCTTGCCTTTAACAACAAGCACTATTATAAGAATAATAAGTATAACGGCAATTCCGCCGAATATCGCAATGATAAGAGGAATGTTAAGCTCGCTGTCATCATCGTCATCGCTTTCGCTGTCTGTATTTCCTATAACATTAACAGAATCTGAATCTGAATCCGAATCTATAACATCAAAATCAGTTTCAAAAACATCACTGCTCGCCAAAGTGATTCTCCTGCCTTTCCTCAGATTCTTAATATCGACTATCCTTATTTTATAATACCTTATTCCTTTAACGACTTTTTCCTGATGAAATGCAGATTTTTTAGGATAAGCAGCACCTATCTATACTAAATGATTTAACAAAAAAGACGTACACTAACATCAAATCAGTGTACGTCTTTACACGCAAACGAATAGTTAATATTTATTTCGTGAAAATGCACAAATAAGGCTTTAGAAGCTCCCCCCCCCATGGTATTTATTTACATATAGCATTTTGCACATATAAATCTCTCCAAACAAAAATTTAATACATAGTTATATATTGTATCAAAACAGAAAGTTTCTACATTTTCACACAAATTTCATGTATTTTCTCTATTATACCACATATAACTGTAAATTTCAACAGCGTTAATTTACATTTTTCGGATTCCTGTTAGATAAACAAATGACAAATTTTAGATAAAAAGCAGGGTACTTACACCCTGCTCTTAAAATCCTCATATCCGAACTCTCTTACAAGCTCAAGCGTTCCGTCCTCGTTTTCAAGGTAAATCGATGGCAGCGGCATACCGTTAAAGGTGTTGTTCTTTACCATAGTGTAAATTGCCATGTCGCACAGCGCAAGTCTGTCACCTGCCTTAAGCGGCTTTTCAAACGAGTAGTCGCCGATAATATCCCCCGCAAGGCAGGTGTTTCCGCCTAAACGGTAGGTGTACTCCCTTTCATTCGGCTTTCCTGCGCCGATTATTTCAGGACGATAAGGCATTTCAAGCACGTCGGGCATATGACAAGCCGCCGAAGCATCTGTTATCGCAAGAGCGATTCCATTCTCGCCCGTTTCAAGCACTGTTGTAACCAGCCAGCCTGCATTAAGCGCCGCCGCCTCGCCTGGTTCAAGATAAACCTGAACGCCGTATTTTTCCTGAAAATGCCTTATCAGCTTCACAAGCAAAGCTATATCGTATCCGTCTTTAGTAATATGATGCCCACCGCCGAAATTGAGCCATTTGAACCTGTGCAGACTTCTGGCGTAAAGCCGCTCAAAGCTTTCAAGCGTGCGCTCCAGCTCCTGCGCTCCCTGCTCACACAGCGCATGAAAATGCAGTCCGTCCACTCCGTTAAGGCGGTTTGCGTCAAACTGCTCAGGCGGAACGCCTAGCCTTGAACCGCTCACACACGGATTGTAAATTTCAGGAGTTACCTCGCTGTAGCCAGGATTTACCCTCAGCCCTATCTCAATATCCCTGCCGCAGCTTAAAATCTGCTCTCGGTATTTTTCAAGCTGTGAGAAGCTGTTAAATACAATGTGGTCGGCAATTTTCACAAGCTCGTCCATATCAGACTGTGTGAACGCAGGCGAAAAAACGTGCGTTTCCTTTCCAAATTCCTCGTACCCCAGCCTTGCCTCATAAAGTCCGCTCGAAGCTGTGCCGTCCAAAATTTTGGACAGTAAAGGATAGACATGAAAGCTTGAAAAAGCCTTTTGTGCAAGCAAAATCTTGCAGCCGCTAAGCTTCTTTACCTTATTTAAAATATCCAGATTTTGCTTTAGCTGTGCGACACTTATAACATAGCAGGGCGTTTTTGGCTCGTAAATATCAAACATATTCCGCCTCAATCTACAAGTACGGGATTAAAGCTTTCCTTCCACGGCAAGCCCCACCTGTTCAGTGCGTCCATAAACGGATCAGGATCAAACTCCTCAACGTTATAAACTCCCTCTTTCTTCCACTTTCCAGTCAATGCCATCATAGCTCCAATCATTGCAGGAACTCCAGTAGTATAAGACACCGCCTGTGAACCTACCTCCTTATAGCACTGCTGGTGGTCGCAGACGTTGTAAACGTAGTAATTTACCGCCTTACCGTCCTTAACCCCCTGGCATATACAGCCGATATTGGTTTTTCCAACCGTTCTCGGACCTAATGACGCAGGATCAGGCAGCACCGCCTTTAAAAACTGAAGCGGAACGATTTCCCTGCCCTCGAACATAATAGGCTCGATAGACGTCATGCCGACATTTTCAAGGCACTTTAAATGCGTAAGATAGCTCTGTCCAAATGTCATAAAAAATCGTATGCGCTTTATGCCGTTAATGTTTAATGCAAGCGATTCAAGCTCCTCGTGGTGAAGCAGATACATATCCTTTTTGCCCACCTCGTCAAAATCATACTCACGCTTGATTTCCATAGGCTCTGTTTCAACCCACCTTCCGTTTTCAATGTAAGAGCCTTTAGCCGACACCTCTCGGATATTTATTTCAGGATTGAAATTTGTCGCAAACGGATAGCCGTGATCTCCGCCGTTGCAGTCTAAAATATCTATATAGTGAATCTCGTCAAAATAATGCTTTTGAGCATAGGCACAGAAAACTCCCGTCACACCAGGATCAAAGCCGCAGCCTAAAATCGCCGTTATTCCTGCCTTTTCAAAGCGTTCCCGATATGCCCACTGCCACGAATATTCAAACTTAGCCGTGTCCTGAGGCTCATAGTTCGCCGTATCAAGATAGTCTACCCTGCACTCAAGACAAGCGTCCATAATGTGCAGATCCTGATAAGGAAGCGCAACGTTTATAACAATATCAGGCTTGTATTCGTCAATCAGCTTCACAAGCGCAGGCACATTGTCTGCGTCCACCTGAGCAGTTGAAATCCTCGTTTTGGTTTTCCCCTCAAGCTCGCTCTTAAATTTATCGCATTTAGCCTTGGTTCGGCTTGCTATGCAAATATCACTGAAAACCTCACTGTTCTGACAGCACTTGTGTATAACGACGCCTGCAACTCCGCCTGCGCCTATAATCAATGCTCTTGACATAAAAATCAACTTCCTTTCAGTAAAAATACAGCATCATTTCTCTTAGCAGCTTGCAGGCAAGCGCCGTAGAAGCTCCGCTTTGATCGTATGGCGGACTAAGCTCGTTTATATCAAAGCCCACAATATTAAGTCCGCTTATCTCTTTAATCGCTCCCATTAAATCCAAAAAGCTTACTCCTCCCACTTCAGGAGTGCCTGTGGCAGGAAGCTGAGAAGAATCAAGCACGTCTAAATCAAGCGTGAAATACACAGGCTTCTGTCCAATTTTTTGTACAGTTTCTTCAATCCCTGCAAGGTCAAATTTTCTCATATTAGTATGCGATTTTGCAAATTCAAATTCCTCTCGTGTACCGCTTCGTATGCCAAATTGAAAAATCCTGCCGTCGCCTAAAAGCTCATAGCATCTTCTCATAACGCAGGCGTGCGAGAGCTGAACTCCCAAGTAATCCTCCCTCAAATCGGCATGAGCATCAAGCTGAATAAGCTGTAAATCCGCATATTTTTTCACCATTGCTCTAACCGCTCCAAGCGTCACCAAATGCTCTCCGCCTATCATGCAGGGAATTTTGCCGTCCGAAATTATCATCTCGGCTCTGCTCTCAATGTCGGCAAGAGCCAGCTCGGCAGAGCCAATCGGCAACTCTAAATCTCCACTGTCAAATACGCATATGTCCTCTAAATCCTTGTCCTGATAAGGCGAATAGGTTTCAATTCCGTAGGACTCGTTTCTCATCGCCGCAGAGGCAAATCTTGTGCCGGGGCGGTAGCTTGTCGTGCTATCAAACGGTGCGCCGAAGATAACTATTTTCGACTCCTCATAGCCGCTGTCGCAGCCTAAAAAATTCTGCACGTTTCTTTCAAATCTATTCACAGCCCTCAAGCACCTCCTTTACATCATTAGGCAGAGCAAAGCAGCCCTTGTGAAGCTCGGTGTTGTAGTATCTGGTCTTAATTCCAAGCAAGTTCCAGCGTTCGTCTTTAATATCGTAAACAGGGTGAAGATTCTTTGAGGCAAACCCGAAAAGCCACTGTCCTGACGGATATGTCGGAATATGCGTCTGATAAACCATGCTCACAGGAAAGCTTGTGCTTATGCGCTTATGGGTACGCTGAACCATGTCAACATAGCTGTCATAGTAGGTGCTTTCGTGCTGATTTATCAGTATTCCCTTGTCGTTCAACGCACTGAAGCACCTGCCGTAAAATTCCTTTGTAAAAAGCCCCTCTCCCGGTCCGAACGGGTCGGTTGAATCTACTATAATCAAATCATACTCGTTTTCCCAGTGCCTTACAAATTTAAGTCCGTCCTCGATATAAAGGCTCAATCGCTCATCGTCAAAGCAGCAGGCTGTAGTCGGCAGATACCTCTTGCAGACCTCTATAACCTGAGCGTCAATCTCCACCATATCTATACGCTCAATCGTTTTGTACCTGCAAAGCTCTCGAAGCGTTCCGCCGTCGCCTGCGCCTATCACAAGCACGCTCTTTATATCAGGATTAACCGCCATGGGAACGTGAGTTACCATCTCGTGGTAAACATACTCGTCCTTTTGAGTCAGCATTATATAGCCGTCAAGCACAAGCACACGTCCGAACTCATAGGTATCCAAAATATCAATCTGCTGATAGTAGCTTTTCTTTGAATAAAGCTGCTCTTTCACCTTGATTGAAAGCTTGACATAATCCGTATGATTTTCTGAAAACCAAAGCTCCATAATACTACCTCTCAAACTACCACGTTGATATACTTTAAATCCATGTCCTCCGTACCCGTCATAAAGCAGCCCTTTTCCTTGCAGTAGCGAATATACGCAAGTATTTCAGAGCTTATTCGCTCACCGGGAGCTAAAATAGGTATTCCAGGCGGATAGCACATCACAAACTCCGTACTTATCCTGCCGCAAGAGCGTTCTATCGACACAGCCTCGCTTTCGCTGTAAAAAGCCTGCTGTGGCGCAAGCTCCACCTTAGGATTTATATATTCATGGTCGAACATTCCCGCAGGGTCTTTTGAATAGTGCCGCTTTATCTCGTAAAGCGCCGACAAAAATCTCTCAATTTCAAGCTCTCTGTCGCCTGACGAAACTATCGCTAAAATATTTCCTATGTCTCCAAACTCAATCTGAATATCGTACTCGTCACGCAGAATATCATAAACCTCAACCCCTGCAAGCCCCGTATCACGAGTGTAAATACTAAGCTTTGTGCTGTCAAAGGCATAAAAATCATCGCCGTTTACCAGCTCGTCACCGTAAGCGTAATATCCGCCGATTTTATTGATTTCCTCTCTTGCATATTCACAATATTTCTGCGTTTTTTCAAACATCGCTTTGCCGTTGAGAAAAAGATTTCTCCTCGCTAAATCAAGCGAAACCATAAGCAGATACGAGCTGCTTGTAGTCTGTGTGAGATTTATTATCTGATGAACATAGCCTGCCGAAACGCTGTCTTTGCACAGCAAAATCGCCGACTGGGTAAGCGAACCGCCTGTTTTATGTACACTTAGAGCCGCCATATCCGCACCTGCCGCCATAGCCGAAATCGGCAGATTTTCACCGAAATAAAAGTGCGTGCCGTGAGCCTCGTCCGCCAGTACCAGCATATTATGCTCATGAGCAATTTTGACTATTCTTTTTATATCGGAGCATACTCCATAATATGTCGGATTGTTCACAAGAACTGCCTTTGCGTCGGGATTTTCCCTTATAGCTCTTTCAACATCGTCTGCACTCATTCCTAACGCTATTCCAAGCCTTTTGTTTGTTCCTGGATTGACGTAAATCGGAATCGCACCGCAGACTACAAGAGCGTTGATTGCACTTCTGTGGACGTTTCTAGGCATAATTATCTTATCCCCCGACTTGCAGGCTGTAAAAATCATAGTCTGCACAGCGGAGGTGTTTCCGTTGACAATAAAAAAGGCATTGTCAGCTCCCATAGCCTGCGCCGCAAGCTGCTGAGCTTCCTTTATAACCGAAACAGGGTGACAGAGATTGTCAAGCGGCTTCATTGAATTTACATCTATCCTCATGCACTGCTCGCCTAAAAAATCTCTCAGCTCCTTGTTTCCTCGTCCGCCCTTATGCCCTGGAACGTCAAACCTTACCACTCTGTTTTTTAAATATCCCTTTAGCGCATCATAAAGCGGCGCATCCTGCTGAGTAAGAGCCAATAAAAATTCCTCCCCATCTCAAAAATATCAATAGTAAATGTTCATGCCGCTGAAGATTTCCTCCATCTCATGCTTAAGACTTGTCAGAATCTCATTTCTCTGTTCTTCTGAAAGCTTGTTGGCGTCACGCTTAAACAGGTAATTCTGCAAATCTATATCCTTGATAAACATCTTGGTGTGAAAGATATTAGACTGGTAAACATTTACATCGACAGCTTCATAGCGTTTAAGCGTTTCATCGTCAATATAGTCCTGAATGGAGGTTATCTTGTGGTCTATAAAATACTTTGTACCTAAAACATCGCGGGTAAAGCCCCTTACTCTGTAGTCAAGGGTGATAATATCCGAATCAAAGCTTGAAATCAGAAAATTAAGCGCATTAAGCGGAGAAATTGTTCCGCAGGTCGCAACGTCTATGTCAACCCTGAAAGTGGTAATTGAATTGTCAGGATGACATTCAGGAAAGGTATGCACCGTCACATGACTTTTGTCAAGATGAGCGTGAACCATCTCGTGACTTAGCCTGTAATTGCCTCTATTGCAGGATACGTCAACTCTCGGCGGCTCTGCTCCCGATTCGGCGATAAGCACATTCACGCTCGCCCCCTGCGGCTCATAGTCCTGCTTGGATATGTTAAGCACACATGCGCCGATCATCTTTGTAACCTCGCACAGAATATTTGTCAGTCGCTCGGAATCATACTGCTCGTTGATATAAGCTATGTACTCCTGCTGCTCCTGCTTAGTCTGCGCATAACAGACGTCATATATATTAAAGCTTAGTGTTTTAGTAAGATTGTTAAAGCCGTAAAGCGTCATCTTCTGGCTCAATCCCACCACGTCCTTTCATAAGCAAAATTGGTTTTTCTCTTTTTTATTATTATATCACACCAAATCGAAAATGTACATACCTTTTTTCAAAGACAAAAAAAATTTACGATATTTTGCCTGAAATAAAAAAACGGCTCATTAAAAGCCGCTTCAAATTTTTCTTGCTTTAATTCTGATCCTTACATAATCAACAAACCAATCCCCATCTTTATAAAGCACAGGCTCGGTCAACTCAGCCGCTCTTGAAATTATTTTTTCAGTTAGCTTTGCTTCAACTCCCTCAAACGGAGCTTTTATAAACATTCTTATCCAGTCGGAAACTCCACCGGATTTTAAAGGTGTAGGTCTGTCAAAAAGCACTGCATATTCCATTCTCATTCCCGCACTCTCCACAAGCGGCGCATACTCGCCTATCGCAGGGAAATAAAAGCTGTTTTTATACTCCAGTCCGCTTTCAGAAAACGCACGCTCCAATGCGCCGTGAACGGCTTTCGCACAGCCATAGCCGCCGAACTCGCACACCAAAATCCCATTCTCTTTTAAATTGTGGGCAATGTTTTCCAAAAGCAATAGCTGTCTGTCCTTATCAATCCAGTGGAAAACTGCATTTGAAAAGATACAGTCCGCCTTTTTTTCTAACCGAAAATCCAAAGCGTCTGAATGCTGAAATTTTATACTCGGATATGTTTCTCTCGCTTTTAACAGCATATCCTCTGACGAATCTATCCCTAAGACCTGATAGCCCATTTGAAAAAGCGTGTTTGTCAGCACACCGCCGCCGCAGCCTAAATCTACGACTAAGCTACTCTTTGGCAAATCAATCAGCTTAAGCACGTCCTCACCATAGGACGGCACAAAGCTAAAATCTCTGGTATATTTATCCACATCCCAGTCAATATTCATTTTACAAAATCCTCTTAACACCGTGCAAAAATTCAAGCGTCTGACAGTCTGACAAAGCTCACACTTTTTCAGCTCATCGAAATTGTCATTATGGGGGTGTCAAGACGGTTAACCTTGCCGTAACGAATATTAAAGGTCGGCAGCTCGCTTATGTTTGTAACTATAACAGCCGCCGTCAGCTTGCTTTCGCTGTTCAAGATTTCACTGTCTAGCTCCCAGATAAGCGTTCCCTGCATCAACCCTGCGCCAATATCAAGCAGACAATGCGCCTCAAAGCTTTCATCAGCAGAGTTATAGCCAATTGAAACAATCAAAATTATTCCGTCGTCAGTTTTTATCGTTACCTCATGCTCGTTTTTTGAAATGTCCTTGACCGTTCCGCTTACTGGAGCTACAATTCGGTTTTCCGACGGATAGACGCCGAAGCCGTCGCCTAAAATCAGGCTTGAAAATACATCGTTAGACAAAAGTTCAAGCGGCACAGCTTCGCCAATGCAGCAAGATGTAATTATTTTAAGATTCTTACTCTCTTCCTGTTCGATGTGATTTCTAAAATACATAATTGCCGACCCCCTTCTATCTAAAAAATAATAACAATCATCTATATATATCTTAACAAATTATGATGAAAAAAGCAATACCAAAAAGCATTTTTTTATTCCATTCTTTTATTTTCATTGTTTTGAATAATTTTTCTCGATAAAAATAAAATATTTTGTGCACTTTGTACAAACGCTTTGTTGAAAAATAATTTGAAAAAATTGTATTTTTGGTAAACAAAAATCAACTCACCACTTGAAATTTTCATAATTCTCATTTATAATAGTAATATCAGTTATTCGATTTTGTGGATTTTACAGTAACATTTTCAATAAATTACCATGATTTTTGCTGAAATTTTTCTAGTAGGATAAAATCCTTTCAGCGAAAATTTTCGCTTTTTTCAACTAATTCATATTGCTTTTTTCTCAAAAAGCCTTGTTCAAACACAATTATATAAATTTATTAAACGTTTTCGTAAATTGATTTTTTAAAGTAAGGGAGGCTCTCAGGTGCTTGTAAACATTGAACACATTTACAAATATTTCGGCGGCGAAGCACTGCTTAAGGACATTTGCTTTAGCTGCAATGAGGGTGAAAAAATTGGGCTTGTCGGCAAAAACGGCTGCGGAAAATCAACGCTTCTCAAAATAATTATGGGAAGAACTGACTTTGACAGAGCCTCTGACGGTTTGGGAAGCGTCACGCTAAAGGACTGCTCAATCGGATTTTTAGAGCAAAACAGCGGACTTGACAGCGACAGCTGTATAATTGACGAAATGAATAAGGCGTTTGACAAGCTTTTCAAAGTCAAGGCACGGCTAGACGAGCTGACTGCGCTTATGGCTTCGCAAACAGGCGGCGAGCTGGATTTCTTGTCGGACGAGTACAGCACTCTTTCCTCCTATTTTGAAGCTCACGACGGCTACAACACCGATTTTAAAATCAAGATGGTGCTTAACGGAATGGGCTTCGGAAATCTTGAATATGACAGAGCCGTTTCATCGCTTTCAGGTGGAGAAAAGACAAGGCTTGCGCTTGCAAAGCTGCTGCTTGAAGAGCCTGAGCTGCTTATCCTTGACGAGCCGACAAACCACCTTGATTTTGAAACGCTTGTCTGGCTTGAGGAATATCTTAAGAGCTGTAAAAGCGCAATCATAATTGTTTCTCACGACAGATATTTTCTCGACAAGCTTTGCACCCGAATTTGTGAAATTGAAAACGGCAGACTCTTTTCCTACCGTGGAAGCTACAGCTCTTACACGCTTCAGAAGCAGCAGAAAACCGAGCGTCAGATAAAGGAATACGCCACTTATCAGCAACAAATTCACGAGCTTGAGGAGTACATTGCAAAAAACAAGGTTCGTGCCTCCACTGCTAAAATGGCAAAATCCCGTGAAAAGACGCTAGTGCGGCTTGAGCCGATAGAAAAGCCCATCGTCATGGACAAGCCGCCTAAAATCAGACTTGAATATAAAATCGAGCCTACAAAGGACGTTCTGCAAATTATAAACTGTCCGCTTGCAGTTGGCAAAAATGAAAACAAAAAAACGCTGATTGACAGCGTAAATCTTCACATCAGACGAGGAGAGCATATCGGGCTTATCGGTGCAAACGGCACAGGCAAGACCTCTCTTTTGAAGCTGATAAGAGGCGAAATTTCCCATTTGCAAGGAAATATTATCTGGGGAAACAACGTTAAGATTTCCTACTTTGATCAGGAACACGCTTCGCTCAATCCTCACGAAACTGCAATTGAAACGGTAAGAAACCGCTTTCCACAGCTAAGCGATGGAGAAATAAGAAATTGCCTTGCATCGGTGCTTTTTCACGGAGAGGACGTTTTCAAGCCTGTATCGGCGCTCAGCGGTGGGGAGAAAGCCAAGCTTTGCTTTGCGCTTATGACGCTTGACAAGGCAAATTTTTTGATACTTGACGAGCCGACAAACCACATTGACCTGCCGACAAAGGAGGTGCTTGAAGAGTCGCTTGCGGAATTTGAAGGAACAATGCTTTTAGTTTCGCACGACCGCTATCTTTTAAGCAAAACCGCCGCAAGAATAGTTGAGCTTAGCGATGGGATTCTGCGCAGCTTTGACGGCGGATTTGATTACTATGCTAAAATCAAAGCTGATGAAGCGCATCTGGAAAATCAGCGTTTAATTGAAGAGCGCAGGCTAAAAAGTGAGAAAGAGCAGCTTCAAACCAAGCTCAGACAACACCGTTCAAAGCAGCAGCGTGCAGAGGACGCTAAACGCAGACAGCGAAAAAACGAGCTTGAAAATCTTATTGAACAAAACGATGAGCGCATAAGCCAACTTGAAACGGAAATTTCGCAGACTAAGGATTTTGAGCTTTTGAACGAAAAGTGCAGTCTTTTGGACAAGCTAAAAAACGAAGCCGAACAAATGCTTGAGGAATGGGCTTCACTTGAAGAATAACAAAAATGTCGCAGAATAATTTGCGGCATTTTTGTTTTTAATTGTCGCCTTCCGCAATTTTCTTTTCTATCCCATCAACGCAGTCCCGTCATGGCCTTTTTCATCCGCTCTCATTCTCACCGACAATTTTAGTCCATATTCCTTGCGTGTTTTTATAACTTGGCTTTAATTCCAAGCTTCTCCAAACTATTGTTATCAAGAAAAAGACTTTTAAACTTGTAAAAATCCATTTGAAATTCGTAAAAAAAAAGACTCGCATAAAGCAAGTCTTTCTTCCATTTATTCAGCTTTTAGTCTTAACACTCTTAACCGCCGAATAAGCCCCGAACAACGTCTTACCATTGACCTTTCTATAAGCTCTGATTCTATACTTATATGTCGTGCCTTTCTTCAAGCCACTGTTCTTATAGGTCAGCGTCGAGCCGCTAGAAATGGTCTTAATTGTCACCCATTTTCCAGTGCTTGAGTTGTACCTCTGAATCTTGTACCCAGTTGCACCTGTGACTTTCTTCCAGTTCAAGCGAATTGCAGTTGTACTCTTGCTTGCGCTTGAAATTGTCACTTTGGCAGGCTTGGTTGAAGTCGTAATTGTCGAGCTGTACGAACCGTAATACTTTGTGCTGTTCAGAGTTTTGTAAGCTCTTACTCTGTACTTGTAGGTCGTTCCTGCGCTCAAGCTGCTGTTCTTGTAGGTAACTGTCGAACCGCTGGTGATGGTCTTAATTGTTACCCAGGTTTTTGTTGTTGAATTGTATCTTTGTACCTGATAACCGCTCGCTCCGCTAACCTTTGTCCAGTTGATTCTGACTGCCGATGTTGTCGAGGAATACGAAGATTTAGCCGAAACTGTCGCAGGCTTTGTAGTTGTTGTGATTGTTGAACTGTACGAACCATAATATTTTGTGCCATTGTAGGTTACATAAGCTCTAACTCTATACTTATACGTCGTTCCTGCGCTCAAGCTTGAATCCTTATACGAGGTTGTCGAGCCGCTTGTCACCGTTCCAACTGTCGTCCAGCTGCTTGAGCTTGAGTTGTAACGTTGGATTTGATAACCGCTTGCCACGCTTACTTTCGTCCAATTTATAGTAACCGCTGATGTGGTGGGTGTAAACGAGCTGCTTGCCGTTACGGTCGGCACGGTTTTCTTTGACGTGTAGTTATCCTTATACGAATCTCCGCAAACTGAACACGTATACAGTGTATATCCCTGTGCGGCATAGGTTGCAGCTACGGTTGTGGTGGTGTAGCTGTGACCTGTGGCGGCGATGGATTCTGTATAACTGTCGCCGCAGACCGAGCAGGTGTAGATGCGAACTCCTGCTGTGGTGCAGGTTGCGGCTGTTGTTATTTTGCTGGTGTAGGTGTGGTTTCCTGTGGCAGCTATTGTTGTGGTGTAGCTGTCACCGCATACGGAGCAGGTGTAGGTGCGAACTCCTGCTGTGGTGCAGGTTGCGGCTGTGGTTATTGTTGAGGTATAGCTATGCCCTGTAGCGGCAACAGTTTCTTGTTCAACTAGAATTTCTCCGCAAACCGAGCAATGCGTTCCTTCGGTCAAGCCTGTTTCTGTGCAAGTTGCGTCAACTGCTTCATCTGTTACCGCCGTGTGACCAGTCGCCGCAATTGCTTCTGTATAACTATCCCCGCAAACCGAACATGTGTAGGCTCTAACACCATCTGTTGTACAGGTCGCTTCTGTTGTCACACTTAAATCATATTCGTGTTCGCCTGTCGCTTCTATCGTTTCGGTGTAGCTGTCACCGCAGGATGTACAAGTGTAGGTTCTTACTCCATCAGTTCCGCAAGTTGCTTCTGTTGTTACCTCACTGGTATAGCTGTGACCTGTTGCTTCTATTACTTCAGTGTAACTATATCCGCACTCAGAGCAAGTGTAGGAAATTAATCCTTCTGTTCTGCAGGTTGCCTCTGTTATTACCTCTGACACATAGCTGTGACCCTCGCTTGATGGAATAACCTCAGTATATGTATCTCCGCAGTTTGAGCAGGTGTAGGTTATAACTCTATCGGTTGTGCAGGTTGCTTCTGTAGTAACTTCACTAGTATAGCTGTGTCCTGTCGCTTCTATCGCTTCGGTGTAGCTGTCGCCGCAGTTTGAGCAGGTATAGGTTCTGAGTCCGTCAGTCGTGCAGGTTGCTTCTGTGGTAACCTCACTAACATAATCGTGTCCTGTCGCCGCTATAGTCTCCTGCTCCTCAAAAATCTCTCCACATACTGAGCAATGTGAGCCAGCCGTCAATCCTGATTCTGTGCAGGTAGCGTCAACCGCTTCATCTGTAACTACAGTGTGGTAACCAACAGCTTCAATTGTTTCAGTGTAGCTGTTGCCGCACACCGTGCAGGTGTATGTCTTTACTCCGTCAGTTGTGCAGGTAGCCTCTGTTGTGATTTCTCCATCGTCATATGAATGTGAAATGTCAAGCTCCTGGAACTGGTAGCAAACGTACACGGGAGGAGTCCATGTGTCTGAAACATAGTAGTAGAAAGAAATATAAGTCCCGCTGTCATTTCCTGTGAAGCTGTCAATGTTGTAGTACTGCCAAACGCTGCCATTGTCGCTTGCGTCCTCGTCAAATTCCTCCGATGTCTGCGAATCAAATCTCTGCGTACCTGTGTAATTCCCCTCATCGTCAGCAGTAACCTGATAAATTCTCGTACCTAAGTAATTTGAATAATAGTGGTAAACCGCCATCGTTCCCGAATCGCCTTCATCCGGTGAGGACGGCGTGATTTTAAGCTTACTCCACAAAACCGTATTCTCACCTGTAAGCTCATAGGTTATTACGATTTCACTTAATATATCGTTATCGTCATTTACATTTGACGGCAAGTCGCTCTCGTCAATGTAATTTGTCCAGCGAGTATTTTCCTTGTCAAGCGTCCATGAGCCGCTAAGCTCCATCTCAAATTCATAACCCGTTTCAGTTGTAATTGTAACGGTATCAGGGAGTATTGCGCCGATTTTGTTAAGACTGTCCGTATCGTCAAGCCCTTCGTAAACTACATACTTGCTGAATTCAGTTTCAACGCTTGCAGCTGATGAGGTTGTATATGAAGAAATATCTACAAAATCCACCGTGTACTGAATCTGCACGGCATTCCCTGAAGTGTCCTTCAAGCCGCTGATAACCACCTGATAACTGTCGTCATAGCAACCAAGCGTTGTATTGTAATCATCAGGCTGAGCGAATAAGATACACGTACTTGAGGTGTATGTATTAACCAAAATAGTCGAGCTGTCATTTCGGGTAAAAGTAGTGCCATCAGACAGATTAGTTATTGTAACAGTTAAATCGCTGACAGCAGGAGTGCTGAGCTCGTCAGTGTTTATCTCAACTGACCATACTGATTCGTCAGGCTCAACCAGATCTCTCGGCATATATCCTATTGCAGGAAAAGCCGTGAAAGCATCGTCCATTGTGTTGGTTTTTGAAACTACCTTGCCGATTGCCACCTTGCCTGAAAAGCCGTACTGAATCTCTGATACTACAGAGCTTAATATAGCCTGACGGTGACCAATAAGGTTACTATCCCAAGCGTCATCAGCTAAAGAATATCCCTCATTGAGCCAACCAGTGATCGAACCTCTCGGAGTAAAGCCATATGCTAAAATATTGTGATTAAGCGGTACGCCTGTTTCCCACAAATCCTCGTCCATACCATCAGGCATACTATAGCTGGTTATAACGTGAGCAAAATACCAGTTGCGGCAAAACGCCTGCTCCTGCAAATTATACGAAGCCGCAGCTGAAACTGTGCAGTCTGTTGTCAGCGAATCAAGCCCTAAAAGCCAGCGGTAAAAGTTCGTCATACCTTGCATAGCCGTAAGAGTGTCCTGAGTAGGCACTCCAGCATTATACGGATCCTCAAGAGAAGCCGCAGTTGTGTAATATGTAGACGTATCGCCGTCAGAATAGCTCTCTCCAGCCGCAATTGCAACCGAATAAGCGTCCGCTACGTCCTGAATCGTCCTTTCTGCATAGGTGTCAAACTCGTTTCCGTTTATTACCGTAGCACTTGCCGCCTCAGCCGAAATTGACGCCTCTGAACCGCACAGAAAATCGGTAATATCAAAAGCCGTATTTCCCAGCACCATTGCTAAAGCTAAAAAACCTGATATAAGCCTCTTTTTTGTAGTTATATTATTCATAAAAACATCTCCTATAGATTTTCTAAATATATCTATACATCTTAATTTTATCACATTTTTATCATTTAGTCAATAAATCCAAGCTTAAAAGAATAATAATTAGCATACTGCACAAAATGCCAATGGTTTTTTTAGTGAAAACAGCCATAAAAAAAGCCGTTCCCTCGCAGGAACGGCTCGTTTTAATTCTTAAGCTTCAACCTCTGTGCTGTAGTCATCATCAAAGGTATAGTAATCATAATCATAGTCGCTGTACAAATCATAGTCATATGTAATAGCATCATCAGTGCTGCTGCCAAAAATCGAATTATAAAGCTCTTCTCTAAGCGCATTCTTTACAGTTTCCTCCCAGCCGTCAATATCACAGCCGTTGTAATACTCCTCTAGCTGCGCTTCATCGGATATTGAATACATAGTGCCTGTCGGAACGGTAATATCAGAAGCATCCGTAGTCTGTGTGACAATTCCAACCTTGCCGTACGATTCTCCAGCTAAACTTACATCAACCGACATATCAAAATCATCGCCCGAATTGTCAAAATCAAAGACAAGCTTAGCAATCTCACTGTCATCACTAGTGCAGCTCATAGACACACTTCCCTTGAGTGTATCCTCATTGACAATCAGATTATCATAGCTTATTACAATCTCGGTAGTGCTTGTCGTCGTACTGCTCGAAGATGTCACATCATCATCTAAATAATCATAAGAAGAAACGCTTGTATATTCAGCCGTCATATCACCGTCAAAGGTGTCTCCGTCAATGATAACCAGTCCCGTAACCGTAAGCGTTTCGCTATCATCAAAATCAAAGCTGCCGTCGATTATTTGCTTAGTACCGTCAGATGCTGAAATTAAATAATACTCTTCATCCTCCGCCGAAATGCTCCAGCCTGCTTCCTCATCGTCATAATAGTAAACCTCGACTGTAACAGTTTCATCGCTTTCCCCTTCCGAATATTCAGTATCATCTAGGCTAAGCGAATCCCATATCTCATTATAGCTTTCCTCTGTTTCACCTAAAGCCAGATACAGCTCCTTGAGAGTTTCATCGCTCTTTCCCTTTTCAACTACTGCGTTAAGTATATTTTCAGCGTTAGCTTCAGTAATGGTATATGTTTTGGTGGTAAGAGTGAGCGACTCGCCGTCAGCCGTAACGGTTCTGTCCTCTCCGTCAGTAGGTTCGGGAGCGTTTTCCTTTATAGCGTCAACATAGCCCTGAATATCCTCAGTCAGAAGCTCAGTATCGATATTTTCAAAAGCGTCCGTATCAACGCTTGAATCCTCCGTTTCAGCCTCATACGAGCTGTAGCCCGAATCGTCAAGCATAGACTCCAAATATGCTTCAATCTCATCAGCCGTTCCCGTAAGATAAGCATCCGAAAGCTCAGGAATTTTCAGATACGCAACCTCATTTTCATTGTCATAAACCACATCGGCAGTAAGCAAGCTCTGAGAATCATACGCTATCGTATACTCCATCTCGCTCATTTTATCCTTTTGCTTTGCCTCCATGCCTACGGCAATATCCTTGATACCCGAAAGCTCGTTGATACCCGAAAGCTCGCTGTCAGCCGATACATCATCAGGCACTGTATATGTAAGCTTTGCGGAATATCCACCCTCAAGCTCGCCATCCGCTATCTGCTGCGCCTTGTCAAGCTGCGCTTCGATAGTCGCCGCAGCGTCCTCAACCGTAAGCGTATTGTTTTCAGCCTCAGTTTTATCTGACGCCTTGACGCCATCGTCCTTTACAAATTCAAAATAATATCCCACGCCCGAACCTACAACGGTTACAGCCAGGATTCCGGCAAGAACCGGAGTTAAAAACGACTTTTTAAGCATAAATATCTCCTCCGTTAATCTTCTGTTGTTTTTACTTTTTGTTAAGGCTTTAGCACCTTAATTTTATCGTCCTTAACATTACTATAGCACACTTTCATAATAAAGTCAAGTGCTTTTTGCAAAAAATTAACGATTCAAAGAAAAATTTTCATCAAGGCTTTTTTCACTGCAAAATACTCAGGAAAAATTCCTCGCTTGTTTCGCCGTAAGCCCGATTGAACCTCCCCATATTGTAAAGGCAGTCATAATCTCCCTTAGCAATGCGGTTTATTCTTTCTTCACACCCTAGCGTCACCTCAAAGCCCAGCTGCCAGACCAGCTCCTGAGTGTAATCCGAAGCAAAGCCGTAAGGATAAGCAAGTACGCTTGGACGCTGTCCTGCCTGCTCTATGAAATTCTGCGCCTGCGTGATATTGTTCCAGAGCGCACGGCGGTACTCCGCATCGCTTTCGCCGTCAATCTGCAAAGCTCCATCACGCTCTGCTCCCTCGCTTGTCAGACCGTGCATATCCCAAGTATGATTTGCAAGCTCGCAATAGCCGCTCAGATACATAGTCTTAAGATTATCAATATCCACCGTTGAATAATTAACATTCGGCTCTGCGTCCTCGCCTGCCGCCATGCTCCATTCTCCCACTATTGAAAAGGTCGCCTTAACCTTATATTTTTCAAGCAGCGGCAAAGCATAATAAAAGCAGCCGTATGCGCCGTCGTCAAAGGTTATAACAACAGGCTTTTCAGGCAGCTCTCCACCTTCATTTACAAAATCCGCAAGCTCACTGCAAAATACAGGCGTAAACCCTTGCTCGAGCAAAAAGACTATATCCTTCTCAAGCTGTTCTGCCGTAACCACATACTCCCCCGCCAAAGCCTCGTCATCGGTTACAATATGATACATTACAATCGGCACGTCAACTCTGCCGTCGTCAATCTCCTCATCCGCATATGCTTCCCGTAAAAGTCCGAAGCACAGCACGCAAAACGCCGTCAGACCCATAGCAGCTGACAAGCACACCGTTTTTGTAAGCTTAATTGTCGCCGTCATTGTATTTCCCCTCCTAATAGCTCTTTTTTAAAAATATGCTTTAGGGAGAGAAAATATTAAAAAGCAATTACGCAGTCAACCAATGTGCGGCGCTCAACAATATAAATTTCAAAAAATTCCTCCGAAGTACTTGTTTTTTTCAAAAAATTCTGTTATAATATAATAGGTGTAGAATTTGCGTTTGAAATTTGATATGGGGGTATCGCTTTGAAATCTATTCGCTCTAAAATTATGACGGCAATGCTGGGATTAGTATTCGGCACTACGCTTGCTGTCAGCATTATATTTGCTCGACAACTCTTAATACCTTATCAGAGGCGATAGAACCGCTTTCACAGCAGACGGCTCTTAACTTTGATTACTCGGTCAGCGAGTATATCCGAGACTTCAAAGAGCTTGTCGAAAGCTCTTCCTATGCGACGCTTCTCACCGAAGAAGAAAAAATCGCCGCCTCATCTGATAAATTTTCAGATAACGATATGATTTCAGACTTCGGAATATATTCCTCCAACGGCGAGCTTCTGAAATCCAGCGGTTCAGGCTGCGCAGATGTCATTGAGGAAAGCGACGTCGTTTCTGCTGTCGAAAGAGGCGAGGTTACCGTTACAGATATAAAAAATATCAATAATCAAAATTACTTCGGCATATTGGCTCCTACCACCTATAACGGTTCGACAGAGGTTTCAGCCGCTATTGTAGACTGTACCTTGATAAACGAGGAAATTTCCAATTCCGTTTCAGGCTCTGATAACAGCGTTTTTGTAATTAGCGATGACGGAGTTATTATTTTCAGCTCCGATACTCAAAGCGTTAAGACTAATCAAAGCCCCATAGAGCTTGCTAATACCGATGACAGCTATGCAGAATTTTCCGATGCGCTTAAAACTGCTCTTAACGGCAAAAGCGGCACATATACCTATGACTATAACGACACAGAATATACTATGGGCTATTCGGAAGCCTCCTATTTTGACGCAATTGTTATAGTTGCGGCTCCTACGTCAAGCTATCTTAGCCTTAACTATACTACCCTTAGAATAATAATCCTGATGATAACGGCGGTCGTTGTTGTGACGCTTTTGGTTTCAATTATTTTCGCACGCAAAATCTCTACGCCTATCGTATCTACTACTAAACGCCTCAGAGCGCTTTCAAACGGTGATATTTCCACAAGAGTAGATGTCTGGTACTCAAAGGACGAGCTTGGTATTCTCTCAAATTCGCTTGAGGAAACAATCGTAAGCCTGCGTCAGTATATAAATCTTATTCAGGTAGCCCTTCAGCAGATTTCTGACGGCAATCTCTGCCACAGAATGGAGGGCAACTTCAAGGGAGATTTTCTTAAGATAAAGACTACCTTTAATGAAATTTTTGAATCGCTCTCCGTTACATTCGATTCGATAAATCACTCGGCTGAGCAGGTTACCTCAGGCGCAGTGCAGGTTTCAAATTCAGCGCAGACGCTTTCACAGGGCGCAACTCAGCAGGCAAGCGCAATCGAGGAGCTTTCAGCTACCTTAGGAGGAGTTTCGGATCAGGTCGCTCAAAACTCGGCTAACGCAAAAGACGCATATAAAATTGTAAGTGATAACTCTGCTGCGATTTCAGGCTGCAATGACGATATGAGCAAAATGCTTGAGGCTATGCAGCTTATAAATAAAACGTCAGATGAGATTGCAAGCATTATACAGGTGATAGATGAAATTTCATTCCAGACAAATATCCTCGCACTTAACGCCGCCGTTGAGGCTGCCCGCGAGGGTTTTCAAAGGGCTTTGGAGTTGTAGCGGACGAGGTAAGACAGCTCGCTTCACGCTCGGCGGAGGCGGCAAAGCAGACCGCAGCGCTTATTCAGCGTTCGGCTGACGCTGTAGACCAGGGTTCTCAGATTGCGCAACAGACAGCGGATTCGCTTGGAAATATAGTAGAAAATTCAGATGAGATTCAAATTCTTGTCAAAAATATTGCCAATGCTTCATCAGAGCAGAATGACGCAATTAAGCAGATAAACACAGGCGTAGACCAGATTTCTGCGGTAGTCGCTGCAAATACCGCAACAGCGGTAGGCTCGGCTTCAGCAAGTGAGGAGCTTTCAGAGCAGTCGCTGATTCTTAAGAATATGATTGCTAAATTCAAGCTGTCTGAAAGCGATTCAGAAAGCAGCGAATACGATGAAGAGCCGCAGGATACAGAAGATGAAAAGCTTACCGTCAGCATTGACGATGAGGATGATAAATATTAAATAGGGAGGCTAAGTCTATGAAAAGAAGAATTGGAATTTTAACCAGCGGAGGCGACTGTCCGGGACTTAACGCTACAATCAGAGGAGTTGCTAAAGCCTGCTATGAGCGTTTCGGTGATGATGTTGAAGTTATCGGTATTCACGATGGATATTCGGGACTTATCAACAACGAGTGCAAGCTTATGTCGCCGTCCGATTTTTCAGGTATTCTTACTACAGGCGGAACAATCTTCGGAACAAAGCGCACACCATTTAAGCTTATGAAAGTGGTGGGCGACGACAACGTGGATAAAGTTAAAAGCATGAAGAAAACCTACCGCGAGCAAAAGCTTGACTGCCTGCTTACACTTGGCGGAAACGGCACCCACAAAACTGCGAATCTGCTAAGCGAGGAGGGCTTGAACGTTATCGGTCTGCCAAAGACTATTGATAACGACATCTGGGGGACAAGCGTAACCTTCGGCTTCCATACAGCGGTTGACATTGCGACGGACGTTATCGACAGACTTCACACGACAGCTAATTCCCACGGCAGAATTTTATGCGTTGAAATCATGGGAAATAAAGCGGGCTGGCTTACACTATATTCTGGAATTGCAGGAGGAGCGGATATGATAGTTATCCCAGAAATTCCCTACGACATAGAAAAGCTTTCGGCAGCCTGTGAGAAAAGAGCGCAGCAGGGTAAGGGCTTTTCGATAATTGCAGTTGCAGAGGGTGCTTACGATACGGAGGAAGCTAAGCTTAAGAAAAAGGAGCGTGCAAGACTTCGTGCGGAGGCTGGTATTACCACAGCTACAAACAGGATAGCAAAGCAGATTGAAGAAAAAACAGGACTTGAAACAAGAGTCTGCGTTCCTGGGCATATGCTCAGAGGAGGAAGCCCAAGCGCTTACGACCGCATTTTAGCCACACAGTTCGGTGTTCATGCGGCGGAGCTTATAGCAAAAGACAAGTACGGATATGCAGTCGCCAAAATTGGTGATCTGATTAGTGAAAACAAGCTCAGCGATGTTGCTGGCAAAACAAAGCTTGTTCCGCCTGATGACCAGATGGTTAAGACTGCAAAGGACATTGGAATTTCGTTTGGCGGTTAATTATGAGGTATGATTTTATTGATCTGGAGCTTTTGAGATACCCTTGCGGTAAAGAAAGCATGGTAGACTTAGTAAAGCTTGCAGTCATTGACGATGGCTTTGGACTTATGTATTCAATAGCAGGCAGGCTTGAAAGTGATGAGATTTCGGTTGAATATCTTAATCCTAATAGGGATAATATTTTAAATTTTTTTCATGCCTATCACCCTGAGGCTATGATGATAAATACCGATACGTTTGATTATCTGACACTGAAAAAATTTACTGGAGATATATCAAGATTTTTGAGCAAGCTTCCCTTTATTATAACCTATGGCAACAAGCGCAATTTAAAGGTTGACGCTCTTTTGCAGCAGTATTCGGGACATTACTACATCAAGCCCCCGCTTGATCCTATGGCTGACATTTACCATCTGCAAAAAATTCTCACCTGCACGATTATAGACAAGAATTACTACCTTGAGAAAATAAGGAAATGCGTTGTTGTTACACAAACTGCTCTGCACTGCCCCTATAAGTATCCAGGTTTTGACTATCTTGCCGAAGTGGTGTGCAAAGTTCTCAGAGATCCTTACGTCTACCGCGCAAATTTAAAGGAGTTAGTTGAAGAGGTAGCTGAGGAACACGACATAACCGTGCAGACTGTTGACGTTGCAATTAAAAAGGTTCTTGACGCAGCCTATAAGGAGTGTACGGAATACGAGCGCAAAATGGCTTTCCCAAGCTACAATGGAAGCTCAAATTCTCAGCAGAGAACCATTTACTGCATTGCAAAAATTTCTTCGCAGCCGTGCAGGGATTTGCTTTATAAGCTCGACAACGAGCCATACATGAGAAGAAGATAATTTAAAGGCGGACTTTAATCGTCCGCCTGTTTTTTAAGGCGGTAAAAATGGAACATATTAATTACAATTTTCAGAATGTGCCGATTAAGGGCGGCGGATACGTCACGGGGATTTTGTTTCACCCTTGCGATGAAAAACTGCTGTACATACGCACAGACATAGGCGGCTTGTATCGCTTTAACTTTGACGGGCAAAGCTGGATTGCGCTAAACGACAATGCGGATATTGAACACCTTGAGCAAACCTATCCGCTCTCCTTTGCAATTGACGCTAAAAATCCCAGTACGCTTATAAGCGTCTGCGGAGCGAGAGAAAATGACGGCTTTCTCTGCGTTTCTCACGACAGAGGGCAAAGCTTTGACGAAAAGCCGCTTCCCAGCGGCTGTAAATGCCACGGAAACGAGGTCGGACGCTCCACAGGAGAACGGCTTTTAATCATCGGAGGCAGAATTTACTTTGCTTCAACCTCAGTCGGGCTTATCTACAGCGACGACGAGGGCGAAAGCTGGGAATATGCGGACGTCTGCGGAGAAAAAAACTGCTCACTGATTGCGGAATACGGCGGCATTATTGTTGTCGGCACAAGCGGAGAGGCTTCAATGCAGGGGAATGTGCGAGGAGAAACGCTTTTCTTTAGCAGTGGAAACGAATTTAAACCGCTTGAAACGCCTGAACCTGAGCCGAACGAAAAATGCAGCTTTAGCGGATTTGTACCGCAGAGAAGCTGCTTTGACGGCAAATACATTTACATAAGCTTCGCACAGTCTGGAATTGTTCGCTTCGGCGGCGCAAGAGCCTATTCCTGCGATACGGGAACGCTTGGCGGCGGCAGGGTGGTGAGATACCTTTTCAGCAAAGGCGAGCTTGTCGAATGCAAGGACGTCACTCCCCCACTTTGCCGTCAAAGCGGCGGCTACGGCGGAATTGCCTGCTCAAACGGGCGGCTTTACGTCTGCACACTCTGCTGTGAAAGCGGCGATGAGATTTTAGTAAGCGAAAGCTGCGGAGAAAGCTGGAAATGCTGCTTTGGCGAGCGCAAAAACGGCAGATTGGTAACCGACAGCGTTAATCACATGAATCCGAATTACGGCGGCGGATGGTGTATTCACTGGCTGAGCGATTTTAAAATCTCACCGTTTGACGCTGATTTTGCAGTTTTTAACACTGGCTGCGGAGTTTTCGCCACGCACAATTTAACATCTGCTTCTCCGACATTTTCCGCTCTTTGCGATGGTCTGGAGGAAACAGTACATTTGCTTCTGCTTTCGCCGCCAAGCGGTGAAAATCATCTGCTTGACTTTCTCGGTGATCTGGGCGGATTTATCTTTGAGGACGTGACAAAGCAAAGCGAAAAAATGCTCTGCGACAGCAAGTTTAATCGCTGGATAACCTGTCCGTCTGCAGATTTTGCGGAGCAAAACCCCTTCTACATTGTCGCTTCGCCGAGCGGAAACTGGGCAGGCACAACTCACGGCGGACTGATTTTAAGTACTGACGGCGGCAAAAGCTGGCGGCAGCTTAACGACTGCGTTCAGCACTCTCTCGGCGCAAACATGGACAGCGGACAATGCGCCGTAACCTGTGACGGCAGTCGCATTTTCAGAGGTATGCGCTCACGCTACAGTGATGAGATTTATTTCACCGACAACGAGGGCGAAAGCTGGCAGAGGTGTTTAATTCCCGCAAGGGTTCACATCTGCACTGACAGAGCCGACAAAAATCTCGTCTTTGCCGTCAGCGAAGACTACGATATTTTCCTTAGTACGGACATGGGCGAAAGCTTCAGGATTTTAGTCAGCACTTCCATTGCGAACGGCGGCAGACGGCGTCACGAGGAAATAAGAGCTTGGCGAGGCGAACTTTATATTGCTAACGGCATTGACGGGCTTTATAAAATCACCGCCGACGGCGAGGTCACTAATCTTCTTTGCGGCGGCGAGTACGCACAATGCGTCGGCTTCGGCAAAAATGAAATTTACATCTGCGGCAGGGTAGGCGGCGAAATCGGGCTTTTCCGTTCGGATAACGGCGGCGCAAGCTGGGCAAGAATCAACGATGACGCTCACCAATACGGCGAAATCAGATCCATTTGCGGCGACCCGCGTATTTGCGGCAGAATTTACATCGGTTCAGGCTCAAGAGGCTTGATTTTCGGCGATGAGATTTAATTCCGACAAAAAAAAGACTGCTGAAAATTCAGCAGTCTAATTTTTTAATCTTTAATTTTCGCTTAGATTACTTTCTCTTAGAAACAACCATTGCAGCTGCTGCGAGAGCTACTCCAAGTCCTGCGAGAGCTACTGTGCCGCCTGTTGCAGCGTTAGCGTCGTCAGAAGTTGTTGTTGTAGTTGTAGTAGTTGTTGTCGAGCTGGAATCAGATGTTGAAGAATCTTCATCTTCATCAGAATCTTCATCTTCGTCAGAATCTGTATCTTCATCTGAATCTGTGTCATCAGTATCGTCTGTGTCATCAGTAGTATTGTCATCATCGTCATCTTCGCATGTGCAAACACCGCTCATTTCGCCAAGACCTGATACTGTGAAGGTTACTTCAAGAGTAGTACCAGCAATTGAAGCTGCGTCAATTCCAGGGTCAGCAAGAGTATCACCATACTGATTGTATATTTCAATTCTGTAGTTGTCAGTGTTGTTCTCAATGTTACCATAAAGAATCTTGTCAGCATCAAACTCAACTTCAGTTCCATCAATTGTAATAGTATCAAGAACTACATCAAAATCTTCATAGATAAGCTCTCTGTCTTCAATTGTTTCTTCGTCTCCGCCTTCGTAAACCTCATCAATGTCAACTACAAATACGTTAGCAAGATCAGTAATTTCGCTCTCCGGTGTCCATGTAATTGTATATGTACCGTCACCGACAATTTCAACAGAAGTAGGCTCATCGTCAGTATTCCATGTTCCTGGATACCAGCCGCTTGTTGTAGCCTGCAAATAAGCTGTCAACTCAACTGCATCTGCACAACCGCATCCGCACTGCTCGTTCTCTTCGTCCCAAACTTCGCAAGTGAGATTTGAGCAGCCGCAACCGCATGGGCAGAAGATTTCTTCTTCAGCAAGTTCAACATAAGCAGAAGTGATATCTAAGCCGTAGCACTGGAATATAATTCCACCGTATCCATCTTCAACAGCACTAATAATGAAATCAACGCCTTCCTGTGTAACTGTAAAGGTGATTGTTCCAGTAGTTGTATCAACATTGTTTGTGGTAAAGTAACCATCATTCTGTAAATACCAACCATCAAATGTTTCTTTGTCAAATCCATCATCAGTATCATAAGTGCCATCATAAGAAATATAGCCTGTTCTACTATCTGCATTATAAAGCTTAGCCCATCCGTTAGCTAGGCAAGGAGCAATCTGAGCATAGTCATATCCCTCAAGAATCTCATAGCTAAGTGTAATCGTAACGCCATTAGTTGCTTCGCTTAAATAACGATAGTCAATAAATGTCTCACCACCATAGTCAGGAGAAGACTCATCGTCAACAATCGTTGCAGGAAGTGAATAATCTGTGTCGTCATCTTCCGAAGCAATTGTTCCCTCGCTGTAAACTGTCCATGTGATGTTGTAATCTTCATCAGCTGCGTTCTCTGTAGATGCCCAGAAGCACAGATAATAACCGTCATCAGTTATATCAACATCAGTAAAGTCAACTGTTGCCGAACCATTTCCAAAGCTCTTTGATACCCAATATGTATCGTTGCCGTCTTCGTCCTGTCCCTGAACCTCTACTGAATTGTATCCAATTCCTGTGTTGTCACTAGTGTCAATTGTAAATACAATTGTAGCTGCCTCGCTTGAATCTGCTCCAGCAAGCAAATCGTCGAGAGAAAGGGCAGCCTGAGCCCACCAACCACCTGTGTTAGTGAACGTAGTCGAGCCAGTACCGAGCACGGTTGCTTCGGTATCATCATCAGCTGATACATATAGCATCGAAACCATGCTAGCCGCAAAAGCCATTGCCGACATTCCAGCTAAAATTTTTGTAGCCTTCATTTTAAAATTCCTCCAATTTCAAAATTTTTTAATTTGTTTTTTCAAAGGCACAATAAGTCCTTTGATAATCCGTAAACATATTATATCACACATCTTCCACAATTGCAATAGTCAAATTGTACAAACTTTTCTCGTTTTCTTATGCAATTTAAACAAAATTGTTACAAACTTATTCTCTCCATAAGAAAAAATGAAACCAATTTGTAAAAAAAGCAACAAAAGCCGCTCCTTAGTGGAACGGCTTGTTGTTTATTTCAGCTTAGTCAAGCTCTTAATTATCTCTTCTTGACAACTGTGACAACAGCACCTGCAAGCAGAAGCCCTAATGTGCCAAGCGCAGCAGCGCCTGTTGACGGGTTGGAATCTGTTGTAGTTGTTGTGGTAGTTGATGTTGATGAATCGTCTTCTGAAGAATCCTCATCTTCGTCAGAATCCTCGTCCTCTGAAGAATCCTCGTCTTCATCAGAATCTGTGTCGTCTGTGTCATCGGTGTCATCCGTGTCGTCGGTATCGTCTGTACTGTCAGTATCGTCTGTACTGTCAGTATCGTCTGTACTGTCAGTATCGTCTGTACCGTCGGTATCGTCTGTGCCATCGGTATCGTCTGTACTGTCAGTATCGTCTGTGCCATCGGTATCGTCTGTATCATCGGTCGAATCCGATGTGGTAAGTACAACCGAGTTTACAGTAACTCCATAACCAGAAATAATCATACCAGATGACTGAAGCGCAGTAAGAATATCTTCCGTAATTGTAAATGTGTAAGAAGTATCACCAGAAGCAAGATCTACAGTATTATATTCATTAAGATCATCAAGAGCAAAAGCAGTCCAAGTTCCGTCCATCAGCTGCAGCTGCCAATAATCAACGTCACTGCTTTCTGTAACGTTTATTGTAATAGTATCGCCTACAGCTGCATCTGCAAAACTGTCAGCAGAAATTTGAACCGATGTTTGCCAGTCTGTTCCGAGGTCGGTCTCTGTGTCAGAAAGAACAACGTCAGATGTTTCTGTATCATCGGTATCGTCGGTACTATCGCCATCCGTCGAAGCCTCAACGCCAGTGCCGGAAACAGTAAATGTTACAGTAACAGAAGATCCGCTCAAATCACTTGTGGTAATTCCAGAATCAGAAGCTGTGGTGCCATATTCATTATAGATCTCGATTCTGTAGCTTCCATTACCCTCAAGATCTCCATAAACGATTTTAGTAGAATCAAATGAGATCTCATCGCCATCAACTGTTATGGCATCAAGAGTAGCAATAAGTTCCGAATAATTAGTTGACGCATCTGCTAAATCGATAACAAGCACTGCTGCGCCGTCAACTGTGCAAGCAGAAGTGATCGAATAAGCTCCATCTCCTGTAATTGTTACGCTTGTATCCCAGTCTTGATAGCCCCAATCACTACTAGCGTATCCGAGAGTAGCCGTAATTGACACATCATCTGCCGATGCACTAATCATCGTCAACATTGAAGCCGCAAATGCCGCTGCCGACATACCGGCTAAAATTTTTGTAGCCTTCATTTTAAAAATCCTCCATTTAATATAAAAATTTTAGGGCGCAAAAACGAATGATCCCATATTTTGAGTATAATACGCCCCCTCGTATTTTTATTATAGCACACCGCTCATCTGTTTGCAATAGTCAATTTGAACAAATTTTCCTTATATTTTTATGCACTTTCAATAAAAATGTTACAAAACTCGTCACCTTTTGCAATAAAGCTGATACCGCTCTGTAATTTTTTCTCCAAAAAGGAGGCGAAGCCATGCTCAAAAAGAACATGGCTTCTCTCTATGAATAAAAATTTCAAAAATTGTAGAACTCATTGTTTGTAAAGCTCCCTGAGCTTCTCAATCTTCTCCCCCGCAATCTCCGAAACATATTCTGGTGCGATAACTCTAATTTTTTCGCCGAACGCAAACAGCCACCCCCAAAATACGTTTGAAAGCTGTGCGGTAACGTCCGCGCTAAAGCTCCCGTCAAGGTTCTCCCTGACCGTAATCTTGTCGCCGAATCTGTCGTAAACCTCGCCGAGAATCTCCTTGTCAAAACAGAGCCTTAGCTGCTCCTCCGTGCCGCTAGGCGACTTTAGCTTGCGCATTCTAAGCTCCTCGTCCTCGCTCAGAGCAACTCTCTTCTCTCTCGAAACCGCCGCCTCAGTCATTCTGTCCGCCCGCAGCCTTGCGACCTCTCTGTCAGCCGTCAGACAGATTATGTAATAGTAATCCCCCTCAAGCACTACAAAATACGGCGAAGCTAAAGTGAGCTTTCCCTGCTTCCTCCTCTCAGCTCCCGCCTCAGAAAGCAAAAACTCAATCTGCCTATCTGAAAAAATAGCCTCCTGCGCCGCACTCACCGCCTTGTAGGACGCCTCGTTCGGTGATTTAGTTCGGCTGTCAATATGTACAGACCTCCTGAGCATAGGCGCTTTCTGCTCGCTCGTAAGCGTTTGCAGCTTCTTTATAAATTCGTTCGACCTCTTTATAGTAAGGAATCTCGACCCCGCAACGCAGTCCGCCAAAACCTTAAGCTCCTCGTCGCTGAACAGCCTGTTGTCTAAATAGTAGGCGTTTGAATGTCCCGACTTTGTCGTCTGTATGTCCAGTCCCACATCGCAAAGCGTCGCAATGTCGTCGTAAATCGTCTTGCGCTCCGCCTTAATTCCCATATCTCCGAGAATCCGTATAAGCTCGTTTCCCGTAATTGCGTGCGCCTCGTCCGTGCGCTCCATAAACAGCCGCTCCATAACCAGCAGCTTCTGCTTTTGCCTAGATGCGCCCGCCATCGTTCAGCACCTCCTCGCTCGTTTTTTCGTCCTCACTCTGACCGTCAACAGCCTTGTGAAGCGTTCCATCCTGCTCTTTAATCGTCACCTGCTCTAAATCCGCCTTGAGAGAACCCAAAACCGCCATGCGGTATTCCATTCGCAGGCTCTCTCTTTCCTTCTTCTCGCTCTCGGTAAATTCCCTCGTGCGTGAAATAGCGGTAAGCTCGGACAATCTCTCAAGCTTCCAGCTCTCCATAATTTTCTTCTCCTTGTTTCCGGAAAATCAATTTGCTCTTACTAGCTTTTGGTAATAACGCAGCTCTCCGTTTTCGGTTCAAGCCCGAAGCCACTTCCAATAAATGTAATTTGCAAATCCTTTACACTTGTCAAGACGCTTGCCGTGTAAATTTTTTGGACTCTTCAAAAATTCATCTTTTATCTGCCTTGCTTTCTATTTTTCAAGTCCGCAAAATCTCCCACAAAATGCGCCGTATATATATTATACCACACTTTTTTTCAAAATGCAACGTTAATATTGCACAAAGTGTACGTTTTTTTTTCCTCATTTTGCACAAAAATGCTCTGTTTCGGAGCAAAAATTTCCGATTTTCAGTTAAATTTAGTTAAATAGTACTAAAGAGAACATTTGTACTTTTTACCCAAAAATTTCTCCACATTTTTGTGCAAGCATACAAACTTTTGTTCTTTTGCTTGACTTTTTTTAAAATCCGAATATAATAAAAATTGAAGGAAAAGAACAAATATTCTTCAAAAGAAAGGAGCAAAACATTTGATGAGAATTTATAACACAAAAGAAAATCCAGTTGCGACAGTCGAGCAGCTAAGAACCCGCTATTACAAGGAATTGGAAACAATTAACAATCGCATCGATGAAATCCGACATCTTATCTCTGGTCGTCCCAACCACACCGTGCTAAAAAAATTAGAGCTTCGCCTCGACACGCTTTATCAAGCGCGCAAAAATCTGCAATATGCCGCCGAAATGCTCGACAGGCTAGCCGCACCCCCTCCCCTGAATCCCAGCTTAGCAGCCAGAGAAAAGGAAAGGAGAAATGCCGCCAATGCTAAAACCAACTCTTTCGAGAAGAACGCTTGAAAATCACTCGCTTGAAATAATAAATTTAATAGATAACGAGTTGACTAAAACGCAAAAATGTTATATAATGTTATATTATAAGGATCAGCTTACCATAAGAGAAATAGCGCAAAGGTGCGATGTAAGCCCCTCGACGGTAAGCCGAACAATCCGCCGTGGCATGACTAAGCTTTCCCACATTTTAGAAACTGTCCAGAGCTTCGGCAGCTAACTGAAAGGAATTTCATGGAAATATACAATTTTGCAAAGGACTATGCCTCCTCTGAAATCTCACGCTTTCATATGCCAGGTCATAAAGGAGCTAATCTCCACGGTCTTGAAAGCCTTGATATAACAGAAATAAAGGGTGCAGACTATCTCTACAGCTCAAGCGGAATCATCGCAATGAGCGAATCAAAAACCGCCCAAGCCTACGGCAGCGCCCTAACCTGCTACTCCACTCAAGGCTCTACCCTTTCAATAAATTCCGCTCTCTGCATTTTAACACGCTTTTTCGGCAGAAAAATCACAGTTGCTTCCCCCAGAAATTGTCACCGTGCGTTTTTAAACGCCTGTGCGCTTTTAGACATAGAGCCTGTCTGGCTTTACCCGACTAATCCGCCGCAAAGCCTTTGTCAATCCGAAATCACCGCCGAAGACCTGCGCTCCGCTCTGTCCGAAAACAAGGTTGACGCCGTTTACATAACCTCGCCCGATTATTTGGGAAATATTACTGATATAGCGTCCATCTCCAAGGTTTGCCGTGAATTTGGCACATTTTTAATCTGCGACAACGCTCACGGAGCGTATCTTAAATTTTTAAATCCATCAATTCATCCGTTGGATTTAGGTGCAGACATAGCTCTTGACTCTGCGCACAAAACGCTTCCCGTCTACACAGGCGGCGGCTATCTTCATATCTCAAAATCCGCTCCAAAGGAATTTTGCGGACTTGCAAAGGACTCCATGGCGCTTTTCGGCTCAACAAGCCCGTCATACCTTATAATGCAGTCGCTTGACCTTTGCGCTGATAGTCTACTTGACGATTTGCCGAAAAAAATCCGTCAGTGCTGCAAACAAACTGAAAAAGTCAAGGCTCTGATGAAGGAGCTTAAAATTCCTGACATTTCCAAAGAGCCGATGAAAATTACGATTGACGCTGAAAAAATCGGCTTCAGCGGAAACGAGCTTGCCGATGAAATGAGAAAGCTTTCCATGGAGTGCGAATATTCCGACCATAGCTATGTGGTTTTAATGCTTTCGCCTTACAACTCTGAAAATGACTTTGCAAGGCTTGAAAGCTTTCTTACCGCTCTTAAAAAGCGCAAGCCGTTATCATCCGAATCAACGCTGTTTTTTTCAAAGAAAAATCAACCACAAAAGTGCATGAGCGTTCGTCAAGCCATGCTCAGCAAATCGAAAAAAACAAGCGTTGACGACGCCGAAGGAAAAATCTGTGCGGCTCACGCTGTATCCTGTCAGCCGTCTGTCGCTGTGGTAATTGCAGGAGAAAAAATCACCTCGGAAACAATAAAAATTTTAAAAAGGTATAGCATTTTTCAAATAGATGTGTTATAATAGTTAATATAAATGTAAAATCCAACTCGATTTTTCAATAAAAAGGAGTATTTAGTTATGAAGCTGGTCTATGCAATTGTAAATAACGACGACAACTATGCAGTTTCAAAGGCTCTACTTAAAAAGGGCTTTCGTGCGACAAAGCTCGCTTCTACAGGCGGCTTTTTATCTGCCGGCAACACCACCTTTATGGTTTGCTGTCAGGACGCAGAGGTTGACACCGTTATAGAAACCTGCCGTGAACATTCACGTATGCGCAAGCAGCTTGTTCCCTCATCGGCAATTATGGAAATGGGCGGCTCTGAATCGTATCCTATTGAGGTTACAATCGGCGGCGCAACTATTTTTGTCACCGACATAGAAAGATTTGAGCAGCTATGAATCAAATTTGTGAAAATACTGCGGCGCTTGAGCTTGTTTCCACTCTTATTGAAAAGGAACGTGAGCCGCACTCTATTATTATAACAGGCGAAAAGGGACTTGGAAAAAAGACCCTTGCAAAGGCTGTCGCCGCTCAGCTTCTCTGTGAAAAGGGCAACGGAGCTTCCTGCGGCAAATGCCGTCAATGCAGGCTTATAGAAAGCGGTGCTCACCCCGATTTACTTATCGCCGAAGCCTCAGAAACGGGAAACTACAAGATTGAACATATTCGTTCGCTTATTTCAAACGCTTATTCCTCGCCTACCGAGGGCAAATTTACCGTGATTTTAATTCCTGATCTCGACCGCTCTGTTCAGACGCTTAAGCAGATTCAAAATATATTGCTTAAGCTAATTGAAGAGCCGCCCGACAGCGCAATTATAATTTTAACTATGCGTTCAAAGGAGCTTTTTCTTGACACTATCATTTCAAGAGCGATTCATCTTCAGGTTGAAGAAGTCAGCTTTGCAAACACGCTTGCTTACCTTACTCAAAACGGCTTTGATCCACAGCTCTCCGAGGAAGCGGCAAGACGGTGCGGAGGCAACATAGGCAGATGCCTTGACTACTGCGAAAATGAAAAGACACGGCTTTTAGCGGAAGCCGCTTTAAACGCTGCAAATGCGCTTGCTTCTTTCAACGAATACCAGCTTTTGAAAGAGCTTTCGTCAATTGACGGCAAAAAGGATTCGTTTATTGAAACGCTGTTTTATTTCAAAAGAATTGTAAGAGATTCCTGTCGGATAAGAGCAGGTGCTGTCTGCACACAGCCGTTTTCACAAAGAGTATGCTCTGCGCTTGCCGCCGATTTCAGCGAAACGGCTTTATCGGAGATTTACGATACGCTAAGCGACTTTAGCAGCCGTGCAAGTGCAAACTGTTTAATTTCAACGCTTACAAATGCGCTTACGGCAAGGCTTATGCAGCAATAAAAATACATGGAGGTTATAAATGTCAAAGGTAAAATACATCGGTATCAGATTTAAAAGCGTCGGCAAAATATACTACTTTTCGCCTAATGGGCTTAACGTCAAAAACGGCGACAAGGTTATAGTCGAAACGATAAGAGGAGTAGAATGCGGAGACGTTGTTTTAGTCGACAAGGAAATCGAAGAAAGCGAGCTTGCCAATCCGCTCAAGCCGATTATCAGAGTGGCAACAAAAAGGGATTTAGAAACCATTGAGCGCAACAAGAAAAAGGAAAAGGAAGCCTTTAAAATCTGCGAGGAAAAAATTGAAAAGCACAGTCTTGCGATGGATTTAGTTGATGTCGAGTGTACATTTGACAACACCAAGCTGCTCTTTTATTTCACTGCTGAAAATCGTGTTGACTTCCGTGAGCTTGTCAAGGATTTAGCTAGTGTTTTCCACACAAGAATTGAGCTTAGACAAATCGGTGTGCGTGACGAGGCTAAAATGCTTGGCGGAATAGGAATCTGCGGTCAGCCTTTTTGCTGTGCGAGATTTTTAGGCGAATTTCAGCCCGTGAGCGTAAAGATGGCAAAGGAGCAGTCGCTTTCGCTGAATCCGACTAAGCTTTCGGGAAGCTGCGGACGGCTTATGTGCTGTCTTAAATACGAAAGCGAGGGCTACGAGCAGCTTTTCAGAGAAACTCCAAAGATTGGCTCTTACGTTAAAACCGCCGAGGGAAATGGCGTTATTACCGATTCTAACCTGCTTACGGGAACGCTGAAAATTAAGCTTGACAAAACCGACAACGTTATCAATCTAAACAAAGCTGACGTCAGCGTTCTTAATCACAAGGCTGGCAGCGACGACTCCCAGAAGCTTAATACCGATGAGCAAAAGGAGCTTGACAAGCTGGAAAAGGAAGAACTCTCAGACCGCAAGGATTCAAAAAATGATTCAGGCAGCCGAAATTCCAAAGTCTCAAACCAATCCAAGTCAAAATACTCCGACAAAAAGAATCCGCCGAAGCAGGCAAAGCAGGGGTTTAGGAAAAATAAGAAATCTTAAAATCAAAAAGCAGTGCGCATTTAAAACGCACCGCTTTTTTTAATTCTAATAATCTTATCTCATCATTCCGCCGCCTATGCCGCCGCCCATTGTGCTTGTAGCGTTTGAGGTAGTGACTGATGAAATAGTAAGCTCCTCGCTCATATCCCCAGCTGTCAGGGTGTAGGTTCCCTCCGCAAGCTCAGGACAGCTGAACACTACCGACTGGTACGCTTTATCAAAGGTATAGGACAAAATCACATTGCCGTCAGAATCTGTCACAGTGAACTCGTCGCCCGCTGAAGCGCTTGACGCAAAGTCGTAAAGAACATTATACTGCGTTGAGCTGTCGTCAAAGCCCTCTTCCATTCCTACCGCTCCTGCGGCTATAATTGTGCCGCCTGTAATCTGAGCCGTGCAGTTTCCATCGCCGTAGTCAAGCGCACCGTTTCCGCTGTTGGTAGGTCCGCTCACATAGATAGTGCCGCCGCTTACGAACAAATCTCCGTTTGAATCAAGACCGTCGCCGTCTGCGTCAACGTAAATTGTGCCGCCTGAAATGCTGAGCGTATAGCTTGCACTTGACGTGTCCTCAGAAAAGCCGTCTCTGCCCATTCTGTCAGTCGAACCCGTATCGCTGCCGCCCGCCGCATTAAAGCCGTCGTCGGACGAAACCACGCTTATTTCGCCGTCTGAAACGTAAATGTTCAGACCCTCAATTCCCTCATAGCTTTGCTGAATATCTATAGAGCCGCCTGTAATAAACAGATCCTCGTCTGCGTGCATACCGTCATCGCCCGAAGTTGCCGTTATATCGCCGCCTGAAATTGAAATTCCGCCGTTTGAGTGAATCGAGTCGTCAGAGGAATCTATTGTAAATGTGCCTCCTGTTATCTCAATATAAGAGCCTGCCTTTATTCCCTTTGCACTCGTTTCACTGTCGCTTGAATTGTCCGTTGTATCGGAAACGGTGACATAGCTTACTCCTGATACTACTGCATCTGTGCTGCTCTCGCTCACTCCCTGCTTGTCAGGCTTTTCCATATCGCCGCCGCCAATGTCATTTTTGTCCATGCCGCCGCCTATACCGCCGCCTATGTCGTTCTGATCCCAGCTTCCCCAGTCCTCGTTGACTGAACCGTCAGAATTAACGCTGGAATTTGACGAGCCGCCGCCTGTAGCAACTGTAATATCGCCGCCCTCAATATGCACGGTAGTTTCCGCTTCAATTCCGTCACCTGCGGCCTCTACTGTTATAGTTCCGCCTAAAATCGAGAGATAGCCCTTTTCGGTGTCCTCGTCATTTGTAGCACGGATTCCGTTTGAGCCTGCTGAAACGGTGATTGTTCCATCGCTTATGCTAACGCAGTCCTTGCCGTAAATGCCGCCTGACACTGCCGTGACGTTTATCACTCCGCCTGTTATAACAACATCGTCCTTTCCGACAATACCGTGCTTATAATTGCCTGTAACATTAAGCGTGCCGCTGCCGTTTATCGTTAAATCCGCTCTTGAAAAAATTGCGGCGTCCGTATTATCGTCATCGCTTTCAAGCGTATAGCTTGAGCCGTCCGCAAAGCTGTTTTCCGTGCCCTCGTTAAGCGTAAGAGTAACCTTTTTAGCATTATCGATAAGCAATGCCGAATAATCCGAGCTTGTAACGCTGACGCCGTTAAGCACAAGCTTAATCTCGCTGTCGTCACTGTCAACAACTATCTTTCCCTCAAAGCTGCCTGACAAAATATATGTGCCTGCCTGAGAAATTGTAAGCGTTCCATCTGTACACTCCGCTCCGCTTCCGCTAATTTCTGCGCTGCTGCCGCTTAAGGCTATTATTGTCGATTCGCTTTCGTCATAATCTGTGTCCAGATCCTCCTCGTCTACTTCATAGGCTTCAGAGGAAACATCGGTATAGGAATCGCTGCTTCCTGATGTGTCCGCCGCCTCCTCAGCGTCCTTACTGTCTGTCAATGAGCAGGAGCTTGCCGACAGTGAAATAACTGCCGCAGCAGCCGCTGCCAACGCTCTCGTTCTGTATTTTCTTAATTCTTTCATATCATCATCCCTTTTCGTTTTTTGCGGCAAGCCGCTTTTTCATATTCAAATTTTAAAGGAACACCACACAAAGCCGTTTGTATGAGCTCAATTTATACCGTGGTATTTGTGCGGTTTTGACTTAAAGCTGTTCTACAGTCTTAAGAACCGCTCTGCCGCAGGAAATTTCAAGATTTCCGTTGCGTGTGCGAATTTCATCTATCATCTTCTTTTCGTCTTCGGGGTTTTTCAAAACGATTGCATATTCGAGCTTGTAAAGGCTGCCCATGTTTGTAGTTTTAACCTCTTCAAGCGTGCTGCTCTTAGTATACTTTTCAAATATATCATCAAAAACATCGTTATAGTCGAGTGATTCGGGGATAGTTATCTTCAGGTGCTTTTCTCCCGATTCCTTTCCAAAGCCGAGCTTTTCATAAAGCAAATCCGCTGCACAGATTATAAATGTAAAGATAATCGCCGCCAAAAGATGCTCTGTTCCGCAGGCAAGTCCCGTCGCCATTCCAAGGAAGATAGCGCATATATCTCTTGCGCTTCCTGGAGCTGAACGGAAGCGAACCAGATTAAACGCACCCATTACCGCAACTCCCGTACCTATATTGCCATTTACAAGCATAATTACCATCTGAACTATTGCGGGGATCAGTATCAGCGTAAGCGCATAGCTCTTTGTCTTATTGCGTCCCTTACAAAATGTAAAGGCGATTACTATTCCAAGCACCAATGCTGTAGCAGTGCAGGTCAGCAGGCTTGAGATTGTTATATCAGTTTCGGATACGGAAAAAAGCTCCGTTAAGTCTGTTAAAATTGTCATGTTCATGGTTATTATTCCTTTCGTCTTTTAATTTTATTCAAGGCATTTGACGAAAACCTTTGCGGTGCAGATGAGGTAAAGCTTTGCCGCAGATGTGCGGCAAGGGGTTTTGTCAGATACCCTTTTATTCAAATTGCTCTTGATTTATTTAGATTGCTCTTGGCATTGTCGCAGAGTCTCTATGCTTTCCCAGCGCATTATTTTTCAGCAGGGTCTGATATGCTGTTCCATACTTTGAAAATGACGTTGAGAAAATTTCAAGCTCATCTAAAATATCTGAAAGCCAGAGCGGCATAGCGTCAGGGATTTTTATCTCCATAAGCCTCTGACCATCCTTCAAAAGCTCTTCTCCATAAATTCCATTCGAGAGATTCAAATCATAATCTCGGTATAAAATCCTGTCGTCAAAGGTTATCCGCAGGTTTTTATTATCCTTGCCAACATAAGCGTGTCTGTGATAGCTTATCATCATCTTAGGCGACAAGCTATTATAGTAATTAAACGCCCACTTGATTTCATTTTCTATCTGCTGATTATGCGGCTGTATCTGCGCCCCTCTTGTAAAGCTGACAGCTTCATTCAGTGGCATTTCGCTGCGGCGTTTATACACCACTCCCTTGAACTTGCGTTTTATCTCCAAAAAAACCTCGTCCTCCGAACTCGGCACTCCATAGCTTCTCAGACGAATTTTTTCCTTAAACACTGGCTTCTCGATTGAGGTACGAATTAGCCTATAATCGGGAGTGTCAAAGTAAATACTCATTATCTCGCTGTCAAAGTACTTATCCTTATCCATATAATAGGCAAGTCTTTTTACCAGCTCCTCATAGGTTTCCCTATCAAGCAAATACTTTTTTTCCGTTCTCTTAAATACTTCCTGTGCCATATATATCACCTAACCCTTCGGTTTTTATTCACATTTACAATTATAATCCCTTTACATTAACTTTACTTAATCTTTTCATTGTACCGTCAATTTTTCAGTGGACTTTCACTGTGATTTCATTTTACCAAATAATTGTGTTACTTTAAATTCAGTTTTCCGAAAAAACAGAAATACTTTTGTGAAAGTTTTGAGGATAAATAAAATCCCCCGAGGTTTTCGGGGGATTTTTATATTTTTAGCTCTTAGTTGTGACCTTTTTAGTAGCCGAGTATGCTCCGAACAACGTTTTGCCGTTGACTTTTCTATAAGCACGAATCCTATATTTGTAAACCGTGCCTCTCTTAAGTCCTGATATTCTATATGTCAAGGTTGAACCGCTTCTGATTGTCTTGATTGTAGTCCATTTCTTTGTTGACGCATTGTACTGCTGGATTTTATAGCCGCTTGCACCTGTGACTTTCTTCCAATTAAGGTGAACTGCTGTCTTTGACTTTGACGCAGATTTAATTGTTACTTTGGCAGGCTTGGTTGAGGTTGTGATTGTCGAGCTTGCCACTCCCCAATAGGTAGTACTGCTGCTTTTGACGTATGCTTTAACCTTATATTTATACGTTTTGCCGCTACTTAATCCAGTATCCTTATACGATGTAGTCGATCCGCTCTTTATCGTCTTGATTTTTACCCATTTTTTTGTTGAAGAATTATAGCGATAAATTCTATATCCGCTTGCTCCGCTAACCTTTTTCCAGCTGATCTTAACCTTAGATGTCGAAGAAGTGTAAGCGGATTTAGCAGTCACTTTGTAATCGAGAAGCTCGTAATTGATACTATTATTTTTGCAATACTTTTGTGCGTAAGACCCTTTGTAGCATTTTACTGTGAGTGAGTTGCAATAAGAAAATGCGGCATCTCCAATGCTTGTAACAGAATCAGGTATTGTGATGCTTGTTAGACTTGTGCACTCAAAAAATGCATCATTTCCAATGCTCGCAACAGTATATCCGCCTAAAGTACTGGGAATAGTCAGAGACTTCGCACTTCCAGTGTAAGCAGTTATTGTCGCCTTGCCGTTTGACACAGTGTACTCGTAGTTGCCGCTGGTGTAGGTAGTTGCCGCACTAGCCTCAATATTACTTTCTAGCACCCCCCACGCTGTCAGAAACAGGGAGAGCGACGCTTGTCAGCGTTATTGCCGCTGCTAAAAACGCTGAAATTATCTGTTTTTTCATAAGAAAAAACCTCCTAAAAAATTTTGAATTTACCGAATTTTCTCGGCATACTTTAATTATATCACGTCGTTTTCACATTGTTAATACATTTCAAAATTTTTTGCCTTTTTCTTACGATTGTTTTATTATAACAAAAAATGGTAAAAATGAGTTTTGCAAGCTTTACAGAGAAATACATATATTCAGAAAACGGTTTGAAAATTACAGCTAAAAATTAAACTGCGGCACAAAATATTATTTTTGCACTTGATTTTGCAGCTTTTATATGATATAATTTAATTTGTATTGTTTGTTTATGAAAGAAAAATGGGGCATTGAAACGCCGCAAGTCTTATTGTTTTCTTATGCGAGGATGACGAGAGAATGTACCTCTATCAGCAGGAATTTCACGGCGGACTGATTTTCTCAAATTCATCACAATACTGACTCTTTTTAAACTTTATGTGTAAAAAAATAGATTAAAATATTCACTGCTTTTTTGTTTGCCTGTCAGCCAGATTTAAAAATAATGAAGTATCATATAAACATAATCCGAACAAAAAAAGTGAAGATGAAAACGAAAAAATTCAAAGGAGCGTTTTATTATGGCAAACAACAATAATTTAAGATTCGACCCCATGACGGGCAGGCCTATAGAGCCGCAAACAGAAACACAAAACGAACAGGCATCAGAAAGCTCTTTCAGCGAACAGGCAAATGCTCAGACAGACACTGAGAACACATACAGTCAGGGCTATAATCAGACCTACAGTAGTGATTACACTTCACAATACAATCAAGGCTTTGCAAATGCGCAATACGGTCAGGCATACCAAAACCAGCAGTTTGTACCGAAGGAAAAGAAAAAGAAGGAGAAAAAGAACAGCGGCGGAAAAGTTGTTGCGATTGCAATTTGCTGCTCACTTATTGCAGGCGGTTTAGGCGCAGGCGGAACCTTTGCAGGGCTTAAATACTATGGCTATCTCGACAGCGATTCGGCTTCCTCAAGCTCAAATAATTCATCTACGACCATTTATACCTCTTCAAGAACCGCAGATGTAGTTGAAGCTTCAACCTCGACATCTGACGAGGAGATGACAGCTTCTGAGGTTTATCAGAATAACGTTCGCTCGACAGTCGGAATTACCACCTCAATCACTACAAACTATTTCGGTTACCAGACGACAGCAGCGGCTTCGGGTTCAGGCTTTATTATAAGCGCAGACGGCTACATTCTCACTAACTACCACGTTATCGAGGACGCAAGTGAGATTACCGTTACAGACTATGACGAAAACCAGTACACAGCGGAGCTTGTCGGAGCGTATTCAAACAACGATATAGCAGTACTTAAGATAGACACGGAAAACGAGCTTACTCCTGTGGTTTTAGGAGATTCGGACAATCTTAATGTAGGCGACGGAGTTGTCGCTATCGGAAATCCCTTGGGAGAGCTTACTTTCTCGCTCACATCGGGCGTTGTCAGCGCACTTGACAGAGAGGTAACCACCGACTACGGAACAATGGCTCTGATTCAGACAGACTGCGCTATAAACTCCGGAAATTCAGGCGGCGCACTGTTTAATATGTACGGCGAGGTTGTCGGCATTATAAACGCTAAATATTCAAGCTCCTCGTCAACTGAGGCTTCGATAGACAACATAGGCTTTGCCATTCCGATAAATCAGGTTAAGTCAATGGTTGAGAGCATTATTGAAAACGGCTACATTGAAAAGGCTTATGTCGGGCTTTCAGTAACGGACGTGCCGGACGATCTTGTTTCATACGGAACTCCAGAGGGCGCTTATGTAATGGCAATAACCGAAGATTCCCCTGCCGAAGACGCAGGTATTCAGGAATACGACATTATTACCGCTATTGACGGTACAGAAATCACAACCTCAAATGAACTTGTAACCTACGTCGGCAGCTGCTCGGAGGGAGATGAAATTGAGCTGAGCGTTTACCGCTCAAACGAGTACATCACCGTTACGGTAACGGTTGGAGTGACGCAGGTTGACACCACTGACATCACCTCGGACGATGAAACCACTACTGATGATTATTCCGACTTCTACGGCTACGATTACGGATACGGCTACGGATATTAAGCAATTTGCGGCTTATGCCGTTTGACATAAAAAAGCGGTGCTGAAAGCTTTAACGCTTCGGCGCCGTTTTTATATGGGCAAAACCATATAATTTTTGTGCGTATGAAAACCCCGACAAACACTGAAGCTGTCGGGGTTAATTTAAATGGTAAAGCTTACCCCCCCCCCACAAATTATGGGGATATATGCCCTTTTCAATTTCCTCTTTCACAGCCTGCTGTGCTGCGATTTTATCCTCTGCGCTCGTCATGCCGAACCACTTGTCGGACGTTTCAAGTATTTTGCAGTCTGCAATCCCACGCTTTATCAGCTCACCGATAACAGAAGGGAGCAAAAATTCAGCGTTGCTGTCATGCGCATTTTTTTCAAGAAAATTCTCAAAGCAGTTCTCCAGCACATCGATAAACCTTGCGGGGCAAGCCCACATATTCATTGAAGTGCGGGAATACTTGTCTAACGTCTGCTTAGTCTGCGCTCCCTTTGCCGTAAGAGCTGTAATTGAACCGTCTAGATTACGCTCGATTCCATAGGTTTCGACTATGCTCACAAGCTTTGAGCTTTCGTCCGCCGTACAGATTCCTCTTGTAACCGTTCCTGATTTGCTAAGGGTATTTGAGATTTTAAAGGCAGGCATAGCAAGGTGGATAATATCGTCCTTTGAGGTCTGATTCTGCAAAAATTCGTGCATTTTTACATAAGCCTCACGACCGTAAACATCGTCTGCGTTTATCACGACAAAAGGCTCTTTAACCGTGCCTAAGCAGGCTAAAACCGCATGAGCCGTTCCCCATGGCTTTGTGCGCCCTACAGGCTTGAAACGCTGCGGAATGTCGTCAACAGACTGAAAAACATACTCCGTTTGAATATGCTCGCCTATTCTTTTGCCTATCATCTCGTCAAAAGCCGATTTAATATCCTTGCGGATAATGAAAACCACCTTGTCAAAGCCAGCAGCTTTTGCATCGTAAATTGAGTAGTCCATGATTATTTCGCCGTTTGGTCCAATTGGGTCAAGCTGTTTGATCTTACCCTCGCCGTAGCGAGTGCCAAGTCCAGCCGCCATAATGACCAGAGTTGTTTTATTGTTTGACATAAATATCTACCTTTCAGCAAAAAAATTTATTAAAACAATTATCTCACATTTTTGTTGATTTGTCAATAGCTAATTGCAAACTTTTTTTGGAAATTTTCAAATTTTAATAGATTAAAAATATGTTCTTAATTTCCATTGACTTTTCATGGGAAAGGAGTTATAATAGGTATAGTCAATTTTTTATAGAAAGGACGTTTTTACATGGAAAAATGGGCTGTTATTACGGGGGCAAGCTCGGGGATTGGCAGAGAGTTCGCAAGGTTTTACGCTTCAAGAGGGTATAATCTTGTAATTGCCGCAAGGAGAGAGGACAAGCTAGTCGAGCTTGCGCAAAGCTTAGACGTCAGAGTGAGAATTATTGTCGCAAATCTTGCTGAAAAAGGCTTTTGCGTATTTTTGCATGAAAGCATGGAGGATTTAAATGTCGAGCTGCTGATTAACTGCGCAGGCTTCGGGGAAGCAGGGAGCTTTGACAAGGCTGATCCTGACAGACTGGCGGATATGACAAGCTTAAACTGTACCTCGCTTATGTACCTTACGAATTTGTTTCTAAAGGATTTTAAGGCTAAGGACAAGGGAACGATTATCAATGTCGCTTCATCGGCAGGGCTTATGCCTGGAGGTCCGAACATGGCCGTCTACTATGCGACAAAGGCTTATGTCGTTTCACTTACAAACGCAATTCACGAGGAGCTAAGAGCCGCTCACAGCAGCGTCAGGATTGCTGCGCTCTGCCCTGGTCCTGTCGATACGGAGTTTAACGACGTTGCAGGCGTAAATTTCGCAATCAAGCAGATTACTCCGCAGTACTGCGTTAAAGCCGCTGCGCTTGGACTTGACAAGGGTGAGAGAATTATAATTCCAGAGGAGCATATGAAAGTATTAAGCATAATTTCACGCATTGCTCCGCAGAGTATTGTTCTTGCAATTACGGGTCATATACAAAAGAAAAAGCTGTGATTTCCTTATTTTGGTCGTATTAAAATATGAGTGTTTTTAAGCATTTTCGTACAAGGCACTGCGATATTTGATTTTTTTATCACATTTGCACAAAGAAAAGGTGAAAAATTTGTGCAAAAAGTCAGTTGAAAAGTGAAGAAAAATATAGTACAATTTTATTATGAGGTTTTTGTGCTTAAGGGATAGCTATATCTATTTACAAAGCATGAAATTATAAATTTTGAATAGTAATTATTTTGGAAAGGAAGTAATTATAATGAAAATCAAGAAGATTTTTGCAGGCATGGCTGCTTCGGCTATTGCTATGTCAACATTCGCAATGACAGCCACTACAGAGGCTTCTGCGCTTGACACTGCAGGAAACGCAGGTATTGCGTTCCAGACAAATACAACTTGGAACTATCGTGATATTTACGGCACTGATGGCGATTACGCAGTGTTCCCACAGACACAGGTTGGTATTCAGGGCGGAGCTTATGGCTTTGATACCGATGTAGAGTGTGGAGACACTACAATTCAGTATGATGGTACATACACTGTTTCTATTGCTACCAGCGGCACGCTTGACGAGCAAGGTTCTGCTACAGGTTGGGCTGATTCAGAGGATTCAAGCCTTACAAGAGAGGGCTCAACATGGTCAATGCTGTACAATACAGAGCCTGCCAACGATACTTATACCGAGTGGGAAACAGGCGGTGAAACGGATAAGTTTAATATGCTTATCGTTACTACTGACATTGAGTGCACCTATGAAGACGGTGTAGCGTATGTTGACGGCGAAGAAATTACCGTTACAGACCTAGTTGTTGATATGTGCGGAACAGAGTATACTGCCGATACAGTTTATATGAAGGACGACCTTGACACTCTTGGAATTGCTGTTATCAATGCATATGGCGACAGCTCAATAGATGCTGACGCTCTTCCTACCGAAGACGGCACAATCACCATCACCTTCACAATCAGTGGTTTAGGTGAGGATCCTGATGCTGATTCTTCCGATGAAGATTCTTCTGATGAGGATTCTTCTGAGGATTCTTCTGAAGACACAACATCCTCGACATCTTCAACAACTACGACTACCACCACAACATCAAGCTCTGCTTCAACGACAACATCTGATGCGACATCAGACGACACAACCGAAAGCGCAGAGTCAGGCGCTCCTGCTAGAGTTGCTTTAGCACTTGCGGCAGTTGCAGGCGCAGCTTTGGTAGTTACACGCAGAAAGTAATTTAGCGGTTTCTAACTTTTAACACCCTAATTTTTACAAAAGGAACTTCTTTTTGGAGTTCCTTTTGTCACATTCAGCGCATGAAAACTCAAAATTTCTCTTTTATTCAGAAAAAAAATTATATTTTGCTATAGACAAACTGAAATATTTATTGTATAATAATAAGTACAGCGTTAGATTAGCAAAAGTAAGAGGAACAAAAAATGAGAGTTATTACAGGTTCAGCGAGAGGACGCAGGCTGAAAACACTTGATTCGCTTGACATTCGACCGACTACCGATGAGGTTAAGGAAGCTATTTTTTCAATAATACAATTTGATTTGCCGTCTGCAAGCGTGCTTGATCTTTTTGCGGGAAGCGGACAACTTGGAATTGAAGCTATGAGCAGAGGGGCAAATTACTGCGTGTTTACCGATTCAAGCGCAGATGCGGTTTCGGTTATAAAGGAAAATCTCAACGTATGCAAGCTTGTAAAGAATACCCGTGTGCTTAAGATTGACAGCTTTGAGTATCTTAACAATACCAAGATGGGCTTTGACATTGTTTTTATTGATCCACCCTACAAGCAGGGGCTTGTGGAGAAATCGCTTGAAAAAGTAGCTTCAAAGCTTAACGATGGAGCGATTGTAGTCTGCGAGCATGAAAGAGAGCTTGAGCTTAAGGACAGCTATGATTCTTTAGAGCTTCGCAAGTGCTACAGGCATGGCAAAACCACACTGACAGTATATCACAAATCAGGGAGCTGACAAACAAATGAGAATTGCGGTTTGTCCCGGCAGCTTTGACCCGGTAACAAAGGGACATATAGACATAATCGAACGAGCATCAAAGCTATTTGACAAGGTTATAGTGCTTGTTTCATTTAATTCAGGAAAGAAAGCCTCCACAGTTTTTACTGTAGAGGAGCGCATGGATTTTATTCTGCGTGTCACCAAACACCTTGAGAATGTTGTGGTGGACTGCAACGCAGGGCTTTTAGCGGATTATCTTAAATCAACAGGTGCCTGCGCTATAGTAAAGGGACTCAGAGCGGTGTCTGACTTCGAGTATGAATTTCAGATGGCTTTGGCTAACAAAAAGCTTTACCCCGAGGCGGAAACGGTGTTCTTAACGACAAGCACGGAAAATATGTATCTGTCCTCAAGCGTAGTCAAGGAAATAGCAAGCTTAGGCGGCGACATAAGCGGCTTTGTGGACTGGGAAATTTTAAGCGACATAAACAAACGGCTGTTTAACAGCGGCTGATAAATTTTAAAAAAATACATACGGAAAGGATGTTTATAATGAATATTGATGAAATCATTGATTTGATGGAGGAGCTTTTAGACAATTCGTCCGCCGTTCCTTTTTCAAACAAAAAGCTGATTGACTGCGAGCAGATGAGAGATTATATCGACCAGATTCGCCTTGGACTGCCTGCGGAAATCAAGAAAGCTAAGGAAACGCAGGAGAACAAGGAAACGATTCTTGCAGAGGCGACTGCAGAGGGTGAAAAGATTAAGAAGCAGGCTGAGGAAATCGTTGAGGCTGCAAAGCAGCAGGCTATGCAGATTGTAAGCGAAACTGAGATTATCAAGCAGGCAACAGAAATCGGCACAAATATGATTCAGGACGCCGAGAAAAAGGCGGAAGAGATTGTAGCTAACGCAACTGAAAAGGATGCGGAAATCCGCCGTGCACTTTCTGACAGCGTGAATGAAACGCTTACACAGGCACAGAGCATTTTGCAGAAAAATCTCACCGACATCGGAGAAACAATCGCTGCGGTTGAAAATCTCAACAAAACCGAAGAACCTGCTGAAAGCGCAGAAGAGTAATAACACAAAAAAGGCAGCCAAAGCTTTTAAACCTTGGCTGCTTTATTTATTCTTTATGATTTTTTCTTGCCCGTTTTAATTATAATAACGATAATTACAACTATAACCACAACCGCCGCAAGAGCTATAAGGCTGATGGTAAGTAATGAAAGCGAGGATGAAGACTCTGTATCGGACTCCTCAACAGAATCTGTGTCGGAAGCCGCCGTGCTTTCGTCCGCACTGCTTTCTTCAACAGATTCCTCTGCGCTTTCGTCCTCCGCTGATTCCTCCTCATCAGAAGCCGATGAAACGTAATCTATCACGATAACCTCGTCCTCGTTGTCCTCAATTTTGTCCTCAGGCAAGCCTGAAACGCTAAAGTTGATTGTGATGGGATCTGTGGTGTTCCACTGCTTGACGTCCATCTCAGGAGTAGTATCCGCATTCACTCCGTAAGCATTCTTAATCTTTAAAATGTGATAGTCGCCGTCCTCCTCAAACTCAGGCTGCTCGTTAAAGGTGTAGGTAACGCCGTCAATCGTGCAGTCGGTAAGAGTGATAACACAGTCAGGATAAGCGTCAACGTCTAAATCAGTGCTTAGTCCAAGCGTTCCTACATCAAACTGCAAATTCTCGTTTGTAGGGCACCAGCCTGAAAACAGTACGGTATAATCGCCGTTTCCCGTAATGTTCACGTCCTCGTGATGACAGGTAATCTGATCCGTTTCCATCTCGTTTAACGCTTCAAGACCAACCGCATTGCGGTGCTCCCACTCATCCTTAATCATCCACGCAATCCCCGCCGTTGCATAGTTTTCAGCAGAGGCGCTGACTGCAAATACGCTTGCCGCCGCTAAAGTGCAGGCAAGAGCCGCTATTCTTTTAAAAATCATTCAAAAACCAGTCCTTTCATAATCTTGTTTAGTCAAAAGCAAAAGCCTTTGATGTAAGAAGAATTTCCAAAATTCTTGTTTTAAAATTCCCTCATTTAATTATACAATCTTTTTCAATAAAAATCAATCGTCATTATACACAAAAACCTCAACTTATTTTTGACTAATACGTGCAAAAACCAGAGCGTAAAATTCGCAAAAAAGCATATGCGGTACTAGCTCTGATAATCCTTAAGCAAATTGGTAACCTCGTTAATCAGCTGCACAGGCTTTTGTGATTTGAGCGTTTCAACGCTAAATCCCATTTGCTCTCCCTGTAAAAATCTGACTCTGTTATCAAAAGCTTTAAAAAGCGCAGTTACATATTCGCTTTTGACGTCACGCATATAGAAAAACACTTTCCTTTCCCTTTGAGTAATTTCCCTTATTCCCAGCTTTGACGCTGTATTTCTTATCAGGGCAACATTGATAAGTCCGACAACGGGAGCGGGCGGCTCGCCGTATCTGTCTATAAACTCGTCTAAAACGTCCCTTGAATCCTCCTCTGTTACAATTGACGCTATCTTTCTGTAGGCATCAATCCTCAGCAGGTCGCTTTCTATATAGTATTCAGGAATATAAGCGTCAATCATAACGTCAATCATGCAGTCTTCAGGCGACGGCGGAGGCGCTTCTCCCTTTTGCTCGGCTATTGCTTCATTGAGCATCTGAAGATAAAGGTCATACCCTACCGCCTCCATATGACCATGCTGACGGCTGCTTAAAATTGAACCTGCACCTCTTATTTCAAGGTCGCGCATTGCAATGTGAAAGCCTGAGCCGAACTTTGTAAATTCCTTCATAGCCTCCAGCCGTTTGGAAGCTACCTCTGAAAGCACCTTGCCTCGCTTGAAGGTAAAATAGGCATAGGCTCGTCTGCTTGAGCGTCCTACGCGTCCTCTTAGCTGGTAAAGCTGTGACAAGCCCATTTTGTCTGCGTCCTCGACTATAAGAGTATTGACATTGCTCACGTCCACTCCCGTTTCAATTATCGTCGTGCAGACAAGGATATTTATCTCGCCCTCTACAAGCTGCCGCCAGATTTCACTAAGCTCATATTCCGCAAGCCTGCCGTGAGCAACTCCTATTTTTGCGTCAGGCAAAAGCTCCGAAAGCTTCTGTGCGGTTGAATAAATGCTGTCAATACGGTTGTGAAGATAGTAAACCTGTCCACCTCGTCTAAGCTCTTTACTTACAGCCTGAACGATTACCCCCATATCATGCTCTATTACATAGGTCTGTACCGTCTGTCTGTCCTGCGGCGGCTCCTCGATAACCGACATATCCCTTATCCCTGAAAGCGCCATATTAAGCGTTCTGGGAATAGGCGTTGCAGAAAGCGTAAGCACGTCTACTCCCTTGAAAAGCTCCTTTAGCTTCTCCTTAGCCGCAACTCCGAAGCGCTGCTCCTCGTCAACTATCACAAGCCCCAAGTCCTTAAAGCCCACGTCCTTTTGTACAAGCCTGTGAGTACCGATAACTATATCAACAGTTCCCCTCTTAAGCTCACGTATAGTCGCCTGCTGCTGTGAAGCGGAGCGAAAGCGTGAGAGCATCTCAACCTTTATTGGAAAATGCTCAAAACGCTTAATCGCCGTCTGATAATGCTGCCAAGCCAAAACCGTTGTGGGTACTAAAATCGCTGCCTGCTTTGAATCAAGCACGCACTTAAACGCCGCACGAAAAGCGACCTCGGTTTTTCCAAATCCGACATCTCCGCACAAAAGGCGATCCATTGGAACGGCTCTTTCCATATCCTGCTTGATTTCACGGACGCATCTGAGCTGGTCGTCCGTTTCTTGATAGTCAAACCGCTCTTCAAAATCAAGCTGCCAGTCGTTGTCGGGCGAAAAGGCAAAGCCCTGCGCCTGCTGACGCTGTGCGTAAAGTGTAGTAAGCTCCTGCGCCATATCCTTTACCGCAGAACGAACTCTGCTGCGGGTGCGCTGCCATTCGCTTGAACCAAGTCTGTGCAGCTTCACATTCTCATCATTGCCGCCGCTTACATAGCGTGAAACCAAATCAAGCTGTGTTACGGGAACATACAGCACGTCCGTTCCTGCGTATTTTATCTTGATATAATCCTTTTTAATACCTCCTGATTCAATGCTCTGTATTCCTGAAAATCTGCCGATTCCGTGCATTGAATGAACAACCAGATCGCCGACGCTTAGCTCTGAAAGCGAGCTTATCTCATCGCCCTTTTTATAGCGAGGCTTTTTGCGCTTTGCCGTCATTGCCTTAAGCTGGGTAATTACTGCGCATTTTGCGTAAGGATAATCTATTCCTGCCGAGAGAGAGCCTGTCTTAGCATAAATCACACCTGCTTCAAGCTGGCTTTCCTTTGAAATTTCAACTGCGTCAAATCCATCCTGTCTCAAGTCGTTAATTATAATCGGCAAAGTTTTTTCAGAGCCTGCAAGCAAAACAACGCTGTAGCCATCGTCTACAAGCTCATGAAGCTGCTCTTCAAGCGCCAAGCTGCTCCCTCCCCAGCCTGCCGTCTGACGGCAGTCGGTGTTTATCAGCTTTTTAAAATGCACATTTCCGTTTTGGCGCATAAAGGTATCCAAAAAAACGCACGGCATTTTGAGCGCATTTTCTGCAAGTGAAGCTACATCAGGCTGCGGCAGATCAAGCCCTTTGAAAAGCACGCCGTCCTCGTACAAAAGCTTAAGCTCCTCTCTGCGTTGTGAAAGCGAGCTACGGATATTTTCAAGCGAAGAGGTGTACTCTGACATTATGCAGACTGCATTTTCAAAATAGTCAAACACATATGACGGCTTTTCATAGGCAAGTGAATAGTACTTATCAAGATTTGAAAGCGAAATTCCTGCCTGAGCAAGCTCTGAATCGTACGCTAAATGACTGCGGATTTTATCAGCGTTCGCTCCTCTTACACGCTTTGAAAGCTCGTCAAGCCTTTCATTCAGTTGTTCAAAGGATTCAAAGATAATTTCAAGCGATGGGAAAACGGTGACGCTTTCTACACTGTCAGTTCTGCGCTGAGAATCGGTATCAAAATATGAAATACTGTCAACCTCATCTCCCCAAAGCTCTATTCTTATCGGTCTTGATTCTGACACTGGAAAAATATCAATCACCGAGCCGCGAACCGAAAACTGCGCCTGACCCTCGACCATATCGCAACGGCTGTAGCCTGAAGCTAAAAGCTTATTTATCAAGTCGTCTGTCGCAAGCTCCTGCGATGCGCTTATTTCAAAGCTGTATTTATCCAGCGTTCCAGGCGGAATTGTTGCCTGTAAAGCCGCTGTGCAGGAAGCGCACAGCACTCTTCTCCTGCCCGTGCGTATAAGCGACAAAGCTTCTATTCTCTTATGCTCATAATCAGACGAAGCCCCCTCCATTGCCGCATAGACAAGCTCCTTTTCAGGAAAAAGGCAGGCAGTCGGAAAATCAGCAAAGGTGTTTATATCCTCCACAGTCTTTAAAGCCGCCGCTTCATCGTTGCAAATCATCAAAATCGGTGAATCTCCGCTTAAGCAATATGCTATATGCGCCTTGTGAACAGCCGAAACACCTGTGACATACACTGGTGAAAAGCCTCCTGACAAGGTTTTGTGAAGCTCTTTAAAAAAGCTTGTTTTTTCCAAAATATCCTTAAATATATTCATGCCGTTTACCCTTCCACGCACAAACGGACGGACATTGCCAAATATGACAATGTTCGCCCTATTAAAGCTAATAAAATGAGCTTTAGCTGTATATACATCAACTTTATGCACATTTATGCCGAAGCTTGAAGCTTTACTTACAAAGAAAAAGCTCCGCTTGTTTTTATTATACCACAAGCGGAACCGTTTTTCAAGTGCAATATCTAAAAATAATTGAGCTTTTATTCAAAAATGTGAAAAACTCGTCAGGTGCTTTTTGTGTGCCTAATCCCTTAATTGTTTCTTATTGCAGCGATAAGGCGAATAACATCTACAACAAAAAACAGTAATCCTAGCCCTGCAAACACATAGTACTGCTGATCAGTGCTAAGCCCTAGCTCTGCAACGATCTCGTTATACTTGGGTATTGCTGTATTTTTTTCAAATTTATATCCAAAATATATCAAAACACCAATTATTATTGCAGAAACAATACTGAACTCATAGCTGCCATAGGAGCTATCCCCGATTGAATATTTAGGAACAAACGGAAAGATAAATTCGTCAATGATTCCGACAATTTTTAATGTAAATACTACAACAGTCACCACCATGTATATCAGAAAAACTAAAGCTATACTGCCTAAAATAAGCTCGCTTATAGTATATTTATTGAAGTCCAAAAGCTTCATTCCAAAAATCAAAACTGCTATTGACAAGCCTAGCTTAATAACTATCCTAGCCACAGCAGAGCCGATCGAATCATCAAACATTTTTTATCCTCCATAATATCAAAAGCAAATGTCACTCAAGCCTTAATAAAAATTTTACTCGCTTTTTGTGCGATGTACAATCAGGAAAATAATATCCTTGATAAGGTAGTAAAGCAAAAATGCCCAGCCAAGAAAAAATGCGCCCATAAAACGATAGATAAATTGAATGAATAATCCCACGAATATCCATGCGGCGTCGCCGCCTATTGTAAACGGCAGACTTGGCAGCTTCATCCATCCTATTATCGCTCCACCGATAAATATTCCGAATAAAAGCGAAACTAAAATACTGCCAACAATAACCACAGCAAGCGACTCTCCGCCAAAGCCGCCCTGCTCAACCAGCATCGCTATTCCTACCACAATACCAATTGCAACACAAATAAGGCATTTTACAAGCTCCTTTTTGTGCAGATAAATCTCCTCTTCCATTTTAAAAACCTCTCTTGCAATAAATTTTAGTACCTAAAAGTACTAATAACCATATTATATCACAAGAATATGATAAAGTCAATAGTACCGAACGGTACTAAATAAATTTCGTCAAAATGCACAAAAATAAGGAGCTAAATTTATGTATTTTCAAAGACTGCGGGATTTGCGTGAGGACGCTGACCTGACACAAACTGAAGTGGCAAAGCTACTTTTTACAAGTCAGACAGTTTATTCAAGATATGAAAGAGGAGTGCTGACCATTCCCGTTGAACATCTTTTGATACTTGCGGACTTCTATGATGTTTCAGTCGATTACATTTTAGGAAGGACAAATATCAAAAAAGTCAGAAAAAAATCCGCTCAGAGAACGAATTTTTAAAGCATTTTATTCAGGGTGTGTTGACACTGTCGTTCAACACGCTCTAGTTGTAGTTATTCATAGCCTCATCGATTTTGCCGCTTAAAATAAGCTCTACAGCATCACAAACATCGTCAAGCCTTGAATCAAAAGACTGCCTTTGCTCATCGGTGAATTTTCCGAGAACCCAGTCGGCAAGATCATAATCCCTGTGCGGCTTTGCGCCCACTCCAAGCTTGATACGAGGAAAATCCTCCGAATCAAGCAGTTCAATTATACTCTTAATTCCATTATGACCGCCTGAGCTTCCCTTTCGTCTGATACGGATATTCCCAGGTTCAAGCGAAATATCGTCAAAAATTACGATTATGTTGTCAGCGTCAAGCTTGTAAAAATCAGCCGCCTGAGCTATCGCTTCGCCGCTGTTGTTCATATAGGTCTGCGGCTTTAAAACCAAGACACGCTTGTCCGCAATCACCGCTTCGCCGACAAGAGCTTTGAATTTATGACTTTTAAGTTCAAAGCCATATTTTTTTTCTAAAGCTTCAACCGCCATAAATCCTGCGTTATGCCTTGAACCCTCATAGGAAATCCCGGGATTTCCAAGCCCTGCAATGATGTATTCTATCCTGCCGCCTAAGTTTGACTTAGGCGACGAAATTTTATTAAATGCGTCCCAGATGCTCATACTTTTTTCTCCAAAAAAATTGTTAAAATCAACGTTTAGGCTTTCAGAGTTTCAACATACCCTGTACAGTCTTTAAACTGCTTGCTTGAATTATTATAGCACATTTTGTTTTTTATGTCAAGCAAAAATGCGGCACAAACAAATTTATTGCTCATTTTCCAGATACAAGCAGGCAAAATACAGCATATTCTTTCTCTTTGACTTGACAAATTCGCTCTTATGTGTTATAATTAAAATAGGAAGAATTAAAGCCTCGTAGCTAAATGTTTTTTGCGCATATTTTTTGAGACTATCGCTCATAATATACATAAGAAGCGCAAAGGCAATGCGGAGGTTTTTATATGTCAAAGTCAAAAAAGCATAAGAATAAAAAAATTAAAACAGACTATTTCAGCGGCGATTACTGCTTTGCGCTGTCACAGTGGAGCTTTTCAGACAACGCCGAGCCTGCTTTGGCACCGTGTGAAGAAAAAGACGCAGTCGAGCAAAACGGAGCTTCGATAAAGGAGTTCGGAATAGCTTCTGCTTCGGGCGGCAAGCATAATATCAGTTGCTTAACCATTATAGGTCAGGTAGAGGGTCATTACATTCTCCCACCCGACAACAAAACTACAAAGTACGAGCATATCATTCCCGCTCTTGTAGCAGTTGAGCAAGACGAAAGTGTTGACGGGTTGCTGATTGTGATTAACACTGTAGGCGGCGATGTTGAAGCAGGGCTTGCGATTGCGGAGCTTGTTGCAGGAATGAAAAAGCCTACTGCGTCTATTGTTTTAGGCGGCGGTCATTCTATCGGCGTACCGCTTGCAGTCTGCGCCAAACGTTCGTTTATTGTTCCCAGCGCAACGATGACTATCCACCCTGTCAGAATGAACGGTCCTGTTGTCGGAGTAGAGCAGACTATTTTCTACTTTCAAAAAATGCAGGACAGAATTGTACGATTTATCACTCAAAATTCGTCTATAGGTGAAAAGAAATTCCGTGAGCTTATGATGGCGACAGGCGAAATTGTAATGGATATGGGAACGGTTATTGACGGACAAGCAGCGGTTGACTGCGGTCTGATTGATTCGCTCGGCGGACTTTCGGACGCTATTGACTGGCTTTACAAGGAAATTGAAAAAAACTAAGCGGACAAAAAAGTCCGCATACATAGAAAAAGAGGTACATAAATTGGCGGAAAAGAAAACAGGTTCATCTAAGACGGCGGCAAAAACAAAATCTACGTCTTCAGCTTCAGCTAAAAAGAACAATAAAGCTTCCACGGCGGATCAGGCTAAATTCAGAGAGCTTCGCCGTTTTTGGTCTTTTGTACTTTTCTTTTACGGGATATTTGAGATTATACTTACCTTTGTCAAGGGTGATGGACTGTGGAAAATTCTCTATGACTTTAACAGAGGTATGTTAGGCGCAAGCGTTTTTGTATTCGGCATTTTCATAATCTACATGGCGCTCACTATCGCTTCGGAAAAGTCCAAAAGCGCAGTAATTTCAAGGGCTGTGCAGGGGTTGGTGATGATTCTGCTTCTAAGCGGAGCGGCGCAGATTTTCTTCGGCGGCGAGGTTGAGGGAGCAAGCTTCTGGCTCAAGCTAAGAGGGCTTTACCTTGAGGGAGTAAGCTTAAACGGCGGCGGACTCGCAGGCGCAGTTTTTGGTTGGTCGCTGGTGAGCCTTTTCGGAAGCTTAGGAGCAAAAATTCTGATAATTTTGCTGATAATTCTTTTTGCGCTTCTGCTTTCTGATATAACTCTTCCGCAGCTTTTGAGAGCCTTGTCCAAGCCCTTCACAGGCTCTGCAAGGGCGATAGCGCAGGACAGAGCGGAGCGTGCGGCACAGCGTGAAAACGAGCAGGAGTTTTTCCCTCCGCAGCCTGTAGAACAGCCAAAAAGAGAGAGGAAAAAGCGCAGCACAGACTTTGCGATGGTGCATTTAGCGTCCTTAAGGCGTGAAGAGGAGGAGGCTAAAAAGCGTGCGGAGGAATTTGAAGCTCCACTGTCTGACGAGAACGAAAAAGAGCTTTCGCCGTCACAGCAGGTTAAGGTTGAAAAGCAAAAGCTTGCCGAACAGATTGCGCTTGACGAGCTTATAAAGAACGCTGCGAAAGAGCCTAAGAGTAAGAAACGCAGAAAAGAAAATGTTATAGTAGAGCCTAACGGGCAAACCGCTATGTTTGAAAGCGAAAAAACAGAAAAGGTTTCAACCTATGTTTATCCGCCTGTCGAGTTGCTTGAGGAAACAAACAGAACGGCTTCTGACGAGGACATTCAGCGTGAAATCTCCGACAAATCCTCAAAGCTTGTGGAAACGCTTGAAACGTTCGGCGTTAAAACGAGAATTGTCGGCATACACCGTGGTCCGTCGGTAACACGCTTTGAGCTTCAGCCTGCGGCAGGCGTCAAGGTAAAGCAGGTAACATCACTGGCTGACGACATAGCACTTAATTTAGCCGCAGACAGCGTGCGTATTGAAGCACCGATTCCTGGTAAGCCTGCTATAGGAATAGAGATACCGAACAACCACCGAGACAATGTGTCAATGCGTGAACTTATAGACAGCGAGGACTACCGCCGTGCAAAGGGCAAGCTTTCCTTTGCGGTGGGCAAGGACATAGAGGGCAATATTATAATCGGAAACATTGCGAATATGCCGCATATGCTTATTGCAGGAACTACAGGTTCAGGAAAGAGCGTTTTTACCAATTCGATTATACTTAACATTCTCTATCATGCCTCCCCTGACGAGGTTAAGCTTATACTTATAGACCCGAAAAAGGTTGAGTTTCCAGTCTACAACGGCATACCTCATCTGCTGATTCCGGTTGTAACCGAGCCTCTTAAAGCTGCGGGAGCTTTGAGCTGGGCGGTGAACGAAATGATGCGCCGCTACAAGCTGTTTGAAGCTAACGGTACCAAAAATCTTGAGGACTACAACGCTATGGTTGAGGAAATGCGGCAAAGCGACCCTGAATGTGAGCGTACTCCGCTTGAACAGATTGTAATTGTCGTTGACGAGTTTGCAGACCTTATGCTTGCGGCAAAAAACGAGGTTGAGGAATCGGTAATGCGCTTAGCACAGCTTGCCCGTGCGGCAGGAATGCATATGCTTATAGCCACACAGTCGCCGAGAGTGGACGTACTCACAGGACTTATCAAGGCAAACATTCCGTCAAGAACTGCGCTTATGGTTTCAAACAACACAGACTCTCGCGTAATTTTAGACGAAGTGGGAGCGGAAAAGCTTCTCGGCAAGGGCGATATGCTTTACAAGCCTGTAGGCTATCCTAAACCGCTTCGTATTCAGAGCGGATTTTCTTCTACAGCAGAAATTAAAGCGGTAGTAAGCTTCCTGAAAAACGAGCAGGGAGCAGAGTACGATCAGAATGTAATTCACGAGGTTGAGGAAAATATGCCTAAGCCTAAGAACGAGGACGAAGCGGAAATTTCAATTAACCCTGATGATGATTTAGTTAATCAGGCGATAACGATTATTGTTGAAACAGGCAATGCCTCCACTGCGTTTTTACAGCGCAAGCTAAAGCTTGGTTTCCCGAGAGCAGCAAGGATAATGGACGACATTGAAGCTATGGGAATTATAGGGCCGCAGGAGGGCGCAAAGCCGAGAAAGATTTATCTTACCAAGGAAGAATGGTACGAGCGACAAGGAAAATAGAGGTAAAAAATGGCAGATTCAAAGAAATCAAAAAAGAAGCCTAGCAGAAGTCAAAAAAAATTTGTAAAGGATTTGCTCTTTTCGATTTTTGTGCTTATTATAGCGTTAGCTTCGTACTATATCGGCAAAAATGGACTTCCCGACACTGACAGCTCCTCATCATCGGTTACCGTTGAAAAGAGCGAAGCGCAGGAGGAGGCTGACACGACCGTTGAATTTATTGATGTGGGTCAGGGCGATTCAACACTTGTCTGCTCGGACGGCAGCTATATGCTGATTGACACAGGAGATCGCGACAGCGACAACACGGTGATCAACCACCTTGAGGACGAGGGTGTAGAGGAGCTTGAATACTTTGTGATAACGCATATGGATGCAGATCACATGGGTGAAGCGGCTGAAATTGTAGACACCTTTGAAATTGGCACGATTATAACGACACAAATGCCTGATTCGCTTGTCCCGACAACGGCGGTTTATGAGAATCTTCTCGATTCAATGGATGCTAAGGATTTGAAATTCCATGCGGCGGCGGACGAAAGCTTTACTCTCGGCTCGTGCGAGATACAAACCTACGCTCCACAGGGAGAATATTCAAGCAAGAACAACTACTCTGTTCTCGTCAAGATAATTCACGGAGAAAACAGCTTTTTGATAACAGGCGACTGCGAGCTTGAGGAAGAAGCGGAATTTTTAGAGCGCAACGTAGATCTTTCGGCAGATGTGCTTAAAGCGGCTCATCACGGCAGCGACACCTCAAGCAGCTCGGAATTTCTTGCCGCAGTAATGCCAAGCTACACGGTTATTTCCTGCGGAGTAGACAACAAGTATGGTCATCCCGACGAGGAAACGCTTATAAGGATAAAAAAATATTCGCCAACAGTTTACATAACCGCAGAGGATGGGAGTATAACCTTTCTTTCGGACGGAGAGGGACTTAGTGTAGAGGAGAGCGGTAAGGAATGATTTTCTCTTTAGACAGAATAGAAAACGGTGTTGCGGTGCTGATTGATGAAAATTCAAACAGCCGCTTAGTTGATGCCAAAGAGCTTGAATGCTTAGAGGAGGGTTCGCTTTACGAGGAGGTTAGAGGCAAGCTTAAATACAATGCAGCTCTAACCGAAAAACGGCGCAAGCGGCTTGCTGAAAGGACGAAGAAAATGTTTGAATGATTTTATTGGGATGGTAAAAACTATGGAAATGGATTTATTTGAAATTATAGATGAGCGGTCTGCGGATTTTTCAAAGGGTCACAGGCTGATTGCGCAATACATAAAGGAGCATTACGACAAGGCGGCGTACATGACGGCTCAGAAGCTCGGCGAGAAGGTCGGAGTTAGCGAATCTACCGTTGTGAGGTTTGCCTATATGCTTGGCTTTGACGGCTATCCTGCTTTGCAGCGTTCGCTCAGAAAGCTCATGAGAAACAAGCTGACAAGCGTTCAACGAATAGAGATGACGAGCGACATAATCAGCGGCGAAGACATTTTAAACCAAGTACTGTTAAGAGATGCAGAAAACATACGGCGAACGCTTGAGGAAACCTCAAAAACCGACTTTACCAATGCAGTAAATGCGATAATTCGCAGCGACACCATTTATATTCTAGGAGCAAGAAGCGCAGAGCCGCTTGCAAAATTTCTCAACTACTATTTTTCACTGATGTTTCCCAGAGTACGGCAGGTGAGGAACACCACGACAAGCGAGCTTTTCGAGCAGCTTATGAGGATTAACGAAAAGGACGTGATTATCGGAATTTCATTTCCGAGATATTCCCGTCAGACCGAGCAAATGCTCAAATATGCCAAAAATCAGAACGCTCATGTCATTGCGCTCACCGATTCGGACGCTTCAACCTTAGCTCCCCATGCGGACGATTTGCTTTTGGCAAGGAGCGATATGAACTCCTTCGCCGATTCGCTTGCGGCACCTCTTAGCCTGATAAACGCTCTGATTGCTGCCGTTTCAAAAAGCTGTGAGCAGTCGGTTCGGGAAAGCTTTGAAAAGCTAGAGAAAATCTGGGACGAGTATGAGGTTTATAGTAAGAATAAGTGATACAAAAAAAAGACTGCGTTAAATTCGCAGTCTTTTTTATGCTTTTTACTTATTAAGCTTCCAAATATTCTGTGCATATTCCTCAACGGATCTGTCCGCCGAGAAAATTCCTGCGCCTGCGATGTTCGCAAGGCTCATGTTAGCCCACTTGAGCGGATCGCTGTAGCTTTCGCTTGCTCGCTTTTGAGCCGCCTGATATGAGGCAAAATCGGCAAATGCCATATAGGTGTCAACGTTCTTGAGTGTGTTGGAAATTTCATGGAAGTTTTCACCGTTTATACCACTTTCAAGCATATCAACCGCACCCTTAAGCACTCCGTTTGAATTGTAGAAATCCATCGGTCTATAGTTAGGCTTTGCGGCTTCAACCTCGTCAACGTTCATTCCGAACAGCAGAATGTTTTCATCTCCGACCTGCTCGTGAATCTCAACGTTTGCTCCGTCAAGCGTTCCAAGCGTTACCGCACCGTTAATCATAAGCTTCATATTTCCAGTTCCTGAGGCTTCAGTTCCTGCAAGCGAAATCTGCTCGGAAATGTCCGCCGCAGGCATTAGTATTTCTGAAAGCGAAACACAGTAGTCCTCCATAAAAATTACGTTGAGCTTTTCATTAAGCTTCTTGTCCTTTTTAAGCTCCTGAGAGATGTTCCAGATGAGCTTGATAATCTGCTTCGCCATGTAGTAGCCTGGAGCCGCCTTTGCCGCAAAGATATAGGTCTTTGGAACAAACGGAGCGTCGGGATTTGCCTTGAGATAGTTGTATTCGGCTATGATGTTGAGCGCATTTAGCTGCTGACGCTTGTACTCGTGCAGACGCTTTACCTGAACGTCAAAAATAGAATCGGTGTTTAAAATTACTCCGTACTCGTTCTTTACATATTTAGCAAAGCTCTCCTTGTTCGCTTTCTTAATCTCAAGCAGCTTTTCAAGCACTGCCTTGTCGTTTGCAAACTTATTGAATGCGCTAAGCTTTGAAGCGTCCTTTAAAAATTCCTTTCCTATGCACTCAGTCAGCAGCGCGGTAAGTCCTGCGTTGGACTGGTAAAGCCATCTTCTATAGGCAATGCCGTTTGTGACATTGGTGAATTTCTCAGGCGTGTAGTCGTACTCGTCCTTAAAGGTTTCCTTCTTGATAATTTCAGAGTGAATCTTTGCGACTCCGTTTACATGGTGACTTGCGTGAACGCAGAGTGTCGCCATCTTAACCATGTTGTTTTCAATTATCGACATATGAGTAACCTTTGCTTCGTCCTGATACTTTTCCCACAGCTGACGGCAGTAACGCTTGTTTATTTCAACAATAATTGAGAAAATTCTGGGCGTGACGCTCTTTAAAAGATTGCAGTCCCACTTTTCAAGCGCTTCAGGCATTACAGTGTGGTTTGTATACGCAAAGGTTTTTGTTACAATATTCCATGCCTGATCCCAGTCATATCCGCAGTCGTCAAGCATAATTCTCATAAGCTCGGGAATCGCCAAAGTCGGGTGGGTGTCGTTTATGTGAATCGCAACCTTGTCGGCTAAATTGTCAAGCGTTCCGTAAACGTTCATGTGCGTGTTTACTATATCTCCTACCGAAGCCGCTACTATGAAATACTGCTGACGCAGACGGAGCGATTTGCCCTCCGCATGGTTGTCGTTCGGATACAAAACCTTTGTTATAGCCTGCGACATAATGTTTCTGCCAAGAGCCTTTGAGTAATCGCCCTTGTTGAACATAGCCATGTCAAAGGACGGAACCTCCGCTTTCCACAAACGAAGCTTTGATACTGCCTCGCTGTCATAGCCTGAAACGTACATATCATACGGTACAGCCAGAACAGAGGTGTAGTTTTCAAGCTCTACACAGTGGAAGCTGTTGTCCCAGTATTCTCTTAAATTTCCGTCAAAGCGAACCTCAATAGCCGCTGACGGAACTGAAACCAAAAGCGCAGAGCCGCCTGGAAGCCAATTGTCCGGAAGCTCAGTCTGCCAGCCATCTTCAAGCTTTTGCTTGAAAATTCCATACTCGTACAAAATAGAATATCCCGTAGCGTGATAGCCGTCTGCCGCTAAAGCGTCAAGATAACAAGCCGCAAGTCTGCCGAGTCCTCCGTTTCCAAGTCCTGCGTCAGGCTCCATTTCGTAAATTCCCTTGATGGAAATTCCGAAATCCTTAAGCATCGACACCGTTTCATCAACCATTTCAAGGTTGTAAATGCTGGTTTTCAGGCTTCTGCCCATCAGAAACTCCATCGACAGATAGTAAACCTTTTTCTTGCCCTCAGACCTGTTCTTTACTGTAAAGTGGCGGCGCTTAGCCTTTAAAATACCGACTACAATTTTAGTCAGCGCCTCGTAAACCTGCTGGTCGCTCGCTTCGTCAGGCGTTGTCTGAAAATCGTTGTGCAGTACGTCTACAAACTGCTTTTTCAGCTCCTCCTTGGTGATAGTCTTGGATTTTGAAGTAGTTTTTGCCATAGCTTTTCCTCCTGTTTTTAATCATATCTATCCTTAATAATATTATTGTATCATATTTCGCTGACAATTTCATCAACAAAGCATGAATTGGTTTTAAAATAAAACGTTTTTGTGCTCTGCGCAGCTTAAATCTATACTTTTACCGTCTTTTTGCCAATATTAAAGCGTTTGAGCAGTGGGAAATATCGGCGTTTTTTTATAATTTAATACTGTAAATATACAATCATCATTGAAATTTTACATTTTGCGCAGACAAAAAGGAGCGAAGCGGTGTTTAAAATCCGCTTCGCCCTTGAAGCATTATTGAGTTTTTATAACAATTTCACCATCCAAAGCGTCTATCAGAGCCATTCCTATTGCTCCCTCGCCGCTTATGATGATTATATTTGCAAGCTTATCCTCTACCTGCTTGCGGATAACTCTGCGTATATCTCTGCCGCCCAGCTTTTGTCCGAACGACTTGTCGGCGATAACCTCAAGCGCATTGTCGGTGTGAGAAAGGCTTATCGCCCTCTCAGCAAGCGCCTCCTTAGTTTCATTAAGCATAAGCGCCGCAATTTTCTTGTAGTCGTCCTTGGTAAGCGGATTAAAGACGACTATCTCATCTATTCTGCCGATAAATTCGGGTCTTAAGAACTCTCTTAAAGCCTTCATAGCCTTGTCCTTAGAGATTTCAGCGTCAGTCTTGTTAAAGCCCACTCCTGTATCTCTGTCGGTCGAACCTGCATTTGACGTCATTACGATAACGGTATTCTTAAAGGACACAAGACGTCCCTGTGCATCGTGAATTTCTCCCTCGTCTAAAATTTGAAGCATGATATTCATCACATCGGGATGCGCCTTTTCAATCTCATCAAACAGCACCACCGAGTAGGGTCTGCGCCTTATTTTTTCGGTAAGCTGTCCTGCCTCGTCAAAGCCTACATATCCAGGAGGAGAACCTATAAGCTTGCTCACCGAGTGACGCTCCATATATTCCGACATATCTACTCTGATAAGCGGCTCTGTTTCGTCAAAAAGCGTTTCGCCAAGCACCTTTACAAGCTCTGTCTTTCCGACTCCTGTAGGTCCTACAAAGATAAAAGACGCAGGTCTGATTCTCTTTGTCAGGTGAACTCTGCTCCTCTTAACCGCCGCACATACGACGTCTATCGCCTGTTGCTGTCCAATTACACGCTTAGAAAGCGCATCGGGAAGCGAGCGTATCTTTTCATACTCGGTTTCCTCGATTTTATTTGCGGGAATACCAGTCCAAACCTCAATGACGTGCGCTAAATCAGCCTCCGTAACCTCTGCTGCTTCTGCTGCTGGGCGCAGCTCGTTCAGTCTGTCCTCAAGCGTCAGGCACTTCATCTTCTGCTCGGCTATAAGCTCATAATCAGGCTCATCGCTGTTGTTTTCCATCTCATTGAGCTTTTGTGTTTCGGCGTTATATTCCGCTGAAACACGCTTGCACTCTTCAATTGAATTGTTCCTTATAGAAGCGTAAGCACAAGCCTCGTCAAGCAAATCTATCGCCTTGTCAGGGAGGTATCTGTCGGTAATGTAGCGTTCGGACAAAATCGCACACTCTCTTACAATCGTTTCACCAACCTTGATTTTGTGGTGCGCTTCGTAGTATTTCTTGATTCCCTCAAGCATTTTAACGGTATCCTCTACAGTAGGCTCGTTTACCGTCACAGGCTGGAAACGCCGTTCAAGCGCCGCATCCTTTTCTATATACTTTCTGTACTCTTTAAATGTAGTCGCACCTATAACCTGAATATCGCCCCTTGAAAGCGCAGGCTTAAGTATGTTGGAGGCATTCATACTGCCCTCAGAATCTCCTGCTCCGACAATGGAATGAAGCTCATCTATAAAGAGTATAGCGTTGCCGTGCTTCTTAACCTCGTTGATAAGCCCCTTGCAGCGGCTTTCAAACTGTCCTCGAAACTGCGTTCCCGCAAGCAGAGCCGCCATATCAAGCAGATAAATTCTCTTTTTACGCAAATCAAACGGCACCTGTTCATCGCAGATACGCTGTGCTATTCCCTCCGCTATAGCCGTTTTACCTACGCCGGGTTCACCGATAAGACAGGGGTTATTCTTTTGTCTGCGTGAAAGAATCTGAATAACTCTGTCAATCTCACGCTGTCTGCCAATTACTGCGTCAAGCTCGCCGTTTTCAGCTCTCTTAGATAAATTAGTGCAGTAGGTGTTGAGATATTTGAATTTTTCCTCACCGTTTGAAGCCGACTTGCCGTTAGCTTTCTTTTCCCTTTTCTTCTTAGGTACATTTGCAGGCGGCTGAGATCCATCGCTGTTTAAATTTCCAAAGCTGTTCATCATATTGTTAAAAACCTCAGGCATAGTCGAGCTTCCGCCAAATTCAAACGAATCTCCGTCATCGACCAGATCCTTAGAAATATTAGCAAGCTCGTCAATATCCTCATCGGTAATTCCCAGCCTTTTCATATATTCGTCAACCTGCGGTATTCCTGCCTTTCTGGCGCATACAACGCACAAGCCCTTTCCCATTTTGTTGTTGTCGTTATTTGCCGCATTGTTCATTTGTGAAATAAATACAACTGCGGGTCTTTCACCGCACTGAGAACACATAATCATTTAGTTTCATCCTCTCTTTGTTATTTTTTCTTTTCTTCTTTTTTCCACCTTTTTGTTGTCTTGGCTAAAAAACGCTCACATTTTAAAAGCGCACCTTTAGCCATAAACTTATTATACACCATTTTAGAACAAATTGCAAGTACCTTTTCAAGTATTTTTTTAAAGGCTGTACGGCAAAATATACCGCACAGCCTTTATCCTAAATTAAGCTTTAGTAACAAGTGCCAGAGTATCTCTTGCGATGAGCAGTTCTTCGTTTGTCGGAACTACCCAAACCTGAACCTTACTGTCGTCGGTAGAAATTCTTGCCGCTTCGCCTCTTACCTTGTTCTTTTCAGGATCAATCTTTATTCCCAAAAATTCAAGACCCTCACATGAATTAGCTCTTGTCGGAGCGTCGTTTTCGCCGATTCCGCCCGTGAACAAAACAGCGTCAAGACCGCCCATCGCAGCCGCATAGCTTCCTATGTATTTCTTGATTTCATATGAAAACATCTCGCAGACCATCTGACAGCGCTCGTTTCCCTGCGCTGCCGCCGCACTTATATCACGGTTGTCTGACGACACTCCTGAAATTCCCAGAAAGCCTGACTCCTTATTCATATAAGCCGTCATTTCATCAGGGGTAAAGCCCTTTTTCTTTTCAACAAAATCTATTGCAGACGGATCGACTGAACCGCAGCGTGTTCCCATGATAAGTCCGTCAAGCGGTGTAAAGCCCATCGTGGTGTCAACGCTCTTTCCTCCGTCAACTGCAGTGATTGATGAGCCGTTGCCCAAATGGCAGGATACTATCTTAAGCTCCTCAGGCTTTTTGCCCATCAGCTTTGCAAGCTCCGCTGAAACATATCTGTGAGAGGTTCCGTGGAAGCCGTACTTTCTCACCTGAAGCTCCTCGTAACATTCATACGGCAGACCGTAAAGATAAGCCTTTTTCGGCATAGTTTGGTGAAAAGCAGTATCGAACACCGCAACCTGAGGAACGCCCTCAGACAAAACCTTTTTGCAGGCAAGAAGTGCCAGTGCCTGAGGCGGATTGTGAACAGGCGCTAACTCTGAAAGCTGCTGAATAGCCTCAATAACATCATCGGTTACAATGCAGGTTTCCTTAAAAAGCTCACCTCCATGAACAACCCTGTGCCCTACCGCAGAAATCTCATTCATCGAATCCAAAACCTTAGTTTCTCCTGTGGTAAGCACCTCGACAAGCTTTTCAAAAGCATCCGTGTGAGTTGCAAACGTGCAGTCGGCATCGAGCGTTTTTCCTGTGCAGGTTTTGTGAGAAATGTATCCGCCGATTCCAATTCTGTCGCAGTTTCCTTTAGCGATCACCGACTCGTTCGTCATATCCAAAAGCTGATACTTAAGAGATGACGAACCTGCATTAACGACCAGTATTTTCATAATAAAAACTCCTTTGTTTTTTCTTTGAGATTTTAATATTTACTTGACAAAGCCGAAAAAAATCTCATATATTTTATATTATAGCAATTCATTTTATATTTTTCTAGAGGTTTCTCTAAAAAAATGCCCGAAAATCTCATCTTTTTATGTTTTGCACAAAAATGACAGACTTTTTTTGTAGAAATTTAGAACTAAAGACCGAAAGATAAAAGCTCACAAATAATTTATAAAGAAAAAAGATTTTTTAACAGCAGTCAAATAGGATTATGAAAAAAATCACTTAAGCATTTGCTAAGGCTTCATTTACTCTGGCATAATAAATACGCAGAAATTTATTTGAAACAACGATTCTGCAGGAATAATAATTTTTTCCCTTGAAATTTTTCTTATCAATGAACTGATATATAGGTTCATCTTGCGGTTTGCTTTCTGAGCGACGATAATCTGCATTTAGATATGTGTCTTGAAGAAATATCAAACTGTCCAGACTAATACGGCGGAGCAGCAAGCCCTGAAAAAGCAGTTACAGGAAGTGAGATTAAATCCTCTTTCTTGTCCGTCTTGACATTTCTCAAAAAGTTTTTGCCATAGTCAAGTGCCAAAAACACATTGACTACGGCAAACAAATGTACCGTTATCACGAAAAAACTGTGCGATGGATTCAAAATATGTACTGGTATGCTCCATAACAACCTTTGATTCACCTAGCAGAACCTTTATGAGTTCAACAAGTTGTTTCCAGTCTCGCTGTCATTGCTGTCATTATTAATAAATCCACTACTTCTCCGAACGCTCTTAGCACGGCAACTGTGCTTTTGCCTTTAGAAACATAAATAGCTGCTGTCTTCATTTTACATCACTAATGTTTAAATTTGTAATCGAAAGCAATACTTTTTATCATTATTTATTCAATCTGTTGAGTAACACAAACTCATTAATAAAAGCGTGGATGACTGTCTATAAAGCAGACATAATGACTCAAGGAAAAGTCCGTAATTGCAATCACTGATTTAATTATAGTCTGAAAATGAGTGCGTGTAAACAACGACTGGTTTGTTGTGGACTTACCAAACAATTTTATTGTAACGGGAAAAGATTAATTCCCACTTGACTGTAAAAAAGAATTATGATATAATATAAAACAAGAAAGCAAGTATACCTCAAATAAAAGGAGGCAGCCATGAACCAATATAAACCAATCCCAATCGGCGTTGAGGATTTCAAGCGCTTGGTAGACGACGGCTACTATTTTGTAGACAAGACGCTTTTCATAAAAGAAATTTTAGATCGAAAAGGAGCAGTGAATCTCTTCACCCGCCCCAGACGCTTCGGCAAAACACTGAACATCAGTATGCTCCAACGCTTTTTTGAAAAGACAGATGAGGATAATTCATATCTTTTTGATGGACTGAATATCTCTAAAGCAGGAGAGAAATATATGTCTTATCAGGGACAGTATCCTGTTATTTCACTGT
>JAJQCE010000028.1 GCA_021202895.1 Ruminococcus sp. | reverse complement strand
AAAAGCGTTGGAGCATACTGATGTTCAGCGTTTTGCCGAAACGTCTTGGACGGGTGAAGAGATTCACTGCTCCTTTTCGATCTAAAATTTCTTTTATGAAAAGCGTCTTGTCTACAAAATAGTAGCCGTCGTCTACCAAGCGCTTGAAATCCTCAACGCCGATTGGGATTGGTTTATATTGGTTCATGGCTGCCTCCTTTTATTTGAGGTATACTTGCTTTCTTGTTTTATATTATATCATAATTCTTTTTTACAGTCAAGTTTTAAAAAAACTTTTCCATTAGATAAATCATTCATTCATAAAGATTTTTTTTAACCTTAAAAAGTGCTTGACAAAAAGTTGGATTTTAGAGTATAATAAAGATAGAAAAAGTCACACGAAAAAGATGTAAAAATCACTCATACCCTAAATATTTATCATTTTATCTTGCTCAAAACTTGTTTTCTCTCACTGTAATGTTTTTAACTTCTTCACAATATTTTCTGATAAAATCAAAACAAATTCTTTATTTGAAAACACAATATTACTTTTGACAGTCCATTTGCAAAAATTTTTTCGCTTGTCATTGTTAGAACCTCTTTCCCGCGATTTTGAAATTGATGCTCTTATGCAAAGCTTAACATTAAAATCATTGGTGTTAAATTTCTCGGCAATATTTGGATAGATAGCCTTACAAAGCTGTCCTTTCTACTTTATTTACTGATACAAACGCAAAGATAGTTTCACGCATATGCAAATTCCCAGTTGAATCCGCAGTAATTCCAAGCTTATTAAATGCAGATCCAAAATATGTCAAGTGTGCCGCTGTATTTTTGCTAATTGCTAATATTGTCAATCTCACAAAGCTCGTCTATATTTACGTTTATAACATTTTCTAAATTTACAAACCTATTGACAAGATTCGTGCTATTTCATTTGCATTTTTCTATGGAAAACAAAAAAGCAGCAGCATTTCCAACACTTCATGCTCACGAAAGCTATGAAAATCCCGCTTGCTCAACTTTCATTTGTTATCTATGTCCTTTGTGAATATGTTTATTCATGGTTTTCTTCTTTTTTCGTGTTTTTTTCTATCTTTATTGTACAGTGAAAATGAGGTTTTGTCAAGAGAGCTTTATGCTTTAGAAAACCGAATTTTTCTAGCCGACTGATTTATCTAAAGCGAGGTACTTAGCTATGAAAACGGTGGGAATAGTCGCAGAATTTAATCCCTTTCACAACGGTCATGCCTATCTGCTTGAGCAGGTTCGCAAAAGCGGAGCGGACAAAATTGTCGTTGTAATGAGCGGTGCGGCAGTTCAGCGAGGTGAAACGGCTTGCTGCTCAAAGTATTTTCGTGCCCAAGCCGCAATCAAAAACGGAGCGGATCTTGTAGTTGAACTTTCTGCGCCATATTCATGCAGCAGTGCGAAAACCTTTGCCGATTCAAGCGTTCAGATACTCTCTCAGCTTTCAATCGACACACTAGCTTTCGGGAGCGAATATCCTGACAAGGACAAGCTGCTTGAAGCCGCTAAAACACTTGACGAGCTTGAAGACAGCGAGCTTTTGCGCTCTCTTGTCGCAGACGGAGCGTCATACCCATCTGCAATTGAACAGGCTGCCACTGAAAAAATTGGTGAAGACGGAGCAAAAATTTTAGCTTCTCCAAACAGCACACTTGCAGTTGAATATATCCGTGCGCTCAAAAGACACTGTCCAGACACTGACATTATGCCGATAAAGCGGATAGGTATGAATCATAACTGGACGAACGAGAAGATAGACAGGACTTCTCATGAAACAATCGAAAGTGCCTTTGCCTGCGGCTCATTTTTAAGAGAAAATCCCGAATTTACTGAATATATCCCCAAAGGCTTTGCTCCTCCCGCTCCGCTTTACCCTCATGCCGCCGACAGTGTGCTTTTCTACCACCTGCTTACCGCCGACAAGCAACGGCTTATGAAGCTACCTGAAATGAGCGAAACTGTCGCTGACAGAATAATCAAAGCAGCTGAAAATTCGCCGAACGATTATGAGAGTCTGCTCTTAAAAATAAAATCCAAAAACGTCACTTTGGCAAGAATCCGCCGCTGTGTGCTTCATCTTGCGCTTGGAATTGAGAAAAGCGACATCCTGCCCGTACCGTACATACGAATTTTAGCCTTTAACGAAAGAGGCGCACAGATACTTAGAAACGCCAAAGGGAATATCCCCATCTCCACATCTTTGAAAAAGCTTGAGGGTACAAGCGAAAACGCTTTTAGAATCAGTCAGCTTGAAAACAGAGCGGCAAGGCTTATGCAGCTTAACACAGGTGTTCTTGAAAACGAATATTCTGTCAAAATAACCATGCAATAGCAAAAATAAACCGATGCGTAGTGCATCGTTTTATTTTTTAAAAAGCTCTGAAATCTGCTCTATAGCCTCTCTTCCCTCTCTCATAGGGTAGCTCACCCAGACGTGATTCATTCCCTCGCCAACAATCAGCCGACAGTCTGCGCCGCTCTCCTTAAGCCGCTTTTCAAGCCTTAGCGCTTCAGGATAAAAAATCTCGTGCGTGCCTGCAAAAACAGTTATATCTATGCCGCTCAAAAGCGAAAGCTCACCGTAAATCGGGCTTACCTTAGGGTCGTGGAGGTCGACGTTTCCTGCCCAGATTTTTCCCATTCTCGCAAGACCGTATATTCCGAGCATAGGGTCTGAATCCTCGTACTCTGTCATCTCGGCATTTTCCATTGAAACGTCAATCCACGGCGACAAAAGCACCATTCTCTGCGGCAAGGGCTTGCCTTTTTCAGCAAGCTCCAGCGCAAAGCCCAAAGCAAGTCCGCCGCCTGCCGAATCGCCCATAAAGCTGATTTTTTTATCCTCCAGAATATTCTCGTAAAAGGTATTCAGGAAGCTGTAAGCCGAGCTTACAGTGTGAATCGGTGCACGAGGATACATAGGAATGAGAATCTGCGCTTTAGTCTGCTCTGCAATTCTAACAAGCATATCCCAGTGGAGAAAATTTGGAGGCGCAAAATAAGAGCCGCCGTGAAGATATAAAATCCGCTCGTCACTGCCGTCTGACGGTATTTCATAGTAAACGCAGCCGTCAAGCTGCTTTTGAAAAATCCTGCCGCTGAAAAAGCCTGGCAAATGACAGCTCTGCTTAGCCATTGAGCTTATATAAGCCGTGCAGGCGTCGCGATCTACAAATTTTCTCTTGCCGTCAGTTAAGCGGATAACAGGCTCCGCCGCCGACGCAAGAAAGGATTTATCGGGCATATTCTCACTTCCTTTCAATGAAAAGAGCCTTGACTTTCATCAAGGCTCCATTATTTTCAAATGCAAGTTTTCTCTTCAGCTGTCACCAGCCTATTCAGGCCTTGGCTCACTTGCAACCCCATAAACTAAGCTCCACCTTAAACACCCCTGACCATGAGTAAGGTTTCATCACTAGGCATCTCGCCACGACTGTTAAGTTTCGTCGAGATGCTCGGCAACTCATGTCACCTGCTCAACAGATACCTCTGTTGCTGTTATTATTATACCCCATTCCATCTCATTTGTCAACCCATTTTTTTGATTAAATTGAAAAAACGTCAGCGAACAAAATTTAACAATCAGTTAATATACGTGAAAAAAACTTGCGGTATACTTTTATTTATGATTTTTAAAATCAACAGTATATTTTAACACCGACACCAAAAAGCGTGCATACGAAGAAACAGCTTTTTCGTATGTTTTTTTTTGTTGTCTGAAGAAAGATGGAGGTATTTTATGCCTAAAACAAAGGCTGAAGGAGTATGCTTTGGAGTGATAATGTCAATTCTTATGGCATTTGGAATGGAGGTATACAACAAAGCGTGGCAGTACGGATATGCGTCAATGCCTGGCGGTTTCAGCAATATGACAAATGAAGTATTCTTAGGAGCGTTGGAGGAAATGTACATGGCGGTGTTTGTCTTTGTGATTTCCGAGCTGTACGGAAACAAGAGCGGTCGTTTACTCTCTGCAAGGATAACCGACGACGAAAAGGACGGAGCTTTTACAAAAATGCTTTACATGGGCGGCTGCACAGTACTTGTTATGTGTCCGTCAATGAGTCTTATCGCCGCAGTTTTGTTCAATGTGATTTTAGGCGGAGAGCCTGTTTCACAGCTTGCGGCAATGTGGGCAGGAACTGTAATTAAAAACTTTCCGATGGCTCTTATATGGAACATATTTGCAGCAGCACCGCTTACAAGACTGATTTTCAGACTTGTTTTTCGCAGAGGAGAAAACAAAGAGCGTAAAAAGCTTGCGGCGGAATGTGCCGACAAGGCTTAAACAGATTATTAAAGCAACAGCGGACACCAAAAATCAAGGTGTCCGCTGCTGCTTTTTACAGTAAATATGATGGAGAAAAATAATATGTGGTTGGGACTTCAGGCTCTCGCCCATCCCGAACTTTCCGAGTGTTTTCTCTTGCTCGTTCGGATCAGGTGTCCTTTAACCTTATGCATATATCTTACCCTTTGATTGTGATAGTCATATGTTGACGCACTGAAAAAATAATGTTTTCAAAAAGAGATTTTTTTCACGAAAAGGTTACAGGATTTTTCCTTGAAATTCCGACATTTTGCGCCTGCCTGTCAGGTGTAGAATTGTCTTAAAGCAAGAGGTGAGAGCTTTGAAAATATACATTGACGTGCTAGTTATTACCAACGCTGTAATAACACTCATTTACATATGGTGCATAAGCAAAATAACGCATGACGACCTGCCGCTTAAAAGAGAAATAGCCGCAGCGGCAATAGGCGGAATCGGTTCACTGCTTGCCGCAGCGCAGAGCAACAGCTTTTTCACAGCCTTGCTAATCACGCTCTGCAAGCCTGCCATTGTCGCTCTTATAATACTTACAGCCTTTCACCCTAAGAAATTATTATCGTTTTTCAAGCGGATATTGCTGTATCTGATGTGTGAGCTTCTGATGGGAGGAGCCTGCTATGCGCTTGTGAGCGTTACTAAAAGTCCGATACTCTGCATTAAAAACTACACGGTCTACTTTGATATTTCACTGCTTGACATTGCGATTTGCTGCGGCTGTGTTTATCTGATTATCACTTTGTTTGAAGCGATACAACGCCGCCATGCGGCTTATCAGAAGCGTTACCATGCCAGATACAAGCTCGGAGGCTTTGAGTTGAGCGTCCCTGCGATTGCCGACACGGGCAACCGCCTCTGTGACAGCTTTACAGGTGCGCCGATTGTGATTTTCCGCTCGGACAAGCTTTACAGCCAATACAATTTAAGCCAGCCTGAACAGCTTGCCTTTTACGGCTTTCACCCTGTGCCTTTTGAAACGATTAACGGAATGGGGCTTATCTACGTCACCTCAAAGGGCAGTATAACTATAAGCAGCAAAGACGAAAGCAAAACCGCAGCCTGCTGCCTTGGAGTGATGGAGCGGGGCGGCGGCAGCGAATACGCAATTTTTAATCCCTCGATACTGGATTGAATATATTTTAAAAGGAGAACTTAACTATGAACATTCATGAATTTGTGCAGAAGCTTTTTTCAAGATTTATAGATTCGCCTGACAGCGTTGACTATATAAATAGAGCTCAATCGCTTCCGCCGCCGTTGTCTAAGGAGGAGGAGCAGCAAGCGTTTGAGCTTTTAAAGAGTGACCCTAAGAAAGCGTGGGATACGCTGATCGTGCATAATTTAAGGCTTGTAGTTTACATATCAAAGAAATTTGAAACGCCGACCTGCTCAAACGATGATTTAATTTCTATCGGAACAATTGGACTTATCAAGGCGGTGTGCTCGTTTGACCCAGAAAAAAATATCAAGCTTGCGACATATGCTTCACGCTGTATTGAAAATGAGATTCTGATGTATATGCGCAAGGCTTCGTCTCAGCGAAGCGAGATTTCAATTGACGAGCCGCTTAACACCGATGTTGACGGCAACGAACTGCTGCTTTCCGACATTTTAAGCTCTGATGAAGAGCCGATTACCGAAAAGCTTAGAAAAAGCTGCGAGGAAAAATCTCTTATGGAGGAGATTGCAAAGCTTAGTCCTAGAGAACGCAAAATAATGGAGCTCAGATTCGGGCTTGTAGACGGTAAGGAGCTAACGCAAAAGGAGGTGGCGGACATAATCGGCATTTCACAGTCGTATATTTCACGGCTTGAGAAAAAGATTATTAAAAATATAAAAAAGAATCTCGAAACCTGCTGCTGAGGATATTGTAAAAAAAGTGTTAAATTTTTTGTAGAAGCTCTGCCGCACTTGACTTTTTGGAGTTTATGTGATATGATAATAAAGCCGTTTGTTTTCGGTATGGGCAAGCTATGCCCTTTTGAGGCATACACCGAACGCAGCGAGTATTGAAAAAGGCAGGTGTATAAAAAGGATGTACGCAGTAATTGAAACAGGCGGAAAGCAGTATCAGGTTAAAGAGGGCGATGAAATCTTTATCGAAAAGCTTGACGTCAAGGAAAACGATGCGGTTACCTTTGACAAGGTTCTTTGCGTAAGCAAGGACGGCGATGTTAAGACAGGCGCACCATACGTTGACGGAGCCGCTGTTAAAGCAAAGGTTCTTAAAAACGGCAAGGGCAAAAAGGTTACGGTTTATACCTACAAGCCTAAGAAGGGCAGCTCGAGAAAGCTCGGACACAGACAGCCCTACACTAAAGTCGTTATCGAAGCTATCAACGCTTAAGAATAATGATTTTAGCGCAGTTTTATCGGGCGGCTGACAACAGGCTGCTTGGATTTGGCATTTCAGGGCACGCTGATTTAGATGAATACGGACTGGACATAGCGTGTGCGTCAGTTTCATCAGCGGTTATGGTGACTGCGAATACCATCACAGATATTTTTCATATTGATGCAAAAACGCAGGAACTTGAAAACGACATTTTACTAAAGCTTAAGGACGACCCCGACGGTATCGGCGACAAGCTGCTGCTTGGCTTGCTGACACACCTTTATATGATAAAGGAGGAGTTTCCTGAAGCTATTAACATCAGGATTATTGAGAAATAATCTCATCTACATTTGGAGGTGTAAGCTATGATTAAAATTTCCATGCAATTTTTTGCCCATAAAAAGGGAATGGGTTCTACAAAGAACGGACGTGATTCTCACTCAAAGCGTCTTGGTGTCAAGAGAGCGGACGGACAGTTTGTTCTTGCAGGCAACATTTTAGTTCGCCAGAGAGGAACTCACATTCACCCAGGAGAAAACGTAGGCAGAGGTTCGGACGACACGCTTTTTGCCAAAGCTGACGGCATTGTAAGGTTCGAGAGAGTAGGCAAAGACCGCAAGCAGGTTTCGGTATATCCTCAGGCTTAACCAGAGGGTATCTCTAAAGGGCATCTGACAAAAACCCTTAACAAAATTTACCCCGAGCCAAAAGCTTGGGGTTTTTGTATACAAATATCAACAAACTAAGATTAAGGGAGCAACTCTATGTTTATAGATTCGGCAAAAATTTATATTAAGGCCGGTGACGGCGGCGACGGTTGTGTTTCCTTTCACCGTGAAAAGTATGTTGCGGCAGGAGGACCTGACGGAGGCGACGGCGGCAAGGGCGGAGATATTGTCTTTCAGGCTGACGACAACATTTCCAGTCTGATAAATTTTCAGTACAAGAGAAAATATATTGCCGAGCGAGGCAAGGACGGCGGTTCGAGGAACTGGACGGGCAAGGACGGACAGGATCTTATTATAAAGGTCGCAAGAGGAACGGTTGTCAGGGAGACTTCAAGCGGCAGGATTTTAGCTGATATTTCAGGCGATGAGCCTGTAGTTATATGCAGAGGCGGCAAGGGCGGCAGAGGAAACGCGCGCTTTGCGACCTCTACAAGGCAGGTTCCGAGATTCGCAAAGCCTGGCTTCAGAGGCGATGAGTACGAGGTGACGCTTGAGCTTAAGCTGATTGCCGACGTGGGGCTTGTAGGCTTTCCGAATGTTGGCAAATCAACGCTCATCTCTGTCGTTTCAGCGGCAAAACCTAAAATTGCGAACTACCACTTTACCACGCTTACGCCTGTACTGGGAGTAGTCAAGCTTGACGATGAAGCAAGCTTTGTTATGGCGGACATTCCTGGACTTATCGAGGGCGCAAGCGAGGGCGTAGGTTTAGGTCACGAGTTTTTGCGGCACGTTGAGCGGTGCAGGCTTATTCTGCACATAGTGGACGTTTCGGGAATAGAGGGCAGAGATCCGATTGAAGATTTTGACGCTATAAACCGAGAGCTTGAAAGCTTCTCGGAGGAGCTTGCGCAAGCAGAGCAGATTGTCGCCGCAAACAAGTGTGATTTAGCAACAGACGAGCAGATTATGCGCTTTAGGGACTATGTAACAGAGCAGGGCTTTGAGTGCTATGAAATTTCAGCGGCGTCAACTCTGGGAACTAAGGAGCTTGTGAAAGCGGTTTACGAGCGTATTTCAAAGCTGCCGCCGGTAAAGAAGTTTGAAGCTAATCCGCTGACGAAAGAGGAACTTAACGACAAGCTTGTTTCAAAGAAGGACTTCACCGTCACAATTGAGGACGGAATATACTTTGTCGAAGCGCCGTGGCTTTGGGACGTTCTGCGCTCCTGCAATATGGACGACTATTCGTCGCTGCAGTATTTTCAAAGGGTACTGCGCTCAAGCGGAATAATAGACAAGCTTGAGAAGATGGGAATCAAAGAGGGAGATACTGTAAATATCTTTGACTTTGAATTTGACTATGTTGAATAGCAAAGGAGATCATATGGAGCAGAATAAAAGCCTCACAGACGCTGAAGCTATGCAGTATTCGCCGCTTTCGCTAGCGTTTTTAGGCGACAGCGTATATGAGCAGCTGGTGCGTCAGGAGATTATACTAAGGGCGAATATGCCGCCTGGAAAGCTTCACAATGCGGCGGTTAAGCTTGTTCGTGCGTCCTATCAGGCTAAAGCGGCTCATTATCTTTATGAAAACGAAATGAGCGAGCAGGAGCAGTATATTTACAAGCGAGGAAGAAATTCAAGCTCGATAAACGTTCCGAAGAGTGCGGAGATTTCAGAATATAGAGCGGCTACAGGGCTTGAAACGCTGTTCGGTTATCTTTTTATCACGGGAAAAAGCGAACGTTATAAAAAGCTTTACAAAATATTAAGAGAAAATATCAAGGAGTGAAAAACCATGTCAGGACATTCTAAATGGTCAAATATCAAGAGAAAAAAAGAGGCGAACGATGCCGTCAAGGGTAAGATTTTTACCAAAATCGGACGTGAAATTACCGTTGTTGTCAAGCAGGGCGGACCTGATCCCGCAAGCAATCCAAAGCTTGCGAATTTAATCGCAAAGGCAAAGGCTAACAACATACCGAACGACAATATAGAGCGTGTAATTAAAAAGGCTTCGGGCGAGGGCAGCAAGAACGATTACGAAAATATGACTTACGAGGGCTACGGTCCAGGCGGAGTTGCAGTAATTGTAGAGTGCCTTACAGACAACAAAAACCGCACGGCAGGCGATGTGCGCCACTACTTCGACAAGTACGGCGGAAACCTTGGAACCAGCGGCTGTGTAGCGTTTATGTTTTCAAACAGAGGTACGGTAATTGCCGAGTACAGCGGTCAGGACGAGGACAAAATCATGGAGGACTGCTTTGAAGCAGGTGCGGACGACTTTAACATTGACGAGGAAATTATAGAGATAGCTTGTCAGCCGAACGATGTCACAGACGTCAGCGAAACGCTAAAGGGTTTAGGCTATGAGATAATTTCTGCTGAAAGCGAGATGGTTCCGTCAACCTACACAACCTTAACGGACGAAAAGCAGCTTAAGATGATGGGACTGCTCCTTGACACGCTTGAAGAGGACGATGACGTTCAGAACGTTTATCACAACTGGAATATGCCAGAAGATGACGAATGATATTAAAAAATGACGGATTCAGAGTCGATTCCTGCAAAAAAGTCCGTATTATTAAAGAATTTTTGAGATTTTTGCAAAAAAATATATGAAAAATTCAAAATACCATTGACAAAGGTTTCACAATGTGATATACTTATTATGTTGCACTGAGTTTTTTCAGTAATGCGCCAAATATAATTTATAGGAGGAATATAAAGATGGCATTTAACAATCAGTACCTGGCGGACGTATATGCACAGGTAGAAAAGAGAAATCCCGGCGAAAAGGAATTTCTTCAGGCAGTAAGAGAGGTTCTCGAATCATTGGAGCCTGTTGTAGAGCGCAGACCCGACATTGTCGAGGCTGGCGTTATTGACAGAATAGTAGAACCTGAGCGTCAGATCATTTTCCGCGTAACGTGGGTTGACGACAACGGCAAGGTACAGGTAAACAGAGGATTTAGAGTACAGTTTAACTCTGCTATCGGACCCTACAAGGGCGGTTTAAGACTTCACCCGTCCATATGTGCTTCTGTAATCAAGTTCTTAGGCTTTGAGCAAATATTCAAAAACTCGCTCACAGGTCTGCCTATAGGCGGCGGCAAGGGCGGTTCGGACTTTGACCCTAAGGGCAAGTCGGACGCTGAGGTTATGCGTTTTTGTCAGAGCTTTATGACAGAGCTTTCAAAGCACATTGGTGCTGACACAGACGTTCCCGCAGGCGACATCGGAACAGGAGCAAGAGAAATTGGATTTATGTACGGACAGTATAAGAGACTTCGCAACGAGTTTACGGGCGTTCTAACAGGAAAGGGTCTTTCATACGGCGGTTCTCTCGCAAGAACAGAGGCTACAGGCTACGGTCTTTGCTATTACACTGCTGAAATGCTCAAGTGCATGAAGAACGACAGCTTTGAGGGCAAGACGGTTGTTATTTCAGGCTCTGGAAACGTTGCGATTTACGCTACCGAAAAGGCTACGCAGTTAGGCGGCAAGGTAGTTGCGCTTTCAGATTCCAACGGATACATCTATGACGCTGACGGCATCAAGCTTGATATTGTTAAGGAAATCAAAGAGGTTAAGCGCGGCAGAATCAAGGAATATCTTGACAAGGTTCCTACTGCGACCTACACAGAGGGCTGCTCGGGAATCTGGTCAATCAAGTGCGACATTGCGCTTCCCTGTGCTACACAGAATGAGCTTGACGAGGCAAGCGCTGATGCGCTTATCGCAAACGGTGTAATCGCAGTTGCAGAGGGCGCTAATATGCCTTCAACGCCTGAAGCTATCGCTAAGTTCCAGGCGGCAGGAGTTCTCTTCGGACCTGCTAAGGCTGCAAATGCAGGCGGAGTTGCTACATCTGCTCTCGAGATGAGCCAGAACAGCGAAAGACTCAGCTGGACATTTGAAGAGGTTGATTCCAAGCTCAAGGGCATTATGGAGAACATCTTCCACAACAGCTTTGACACCGCTAAGGAGTACGGCAAGGAGAACGACCTTGTTGCAGGCGCTAACATCGCAGGCTTCTTAAAGGTTGCGGACGCTATGCTCTGGCAGGGCGTAAGCTACTAATCTAAAAAGAACAAATCAAAGCACGGTACTTTTTCAAGCACCGTGCTTTTTTGCTGTGAAAATTTAATTGTCATCAGGCAAAGGCATTTTGTTTCCACATATGCTGCAGTATTTGCTTTGAAGCGACTGCTTTGCACCGCAGTTTGGACATATTTTCATAGGCACAGCCGTTGTAACTTGGCTTGGAGCTTGGTTTTTCGGCGTGGGATTAGGATATGCCGTTACTGACGGATTGACAGGAATTGACTGCACTGTTCCGCTTTGATTGAGTTTGTTTTGCTTAGGAATAGGCGAATATACCGCCTGAGAATTTGCAGTGTACTGTCTCTGTTGATTTGCGTACTGCTGATTAGGATTTATGTACTGCGACTGCGAATTTACATATTGCTGATTTGGCACATACTGCGTGTTGTTGTATGTATACTGCGGCTGAGGATTCTGAACCGACTGCTGATAATTGTAAGTGGGATTTGAATTATACGGCTGCTGATAATTTTGATATTGATTAGCAGGCTCAGGAACGTTTGCATATGGGTTGTAAGGATTAAAAGCATTCGGCTGACGGCGATAATTCATCGGAAGCGGCACACCGAAAAACATACGTCTTTCACTGGTGGTTTTGCCGCCGAACATATCCTGATACGCTCCGCCAAGCTGTTCATAGTAGTAGCGGTTGTAAATATTGTGCATATCTTTTTTGGCATTTAATATGGTGCGAACAAGCAGGAAATATATAAACGCCATTATAACTATCAGCAGAATTATTTCTACTATCTCTGCACCATCAAAAATAATGTCAAGCGTTGCTGTGAAGTCATATATTCCGTGAAGCAAAATTGAGAAAACCAGAGCTTTTATTTCAGGCTTGTCGTCTGATGGAATGTTGTTGTATTTTCTATATTTTGAAATTCCAAAGCAGTAACCCATCAGAATACCTGTAACAGCGTGCATAGGAATACTAAGAACCGCTCTTAAAAGCGCAACCTGCAAGGAATTTTCTTCTGTGAACACATACAGTATATTTTCAAGAGTAGCAAAGCCCAGCGCAGAAGCTGCGCCGTAAACCAAGCCGTCATATGTATTATCAAATTGTCTGTCGTGGAAAATCATCCATTTAAAGGTGAAGAATTTGCACAGCTCCTCAACCAATCCCACTATCAGAACATAATTTAACAAATAATAAATCGCCAAGCCAAAGGTTGAATCCAGATCGACTGATAAAAAGGATAAAACCAACACTAAAACAACATTGCCGATAGTTTCAATAATTGCGGCGGGAATAGTTGAAAGTGCGCTTATTGCGAAAACCGAAGCTATTTTCTTAAAAGGCTCTTTTTTGTGCTTGACATTGCTAAGTATAATAAACATTATTATAATTGTCGGCAAACAAGCAAGAATCATTAAAAATATATTTCCCAAAATTCATTTCTCCCCATTCTAAGCTTCTTAGATTAAAGTATACACCATTATTTTCGCTTTGTCAAGAGCTTATTTGGCAAAAAAAGTTTTTATTGTGAACTAAAAATTAAAGTTGAACGGAAAAGGGTGCAATTGTCGAAAAACGCCTTGACTTTTTGTTATAAATGTGATATGATAAAAATGTACAGTATTAACTCTGATTATAACGGCAGACTGTACGAAAAATACTTACAAAGGAGGAACTTTTATGAACAAGTATGCAGGAACCCAGACGGAAAAGAATCTTCAGGCAGCGTTTTCAGGTGAATCTGAGGCGAGAAACAAGTATACATACTTTGCCTCTAAAGCAAAGAAGGAGGGTTACGAGCAGATTGCCGCAATTTTCCTTAAGACTGCCGATAATGAAAAGGAACATGCGAAGATGTGGTTCAAGGAGCTTAACGGCATTGGTGATACCGCTGAAAATCTTGCAGCAGCCGCAGACGGCGAAAACTACGAATGGACGGATATGTACGACGGCTTTGCTAAAACAGCCGAAGAAGAGGGCTTTCCCGAGCTTGCCGCAAAATTCCGCCTTGTAGCGGCAATTGAAAAGCACCACGAGGAAAGATACCGTGCGCTGCTTAAGAATGTAGAGCTTGCGCAGGTTTTTGAAAAGAGCGAGGTCAAGGTGTGGGAATGTCGCAACTGCGGACACATCATTATCGGAACTAAAGCTCCCGAAGTATGTCCTACCTGCAATCATCCAAAATCATACTTTGAAATTAAGCTTGAAAATTATTGATTAAAGTAACTGTCCGACCGTACTTGACGATCGGGCAGTTTTTTTCTTTTTTAAAGAAGTTAATGAAGTCCGAATGAGATGGAAAGCGCAGAATCAACTCTGTTCATCGAATCGTTGTCAAGCTCTCCCATGCGCTCCTTGAGCCTGCGCTTGTCAAGGGTGCGTATCTGCTCAAGCAGGACTATCGAATCCTTTGCAAGACCACATTCTCCGCCGCCTACAGAAATGTGAGTTGGCATACTCGCCTTGTCGTGACGACTTGTAATCGCCGCCGCAATTACTGTAGGTGAGTGACGGTTTCCCACGTCATTTTGAACTATAAGTACCGGTCTTATGCCGCCCTGCTCCGAACCTACTACCGGACTTAAATCAGCATAGTATATTTCTCCTCTGTGAACGCTCATTGAATTTCTCCTTTCCTTTTTTACGCTTTTTTAGGTATTGCGGCTTATCAATATTTTCCCCAAAACACCTGACGCTATTCAATTTATTAAAAGCTTTTTTTGTCGGATAATATTATAAACTGCATAATATTGTTCGCTGTATAATATCGATTATTGAATACTAGTATTTGCCAAATAGTAATAACGTCGAATTATATTACATTCTATGAAATTATAGCTTTGTCGGTCACAAAAGCGAAAAATCGAAGCTTTATGCTTTGATCTTTAGCTTTATCGACTGCGTTTTTTGACATATTGCACAAAAAACAGGGCAAAATATTTATGAAATTTGAGAATTTTTTTTTGAAAAGGTACTTGACAATCGCTCAAAAAAGGGGTAAACTATAATTAGCACTCAAAGCAAAGGAGTGCTAACACTCGACAACCAAAAGTGCTAAATCTACAGAAAGGAGCGGCAAAGCAAATGGACAGCCGTAAGCTGAAAATATTGCAGGCAGTGGTGGACGAATACATTGTCACAGGAGAACCTGTGGGCTCAAAAACAGTTATGAACCACATTAAAGCTTCATCTGCTACAATCCGCAATGAAATGGCGGAGCTTGAAAAGCAGGGCTATCTTGAACAGCCGCACACCTCGGCGGGACGAATCCCGACCTACAAGGGTTTTAGAATGTATGTAGATTTGCTGATGGAGAGAAATCCTTTAAGCGACGACGAAAAAAAGTTTATAGACAGGATGCTCGGCGATGAAACAGCAACCGAAGAGGAGCTTGTAAATTCGGCTTCGCTTGCGCTTTCGCAGCTTACGCAGTGCGCTTCGGTGGTCGCAAGCTCAACTCCTAAATTTTCGCTTATTTCAAAGGTGGAGGTAATTCCTACAGGCAAGCGGATGTATGTCATACTTATGATAACGTCAAACGGTAAAATCAAAAACAAGGTTTGCCGGCTGGAATTTGATCTGACAAATGAACAGCTTGACTTTCTAGGAAATTATCTTGAGGAAAATTTGCAGGGAGTATCGGTTGACGACCTTTCGGACGAGGTGTTCGACAAGCTGAAAACCGCGCTTGGAACCTATATGGTTTCTCTTACTCCGCTGTTAAACGAGCTTTTTAGCCTTGCAAAGGAAATTACGGCACAGGATATTATGATAAAGGGCGAAAAAAATCTGCTTACCTGCAAGGACTTCAATCAGAATGAGATTATAGATTTCTTTGACCACAGGCAGGAGGTATTGAAGTTTTTCGACCACACCTTCAGCGGGCTGGAGGTAAGCTTTTCACCTGAAAACGACAGCTTTGCGATTCACAACTCTTCAATTATTGCAGCTCCTTTTAAAAAGGGAAATCAAAATGCGGGAGCTATAGGACTTATCGGACCTATGCGGCTTGATTATTCTAAGTTTATCCCTTATTTGGAATATTTCTCACAGCGCATAACCGATCTGCTTTCGCAGAGGGAAATGGAGAGCTACGGTGAAGATTTTGACGAAAACAACAATACTAAAGCTATAGAGGAGGATAAGAATGGGACTTGAAAAGGAAAAGGAACAGGATGAAGTTTTAGAGGAAGCTGACAAGGAGAACGCTGCCGAATCAGACGAAACGGAAAAATCCGAAGAAAAAAAGACTGAAACTGACGAGGGAGAAAAGAAGAAAGGCTCTGAAAAAGCGGCAAAAAAGGATAAGCTTACAAAGGAAAATGAGAAGCTTTCCGCAGAGCTTGCAGAGCAAAAGGAAAAGTATCTCAGACTTATGGCGGAGTACGACAACTACCGCAAGAGGACTGCGAAGGAAATGCTCGAAACGAGAAATACAGCGGTCGGAGATACAATTTTAAGTGTTATAAGCGTTTATGACAATTTTGAACGAGCGGTTGAAACGCAGTCAAGCGACGCTAAGTACAAAGAGGGCGTTGAGATGATTTTCAAGCAGTTTTCCGCAGCACTTGACAAGATGAACGTAAAGATTATAGACCCCACGGGCGAGCCGTTTGACCCTGCAAAGGCGAATGCGGTAAGTCAGATTGAGGATGAAAATCTAGGCGAGAATGTTGTCGCACAGGTTTTTGAAAAGGGCGTCATGATAGGCGACAAGGTTATACGCTACCCAGTGGTAGTCGTTGCAAATCCGTAAAATATGTTAATAGTCAAATTTGAATATATCGAAAGGAAGAATTATTATGTCAAAAATTATTGGAATTGATTTAGGTACTACAAACTCGTGCGTAGCCGTTGTTGAGGGCGGCGAAGCGGTTGTTATCCCTAACAGTGAGGGAGCAAGAACAACTCCATCTGTCGTAGGAGTTTCCAAAAACGGCGATAGGCTTATAGGACAGGTTGCCAAAAGGCAGGCGGTTACAAACTTTAAGGATACCGTTCTTTCAATCAAGCGTCATATGGGTTCTGATTACAAGGCTCAAATGGGCGGCAAGGAATACACTCCGCAGGAGATTTCAGCTATGATTCTCCAAAAGCTCAAAGCGGACGCTGAAAGCTATCTCGGCGAAAAGGTAACAGAGGCTGTTATCACAGTTCCTGCATACTTTACAGACGCACAGCGTCAGGCTACAAAGGACGCGGGACAGATTGCGGGACTTAACGTAAAGCGTATAATCAACGAGCCGACTGCGGCTGCTCTTTCCTATGGAATCGACAAGGAAGAGGATCAGAAAGTTATGGTTTACGACTTAGGCGGCGGCACGTTCGACGTTTCAATTATAGAGATGGGCGATGGCGTCACCGAGGTTTTGGCGACTGCTGGAAACAACAGACTTGGCGGAGATGACTTTGACCAGAGAATTATAGACTGGATGGTTTCGGAATTTAAAGCTAAGGAGGGCATAGACCTTTCTAAAGACCCGATGGCTATGCAGCGTCTTAAGACCGAAGCGGAGCTTAGAAAAATTGAGCTTTCGTCAACCGCATCAACTACAATCAGTCTGCCTTATATCAGCGTGTCGGCTGACGGTCCTAAGCACCTGGAGCTTACCCTTACGCAGGCTAAATTCAATCAGATGACATCAGACCTTGTTGAAAAGACAATGGGACCCGTTCGTCAGGCGCTGTCAGACTCAGGGCTTTCGGTAAACGAGCTTAACAAGGTGCTTATGGTCGGAGGCTCTTCAAGAATACCTGCCGTTCAGGAAGCAGTTAAGAAGCTTATCGGAAAAGAGCCGTTCAAGGGCATTAACCCTGACGAGTGCGTAGCTTTAGGCGCAGCTTACCAAGGCGGAATTTTAGGCGGCGACGTTGACAACGGACTGCTGCTCTTAGACGTAACTCCGCTGTCGCTGAGCATTGAAACCGCAGGCGGAATAGCTACAAAGATGATAGAAAGAAACACAACTATTCCTACAAAGAAAACACAGATTTTCTCAACCTATGCAGACAATCAGACGGCTGTAGATATAAATGTACTCCAGGGCGAGCGTGAATTTGCGAAGGACAACAAGCAGCTCGGTATGTTCCGTCTTGATGGAATTGCTCCCGCTCCAAGAGGAATCCCCCAGATTGAAGTAACCTTTGACATTGACGCTAACGGCATCGTTCACGTTTCGGCAAAGGATTTAGGCACAGGAAAAGAGCAGAACATCACAATCACCTCCTCGACAAATATGTCAAAGGACGATATAGACAAGGCTGTAAAGGAAGCCGAAGCCTTTGCGGAGGAGGACAAGAAGAAAAAGGACGAGGTTGACGTAAGAAACTCGGCTGATCAGATGGTGTTCCAGTGCGAAAAATCGCTTAACGACTTTGGCGACAAGGTTAATGCAAGCGACAAGAGCGAGGTTGAATCAAAAATTGCGGCTGTCAAGGAAGCTCTTAAGGGCAGCGACACAGAAGCGATCAGAAGCGCAAGCAAATCGCTTGAGGAATCCTTCCAGAAAGTTGCAACGGCAGTTTACCAGCAGGCGGCGGCACAGCAGCAGGCGGCAGGCGGCGCACAGGGCTTTGATCCTAACAGCATGGGCGGCGCTTCTGGCGGCGACGACGATGTTATAGACGCTGAATTTACAGATTGATTTTCTTTCATAACGTACTTTGCGGCACTGTGTCGCATAGTATGTATCAAAATAACCAATAACGCATTGACGGCGGTTTAGAAAAGCTGCCGTCTAAAGCGTGTTTACATAAACTATTCATGTGTATACGCTCTGGCGTTGGTTAAACAGGAGTTTTGCTTATGGCTAACGAAAATAAACGAGATTATTATGAAGTGCTTGGTCTTGACAAAAGCGCAAGCCAGGACGATATTAAAAAGGCTTTCAGAAAGCAGGCCAGGCTCTATCACCCTGATCTGCACCCTGACGACAAGGAAGCGGAGGCTAAATTTAAAGAGATAAACGAAGCCTACGAAGTGCTTTCAGATTCGGACAAAAAGGCAAAGTACGACCAGTTCGGCTTTGCGGGAGTAGATCCCAGCTATGGAGCAGGCGACGGCTTCGGCGGATTTTCAAGCAGCTTTTCGGGAGGCGTAGACGATATTCTCAACGCATTTTTTGGCGGAGGTATGTCGTCAAGACAGTCCAATCCAAACGCTCCCAGAAAGGGCGAGGATGTTGAAAGCTCTGTTGTACTTAACTTCATGGACGCCTGCAAGGGCTGTCAGGCAAGTGTAAGAGTTACCAGAATGGAACGCTGTACAGACTGTTCAGGCACAGGTGCAGCTAAAGGAACAAGCAGGCAAACCTGTCCCGACTGCCGTGGAACAGGCTCTGTTAAGGTTTCGCAGAACACTCCCTTCGGAAGCTTTACACAGACCTCGCGCTGCTCACGCTGCGGCGGCAAGGGTACTATTTTGGAAAGCCCATGCCAAAGCTGTTCAGGCAAGGGCAGAGTGCGCAAAACCGTAACTAAAAAGGTGAATATGCAGCCGGGAGTTTACGACGGTGCACAGATAAGAGTGAGAAACGAGGGCTGTCACGGAATCAACGGCGGACCTAACGGCGACCTTTACATCAACGTCAGGGTAAAGTCTGATCCGATTTTTGAGCGCAGAGATACCTTTGACATATGGACGGAGCTGCCGCTCACCTATGCGCAGGCGACGCTCGGTGCAAAGATAAACGTTCCCACAATAGACGGAAATGTCGAGTACAACGTCCCCGAAGGCACTCAGGCAGGAACAGTTTTCAGAATGAAAGGCAGAGGCGTGCAGAAGGGAGCTTCAAGTGAGCGAGGAGATCATTATTTTAAAATCAACATTGAGGTTCCAAAGGGACTTAACAAGGAACAAAAGGAACTTCTTGAGAAATTTGAAAGCTCGCTTGACAAGAGCAACTACAAAAAGCGTGAAAGCTTCTTTAACAAGCTAAAAGAGAGATTTAAATAAATGAAAGCCGTTGGAATTTTTTAGTTCCAACGGCTTTTCAGCGTCAATATTTTTCAAAATGAAATCTGTCCTCTTCAAATAGAGGCTTTTCTCTGCCGCTTTCGTCAGGAATACCAAGTGCCATAACAGAATGAGGAATCACGCTGTCAGGCAGATTAAAAAGCTTACGCTGATTTTCAACCCTCTCCATCTGCGGATAAGTTCCCAACCACACGCAGCCTATTCCTAAGCTCTCTGCTGCCAATGAAATATTTTGACCTGCAATTGCGCCGTCAATTATCCAGTAATCCTTTGCAGGAGGAAACGCACGGCTTAAATCGCCTAAAATAAGTATACCAACGTCTGCGCCTCTGAGCGGTTCGGCAGGACGTCCGTTTGCATCAGCCATTTTGTTCAGCGTTTCTCTGTCACGCACGACAATAAACTGCCAGTCGCGAGTATTTGCGCAGGTAGGACCGCTCACAGCCGCCTCCAGAATGGTTTTTAAATCCTCATCGCTGATATGCTCAGAGGTATAGCGGCGAATACTTTTTCTGTTGATAATTACATCTGTCATATTCATCCTTTTTATCTCCTTAAATCAATTTGACAAGCTCGAAAGGAGCGTCTATTTTTATTTTAGCGCAATTTATCCAAAAAGTCAATTCTTAAAGCGAATATTTTTTTCAGAGCTGCCATTTGTTCACGCTTTGAAGATACTCGGAATTTTGACGAAGCTGAAACTGTGTATGGATAAAATCCCTGCGCTCACGGAGCTGTGAACGAATTTCAATTGGCAGCGAATCGAAATATTGCCTTGAGCTTGAGCTATTAAAGAGCAAAAAGTTTAAATTCTTGTAGAACATTTTTATCACCTCTAAATTATTGTACTCTTTTTTTTGAAAAATATCAGCGTTATATGCTTGACTAAATGAAGAAGATATGATATAATAATTACAGCGAAATTTTTAATAACTACATTTTATGCGCTTTCATATAAAGAGGTGAATTTTATTATGACGCTGCAGCAGCTCAAATATATAATCGAGATAGTAAACTGCGGTTCGATTACCAAGGCTTCAAAAAATCTCTACATTTCACAGCCTAGCCTTTCAAGTTCGGTTAAGGAGCTTGAAAGTGAGATGGGAATTGAAATATTCAGACGCACGCCAAAGGGAATTACTCTTTCAGCCGACGGTTCGGAATTTCTTTCCTACGCAAGACAAATAATAGAGCAGACAGAGCTTTTAGAGCAACGTTACCGCAACAAAAAGCCATCGAAGCAGCTCTTTGCCGTTTCAACACAGCACTACTCCTTTGCCGTGACGGCTTTTTCAAATATCGTATCAAGGATGGATGCGGACGAGTATGAATTTACCCTGCGTGAAACCAAAACCTATGACATTATCGAGGACGTGAGAAATTTCAGGAGCGAGCTGGGAATTTTATATCTGAACGACTTTAACGAAAAGGTGATACGGCATCTTCTTACTAAAAGCGAGCTTGAATTTATGCCGCTCTTTACCGCCTCTCCTCATATCTTTATAAGCTGCGTTCATCCGCTTGCTTCGCTTGAATCGGTGGACACAGAAGGGCTTGCCGACTTCCCTTTTCTGACCTTTGAGCAGGGAGAAAACAACTCCTTCTACTTTTCAGAGGAGATTTTATCTACCCTTCCGAGAAAAAAGGTTATTCATGTAAGCGACAGAGCTACGCTTTTTAATCTGCTTATCGGACTTAACGGCTACACGCTATCCACGGGAATATTAAACAGCGACCTCAACGGCGACAACATAATTTCAGTACCGCTCAAGCTTGACGAGTCAATGACAATAGGCTGTATTTTTAATCCAAAGGCAAGGCTCAGCAGCTTTGCAAATCAGTACATTGACGAAATGAAAGTGCTTCTTAACGGCGGAAAATGAAAGGAATTTGGCTATGGAATATAAAAATATGAAATGCTCAAGGAAGATATATTCTATGGACTCCGACTGGCTTTTTCATCTGGGAGAAATAAAAATAAATCACGCTCTTAGTCACGATGTCATATATGGCACGTCAAAAGCGGGAGCCTGCATGGGCGTTCCGCAAGCTGACTTCTGCTGTGATGGCTGGGATTCGCTTAATCTTCCGCACGACTGGTCGGTTAAGCTTAAAAACGATCTCGAAAACTCCTCTCCCTCATGGGGCTATAAGCCAAAGGGAAAAGCGTGGTACAGAAAGCAGTTTGCGCTTGACGAAAGCTTTAGGGACAGAAATTTAACGCTGGAATTTGATGGTGTTTCAAAGGACTGTCTGGTCTACTTCAACGGCTCGCTTTTAAAGCGTCACTACTCGGCTTATGCGCCGTTTTCAGTGGACATAACCGACCGTGCTTTTCTTGACGGCACACCGAATGTTCTTGCGGTTTTTGTCGACGCCGACAGCTGGGAGGGCTGGTGGTACGAGGGCGCAGGGATATACCGCCATGTGCGGCTTGTATCAAAATCTGAAACCGCAGTTGCAAGATACGGAATTTATGCTATTACTGCGCTTGAAAATGACGAATGGTTTGTATTGCCGCAGATAACGCTTGAAAATACAGGAGCATTTAACAGCCAAGTGCAGTTGCGCTGTGAAATCCTTGACGCTGAAAGCTGCGTTGTCGCCAGTGAAAACCGACATATAGAAATTGAAAGCGGTGAATCAAAGGCTTTTGATTTTCGCTTTAAAATAGATAAACCATTGCTGTGGGGTATAAACTCGCCTAATCTTTACAGGTGCAAGGCTTTGATTTTTTCAGATGAAAAGGAAATTGACTGCGATGAGGTTAATTTCGGCTTTCGCACTATAAGATTTGACGCAGAGGAGGGATTTTTCCTCAACGGCGAAAACGTCAAGCTTTACGGAACCTGCAATCATCAGGTTCACGGCGGAATAGGCGTGGCGATTCCCGACAGCGTTCATGAGTACCGTATTCACAGGCTTAAGGAAATGGGAAGCAACGCTTACCGCTGCGCTCACGGTATGCCGCACTCCGAGCTTTTAGATGTGTGTGACAGAGAGGGTATGCTTGTTATGGATGAAAACCGCTCCTTTGAAACAAGCGAGCAGTGCCTTGAAGAGCTGCGCACAATGGTGCTTCGCGACAGAAATCACCCGTCAGTGATTATGTGGTCGATTTTTAACGAAGAGCCGCTTCAGGGAACTGAGCAGGGAATGAAAATGGCGGCGCATATGCGCAGAGAAATTTTAAAGCTTGACGACAGCAGATTTGTCACGGGAGCAATGAATGGCGGCGTGGACGAGGAAATAGGTGCGGCGCAGTCGCTTGATGTAGTTGGAATAAACTATCAGCTTTATGCCTACGATGAATTTCATGAGAGATACCCTGATATTCCCGTTGTCGGAAGTGAAACTACTTCCACATTTTCAATCAGAGGCTGCTATAAAACCAATTTTAGCAAAAATCAAATTTCCTGCTATGACGAAGACCCTGCCGACTGGGGAAACACCGTGCGTCACACATGGGAGTGCATTGAAAACCGTAAATTCGCTTCGGGCGGATTTATGTGGACAGGCTTTGACTATTTAGGAGAGCCTACGCCGTTTGTCTACCCGTCTGTTTCAAGCTTTTTTGGTATGATGGACACCTGCGGCTTTGCAAAGGACGCTTTTTATCTTGCAAAGGCATTTTTCAGCGACGAGGCGGTTTGTCATCTGCTTCCCCACTGGAATTTTAAAGGGCATGAGGGAGAAAAAATCAGAGTGATGAGCCATACAAACTGTGAGGAGGCAGAGCTTTTCCTTAACGATGCTTCGCTCGGCAGAAAGCGGATTGATATATTTAAGCAGGCATACTGGGAGATTGAATATCAGTCGGGAGAGCTTAAGCTTGTAGGCTTTAACAATGGGAAAATCGCTGCGGAGTGCGTAAGAAAGACCACAGGCGAAGCGGCGGATGTTTTAATCGAATGTGCAAACGTAAGCCAGCCTGACAACAGCGGGCTTGACGCTGTGATTGTAAATTTCACAGCAGTTGATGAGAATGGACTTGAGGTGGAAGATTTTTGCGGAGAAATGACGATTGAAATTTCAGGCGGCACTCTTGTCGGAGCGTCAAACGGCGATCCGAACTGCCACGAACCCTTTGACAGCAATGTCAGAAGCTTGTTTAACGGCAAGGCTCAGGCAATAATTTCTCCCGACTGCGGTGCTGAGTACTTGACAATTGGCGTCATATGTGGTATAATAAAAGTAGGAGGAGTTAGGATTGAGCTTGCGCAGGCAAAAACTACGCTTGAACAGATTGAAAGCCTTGAGGAGCTTAGGGTTGAGGGCTGGCGTGTAAGCGCAAGACTAAGCGACAGTAAGCCTGATCCGCTAGTTAAAATCAGCGACAGCGACATGAACAGTCTTGAACCATACATTCCAGCTAACGGAAACGGATCAAAGATGGCGGGAGCAATTGGAAAATACGCTCTGTTTCGTGCGAAGGCTTTTATACCAAATATGATTAACGACAAAGCTCCCACTATTCATTTTAATCAGCTTTGGGGAAAGGCTGAGGTCTGGGTGAACGGAAAACTTAGGCTTACAGTGGAAAATGAGTGGGCGCAGTCGGCTGACATTAAATGTGAGGAGGATATGCTTGGGGAGGCTTGGATATCCGTTGTTGTAAAGTGCATCAACAAATATGGTTCAGGGGTGACTTCATCAGTGGTAATACGCTGAAAAACTGAAAGGAATTTAAATTGAGTTACTTTAGGAAAATTACCGCCGCATTATGCGCCTTTTCGGTGCTGATGTGTACCTCGTGCTCAAACAGCATTGAGCAGTCAGAATTTATTTTTGAATCCTCTGAGGACGATTCGTCCTACGAAGAAAGTGCGGAAAAAACACAGGAAACCGAAGAACAGTCTGAAACTGAAGCTGCAACTACTACAACTACTACGACAACTACTGCCACTACAACCACCACTGCCGCTCCCGAAGCTTTGGATACATCTGTTTTAAGCAACCACAGCTTTTACACAGAAAGCTTTACTGAAACAGTTTACTCAAACGAAACGCTCGAGGCGGCATTTGAAGAAATAGACAGCATATGTGCGCAGTACGGCTCCGCAATAAGCTTTGTGTACAAAAATTTGGACACCGGAGCTAAATGCTATTACAATTCGTCAAAGAGGTATCCCACCTGCTCAACGATAAAAGCACCGTTTTGCAAGGAGCTTTTGGAAAGCGGAATCGACCTTGACGAGGAGATTACCGTCACGGTAATATGGAGCGGAGATTACAACGTCACCGCTTCGGCAGGCTATGGGCAGAGCTACACGGCAAGAGAGCTTATCACAAGAGCGGTTAATCAGTCTGACAACACCGCATACTACAATCTGGTGAACTACTACGGCTTCAGCGGATTTAATGAAATGAACAGCTCGCTTGGCGTAAACTATTCTCTTGGCTACGGTTACATATTCACAAAATGTACGGTTGAGGATTTAGCCTTGCAGTACGAGGATATATACAACTACGGCGAGGAAACTGAAAGAGGCGCATGGCTCATTGAGCTTATGCAGGACACGGACGTTGAAATGCAGATTTCTGCGCAGCTGGGCGACAAGTACGCCGTTGCGCACAAGTATGGCTCGGACAATTCTACGACAAACTTCCACGACTGTGCGATAGTCTATGCGGATTCACCGTTTGAGCTTATAATAATGACAGATCAGACGCCTGAAACAGAACAGAGCAGCGAGGTTTTCAAGCGGCTGGCTGAACAATTTGATATAGTAAATTCACAGCTTGCAACATAAAAAAATTAACAGGAGGATTTTTACATGAGCGAAATAAAAGCCTACGGAGTACACATGGGAAAGGCAAGGTGCGCCGTTGATTTAGGAGATGGTTCAGAGAGAGGAGAATATGTAAATCAGGATTACATTCTCCACAAGCTGGGCAGACCGCACAGAGGAGTAAGTCTTATGTACTGCTACTACCCGCTTGACAAGGAATGGCCGGGCAGAATTTCAGAGGTATGCAAGGATATGGACGTTTCATTCCAGTGGGATTATCCGTATGACGACTATTTCACCTACAAGGGCGGACTTGGCGGCAGCAGGGATGATGAACCCTTTAACTACATGAGAGAGGTTCGCCGTCACGGTCAGGAGGTTGTACTTACGCTCACTATAGACCCGAACGTATCGGACGAGCAGCTTATTGCGATAGCGGAGGATCTTCGTCCGTTCGGCAGAATGATGCTAAGAATAAATCACGAAGCCACAGGCGACTGGTTTTCCTTTACAAAGCGTACCGACTACCAGGGAGTAGCGAATTTTTACTGCCGCTTTAACAAAATTCTCAAGGAGTATGCGCCGAACGTCACAACTATTCTTTGCATTGGCGGAATAGAGGACAAAAATGCGACAGAAATTATAATGGAAAAGGAATTTTCGCAGGCGGTAAAGGAAACGGGCATCTGGAGCGTTGACAAGTACATGGCACTGCACTGGGGCTGGCCTTTTGACGTTGCGCTCAAGGGTGGCACAAGTCATTCACGTTCAAAAGTCGAGGACACCTACGTTTTGACAAAGATGTCTTACAATCGTTTTAAGGAGATAAACGGCGGCGAAGAAAAGCCCATGGTGATGAGCGAATTTAATGCTGACGGCGACGTTACGGGACCATACGACCAAGCGCAGATGGTGAAGGATTTCTGCGATATTTTAAAGAGTGATCCTGAGCAGTGGCTTTCCGGATTTACCTTCTACCAGTTCCGTGACAGAGGACGTTTAGGGCTTGAAATTGAAGATCCAAACAATGCCGACTGTGGAATCGAGCAGCCTGTGATGCAGACCTACAAGGAGATTATCCACGATGACTTTTTCAAGCCGCAAATGACAAAAGGCGGCGAGCTTTCCTTCCCCTGCACTCTGCGCTGGGGAAGTTCAGAAGACGCTGAGGGAATTGAGATACCTCTGCACTTTGAGAAAAATCCACATTTCTGTGAGGTGGTTTTTGACGACGAGAGCAACCTTATGCTTGAAATTAACGGCAAATGGTTCTACAAATCTCCAAAGGCAAAAACAATTGACTTAATGAGTGCATTTTTTGAAAAGCCGTTAAGCGCTCAGACAGACCTCACGCTTCGCATATTCGCTCCGCCCGCAAGCGGCGAAAACGACCTGACTATAAAGGACGGGCTTTTTAATTCCTATACTACTATTGAAAAGCTGCCGAAAATTCGTATTGAATTTGAACCGGTGGAGAAATAAGACAGCTATTTTATAAGCAAAATTCCTACGCAAATTTACTATTTAAATTTATTAAGAAATGAGTGAGCTATTATGAGCAACAAGCTTGACAGCAGTGATTTAATTATGGAGAATGTCTGCGAAGCTAAAGAAAATATCAGTGAGAAAAAGACCTTTAAAGAAAAATTTATGGAGCTTAACGCTTCATTTGCAAAGAAAACTACAGCTTCAAGGAAAACTACAGAACATACCTTCGTTCAGACCTTCTTCCCAATAATTGTATATTTATGTTTTTTTAACATTTTGTCAGCATCTGTATTTTTTTTACTTTTTTGTCACATATATTTATATTTCGACTTTTTCATACTTTTTGAACAGCTTGTATTATTTTCTATACCGTCCCTGATGTTATCGGCATTTATTTTTATTTTTCCCAAAAGAGCACAGCTGGTAATTTTTCCTTTAACATCAATCGTCTTGCTTGTATATTCAATTGCACAGCTTTGCGTAGTTGACCAGATAGGCTCTATGTTCAGACTTGCAACAATAGCAACGCTTGGAAACGCAACAGGCTTTGCCTTTGGTTCGCTTAAGGAGCTTGATTATCTTGTATGGATTATGATTGGACTTATTTTAGCTGTTTTGATAGCCATGGAGATCCTTATAGCAAAGAAATATATTCCATTACCCCCCCCCCTTTTAACCAAAAAGCGTAAACGATTTTTGGTTATTAAAGCAGTTAGTTCTGCCGCAGTATTTATACTGTGTACTGTATATACGGTCATGTATACTCCGAACATTTCTGAAAACGATAAGGCGAGATATGAATTTATCTCCAGTACAAACACAGCCTTTGGTGATACAAATATATACATTTTTATTTTACATGATATAACTGTAGATATTACTCAAAAATATTTCCCACTTGAAAATTTAGAGGATATTGATGAGTATTTTGATAGCAAGGAAGCTCTTAGCGAAAATGATATGACGGGAATATTTGAGGGCAAAAATCTTTTAGTTGTTCAGCTCGAAAGCTTCAGCACAGAGGTTCTTAACGAGGACGTATGCCCTAATATTTACAGCCTGCTTTCGGACAGCATTTATTTTGAAAATTACTATGGAATAATGTCAGGCGACGAACCCACCTTTGACAATGAATTTGCCGTAAACACTGGACTTTACGCTTTTAGTGGGTACACAGCGTCAAAAAAAATAATCGGTAAAAGCTTTTCAGATTCTTTAGCAAATACATTTTCCTCTTATGGATACAGCGCTAATGTGTATCATGCAAATGATTCTGAATTTTACAGCAGAGGAGAATCCGAGCTTGCTTACGGATACGAAAAGTACAACTCTCTGCCCGAAATGACAGATGAGGATTTAGACTGGATTGACGATTTAAACATTGCAAACTGCGATGACACTTATGAAGCAATAACAGGCGGTGAAAAATACTTAAGCTATGTTCTTACTATTTCTGCTCATATGCCGTATGACACTGGTGAATTAGGCTTTGCGCAAGGCGATCGCTATAACATATATTTAAGCCGTCACTCAGAAAGTTATGTTGATGAATCTGATGAGATGAAGCTTTACAAAGCGTATGCGACCTTGACTGACGATTTTGTCGGGCGACTTATAGAAAGAATGGATGCCGATGGCAGACTTGATGACACGGTTATTCTTTTTGTTTCCGATCATTATGCTTATGGGCTGTATGACGATGTAAGCGGCAAGGAACTGATTGATGTTCAAAACATTCCCTGCTTTATCTATGCTAAAGGAACTCAAGCGCAGACGGTTGAAAAGGTTTGCTCAAACATAGATCTGCTGCCGACGCTTATAAATCTCTTTGGATTTGAAACGAACGCAAAATATATGGGCAGTGATATTTTTGACGATAATTACGAGGGCATAGCTTATCTGCCGTCAGGAGACTGGATAACAAGCAAATGTATGTATTACGACGGCTCTATTGTTGAAAGCTATACAGATGAGGAGATTACAGACGAATATACAGACGGGATGAACGATTTTGTTACTAAGCAATTAAGAATAAACTCGCTTATTTTATACTCTGAATATTTCACAGGAGAATATTCAGACAACGACTAATTTTTCCGAAAGGAGTCAATCCTATGAACATGGATTTTATAAGAAAGCTGCCTATACCAAGGGATATAAAGGAGCAGTTTCCGCTTTCTGAGGAATTAAAGCTGATAAAACGGCGGCGTGACGAGGAGATCGCCGAGGTTTTCATAGGCGAATCAGACAAATTTATTTTGATAATCGGTCCATGCTCCGCTGACAGAGAGGACGCTGTGCTTGACTATACCGCAAGGCTTGCTGAGTTGCAGGAAAAGGTAAAGGACAAGATTATTATAATTCCAAGAATCTACACCAACAAGCCGAGAACCACAGGCGAGGGCTACAAGGGTATGGTTCACCAGCCTGATCCAAACAAAAAAGAGGATATGCTTGAAGGGCTTATAGCGATAAGACAGCTTCACACCAATGCTATTGCCCAGACGGGACTTACCTGCGCTGATGAAATGCTCTATCCTGAAAACCACCGCTATTTAAGCGATCTGCTTTCATATGTTGCAGTAGGCGCACGCTCGGTTGAGGATCAGCTTCATCGCCTTACCGCAAGCGGACTTGATATTCCTGTAGGTATGAAAAACCCAACAGGTGGAGATTTGTCCGTTATGCTTAACTCTATCATCGCCGCACAGTCCTCGCACACCTTTCTTTACAGAGGCTGGGAGTGTCATTCATCAGGAAATCCGCTTTCTCATGCTATTCTGCGAGGCTATGTAAACAAGCACGGAGCTTCGCTTCCCAACTATCACTATGAAGATTTAACGCTACTCTATGAGCTTTACAGCGAAAGAGGCTTAGAAAACATGGCTGTGATTGTAGATGTCAACCATGCCAATTCAGGAAAGCAGTATCTTGAACAGATAAGAATCAGCAAGGAGGTTCTCAACAGCAGAAATCATTCAAACGACATCAAAAGCATGGTAAAGGGGCTAATGATTGAAAGCTACATTGAGGACGGAAATCAAAAAATAAGCGACAACTGCGTTTACGGAAAATCCATTACAGACCCATGCCTTGGCTGGGAAAAGTCCGAACGGCTGGTTTTGGATATTGCCGATATGCTTTAAACAAAAAATTTTTGATTGTCGCTTGCATTTTAAATGAGAATAGGTTATAATATAAATGGCGGTATGAAACGCCTTTGATGTGCCTAAAGAAAGGAAGTGTTAATATGGCATATACAGTAACCAAGGATACGATTATCGGTGATGTTCTGGACGTTGACGAGTCTACATCAGAATATTTTATGGAGATGGGTATGCACTGCCTTTTCTGCCCTGCTTCGAGAGGCGAAAGCATCGAGGAAGCTTGTGCTGTTCACGGAATAGATCCAAGCGAACTGGTAGAAAAGCTAAACGCTCATTTTGCTGAATAACTAAAAAGGGCGAGGATATTTTCCTCGTCCTGATTTTTAAAAGGCAACAGACGGACAAAGCTTTTGTATGAACGCAGTTCATACTGCGGTCTTTGCGCATCTGTTGCCTTAAGGGAGTTGCCTATGCTTAAGCTTGAAAACAAAAGACTTTTAGACTGTGCTGAAATGATGAGAGAATCTAATCTTTCAGCGGCTGAGCGCACCGCCGCAGATATAGGAACCGATCATGGCTTTCTTGCCGCTTACCTTGTAACGGAGGGTATATGCGGCAGGGTTTACGCTTCAGATATAAATCCTCTGCCGCTTGAAAGCGCAAGGCGCACAGTCAGAGAAAACGCTCTTGAGAACAAGATTGAGGTTCTGCTTTCGGATGGGCTTGAAAATCTGCCTGAAAAGGGGATAACAGATGTTATTTGCGCCGGAATGGGCGGAGAGCTTATCATAAAGATTATCAGCTCAAGGGAGTGGGTAAAAAGAACCGCTCTGATTTTACAGCCTATGACGAAGGCGGACGCACTTAGAAAATGGCTTTTTGACAACGGATTTTTTGTGGCAAGAGAAAATGCCTGCCGCGATGGGAAATTTGTCTACACGATAATAAAAGCGGAGTTTGCCCCTCAAAAGATAGACTATCCCTGCTCTCAAAGATACCTCGCTCTTGGAAGAATAGGCTCTGACACGGCTGACGAAAGGGATTACATTTGTATCACGGCAAAAAGGCTAAGGCGGGCGGCTCAGGGTATGCTTAAGGGACAAAGCGATCATAAAAAGGCGGGCGAGCTTTTAGAGCTTGCCGAACAACTGGAACTGGAGGTAAAACAATGACTACTGTAGGAGAAATTTACGATTACATAAACTCATTCGCACCGTTTTCTTTACAGCAAAGCTACGACAACAGCGGAATTTGTGCAGGAGAACGGAGCATGACGGTAAAAAAAATACTGACTGCGCTTGACATTACAAACGAGGTTGTGAGCGAAGCAAAGGCTGAAAAATGCGAGCTTGTCATCTCTCACCACCCTGTGATTTTTCATCCTCTCAAAAGCCTTACAATGCGACAGCCTGCGGTCGCTCTTACTGCAGCAGGAATTGCGGCGATTTGTATGCACACAAGCTTTGACAGCGCAAAGGACGGCATGAACGACCTGCTGGTCAAGCAGCTTGGGCTTGAAATAATCGAGCCGCTGGTTTACGAGGAGGGCAAGCCGCTGGGTTACGTCTGCTCGCTGAAATTTGAATGCTCGCCCTCACAGCTTGCCGCTGTTTGCAAAAAGAAGCTTGGCTGTAATTCGGTACGCTACATCGACAGCTCAAGAAGCATTTCCAAGGTCGGCGTGCTTTCTGGCAGCGGCGGATTTGCGTTCAGAGAAGCGGCGGCAAAGGGCTGTGATGCTCTGATAACTGGAGATGTAAAGCACGGCGATTTTATAGACGCCAAAAACGCTGACTTTTGCATTATAGACGCAGGTCACTACTACACTGAAAATATTTTCCACACCTTTATTGCCGAAAAGCTTGCGGAGCAGTTCCCAGAGCTGGTAATTAAGCAGGCTGCTTCAGGAACAGATCCTGTAACGCTGTTGGTATAAAAAATATCCCTCTCTTCCACATCGGAAAAGAGGGATTAGCTTTTGCTTGGTTTTATTTTTTCTTGTCTGATTTAGCTTTCTTGTAAATTTTTATCTTCCCTGCCGCTTCATAGCTCCAAATAAGACCTATCGTCAGATAGAAAAACGGCGTTGACGAAGCTGTGCTTATATTGAAAAATGCCTGAGCCGCATAGCCTAAAAATGCCGCAAACGCTCCATAAGCTACAGGAGATTTCTTTGTCTTAAGAATACGTATCGCCTTAATCAGCGTAATAACAAGCATTGCTATATACAGCACTGCACCGAGCAAGCCTCTTGTAATTGCCGTGTCAAGATACTCGTTATAGCTGCGGTCTATTTCCATTCCCTCTCCGCCGTTGTACATTGTGGTCCAGTTGTCAGGACCTACGCCGAGCAGGAGATTATTAGATTCAAGGCAGAGCCAACCCTCATACCACAAGGTAGGATAGATTCCGTCCTCGTGATCACTGTGACCTTCATAGGAAATTCCCAGACGCTCAAACGAATCGGTAAACATGATATGCTCGTTTCTCATTCTGAAATTGTCTGTCAGGAAAACTCCTGCAAATATAGCCGCCGCCGCAACAATTGAAAGAACCGATGCGAAAATCTGTCCTTTGCTGTATTTTTCAGCTTTGATTTCACTTTCCTCATCATCAGACTCTGCTTCGTCAGCGTCCTCTTTATCAGATAACTGGACTGCTGCAAGCTTCTTTTCCTTTGAATAATTTACAATCGCCATAACAAGCGTGATTACAAGAACACAGGCGGCTCCAAGCATAGCCGGAAATGTCTGCGTCAGTATGCAGGCTGCCGTCATAATTCCTGCCGCAAAAAGGTTGGCAAGCCGCTTTAAATGCTTGTTTGTGTAAACCGCATTGCTCATAGCAAAGGCTATCGCAATTGTCAGCAGTGCGCCCAGAGCAAACGGCGAGCAGCAAAATCCATCGGCGGCATATGAAGCGTCATAGCCTGCGTAGCTGTTAAAGTACTCTGCAACATCAACATTTGTACGGTAGTCTATAAACAGATAGTTGTAATAGCTAGGGATATAATCCGAAAGCGCAGGTATGCTCTGAAGTATTCCCATAATCGCATTTACTAGACCGATTATAACAATGCAGTTTGCCGCACGCTTTCTCCAAGCCTCATTTGTCAGCGTCATACCTATCGCAAAGAAGCCTATATAGCCTATGATAGTAATAAGCCCCTCCGCACGGTCAAGATAGCCGAAAAATGCCGTTCCAATGTCATCAGCAAACAGAGTTGACAAAAGTCCAGACACAAGTATGCCGACAAAAATCAGCAGAGCCTTGTTTTTTGCTATGTAAATCTCCTTTTTCTCACAGCATATCATAAATATAAGCAAGCCCAAAAAGCCTGCGGCTACAAGTAGAGTCATTATCAAAAAAGCAAGCGTTTCATTATCCTCGGTTCTGAGCATCATATATTCATCGCTTGTACTTACCGCTTTTGAAATATAGTAAGGAACCGCAGACAATGCAACAAGAATCATAGCTATCATGCTGTAAATTCCGCAAAGCTTATATGTAGCTTCCTTTGACATATTTATTATAAAATCCGACTTACCGCCTGAGCCAAACAGGTGCTTATGCTCATCGTGCATACTGCTCTTTTGACTATAGGTAGCTTCTTTCTTCGCCATAGTACACTCCTTTTCGGCAAGTGCCGATAATTTTAATAAAAATGAGCGGACACGTCAAGCTGTCCGCTCATAGCATTTACTTAGCGTAATCAACAACACGACTCTCCCTAATCAAATTAACCTTAATCTGTCCGGGATAGCTCATCTCATTTTCAATTTTCTGTGAGATCTCACGAGCTACAATTACCATTCTTTCATCATTGAGCTTTTCAGGCTTAACCATTACTCTTACCTCTCTGCCTGCCTGAATCGCATAGCAATTGTCAACTCCGTCAAATGACTTGCATATTTCCTCAAGCTTCTCAAGACGCTTGATATAGTTTTCATAGTTTTCGCTTCTAGCTCCCGGTCTTGCCGCAGAAATCGCATCCGCCGCCTGAACAAGAGCCGCTACAACAGTTCTGGTTTCCACATCGCCGTGGTGAGCCTCGATTGCGTGAATTACATCAGGCGATTCCTTATACTTCTTGCAGACGTCAACACCTATCTGCACGTGCGAACCCTCTATCTCATAGCTCAGAGCCTTACCTATATCATGAAGCAAGCCTGCTCTTCTCGCAAGATTAGCATCTACTCCAAGCTCCGACGCCATCATTCCTGCCAGATGAGCTACCTCAATAGAGTGATCCAAGACATTTTGCCTGTAGCTGGTTCTGTATCTCAAGCGTCCTAAAAGCTTTACAAGCTCGTGATTTATTCCGTGAACGTTGGTTTCCAAAACCGCGCGCTCACCCTCCTGCTTGATTTTATGCTCGACCTCTCGCCTTGCCTTATCCACCATCTCTTCAATTCTGGTAGGATGTATTCTTCCGTCAGCGATAAGCTTCTCAAGTGCTATCCTTGCAATCTCTCTGCGCACCTGATCAAAGCATGAAATTGTTATCGCTTCAGGAGTGTCGTCTATAATAAGATCAACTCCAGTGAGAGTTTCTATAGCACGGATATTTCTTCCCTCTCGTCCTATAATTCTTCCCTTCATATCATCATTCGGCAGCGGAACTACGCTTACCGCTGATTCTGACACCTGATCCGCTGAACATCTCGCTATAGCAAGCGAAATATACTGCCTTGCACGGTTCTCACATTCTTCCTTAATCTGCGAATCATATGCGGCTATCTTAACCGCCTTTTCATGAACTAGCTCTCCCTCCAAGCTGTTAAGCAAAAATTCCTTTGCCTGATCTACAGTAAATTGTGAAATTCTCTCTAATTCTTTTAGCTGTGATGCCTTGAGCTTTTCAGCCTCCGCCATCCTTTCGTCAACCTTTTTCAGCTTTGACTGAAGTGATTCCTCCTTGCGCTCCAATGAATTGATTTTTTTGTCTAACGTTTCTTCCTTTTGATTTACACGTCTTTCCTGCCTAGAAACCTCGCTTCTGCGCTCCTTGATTTCCTTTTCGGCATCCTGACGCTGTTTGTGAATCTGATCGTTTGCCTCTGCCAGCTTTTCTTTCTTTGCGTACTCTGCATTTTTTTCGGCTTCAGCAGTTATCCTTTCGGCTTCCTTTTCGGCAGAACCTATGACCGCCTCTGCGGTTCTCTGTCTGTGCAGTGCTCCCTGCTTAAAGCAGATTATTCCCGATACTGCTGCGCCTACAATCAAAGCTGCTACAATCAGAGCAATTGCTACACCTAAACCCATGTATAGCTTTCCTCCTTCTTTGTAAAATACAAAATGCTTCGGAACAGCGCATTCGCTTCCTCTTAACATTTTGCTTATTATAAAATTTTAAAGATACAAAGCATTTTTATTTGATAAAAGGAATGCCAACCGCAAATCGGCACGCAAAAAATAATTGATTTTTATAAAATAACACCTTTGTTTTTACACAAGAAATCCTCAGCTTTAAACTAATGCTTTTATCAAAGCACCGATAAACCCTGGTCATTAAAGCATAATATTCCCGAAAATAAAGCTTCGTGTGCTTGAATCTCATTTCCACATTCGAGAAATTTCTTATTCAAATACGCCCTTATAAACCCAAGACTGTATATTTTATGCAGACTGCATTTTTGCAGCCGCTTATCAAATTACAAGGCAAAAGCCTCTATTGAAAACGCACGCATTTATCCTGCGGCGGCATATAATTTTAAAAAAACATAATGCATAATAAAATTATACACCATTTTAGAGCGTTTGTCAAGTACCTTTTCTAAATTTTTAACTTTTTATTTTCCCAAATCTACCTCATTGAGTCAATTATCTCATTTGCTCTATGGTAAATTCTCTCAGGCTCCTCGCCGACAAAGAATTTTCCGCCCTCATAAAGCACCTTTCCGGCACACATTGTAAGAGCAACATTCTGCTTGCTTCCGCTGTAGACAATATTGTCAGCTACGTTATTAAGCGGCTGCATATTCGGCTGCTTTAAGTCTATAACAATCAAATCAGCCTGCTTGCCTACTTCAAGCGTATCGCAGTCAAAAAGTCCCATAGCGTGCGCTGAACCTACAGTCGCAGCCTTTAACACAACAGGCGCGGGGCAAGCCGCAGCGTCGCCAAGCTTGAGCTTTTGCAGTGCTGTGACCAAAAACATCTCTCTGAACATATTGAGGCAGTTATTGCTTGACGGTCCGTCTGTGCCTATAGCTATATCAATTCCCATATCCAGCATTTTGCAAATTGGCGCGACGCCGCTTGCAAGCTTTGAATTTGAACCGGGGCAGCTTACTGCGTAAACTCCCCTGTCACGGAAAATTTCCAAGTCACGCTCGCTCATATGCACACAGTGAAAGCCTGCGCCGCCGTAATTGAAAATACCAAGACTGTCAAAAAGCTCTGTAGGCGTCCTTCCGTACTTTTCAACGCAATCGCTAACCTCCTTTGCAGTTTCACTATTGTGCATAGAAACAGGCTGCTCAAGGCGGTTTGCCATCTCTCCCATTCCCTCCATCAGCTCATAGTCGGCAGTGTACTCGGCATGAAAGCCCAGTCTGTAGGAAACAAGCGAATTGACGCCGTTAAATTCCTTCATATAGCCTTCAAGCCGCTCAAGATTAGATTTATCGCCTGAAACAGAGCCGCACATAACCGTCCTGAAGCCGCACTCTATATTTGCCCTAGCATAATGCTCAGGCTCAAAGTACATATCAAACGAGGCGGTAATACCGCTTGTAAGATACTCCAGTATTGCAAGCTTTGAAAGCCAGTAAATATCCTCGCCTTTAAGCTTGTCCTCCATAGGAAAAACCTTTTCAAACAGCCACTGCTGCAAGGGATAATCGTCTGCATAAGAGCGCAAAAAGGTCATCGCCGAGTGCGTATGCGCATTTTTAAACGACGGCATTATAACGTTGCCGTCAAGATCGTACTCACGCTCAAAGGTCGCAGTCTTAAGCTGCCCGTCAGTCGGCTTGCCGAGAAAGCTAATAACGTCCTTGTCAGTCCAGACCTCTCCAAACTCCAGATCGTTGTCGTCCGCCATGCTCAAAATCCTTGCGTTTTTAAATCTTATCATATAAATCCCTCTTTCACTTGCTTTTTCACCGCCACAATCGGCAATAATATCTAACTTTTATTATAGCAAAACGACATACAAAAGTCAAGCGCCGCCAATTAGACTCTTTAATTCAGTTAATAGTGAACAATAATAATTATGTTGTTCGACTTTGTGCTGGATAAAAAATTACAAAATAATTACGTGTAAATTTTTGGACAGTTAGAGCCTTGTGCCAACAGATTCAAAAAATGTTGAAAACCCTGTTGAAACTGTTAAAAACTCTTGTAAAAAGCAGTGTTTCTGACCCTTTTTCTTTCAAACAATCGGTTAAAAGTCCATTTTTTTGCCCTGTTAGACACTATGGAAGTATTTTACGATTGCAGACTTTGGTTCATTTGTTTTTCTCAAATTTTCACAAAATCTAAAATGCTCCTATTCAATTGTATTATTTTTATGAACATTTTTTGCATAAACAGTCTTTTGAAATTCGCAAAAGCTGTTTTTTTGGACTGTTGTATAAAATTTACATTGAAATAAAATTTGTTGAAAAGTCAGTTGAAACTGTTAAAAACTCTTGAAAATAAACAGCTTTTCAATGCCGTAATTATTAAATTCCTGTTGAATTGTACATTTTTTTGTACTAGTTGTAACCAATTCGTAACTTCTATCAACACCATTCAAAATAAGCATGAAGGAACATTCTCCAAATTGAAAATTGCTCTTGACAATTGTTTTTTGCAGTGATATAATATTTTATGAATATGTAAATGTATAGAAAGTGTAGGATTATGACAAAGATTCTAAATTTTTTCAAGTCATTATCATTTACCCAAACGCTCATATTTGGGTATTCAATGCTGATTCTTGTCAGCGCATTTTTACTTATGCTTCCAATAAGCTCAAGAGCAAGTGCTTTCACGCCGCTTAACGACTGCGTATTTACCACAACCTCTGCGCTTAGCGGTACGGGGCTTACTCTTTACGACACCTATACCCACTGGTCGCTGTTCGGACAGCTTGTTATTTTGATTGTCATTCAGGTCGGCGGTATTGGCTTTATGTCAATGGCGATTTTCGCTCTGTCCTTTACAAGCAAGAAAATCGGACTTAAGCAGCGCGCCACAATGCGTGAATCGGTAAGTGCGCTTAAGGGCACAGGCATTGTCAAGATGACTCGCTTTATTCTAAAAGGCACTATCATTGTCGAGCTTGCAGGCACTGGGCTTTTGTCTGTTTTTTTTATTCCGAAATGCGGAATCTTAAGAGGCGTTTACTTTGCGCTCTTTCATTCCATTTCCGCTTTCTGCACCGCAGGGATTGACCTTATGGGCTATTTTGAACCTAACTCATCGCTCATGACTGCCACAAGCAGCTGCATTTTTAATCTTACAATAATGGTACTGCTGACTATAGGCGGAATTGGTTATCTGACGTGGGACGATGTTGTAGAAAACAAGTGGCATTTTAAGAAATACCGTCTGCAAAGCAAGCTAGTAATTATTATCTCGGTTTTGTTTTATATAATTGGCGTACTTGAGATGGTTTTAGTCGAGTGGAACGGTGCGCTCGGACACGTCGACGGAACCGCAAACAAGCTCCTTATCTCCTCGCTGTTTGTAACCTCTGGCAGGAGCGCAGGATTTACGCCGATTGACGTTTCCACGCTCAAGCCTGCTACCGTGCTTATGATTATATTTTTCATGTTCATAGGCGGAGCGCCTGGATCTACTGCCTGCGGTATCAAGGTTACCACCTTTGCGGTTATGATACTTACAATTTCAAGCGTGTTTAAAAAGAAAAAATCAATCGAATGCTTCGGACGCAGAATTGACGATGCAACAGTCAGAAACGCAAGCTGCGTAACTACGATGTACATTTTAGTTGTAACTATAACGGCAATACTTATTTCAGCGATAGATGATATGGAAATTACGCCTGTGGTCTTTGAGATAGTTTCCGCAATCAGCAGCATAGGACTTTCCACGGGAATAACCACACAGCTTTCAGATTTTTCATGTGCGCTGATTACAATAGTGATGTTCTTCGGACGTATAGGCGGACTGTCGTTTATTGTTTCTCTCTCAGGCACACAGTCAGGCAGCAAATCATCTCTTCCTGAAGAGAAAATAATGGTTGGATAATTTTTTAAAGAGGGTAGAAAAAACATGGCTAGATCTTTTTTGGTAGTAGGACTTGGACGTTTTGGCAAGCATATGGCTAAATCGCTTACAAGGCAGGGAAACGAGGTAATGGGAATTGACATAAGTGAGGACAGAGTGAACTCTGCGCTCAAGTATGTCACAGATGCGCAGATAGGCGACGCTTCCGACCCGCAGTTTATTGAGGAGCTAGGAGTAAACAACTATGATGTCTGCATAGTCGCTATCGGAGATAATTTCCAAAGCTCGCTTGAAGCGACCTGTCTTATCAAGGAAATGGGGGCGAAGTTTGTCTTCGCCCGTGCAAACCGTGACATACATAAGAAATTCCTGCTCAACAACGGCGCTGACGAGGTTATATACACAGAGCGCGATGTAGCTGAACGTTTTGCAATGAAATTCGGTTCAGAGGGAATCAAGGACTATTTCAAGCTAAGCGACGAATACGCAATTTATGAAATCAGCGTTCCTGAAAGCTGGGTAGGCAAGACAATCAAAGAAAAAAATGTACGCCAGAAATTCGGAATAAACATACTTACAATAAAGTATGATGATATTTTTGACGCTCTCCCCTCTCCTGACCACGTTTTTACAGCTACAGAAGTTCTCTTGGTGCTTGGAACTAAGGAATCTATAAGGAAAATTAGAAAGTAAAAGCTTTCACAAAAAGCCGCCGAATCAACTGTTCGGCGGCTGTGGTTTTAGGCGAATGAGGTATAGCTGTTTGATTGTAATATTATATGGGTTTTTATTTTTTCCTCCCAGACATATTGTTGAATAACTCATTGTATTTTGTTGTCGCTTTTTACCATTTATAATCACAATTCAAACATTCATATTGTGAACGAGCGATTTTACTGAACAGACTGGCACATATAGC
>JAJQCE010000020.1 GCA_021202895.1 Ruminococcus sp. | reverse complement strand
ATACCCGCTTGCGCCTGATACCTTTTTCCAGTTGATACGAATAGCCGATGTTGTACAGCTATAGCTTGACTTGATTGTAACTTTCTTCGATGTAAAGCTATTGCCTAACGTTATGACAGAAGATATGCTGGAATTTACAGAGGAAGTGTCAACGGCGTCTGCTGTTGCGGAAAACGTTAAGCTTGATATTGAGATGATAATCGCAGAAGAAATTATCGCTGTGGTTTTTAGAATTGTGTTCATAATAAATCACGTTCCTTTACAATAATTTAGAGAATTGTTTCTCAAAACTTATTATATCAAATGCGAAAATATCATAAAAAAAGACTCGGACGAATCCGAGCCTTATTGTATGCCAGCCTCCTTTAATAATTATTATACAAAATATTCGTGTAAAATGCAATGATTATTTTGTAAATTTTTACACTAATCTACACGAATAATTTAACCCTTCCCCAGCGAGAAGTCTCCCACCTCTAAGGTGGTGAGATGAATCGCTGTTTTTTGTTACGCAACCTTGACAATGTAGTTATTTGTCCTAACCTGTAATAGCTTTAGCTTTGATAAGGTTATCTGTTTGTAGCTTTGACCTGACGGAACAATGTACTTGCCGTCAAAATCAACAACATATGCTGATTTACCTGTAAAGCCTGATATGTAACCTATCTTGTTGTCAACTAAAACTGTGTCATACAAATGAAACTTGTCAACTTGCTTGACATTCTTGTTGTTGCGCTTTGCTTCACGATTAGGCTGTTTTCTGCCTTTCCTAGGATTAGCCTCGTGGAGCGAACGCTTTTTACGTCTGATTTGTTTGATATAAACTACTTCGTCTATATCTTTGAGCTTTACAACTTCTTCTGTTGCTAGAGCAATGGCTGCGGCATCATTGAAATGTGTTTTTTCAAGATCTAGCTTTTTACGGTCTGGATTTGTTATGTTTCCATAGGTAAACTTAGCATATGGAAAGGCTTTGAACAATCTTAATCTTAAGATGTTCATAAACGTAGGTTCTCTGTACTCTTTGCGAGTGCAAGCCTTTCTTATCTTGTCTAATACAGCTCCGTTTTGATGGTTTTCCTTTTCTGTGTGCCAATGCTCATATTTTTTCTTAGCTGTAGAGCTATAGGTACGTTTTCTCCTATGTTTAAATTTAGGTTTTCTGTACCTTGTTTTACGATAGCGTCTTCCTCTGCGATACGTTTTGCGCGTTTCCAAGAGCTGACGCTTTTCCATGGAACTGCGGAGATCAATCTGTGCTTTGTACAAGACCTCTGCTTCTTCGTCAGAAGACTTTACAACAGCTACACCAATATGAGATTCGCCTGTGTCAATGCCTAAAGACAAATCTTGTGTGGCAGAGCCTGTTTTATATAGAAGTCTAATTGTAAAAGGATTCATTTGAACCACAATTGCCTTGCCCTGGCTAAGCAGGATACGAGTCTTTCTGGGCGTTGTAGGCATTAGTCCTATGCCGTTTAGTCCGACAACAAGAACTCTCATAATTGATAACCTCCTTTACTTAATATTTGGCAGGGACAATACAGCCCTGCCCACACCGAAGTGTGTGAACCCTTCGCCAATGTTGCGAGAACTTGTAAGGACACGTCATTGTGAATAACCCACATTCACATATGTAGCATGAACGCAAACAAGAGTTAGGGTACCGCTCAGTTGCGTATTGATTCTCACAACGTAGTACTCAAGTACTTAGGCTAGTCAACTGGGCTTACTTACAAGCCCCGCTTCTTAAAGCGGGGGGGGGGGTGGTTGACACCACCTCTGATGAACATAAGCTCATTTGCTTGTGATGTATTTTTCGCTAACAGACATAAAAAACACGCTGTCCTCTTAACGAAGAAAACAACGTGTTGACAGCTACAAAATGCCTAATACTTTTCCTCAATATTTTTGATAACATCTCCGTCAATACTGTCAGCAGTCTTTGTGTGCTTTTCAGTAAATGCTTTCAAAGAATCTATTCTTCTCATAACAGAGTAAACTATTGCTTTTTTTCTTGCTTCGTCAATAAATTCCTCTGACTGCGAAAGAATATTGTCAATGTCGCTTTTTATGCCGTCAAGTCTTGCAAAATCAAGCCATTCAAATGAATTAACGAGCTTAAGCTGCTCTGTATGATACCTTTTAAAAGGCTTGCATTTAACATTTCTTCCGTTAAGTATTTGACGGGGCAAGCTATCATAGCCTAATGATGTTCCGCTGTCAAAAATGGGAGCGGGGCATATCCATTCAAGTGTTTGAGCATTTCTTATCATGCCAAAATTGTTTAAATGTCTGTCCTCGTTTGCTATGATATAATCAAGGACAATCATTTCATCAAGCGACTGCTCAATATCTTTAATGTCTAAATCCTTACAGCAATTCACATAATGCTGATACACGGACGTGTTGTTGTCCTTTTTTTGCGTTTGATATATTCGCCACGCACCGATAAGCTCTGTCTGAGAATTGACAAAATCCTCACACACACTGTATGGCTCACCATCAATCCACGTTATTGTGTACTCAATATGCGGTATATTTAATCTGCTGCAAATAAGTGAAGCTATAACCTCATTAAACGGCTGCTGATAAAATGGCGCACTGCCAGCTTTGATTAAGCAACGCCTTCCATTGATTATCTTCCATCTCTTTTTCAGATTTCCGTCTGATGTATTATCAGGCGAGACAAGATCCAGCTCGCGCCTGATAGGTTTTCCGAACAATATATCTCCCATATCCTCAGAAAAGGTATTATCAAAAAAGTTAATATCCTCCCACCGCAAAGCACTGTCAGATGGTTTTATCCAATACTGATCGGACAAGCTTAAGCCATAGCAATGAGTAAGAAGCACAAGAGAGCTTTCTATACCCATAACCTCAAGAGCTTCACGCAGCCCTGAACGGCTTGCTGGAATTGAACGGTCAGCCCACCATTCATTCAACGCAGCTCTGTCTGCAATTGAGTTTTTTACATTTACTCCAACTGGCAAATGCTCAGGCACTTCAACAAAAATAATTTTGCTTATGAAGCCCGTTTCATCAATTTCAAGCCTTGCTACTTCTAAATGCCTGTGCATGAGTGAACATTTCATCACCTTCACCTCTATTCCTCCTTTCATTTTATCACATTCATAAGAACAATTTATTGCTCATATATGAACGTGAAATTATCTTTGCAACGTTTTCTCACTGTGAGCGCAACCGCACGTCCCCAGATACTCGAAAACGTATTGAGAATTTTGCGTCTGTATGACGCAAGCTCCCATAACGGGGAGAATCGATATTACTTCTGATGACGTCAAAGTCATCTGGTTGTCAATTCCCTCTAACCTCATTTGTTTTCCCGATTCAGCATAAAGCATAAACTTTTTGCCGATAATAGGGTTTACCTTTTCGGGCGCAGATGTCACCTTTACTTGTGATTTGATGAACATGACTAGTTCCTCCTTAAAAATTTGTAGCTCAATATAGCTTCGTGCCATATCGAGCGTGGTTTGTTCGATTGACAGAAGCATTTGTAAGCTCCAAATGTCAATCTTTCCTATATCTAAATTGTATAACAAACCACAATTTCCTAAAAAATCTACTAAAACTTTTTTGCAATTTTTGTCACTAGTTTCATGTATAATATAAGAAAGGAGGAATTACTCGTGAAAATCAATATTAACAACAAAGAAATTAAAGTCAAGGAATCAGATTATGATTTTGCAGCCAATACGGCTATGTCTATACTTATATCAGTAAAGAAGAAATGGGATAATTTAAACTCACACGCAATGTTTTATCTGCTGGTTATAGTTTTGTATCGTATTACAGGGAATATTATTAACAACCTTGACGAAAGCGCAGTAAAAGCTATTATTGAAAAATGGGGGAAAGAATAACTACAGGAGTTATGCTTATATTATTTGCCCACAATTTCCGTTCTGATGACTGTAATTGGAGTAGAGCCACACCCAGAAGACAAAAAAAGGTGCATATGAGAAAATTGTATTGTCTTCAATTGGAAAAATTCAAGATAAAAAACAAAAATAACACAAAGTTATGCCTAAATCCAGCATAGCTTTTTCTTTTCAACAGTTGGATATATTCTGAATTTGAATTTGAAATTGAAATAAGAAAACAAAATTGTAGTCTTTATTTCAATTTAGCTTGACAAATTGAAATAAGTGTGGTATAGCTAGTCAACTGGGCTTACTTACAAGCCCCCGCTTCTTAAAGCGGTGGGCGGTTGACCATGTATCTTATTGCAATCAATAAACGCTTTTTCCCCAATTGCCGTAACCTCTGCTCCTGACACGTTTGCAGGAACAATTACATCAGGCGTGTTCTTTCCTTTTATCAGTCTTGCGGTGTTATCTTTCACTTCATACGTCAGTCCGTCAATTTCGATTTTTTCGCGCATATTTCTTTGCTCCTTTCTCTCTTCAAAAAGCTGAATTTTTGTGTTTCTATGTTTGAATATTTTTCTTAAGCTTTCTCACCTCACGGGGTTTTGTTTTTTTGTCGCCTTATAGAAGATAATACAACGGTGCAAATAGGGGAGTATTTCTTTTCCACCGCATTTCTCTGCTTTTTTATGGCAAAGGTTTGCCTTTCAACTATGTGTTTATCGCATTTTCTAATCATTTTTGTACGTCTGCCAAGCGCCAAGCTCTCTCATTTTTCTTTTTCCTTTTCAAAACAATATTCTTTCTTTGAATAGACGCTGTTTGTCCCAGTACATATTCCCCGCAGAGGCACTTTTGCGCCTATTGTTTCTTCCAGCTTTCTTTTATCCATGCCTTTCAGCAAGGTGACACAAAATATGTCAGCATTAGTACAGCAACTTTTTCCCCTTCTTCACTCTTCTTTTCTTCAATTTCCTTAAACCTTCCGTTACACTTTCTTATTTATTTTTACCTAGTCTAATCATCAACCTATTCTTTTGAAATAATGCAAGGATTATCGGAATAATAGATGATGGTTTAGCGGAATAATCCAAAGCACCGTAGAGGTCGGTTTAGATTTTAGTCACGTTTGAAATTACCATGCGAATTTTCCTGTAGAAATTAGGTTATCAATATCCTCATACGCATTTTCAATTCGTTCCGTATGATAGAGCCAGTAGTTATCATATATTTTTTGTGTAATTCCACAAGCTTCCCATTCTTTTAATATTTCACCGCTTTTTTTATTTTTGTATGAGGCATAGCATTCCAACAGATACATGAAAAACATCATTTCATCGCTCATCGTTTATTCCTCCCTTATATATATTGAATTTCTAGGATCGCCGGTTATCTTTTCGCACTCCCAGATTTCAAATATTGCCCCTGCGCCGAAATCTGTCATACCACAATCTGAATCCTCAAGCATTTCATGTGTTTTGGATTCAACGAACAGCTTAAAGGCATCCATTGGTTTTAGAGCGTATTTCTTTGCAACCATCTTGACTACTTCATTGTTATAATAATCTATAACTTCTGGTTCCAGTCGATTCATATATATTTCGCCTCCTCAAACTTTAATGCCGTTAGTGCGAGTTCTGTTTTGAAAGCATATTGGTCTTTTAGCTTCTGCGGCAACAATAATTGTATAGCAATTTCTTCCGAAAAGTAGCCTTTTAGATAGTTATTCACAGTGCGTATTGCTTGGTCGTTTGCAACTGGACCCGTTACAACGTCATAGGAATCCGACACTCGTTTATCAGTGCGGTTTGCAGATATGTATTTCAGCCATGCGGTATTTGCGGAATCAAATGTCAGAATGTTCAGCCCTTCCATTTTTTCATCCTCAACACGAAAAACGGAAATTATGGGAGTTCCAGTCTCTCTTCTAGTCGCTGTACGTTCCGCCCACTTTTTTGCCTGCCCATAATCACTTGTGAGATAGAATCCAGTTCCAAAATCTAGCAATCTTTTAGACAAAATTATTTTAGGTTCCTTTATTTCCATGTTGCTCCCATGATACAAAATCATAATCAAAACTCCTTTATTACTACTGGAATATTATCTGTCTGTTCTTCCAATTACATTATACCACAAACCTTATGCAAAATCAATGCCTTTCTCTATACATTTTTTGATTTTTATAACTAAACTCGTTCACCTATAATTATTTTAGATGATAGGGTATCTTAAATTTATTAATTCATCATTTGGTGAAAATTTCAACAACTTGTCA
>JAJQCE010000013.1 GCA_021202895.1 Ruminococcus sp. | reverse complement strand
CGTGGCTTTTTGCAGTGAAAAGGTTTGCAGGGTTAAGCTGGTGGTTTCGGAGTGAAGGCTTAGCTAAATATGTTTTGTATATTATTTTATTGAAAATACTTCATTGACTATGTTTCGGTTGCGCTAGAATAAGGATGCTTTTGATACTTTAAAATCAATCAAAAAATAGCATAAACTTCAATATTGCTTATTTTGTTTTTAGAAAGTATCTCAACCTACTCAATCTTCTCAATTGAACTAAAATATGAGATTTCATTTCTAAGCTCGGCAATTTCTTATGCGGCTTTGGCAGGAAGCAACAAAGCTTCGGCAATTTCTCCTGCAGTTGCGTAGTTTATGTGGACATAACTATATTGTAATTCGGCTGTTGTAGTTGTTGTCGTTGTGGTTTTAGCAGTAGTTGTTTTAGTTGTAGTGGTTTTTGAAGTGTATTTTTCATAGCCGCTGTTTGAAACATACAGATAATTTTCAAGCTTTGCTGCAGTTTTTCTCTGATTCCATCTATTTCTGCAAGTTGTTCTATGCTTGTGATTTTTCCTTTCTGCGAACGAAAATCTATGATTTTCTGAGCGGTTGATTCACCTACTCCGTCAATGTATAAAAGCTCATCAAATGTTACAAGATTTATGTCAATTGGGAAAAGTTACTGTAACCGAAGTCTTGGCAGCAGCTGTTGTGATTTGGATTGTAGTTTCTATAGCCTCCGTCACAGGAATTGTTGTGACAACAGTTTGAGATTGAGAAATATTTTCATTTGAATCAGCTTCTAAGGAACTCTCGTGATTTTCTGATAGATGAGTTTTTGCTGTAACTAAAAGTTTTGGTTGAAAATGTTTCAGTTTTTTCAAAGGGAGAATATGATTCCGAGCGAGAATAATTAATTACGTCATCGTTGTCGTTTCTTACGATTCCATGCAAAGCAAAGCCAAACAAAAAGACCACTGCACAGCCAAAAATCGTAATGGCGGAGCAGTGGTTTTTAGATAATCTTTCAGGTTTTTGCAATTTCAAAATTATTTTCTTTGCTTTCTTCAGTTTCAATTTCTGTAATTTCATTTTCTTCCTTGCAATCAATTTTCTTTTCATCTTCTATTGACATTTTTATCAGCCTTTTGGTTGCTTTTTGTTATGTCAGCGGTACAAACTTTGGCTTGCGCTTTTCAAAATAGGTAAAATATTTAAATTCTGCTGCCTTTGCAATTTCCGCACCCTGCGCAATGCCTTTGCCTAAATCCGCACAGCAGTGTGAATCAGAACCGAGTGTTAAAATTTCACCGCTTAAGTCCTTGTAGAGCTTAACTAAATCTAAATCAGGAAAGGTTTTGCCGTAGCTTTGACGAAGTCCAGAGGTGTTAATTTCTATTCCTCTGCCGTCCTGAATAAGCTTTTTAAAGGTTTCGGCGATTAATTCCTCACAAGGCTCTAGCTTCACCTCACGCTTTGCCTTGCCGATGATGTAGCGCAAAGGATAGGTTATATGCCCTAGCACGTCAAATCCGCCTTGACAGGCAAGAGTGTAAAGCTCAAGATAGTAGTCAAAAATAAGGTTGTCAAGCTGTTCCTGCGGCATTTCCACAAGATTTAAAAAATAAAAATCATCTCTGTTTTTCACCTGATGAAGCGAGCCGATTATAAAATCCAGGCTCTCACATTCTGAAATTTTTTTCGCAATATCCTTAGCCTGTGTAGCCTGTCCCATTTCACATCCAAATAACAGCTTCAAACCGTCTGTTTGAGCCTTTAGCTTTGGAATGGTTTCAAGTGATATTTCAAAGCGTGAGCGGTAGTCGAAATCGTCAAAATCATTCGTTTTCATGCCTTGTTTTTGATAATAGCTGCGCTCGTGCCAAAAATTGCACTCTACATGGTCGGTGATACAAAGAACAGGCAGATTTATTTCCTTTGCACGTTTGACTATTTTCTCAGGTGCATCCTTGCCGTCATATGAAATATCGGTGTGAGTGTGCAGGTCGCACAAGCCTTTTAAATTCATATCACGCACTCCTTAAATCAGTTTTTCAGAGAATGAAGCGGAGCGGGAATTTGTCCGCCTCGGTTGATAAACTTAGATGCGGATTCCTTATGAAGCTCCATCACAGGACCCTTTCCGAAAAGTCCGCCCCAGTCAAGCTCTTCTCCTACATTTTTTCCTATTGCAGGAATTATTCTGACAGCAGTGGTTTTTGTGTTTACCATACCTATAGCCGCCTCGTCTGCGATAATCGCAGCAAGGGTGTCGGGTTCTGTATCGCCTGGAACTACAACCATGTCAAGTCCTACAGAGCAAACTGCCGTCATAGCTTCAAGCTTTTCTATAGAAAGAACGCCTGAATTTGCAGCGTCTATCATTCCTGCGTCCTCTGAAACGGGAATAAACGCTCCTGAAAGTCCTCCGATTCTTGAGCAAGCCATAACTCCGCCCTTTTTAACTGCGTCATTTAAAAGCGCAAGGCAGGCTGTCGTACCGTGCGTGCCGCATTGCTCAAGCCCTATTTCCTCTAAAATATGAGCGACCGAATCTCCCACAGCAGGAGTTGGCGCAAGCGAAAGATCCACAATTCCAAACGGCACTCCTAAGCGTTTTGAGGCAGTAATTCCGACAAGCTGACCTATTCGAGTGATTTTATAGGAAATCTCCTTTATCACATCTGAAATTTTCGTGATGTCTGCGTCAGGGTATTTCCTCAAAGCTGCTCTTACCACTCCAGGTCCTGAAACACCCACATTTATCATGCAGTCAGGCTCTCCTACGCCGTGAAAAGCTCCTGCCATAAATGGATTGTCGTCCACCGCATTGCAGAACACTACAAGTTTAGCCGCACCGAAGCAGTCGCTGTCAATCGTCATTTCAGCGGATTCCTTTATTATTCTTCCCATAAGCTTGCAGGCGTCAAGATTGATACCTGTCTTTGTAGAACCGATATTAACCGATGAGCAAACACGTTCAGTTTCGCTGAGTGCCTGCGGAATCGAATTTATTAAATCTAAATCTCCGTCTGAAAAGCCCTTTTGAACAAGTGCTGTGTAGCCGCCTATGAGATTTACTCCGACTGCCTTTGCCGCTTTGTCCATAGCTTTCGCAAAGGGTACGGGCGAGCATTTGCAGGCGGCGGAAACTATTGCAATAGGCGTAACGGAAATACGCTTGTTTATAATCGGTATTCCGTATTCCTTTTCAATCTGCTCACCGACGCTGACTAAATCCTTCGCCTTATCTGTGATTTTGTCATACACCTTTTTGCAGGCGGCATCAATGTCGGTATCTATGCAGTCAAGCAGGGAAATGCCCATAGTTATTGTACGTATGTCAAGGCACTCGTTCTGAATCATGCGTATTGTTTCAAGTATATCATATTGATTTATCATTATAAATTTGTCCCCTCTTTATATGTGGTGCATACAGTTAAAGATGTCCTCGTGCATTACAATAACCTTTAAGCCCCACTCCTTTTCGCCCTTTGACGAAAGCAAATCTGCCATCTGCGCAAAGTCTATTGTAAGCTTTGAAATATCCACAAGCATAATCATAGCAAAAATGTCCTCTATAACCGACTGTGTAACCTCGACAACATTTGCGTTGTATTTTGCACATTCAGTGCTTACCTTTGCAAGAATACCCACTGCGTCCTTGCCTATAACCGTTACTACCGCTCTCATGATTTCACTTCATTCCTTTCATTGAAATAAACGTCATACCATACAAGGAAGGTATAGACTGTCCATATTTTTCTCGAATAATCATAATGCCCTGCACGATGATCGTTAAGCAGTTTAACAAGCATATCTGTGTTGAAAAATCTCTCACTGTCTGCGGACAAAAATCTTTCCTTGACAATGCTGTAATACTTATCCTCCTTAAGCCAAACTCTGATCGGCACAGGAAAGCCCAGCTTTTTTTTGTTTGCCGTTTGCGGAGGGCAGGCTCTTAGTGCCGCAAGCCGCATGGCGTACTTTGTATTTTCCTTTGTAACACGGTATCTTTTAGGAATCCTCTCGGCAAGCCTCATAACCTCCTTGTCAAGGAACGGAACTCTGAGCTCAAGCGAATGAGCCATACTCATTTTGTCCGCCTTGAGGAGTATATCTCCAGTCATCCAGAGGTGCAAATCCAGATATTGCATCTGCGTAACCTCGTCATTTTCACTGCACTTGTCATAAAAAGGCTTTGTGATTTCAGTCGGATCTTCAGCGTTCGTTTTGATTTTAAGAAGCTCCTTGCGCTCATTAGGTGTAAACATATACGCATTGCCGATAAAGCGCTCCTGCAAATCCTGTCCGCCTCTTATGAGGAAGTTCACTCCGTGCTTGTGCGGCAGATGAGATGCTGCGCTTCCTACAGTGCGGCGTATCGGTCTTGGAATTTTGTTGTAGGACGCCATATCGTCAGGATTGTGATAAATATTATAGCCGCCGAAAATTTCGTCTGCGCCCTCACCAGAAAGCACAACCTTGACATTTTCAGCCGCAAGCTTGCAGACAAAGAAAAGCGCAACAGCGGCAGGGTCGGCAAGCGGTTCGTCCATATGGTACTGAATTTTCGCAAAGTTATCCCAGTAATCCTCAGGAGAAATAACTCTCGAAGTATTTTCCTTATTTATATACTTTGAAAATTCCTTGGCATAGCCTATTTCATTGTATTTTTCGTCCTCGCCAAAGCCTACGGTAAAGGTTTTGTCAACGTTTGCGACAGCGGCAACATAGCTTGAATCCACACCGCTCGAAAGGAAAGAGCCCACCTCAACGTCTGCGATTTTATGCGCTGAAACGCTGTTTTTAAAGATGTCAGTGATGTCGTTTACCCAGTCGTCAAGCTGCGGCTTTTCATCTGGAGCAAATTTAATTTCCCAGTAACGTTTAACGTCAAGCTTGCCGTTTTGGTATGTAAAATAGTGAGCCGCAGGAAGCTTATAAACGTTTTTAAAAAAGGTTTCCTGAGTAGGGGAGTACTGAAAGGTGAGATAGCTTTCAAGAGCGGATTCATTCAGCTCTTTTTTAAACTTTGGATGCTCAAGAAAGCTTTTTATCTCGCTGCCCCAAAGCAAAGTATCGCCAAAGCTGCCGTAATAAAGTGGCTTGATCCCGAAGAAATCTCTTGCCCCAAAAATCAAATCCTTATTTTTATCGTAAATGACGAATGCAAACATTCCTCTTAGCTTGTTGAGAAGTGTTTCAAAATCCCACTCCTCATAGCCGTGAATCAAAACCTCAGTATCGGTTTTGCTTTTAAATTTGTGACCTGCCGCAACAAGCTCTTCTCTGAGCGGCTGAAAATTGTAAATTTCTCCGTTAAAGGTGATGGCGACAGTTTCGTCCTCGTTAAACATCGGCTGACTTCCCAGCTCGGAAAGGTCGATAATTGAAAGCCTGCGAAAGCCCATCGCTATTTTCTCATCGACAAATTTTCCTGCCTGATCAGGTCCTCGATGAGCTATCCTGTCCATCATTTTTTCAACGACAATCGAAGCGTCGTCGATATGGTTGGTAAATCCGACAAAACCACACATATGTATATTACCTCCCGTTAGGTTTAAAATATCTATACCTAATTTTCTATATCTATTATACTACATTTCCCTTGTCATTGCAATGATTTTAAAAAAAATTTTAGATTCATTTTCTACACAATGCTTAATATGACGTTTTTCGCTTCATTCAGGCTTTCGCAGCAAAAATCCGTCAGGCTAAGTATTTCCTCGTTCGGCTTTACAATATCGGGAACCATTATCGTTGTGAGAGCTGCGCTGTGTGCCGAACGTATTCCGTTGTAGGAATCCTCAATTGCAGCCGCTTTTTGAGGACTAATATTCAGTGCCTCGCAGGTTTTGAGATATATGTCGGGCGCAGGCTTGCTTTGTCTTACCATGTCGCCGCCGATTATCTGTTCAAAATAACCGTACATTTTAGCTGATTTAAGCTCGTCACAAACAATGCTGTGCTTTGTTGATGAAGCAACGGCAAGCCTGATATTTCTTTGACTAAGCGCTTCTAATATTTCATATGCGCCGCTCTTAATCGGCATTCCGTTGTCCTTGAGAAGCTTGTTTACTATGTAATTAAGCTCGTGCCTTAATGCGTCATAGTCCAGTCTTTCACCATAGGCATCTCTTATGATATGTTCTGTTTCCTGACTGTTTGTGCCGATGCACCTTGTACAGATTTCCTCAATATTCTTAATTCCCTCGCGCTCGGCAAGCATTTTCCATGCGTCAAGGCACATTCTTTCAGTGTCAAACAGCACTCCGTCCATGTCGAAAATTACTGCGCTTATTTTTTTCATATTCACTTTTCCTCACTTGAAGTACATATATAAATTGCATTTTATCATTCCGTTGTAAAGCTTGCGCTTTTTGTCCGCCCTTTTGCCGAAGAATTTTTCAAAATCCTCGTCAGGTGAAATAATCACCGCGGGATTTGCTTTGTCAGGCTTTATCCTTTCTCCCATTCGCTTGTAAAGCTCCTGAGCCTGCTCAATTTCAAGCATTCTCTCGCCATACGGCGGATTGCAGATAGTAATCGTTCCGTTTGGCGGAGTAAATTTAGATATATCCTGCTCTCTGATTGAAATTCTCGAAAGCACTCCCGCTTTTTTTGCGTTGTTAATTGTCAGGTCTATTGCGTCTGAATCTATGTCAAAGCCGTATGCCTGAAATTTTGCGTTTGAATTTATTCTTTGCACAGCTTCCTTTCTTTCCTTCTTCCATACGCTTTCAGGAATCTGTTCCCATTTTTGAGCCGCAAAGCTGCGCTTTAGTCCTGGTGCAATTCCTAAAGCCTTGTATGCCGATTCAATTAAGAATGTTCCTGAGCCGCACATAGGGTCGCAGACTAAGCTGTCGCTTCGTACTCTTGCCAAATCTACAATCCCTGCCGCAAGCGTTTCCTTTATCGGTGCGGCATTTGAAATTTTTCTGTAGCCTCGCTTGTGAAGCCCTGTGCCTGTGGTGTCAAGGTAAATTGTGCAGACGTCCTTGAGTATGTTAAACGTAATTTGATGAATCGCTCCACTTTCTTCAAGCACGCTCGTTCCGTGCTTTTCAAAAAGCCGTCTGCATACCGCCTTTTTTATTATCCTTTGACAGTCGGGAATACTGTGCAGCCTGGAATTTAGGCTGTGTCCTTTTACAGGAAAAGCATCGCTTTTTCCAATGAAATTTTCAAACGGCAGGAAAGAAACGTTATCAAAAAGCTCTTCAAAGCTTTTTGTTGTGAAGCTCCCCATTTCTATAAGCACACGCTCTGCACTTGAAAGGCATATGTTTGCTCTTGCGACAGTTGCAAAATCTCCGTCAAAGGAAACTCTGCCGTCGCTGACAGCTATATTTTCTCCGCCGATTTTCCCCACTTCAAATTTCAGTACGCTTTCAAGCCCAAAATGACAGGGACAGCAAAGTCTGATTTTTTCCATACTTTTTCATCCTTTTCAAAAAGATAAAGGGCTGCGGCAGGGGTAAAGCTGGTCTGCGGCAGCCCATATATTGTTTTTTAATGCGAACCTGAGCAGGTTGCAGGAATGTTAGTTTCCTTATAATAGCCTGTTGCAGTAGGGCAATTGCTTCCCGCAATAAGTCCTGTTTTTGTACAGTAGCTAAGCTCTACTACCGTTTCAGGCTGCTCAAAGTCTGTGGTTTCTTCTTCATCAGCTATGTCGCCGAAAATGTTTTTCCAGATAAGTCCGATATTGTTGTATTTGTCTGTGGAAATTCTCGACTGTTCGTCATAACCAATCCATACTCCGCTGACATATTCGGGAGTGCAGCCGACAAAGTTCAAATCCATCCATTCGGACGAGGTACCTGTTTTAGCCGCAAGCGTTACGTTGTCAAGCTTTGCGTATCTTGCAGTACCGTTTGACTCGGTAACCGCTCTCTGCATCATCTTGTTTACTACATAAGCAGAGGATTCACTTATAGCCTGAGTGTATCCTTCGCTTTTTTCATAGAGTACATCTCCGTCAGCCTCTTCTATTTTGGAAATATATGTCGTATCATACTTTTTTCCGCCGTTTCCGAAAATCATGTACGCTCCGACAAGCTCCTCAAGGTGAAGTCCATATGTCAGACCGCCGACAGCCATAGGCGAATAGTCTGCGTCAGCGTCAGTGAGAGTTGTAATGTCAAGCTTTTCAATCAGGAAATTGTAGCAGTAGGTCGGCGTCATCTGATCTACAAGCTGTGCAGGAGCTGTGTTGAGCGAACGAGCAAGCATCTGCCATGCAGGAATATAGCTGTTGGACCAGTTGCTGCTTTCACCAGTTTCTGAATAGTTTACAGGCCACTGCGTGTCCTCACCGTCAACCTCAATTGTAATAGGACTGTCCTGAATAAGCGTTGAGTAGGTAATTATATCCTGATCAATCGCAGGTCCATATGAAGCAATAGGCTTGATACAGGAACCAGGCGAACGAGTACCCTGCGTTACAACGTTATATATTCTCGATTCAGTCTTTTCATCTCTTGAGCCGACTATAGCCTTGACATTGCCCTCGTAGTCCATACAAATAAATCCTGCCAACAAATCATCGTCGCTGAAGCTGTACGATTGGAAGGTCGTGTCGTCCTGCATCGTTTCTTCAACCTGCTCTTGCATTTCGATATCAACTGTAGTGTAAATCGTATATCCGCCGCTGTAAAGCATTTCTTCGGCACTGTCTAAGGTTACGCCCTTTTCATCCGCAATTATTTCTATAGCCTGTCTTATAGCGGCGTCCATAAACCACGAGGTAGCGCCCTGATCATCAGGAATATCCTGCTCCTCCTCCGCAGTTGTAAAGCTAGTGTCGCCGTAAACCTCAAGATTCTGCGCTTCCTCCATAGCCTCATCATATTCATCATCGGAAATAGCTCCGTTTTCAAGCATTTGATCAAGGCAGTATTCAAGACGCACAAGATTGTTTTCAGGATTTTCAAGCGGATTATAATACGCAGGCGCAGTAAGCATTCCTGCAAGGGAAGCCGCCTCTGCAAGCGAAAGCTCTGAAACGTCCTTCTTAAAATAGAAATTTGCCGCTGCCTGAATACCTATAATTTCATTTACGCTTGTGCCAAATTCAATTACATTCAGATACGTCTGAAGAATCTCGTCCTTTGTATAAACCTTTTCAACATTTATAGCACGGAAAATCTCACGTATTTTACGCTCCACTCCCTCTGAACCGTCTGTGGCGTTATCATCTGTAATATTCTTAATCGTCTGCTGGGTAATTGTAGATCCACCCTGTTGATCTCCGAGAAGCGTTCTGACGATAGCTATAAATGTACGTCTGAAATCTACTCCGTCATGAGAATAGAAGCGTTCGTCCTCTGTATATACAAATGCGTCCTGAACATAGGTGGGAATTTCTTCAAGATCAACCCATGATGCGCTGCTCGTGGTGCTTCTTATGCCGTAATAAAGCAGATATTCCTCACTGTCGGAATCGTCCTCATCGTAATCAGGATTTTCATATAAAAAGCGTGAAACGTTGCTTGTTACAACGTCCTCGTCAAGACTAACTGTAGTTGTTGTATCCGCAAAATTTAATATATATATCGTCAACGCAGTTGCGAAAATCGAGCCGCTGATTATGACAATCATAAGTCCTGCAAGCAAAAGCGTACCGACAACCTTAAGAACCTTGACAAACGGATTTGTCTTTTTCTTTTTGCGCTTAACGGTATTGATTTTGCTTTTTTGTCCGTTTCGAGAACTGGACGCTGTACTGTTTATTCTATTTTTATCGTCCATAATCAAACCCTTTCTTAAAGCTACTCCTAATTTTTTACATTTTCATTTTCAATAGCTTTAAATTAATTATCCACTAATTCAAAGCGATATTCTCCGCTTAAATAAAGGGGACGAAAAACGCCCCCTTTTTACTTTTAAAATTATTCGGCGTCTGCGGTTTCAGCTTCTTCGGCAGCTTGAACAACCTCCTCTTCAGCCTGCTCCTGCTCTGTTTCTTCGCTCTCATCACTGTTATCAGTCTCTGTATCGCTCGGAAGCAAAGCTCTGATTGAAAGACTGATTCTCTTCTTTTCGTAATCTATCTCGGTGATCTTTACGTCAACCTCCTGACCTACAGAAAGCATATCCGCTACATTGTCAACTCTCTGATTTGCAATCTGAGAGATGTGGATAAGTCCGTCAATGCCGTCAATAATCTGCGCAAACGCTCCAAAAGATGTAAGTGAAACAATCTTAACCTTGACAATCTGTCCAGCTTCGTAGCTGCTCTTGAAAATTTCCCAAGGATTTTCGCTGTCCTTTTTGTACACCAAAGAAACCTTGCCGTTTACAGGATCAATATCCTTGATTTTAACCTCAACCTTTTCACCGACTGAAATAACGTCAGATGGGTGCTTGATTCTTTTCCATGAAAGATCCATCTTTCTTACAAGTCCGTCAACTCCGCCAAGATCCACAAACGCACCGTAATCAGTAACCGACTTAACCTCGCCTGTTACAACATCACCCACTTGAGCGCTTTCAAAGAACTTAGCTTTTGCAGCTTCTCTTGCTTCACGCTGAACCAGTCTAATGGAACCTACAGCTTTCTGTCTTGCTTCATTGACCTCTAAAATCTTAAATTCGACAGTCTTTTTCAGCAAATTCTCAAGATTACCGCCTCTGGGAACTGACTGAGATGCAGGAATAAACACTCTTACTCCGTTACAGGCTACTATAACTCCGCCCTTTACGACATTTGTAACCGTGCCTGTAAGAACTGCGTCCTCTTCCTTTGCGGCTACAATCTTTTCAAATCCTGCTGCTGCGTCAACCTTTTTCTTAGAAAGCTGTACTATGCCCTCCTGATCGTTTGTCTTAAGAACGATCATCTGTATTGTTTCGCCGACCGTGACAACGTCCTCCGGCTTTTTTGTCGGATCATCTGTAAGCTCATTGGGCTGAATATAGCCTGTGTGCTTTGTTCCGATATCAACAATAACCTCATCGTTAGAGTTGATAGCGGTAACCACACCGTCTACCTTTTGACCCGTATGTATTTTCTTTAGAGTCTTCTCCATTTCCTCCGCAAAATTAAATTCCTCTTCAACATTGTTGTTCAACATTTCGCTCATTGCCTGTTGTACCTCCTTGATTATATAAGCCGGGGTTGAAGCTCCGGCAGAAATACCGATAAATCTTGCTTTTGATAAGTCTTCGCTTGCCATTTGGCTTTTAAGCTCGTCCGAATTTTCAACAAGCAGAGTTCGACAGTTTTCTTTGCATATCTGAACCAGCTTATGAGTGTTCGAGCTGTTTTTGCCTCCGACAATTATCATCAAATCAGCTTTTTTTGAAAGCTCCTGCGCTTCCTTTTGTCTTGCCGCAGTCGCACTGCAAATCGTGTCGTATATCTCGGCAGAAGAAAAATTTTCTGCAATATATTCCTTGCACTGCTCCCACAGCTCCTTGTTATATGTTGTCTGCGAGAGAACGCACAGCTTTTCGTTTTTGTCAAGCTCTTTTGCAAGTGATTTTAGCTCCGCTAAATCAGCAAAAATCAGCGGCTTCCCCTCGCAAAAGCCAAGTATTCCGAGAACCTCAGGATGATGATTGTCCCCTGCGATAAGGATTTTGTAACCGCTCTGTGACTTTTCTGACGCTATCTTATGAATCCTGTCTACAAACGGACAAGTAGCGTCAACTATATGCACTCCACGTTTCTCAAGCTCTTCATAAACACCTTTACCTACTCCGTGGGAGCGAATAACTGCTGTTTGTCCCTGCTTAACGTCTTCAAGTCTGACTGCTTTGCAGCCTTTAGCTTCAAGATCCGCAACAACATTGCGATTGTGAATAATCGGACCTAATGTAACAACATTATTTCGGTTATCTAATTTATTATACACTATTTTGACGGCTCTGTCTACACCAAAACAGAATCCTGAAGTCTTTGCGACAAAAATTTTACACTTTGTTAACATTAATGCACCAGCTCTTTTATAGCTGTCATAACCTCTTTCTTCAATTTCTTTACATTTTTAGGAGAAGCTTCGGTTACGCCAAGCTCAGAGGGGATAATTGGTTTTCCATATCTTACTATGATACGTTTTTTCCTGCAAAGCTTTTCTCCCTCAAAATTTATTCCAACGGGAATAATTTTAGTCTGTGCAACTGCGGCTATAAGTGCCACTCCGTTTTTTCCCTTGCCGACCTCTCCCGTTTTAGAGCGAGTGCCTTCAGGAAAAATCGCAAGATTCCTGCCTGATTCAAGCTTTTCAATTGATGTATCAATAACAGCGGTGTCGCCTGTTCCTCTTACTACTGGGAAAGCTCCCCAGAACTTAATCAGCCATGTAAAGAATATGTTCTGTTTAAAAAGCTCCTCTTTTGCCATATATGAAATCGGAACCCGTGCGTTAAGTGCTATGAAAACTGGGTCGCCATAGCTTCTGTGATTAGATGCGAAAATATTTCCTCCGTCGTTCGGAACATTTTCTAAGCCCTCATAGCTAAGTACAAACCAACGCTTGAAAATAAATCTCACAAACGGACGGACTATTCCATAAAAAAACTGTCTCACTGGATTTATTTTATGCATTTTAGTTATCGGACGAGTTTCCATCAGCGATTTGTCGGTTCTCGAATGTTCTTTTTTCTTTACCGCTTCATCATCGTTTTTTTTTATTGTCTCGCTTTTGGCTTTTTGCGCAAGAGAAACTATTTTTTCAACTACCTCGTCAATCTTCATGCTTGTAGAATCAACCAGAACCGCATCGTCAGCCTGCTTAAGCGGAGCGATTTCACGATGAGAATCGTTATAGTCGCGCTTGTTTATGTCGGCTAAAATTTCCTCATAAGACGAGGCGTCACCCTTTTCCTGAAGCTCTTTAAAACGCCTTGAGGCTCTTTCCTCAGCCGAAGCGGTAAGGAAAATTTTCACCTGCGCATCGGGAAGCACTACCGTGCCTATATCCCTGCCGTCCATAATTATGTCGTTTTCTTTTGCGATATTTCTTTGCGTGTCAAGCAAAAAGGCTCTTACCTCAGGTATTGCTGAAACCTTTGACGCTGCCATTGAAACCTCGGGAGTGCGTATTTTGTCTGATACGTCCTCACCGTTTACCAGCACTGCCTGAACTGAATTGATATAGGTTAAATCCAGCTTTAAATCACTCAGCAAGTCGGCAATCTGTTTGTTATCGTCCAGATCTGCTCCTTTAGCTATCGCATAAAGTGCAGTCGAACGGTATAAAGCGCCTGTGTCAACATAAATAAATCCCAATCTTTGAGCGGTAAGTCTGGCAATTGTAGATTTTCCTGCGCCCGAAGGACCGTCAAGAGCGATATTTATTCCCATTTTGTCATACTCCTTTACGCTTTAATACACTTATATTATCGCACATTTTTCTAAAAAAATCAAGCGTTAATTTAAAAAATCATCAAATCATCACAAAGTTTTTTGTTTTGCTACATCAAACAGTTTAAAGCGACTGCGCACAGGCATATGCAGTTGAAAATGCAATTTGAAGATTAAATCCGCCTGTGTAGCCGTCAACATCCAAAACCTCGCCAATAAAGTAAAGTCCATCTACAAGCTTAGACTGCATGGACGAGGGGGAAATTTCTTTTACGCTGACCCCGCCTCTTGTAACTATCGCTTCGCTTACATCGCAAAGCTCCTTAACCTCAAATTCAAGATTATGAATCACGCTGACGAGAGTTTCACGCTGCTGCTTTGTGATTTGATTCACCTTTGTTTCAGGAGCAATGCCGCTTCTCCTTATTACTATTGGAATAACAGCCTTTGGCAAAAGTCTGCCTAAGGAATTTGAAAAATCACGGTTTTTAGCTTCTGAAAAATCTCTCAGTATTCTTTCATCAAGCTTTTTATCGTCAAGCGCAGGCTTAAGATTTATTATAAAGGTATATTTTCCCTTATATATATCAGTCATATGCGCAGAAGCGGAAAGTACAAGCGGACCGCTCATTCCATAATGGGTAAAGAGCATTTCGCCCTGTTCACTGTAGATGATTTTTTCGCTTTCGTTGTCACAAAGCTTAAGACCGCAGTTTTTGAGGGAAAGTCCCATAGCTTCGGCACATTCGCTGCCGTAAAGACGAACTCCGACAAGCGAGCCGCCAAGCTCGGTCACTGTATGCCCTGCTTGACGGGCAAATTTATAGCCGTCGCCTGTTGAACCTGTTTTAGGGTAGGAAAGTCCTCCTGTGGCTATGACTACACTGTCGGCAAAAACGCTTTCCTTTTCGCAGACAACTCCTTTGACTTTGCCGTTTTCAATAATCAGCCTCTTGACATCGGCGTGCCTTATTTTAACTCCTGCCTGTTTTGCGGCATTTATAAGCGCACCTGAAATATCGTGAGCATTGTCGCTTTTTGGGAAAACACGATTTCCTCTTTCGGTTTTAAGCTCTATGCCAAGCGATTCAAAAAAATCAATCGTGTCTTGCGGAGTAAATCTGTTAAGAGCGGAGTAGAGAAAGCTCGCATTTCTAGGAATATTTGCAATCACCGTCTGCACATCGCAGTTATTTGTAACGTTACAGCGTCCCTTGCCCGTAATATTAAGCTTCTGCGCAGGGGTTTTCTCATGCTCTAAAAGCAAAACCCTGTGACCTGTCCAAGCCGCCTGCAAGGCGCAAAACAAACCCGAAGCACCTGCTCCGATAATTAAAATTTCGCTGTGCATAAGCTCGCTCCTTAAAAGTTTGATGGCTGCAATTTTATTTTCTTCCTATCTTAATTATAACGCATTTTTTTCGCTTTGTCAAGTACTTAACGAACAAAAGTTTGCTTTCTTATGGACTGCAATTGTTATCAATTTGTCGAATAGATATTAACGTAGGGTTAAAAGAACGCTTTTTGCTTGAAAAAAAGCTTGTAAGATGGTATAATAGACTTGTACAGTGTAAAAAACGCAAAAAAATAAATTTTGAAAAATTTTTTACAGACTAAAAAAGGAGAAAATTACAAATGCCTATTCAGATACCTGATAATCTTCCAGCGTTTGCCACGCTTGAAGAGGAAAATATATTTGTCATACCTAACGACCGTGCGATTCATCAGGATATTCGTGCGCTTAGCATTGCGATTGTGAATCTTATGCCTGACAAAATCGTGACGGAAACACAGCTTCTGCGGCTGCTGTCAAACACTCCGCTGCACGTTGACATTGATCTTATTCAGACAAGTCATGTGCCGAAAAACACTTCTCATGAGCATATGCTGAAATTTTACAAGAGCTTTGATGAGGTTAAGGAAAACCGTTACGATGGTTTAATTATTACAGGTGCGCCTGTTGAGCAGATGGAATTTGAGGACGTAGATTACTGGGAGGAGCTGTGCGAAATTTTTGAGTGGAGCAAGAGCCATGTATATTCTACAATCCACATATGCTGGGGCGCACAGGCGGCTCTTCATTATCACTATGGACTGGACAAATATCCGCTTGAAAGAAAGCTTTCGGGAGTGTATCTTCATAAAACGCTTGATTCAAACCATCCGTTGTTAAAGGGCTTCGGCGACACATTTTTCTGTCCTCATTCAAGGCATACGGAAATCAGACGAGAGGATATTTGCAAGGTTGAGGAGCTTGAAATTTTAGCGCAGTCGGACGAAGCGGGAGTGCATCTTGTTTCTGATTTATCGCACAGGCAATTTTTTATGTTCGGTCACTGGGAATACGACCGAGAAACGCTTGAGCTGGAATATATCCGAGATTTGAAAAGAGGGCTTTCGCCTGAAAAGCCGCAGCATTATTTTCCTGATGATGACGCAAGCTGTTCTCCGCAGTTTAATTGGTGCTGTTCGGCGAATTTAATGTATGCAAACTGGCTTAACCACTGCGTATATCAGAAGACTCCGTATGATCTGAACGAGCTTGAACCGCTGTAAAGAGGTGAATATTATGAATTACGAAAAGCTGGAAGTACTTAAACCGAAAACCGATGAGGAAGCTCAGCTTGCTGCGGAGCTTGCCGACGCTGTGGAAACTACGATTGAAAACAACTCTTTTAAGGGCAGACCGAGATCGGTAAGATTCTTAGGCGCAGGTCTTGGCTGCATGGAATTTTTCTATCATGACGGCTGTTTTTATGCGGCAAGAAATACGGGCGAGGATATTGATATAATAGAGCTGACTGACGATTTGAAAGGCTCATTTATTGAAATAATTATGCGGATTTATCGGGGCAGAGAAGATGAGAATTTTGTTAAAAACTTAGCGGACGAGTTGTTTAAATAAATCAATGAAAGGACGCTGATTTAAATGCGCGCAAGCGGAATTTTGCTTCATATTTCTTCACTTTCAGGAGATTATGGAATAGGAAAGCTTGGTAAAGAGGCTTATGAATTTGCTGATTTTTTGAAAAAATCCAAGCAGAGCTATTGGCAGATACTCCCTGTATCTCCGACAAGCTATGGGGATTCGCCATACCAGAGCTTTTCAATTTATGCCGGCAATCCCTATTTTATCGACCTTGAAGCACTTGGAGAGAAAGGCTTGCTCAAGGCGGAAGAATATAAAAATATTAGCTGGGGTGAAGAAAAGGAATCTGTAGATTACGGACTAATTTATGATAAGCTTTTTGACGTTTTAAAGATTGCGTACAATCGTTTTAAGATGCTGGACGGTTCTAATAATCAGCTTGACGCTTTTGTTTTGGAAAATGAATGGGTTAAGGATTATTCGCTGTTTATGGCACTTAAATTTGCGCACGGCGGCAAGGCTTGGTACGAGTGGGAAAAGCCTTTGAGAATGTATGAGGAGAAAGCGATTGCTAAGGCTAGAAAAAAATATGCTGATGAAGCAGGCTTCTGGACTTTTTTACAGTATGAATATTTTAAACAGTGGAACAGGCTTAAAGGCTATGTCAATTCTCTTGGAATAAGCTTTATCGGAGATATTCCGATTTATGCGGCGTATGACAGCGTGGAGGTGTGGACGTCGCCTGAATTGTTCTTGCTTGACGAGGAGAAAAAGCCGATTGACGTTGCAGGCTGTCCTCCCGATTATTTTGCGAAAAAGGGGCAGCTCTGGGGTAATCCGCTTTATCGCTGGGATGTGATGGAGCAGCAGGGCTTTGAGTGGTGGATTAAACGCCTGAAAGCCGCCTGCACTACATATGATGTTGTGAGAATAGACCATTTCAGAGGCTTTGAAAGCTATTACACTATTCCCTATGGCAACGAGGACGCTGTAATAGGGGAGTGGAGAAAGGGTCCGGGAATGAGGCTGTTTAAAGCGGTTAAGGCGGCAATCGGCAAGCAGAAAATCATTGCTGAGGATCTTGGATTTATAACAAAGGACGTTGCAAAGCTTTTAAAAGCTTCGGGCTATCCTGGAATGAAGGTGCTTGAATTTGCCTTTGATCCAAAAGGCGACAGTATTTATCTGCCGCATAATTTTTCATCGCCGAATTATGTATGCTACACGGGAACTCATGATAATGAAACTGCGCTGGGCTGGGTCAAGTCGGCAAAAAGGAGCGAGCTGAAATTTTGCCGTGAGTATTTAAATGTCAAGCGTAATAAGGATATTCCATGGGCAATGATTCGTGCGGCATGGGCAAGCATTGCAGATACTGCGATTGCTCAGATGCAGGATTTTCTGGAGCTTGACTCCTCTGCGAGAATGAATATCCCCTCAACGCTCGGAGGAAACTGGACATGGCGAATGAGCGGCGGTGAGCTTACAGATGAGTTGGCAGAGAAAATTGCGCATATTACAGGCATTTATGGCAGAGCAATAGCTGATGAGGAATGTCTGGACAAAAAAGATGATATTAAGCCGACTGATAAAAATAAACATACTATGGAGGAAATAAAATGAAAATTACTGCTGAAGCTTTGAAATGTAAAATAGAAGATAATCTAAAATCAAAATATGGAATTAACGCTGAAAAAGCGTCTGCTGTGCAGCTGCATGACGCACTTTCTACGGCTGTAATGGATATAATTGGTGAGCACTGGGAGAAAAGCCGTGAGGCGCATCTTTCAAACCGCCGTGCCTGCTATCTTTCGATGGAATTTTTAATGGGCAGAGCGGTGTACAACAATTTGCTTTGTTTAGGTCTCTTAAATACGGCGGAGGACGCTTTTGCACAACTCGGCAGAAGCCTCAGCGAGCTTGAGGAAATTGAGGACGCCGCACTTGGAAACGGCGGACTTGGCAGGCTTGCGGCTTGCTTCCTTGATTCGGCGGCGACGCACAATCTGCCGCTTGACGGATATGGGATTCGTTACAAATACGGCATCTTTAAACAGACAATTGAAAACGGCTTTCAGCGTGAATATGCGGACGACTGGCAGCGATTCGGCGATCCATGGTCTAAGCGGTGCGATGAGGACACAGTTTTTGTTAAATACGGAGATATGACGGTTAAAGCTGTGCCTTACGATATGCCGATTATCGGCTATGATACCGAAAATGTAGGAACACTGCGGCTTTGGCAGGCTGAAACGGACAATGAGTTTGATTTTGCGGCATTTAACGACGGCAGATTTTCAGAGTCTGTTGCAGCTAAAAATAAAGCGGAGGATATTAGCCGAGTGCTTTATCCGAACGACAATTTCTACGAGGGCAAGGTACTTCGCTTAAGGCAGGAATACTTTTTCTCGGCGGCGTCTGTGGCTGATATTGTAAAAAAGCACAAGGAACGCTTCGGCTCTCTTGAAACGCTGCCTGATAAGGTTCAGATTCAGCTTAACGACACTCACCCTGTAATTGCAATTCCAGAGCTTTTGCGTCTGCTTGTAGATGACGAGGGCTTTGATTTTGATATTGCGCTTGACATTGCACAGCGCACCTTTAACTATACCAATCACACGGTAATGCAGGAGGCGCTTGAAAAGTGGGACTGTGCTTTAGTAGAGAAGCTTTTGCCGAGAGTGTATGAGATATGCGTAATGATTTCAGAGCATTTTAAGCTTGAAATGTATGCAAAAAGCGATGATAAAATGAATAAGGAAAAAATTTCTGAAATGGCGATGATAGGCTCTTCACAGCTAAGAATGGCAAATATGGCGGTCTACCTTTCCTCGCACACAAACGGTGTTGCGGCTATTCATACTGAAATTTTAAAGAGCGATACGCTTAAGGACTGGTACAAGCTTTATCCTGAACGTTTTCTCAACGAAACGAACGGTATCACCCAGCGACGTTGGCTTGCGCTTTGCAACAGTGAGCTTTCTGCGCTGATAACCAGACTGTTAGGGAGCGAAGCTTGGATTAAGAATTTAGATGAGCTTAGCAAGCTTAAAAAATATGCCGACGACGAGAAGGTTCTTAGAGAATTTATCTCGATAAAAAGTGAGAAAAAGCGTCAGCTTGCGCAGTTCGTAAGCGTTCATGACGGGGTTATTATAAATTCTGACAGCATTTTTGACACACAGATAAAGCGCCTGCACGAGTACAAGCGTCAGCTGCTTAATGCGCTTTCAATTCTCTACATCTACTACGGAATAAAGGACGGCAGCATTGCTGATTTTACTCCGACAACGTTTATTTTCGGAGCAAAGTCCGCTCCCGGATACCGCAGAGCGAAGGCTGTTATAAAGCTTATAAGCGAGATTGGAAAGCTTGTCAACAGCGACAGTGAAACAAAGGACTTAATCAAGGTTGTGTTCGTGCAGAACTACAATGTTTCCTATGCGCAAAAGCTTGTTGCGGGATCTGATATTTCCGAGCAGATTTCCACTGCGGGTACAGAGGCTTCTGGTACTGGAAATATGAAGCTTATGCTTAACGGCACGGTTACCTTAGGAACCTATGACGGCGCAAACATTGAAATTGCGCAGGAGGCTGGTGAAGAAAACAACTACATTTTCGGAGCAAGAGTCGAAGAGCTTGAAAAAATCATGCCTGATTATGATCCGAGAGAAATTTTAGCCAAGGACGAAAAAATCCGCAGGGTTGTAAACAAGCTGATTGACGGCAGCTTTGACGATGGTGGCGTTCCGTCTGATCAGGAGGGCTCGTTTGCAGAGCTTTACAAGTCTCTCACCGATGGTGCAAGCTGGCACGTTCCTGATCACTATTATGTTTTAGGCGATTTAAATTCTTATGTTGATGCAAAGCTCAGAGCGAATAAGGATTACAAGTACGAGCTTTTATTCGCAAGAAAATGCTGGCTTAATATGTGCAGTGCAGGGAAGTTCTCGTCTGACAGAACGATAAAGGATTATGCAGAGAATATCTGGGGAATAGGCGAGATAGAATAATAGAGTTATAAAGATTTTTGATGATGGTCGGGGCAAGAGATTAGCTGTCAAGCACTCTTGGCACGTCCATCATTTTAATTTACCATAACCTTTCTGATTTTTAAACCTTATACTAACCAGAATCAAAATCATCGATATGAGCTGACAGGTAAAAAAATACAAAATCAATCCCATCCTATCATATTAAACGGTGGTGTAAAAGATGTTCTTGTTTCTTGTCTATATGTTTAAATTCCTTTCGTTTGAAATACAAATTAAGTATAGAGCATTTTATTTATACAAGCAACTATCCTTTTCATTAATGTTACTTTTCATAGCATCATTTAAATGATGGTGTTTTTCCATATGTACAGGCAAGTACAAGCTTCATTGATGGTTAATTTGCATAAAAATTCGGATTTATTTTTGTTTAAAATGCTGGTTGACAATGCTTTTTATCTATGATATATTTAAAATAGATTTCAAGGCTTTGTGCGTGAAATCTAAGGATTTTGAAAGTCGGGGACGGCACCCATAATAAAAAACGGCAAAAATTTATCAATACGAAAGGGGAAGACACCCATGCAAAAAAACGTAATTGTATTGGATGAATTTAATAATCAGATTTCAGTCACCTATCCTAAAAGGGCTAGGGGACTTGTCAAGAAAGGTCGGGCAGAGTATGTCGGCGATTGTGACGAGGCGGCTGATGAGCTGATTAAAATTCGTCTGATAAAGCTCCATGCTCCGACTGAAATTTTTAAGGAGGAAGCTTTAATGAGCAATATTATAAATTTTAACGCAAGAGAATTTAAATTTGATGAAACGTGTGAAAGACGTGCAGGGCAGAGAACTTTTGTGACAGATCCGTTTGGTGAAAACGTTGAAAGCTTTGAAATCGGTGACATGGACTATACGTGGACGCAGATTGTTCGCAACCTAAAGCTTGAGAAAAACACAGAATACACCTTTCGCTTTGCGGTAATGGAAACCTGTGGAGGACAGGGCGGGGTTATGAGATTTACACTTGTACCTCGTGTATCAGCTACCGAGCTTGATGAAAAATTTGCAGAATCTGACTGGGAGGAGCGTTACAACTACTCGCTTGATAAAATTGCACCTGCGGTTAAGGTGAACACACCGAATGGACAGCTTGGCGTTTACGAAATTAACTTTAACAGCGGTGATTGCGAGATTTTTGCGTTTTTGTTTATCGCTAAGCAAACGATAATAAATATTATGCCAGCATCTGAGATTGAGAAGTACAGAAAGCTAAAAGAGCCTGATGAAAACGCAAGCGGCAATTGTGACACGTCTGATAATGAAATGAGCTTAGGCGGAGTTGATCTTAGCAATGCAGTCCTCACGATGGATGCTTACAATAAAGCCATGGAGCTTGCGTCAAAAGGAATACCGATAGACCTCAGCGGAACAACTGTAAATGCGATTTAAAAATTTGGAGCAGTCTTTAAAGGCTGCTCTGATTTTTTTGAAATAAATTTTTACAAAAAAAGCTTAATGATACGATATTTCCCACTTGACAGATTTAGTCGGATATTGTATAATAATTATAGAGGCAGTATTTTTATTTGTAAGTATTGCTTAAAATTTATTTATTTAAAGGATTGATGGTATGAAATTGAAATTGATTACAGCTTTAAGCCTGACTACACTTGTTTTTTTATCAGGTGTTTTCTCTGCTTTTGCTGATTACAGCGCTGATACAAGCTATAGCTCTGACTATACAGCTCCGCAATATTCTGATACATATTCCTACAGCGATTCCGACACGCTTTCATCAAATTCGCTGTATACAGAAGCTACAGAATCAGAAAGCAGCGACCCTATAGAAATAAAAATTGACGCAGGAGAAATAGAGGATAAGATTTTTAATGCCGAGCTTAACATTACAACTGAAACAGAAATTGCTTCGGCGGATTTTACCATTATATATGACAGCGATGTCTTAACGCTTTTGAGCAGTGAAGCTGCTGAAATTGATTATGCTGCAGCGGCAGCTGCTGAAACTGAGGACGGAAAAATCCAGTACCAGCTTCTTTCCTCAAGCGGCGTTTCGCTTGAAGAGCCGTATATGTCAATGCAGTTTCAGGTTTTGGATACCAATGAAAAAACAACTGTTATTTATGTGACCATAAATTCATTGCAGGACGTAAATTCAAATGAGCTTACCTATCGCTCGGATGGAACAATTGTAAATATTGAATCCGCAGCGGCAGTTGACGCTTCCGCTGATGAATCTATGTACAGTGAAATTAAGATATTAAAATCTGATGAGCCTATATCCTATGAATCACTGGGCTTTAGCGGCGTCACAAGCGTGACTTTTGAAAACGAAGATTTAGCAACGGCAGATGACGAGGGAATCACTGCGCTTTCATCTGGTATAACCAATATGACGGTGGAATTTGAGGACGAAACCTATGCGTATTACAGATTGGTAATTTCAGAGCCGAATAATGAAGCTTCTGAGGAAGCTGAAAGCTCGGTGCTTTCAGCTGACGAGGTCATTTTAGAATCGAACGATATAACCAAGACAGAAACCAAAAGCTCTCAAAATGTAAAGAAGCTTATCATTTATTTGCTTGTAATTGCAGCTGTAGCGGCAATTATTGTTGAATATTTTATGATAGTTGATAATCCATATGCAAAAGCGTTTGCTTTTTTGAAAATCCGCAGGCAGCAAAATTCAGATAATAGTGACGAGGAGATGAATCACTTGCCGAATGATGAAAATACTGATGATGAATATTCATCAGATGAGGATTTACCAGGAAGCGAAGAAAGTTTCTTTGAGAACAGCGGCTCTGACGAAGAAGCTTTTGAAGGAAAAAATCAAAGCGATGAAATCGAACCTGATAATTTTGAATCTCCGTTTGAATCAGATGACGAATAGAAAATTAAAAAAGGACGTGCAAAATTTAATTTCGCACGTCCTTTTTTTTGTTCAAACTATACTTTTTTACGAATTAAAGCTAGAACAGAGCTTATAATTTGTAAAACACATAAAGCCATTATTCCGCCGCAAACGTATGTCAGAGCATTTACGCCTGTTCCTGGATTTGAATCTGCCTGTTCAGAGGCTTCGGCAACTGCGCTTTCAACCTCTGTAGTAGCTTCAAGGCTGTTTGTTTGATTGCTTTCAAGCTGTTCTTCTGTGTCAATCTCGTCAGATGAGCTTTCTTCTGTGGAATCGCTTGAAATTTCACTTTCTTCAGCTTCTGCTGCGCTTTCTGTTTCACTTGAAGTCTCGCTTGATTCAACTTCAGTTTCTTCCTCTGTCGAATCCTCGTCAGTTTCACTTTCTAAAGAGCTGTCGGTGCTTTCATCCTCATCTGCCGAAGTATCAGTAGCTTCCAGTGCGGAGGTTATTGAAATTGAATTTATTTCAAATGTAGAATTGTCTTTGAGATAATAAAGCTGAACTGCAATATCACCGTAAACATCGGAAAGATCAACGTTTTCAGCAGCCCACACTGTTTCTCCGCCGTAAAGCTCGCAACTGTAAATTGTCCAACCGCTTGAAGTCTGCATTCCAATTCCGCCAATAGCCGTTGAGCTAGCCGAAACGCTTACGCTGATATTTACAAGGCTACTGTCGGTATCGCTGTAGTCAGAAGGAGTGAATATGTATTGCAAAGCTTCCTCGTTGTTGTAATCGCCGCCGCTTTGCTCGTAAGAGAATAATGCTTCGCTTGAATTTGCCTGTTCATCTGTATCAGTCGCTTCTTCACTGTATGAAGTATCTTCTTCATCAGCTTCTGAACTAATTTCAGCTTCTGTAGATGAAGAATAAGAATCTTCATTTTCTGATGAATCTTCACTTTCTTGAGAGAAACCTTCTTCCGAAGCTTCAACAGAATCCGTTTTCTCTTCATCAAGATCTGCTTCATCCTCGTCAGGGTCTGTTTCGTCTGAAATTGAAAGTGTAAGGGAGCTTGTTGTGTAATCTGCGTTTATATAACTGTCGCCGCTGGTGTATACTAAAGCTACAACCGAAGCATCAATATATGCGCTTTCGCTGTAATTGTCGTTCGCAGTAAAGCTGAGCGTTTCTATAACAGTATTTTCAGTCACATTGCTGTCGGAAAGATTTGCGCCAATTATTCTGACACAATCGTCAGAATAGTCAAAATTTGTTACTATCTCAAAATCCCCTGAAACAGAATACTCTTCGCTCTGCTGAGTGTTCAGTGTAAGAGAATCGCTGTCATAGTAAATGTCAAGTGTAAAGCATGATACGCCTGTACTGTCAGGACTTAACTCAACCGTCACATCAAATGTATCTCCTGCATTTACAGTTTCACTGCTTGTCTTAATCCTAATCTCATTTTGCTTTGCGGCGTTTACGGTTGTAACAGCCGAAGTTAGCGTCAGCAGCGCAACAGCAGCCGATAACGCTCTTTTGTGGAATTTTAAATTCATACCTAGCTCCCTCAAATCCATTTTAGTTTTTCACTTTCAAATAATTATAATTTTACACAAGTCCGAAAGCGGTCATTTGCCAAAATATGTAGTTCATAAATTGTACATCCATATATGCTGTCTGATATATGTACAATAAAACGAACAGATTACATAAATATTACATTCGGTAAAAAAATTATAACACTAAAAATTCCATGCGTCAATTGAACAAAATGTAGAAATTTCAATCGAAAATTTGGTTATTTTGCTACATTGAATGTTGAAATCTATATGTGGGTCAAAAATTTCAATTCGACCACTATATTTATTGTTACCGAATTGTAATATTATGATTTTTGCACTGAAAGCATATTTGTAAATTTATTATGAATAAAACTACAGATTGACTTTATATTATCTTAGAATAATATTTTTATATCCTATAATCGCAAAAAAACGCCGATTTCTCGGCGCTTTTTCTATGACATAAAGTCTGCCACACCTTCGGCGATATCGCCTATAGCATGAATTGCTCTTGCTGTGCGTGATTTAAGCTTACGCTTTTTAGATGAGGTTGAATTTGAAAAAGCGTAAACTGCCGCTCCTGTTGCAATTCCTGCGCCCATGCCTTTAAGCATTGCCATTGTGTTCATAAAAATCGCCTTCCTTTATTTATCCATCTCTTTTTATGTCTTATAAATATTATAATCAAAATCCAAGCTCATAGCCGTGAAAGTTTGTGGCAAGAAAATTTCTTTTTTTCGGAATAAAAAATCGGAAGCTGTAATTAACAGCCTCCGATTGATTTAAATCTTTTCAGATTATTTCTTTTTCCTTATAGCAACTATTGCGGCTCCAAGAAGTATTGCAGAAGTTCCTGCAAGTCCTGCGCCAACGCCTGTAGCAGGTGAAGCGTCGCTTGATGTTGTAGTACTTGTTGTTGACGATGTGCTTGTAGAAGAAGTTGTTGCCGAGGTTGTAGAATCGTCTTCTGAGTCCTCGTCAGTGTCTGAACTATCGTCAGTGTCTGAACTTTCGTCTTCGTCTGTGTCGTCTGTACCAGTTTCCTCATCAGTGCAGAGAATTGTTATGGTAATGGTTCTGTTTGTGTAATTTTTGTCCTCATAAATCGCCTTAGCAGTAACCTCTTCGCCGTAAACAAGCTCTACAGTTTTAACCCATGACCAGCCGTCAGGAAGCGTAATATCCTTGTTGGTTGAGTAGGAAGAATCAACTATCATATAGTCGTCAGGAATTACAGGCGGATCCGTAAGCTTGTTTACCGTAACGGTGATCGTTGCCGCTTCGCTGTCATATCCCGTCTGAGAAAGAACGTAGATATAAGCCGTTCCTGATGAAACAGGCGTAACGTTTCCGTTTTCGTCAACAGTCACAACATCTTCGTTGGAAGACAGATATGTAACTGTTTCGCCGTCTGTGGTTATGTCAAGTGAGAAGGTGTCGCTCAGATAATCAACAGAATAGCTTTCTGTAACCTCTAATGAAACCATATCATACAGCGTTCCATCGTCCTGAGCCGCCGTCAAAGCCTTGATTCCAGCTTCAAGCTCTGAATCTGTCATTGAGCAGGTATCTCTGTTGTAAACCATGTCGTTTGTCTGATCTGATTCAGTGTAGTAAATATCCCATAGTACTGGGCAGATACCAAGCTTAAGCATTGCGTCAATTTCCGCAAGCATAAATTCTCTTGCCGCACCATCGTCTTTGAGCGTTATTCTTGAACCCATTCCGCATTCGCCCATGATCACAGGGATTCCGTTGTCAATAAATGTAGTCGTCAACTCGTCAAGAGCCTCATAAAGCTCTGCATAATCGCTTGCGTCGCCCCATGACGAGCGGAATTTAGCCCAGCTTGCATCTTCGTTCAGCAGTGCAAAGCCCTGCGGTGAATAGTAGTGTACGCTGACAATAAGCTTATCCTCAACTGTGTCTGTCGGCATTACAAATCTTGAATCGCAGGTTTCAGAAATGTTGGTTTCATATCCTGCAATAAGCAGATGTCTGTAAGCGTTGTTTCCGCCTGATTCTCTTACTAAATCAACAAATTCCTGATTGATGTCGTTGAGAATCTGATACGACTCGTCCGTAGTCATATAGCTTGCCCACGAGCCGCCCTCTTCGTTGAGTGATTCAAAAATCAGATGGTCGCCGTAGTCCTTAAATGCTTCGGCAATCTGCTCCCAGACTGTGGTGTAGTGGTTCATTGCGGCTTCTTCGTCCGTTCCGAACTCTTCCGCCCACCAGCCGCCGTCCCAGTGGATGTTGATGATGACGTACATATCAGCTTCGAGCGCCCACTCGACAACCTCTTTGATTCTGTCCATCTTATCCTCATCAATGGTGTAGGTGCTTGCATCGCTGTAGGTCATGGACCACGCAACAGGAATTCTGATTGAATCAAAGCCTGAATCCTTATAGCCTTGAATCATTTCCTGAGTTATTTTAGGACTGCCCCAGCCAGTTTCAAAAATATAGGTGTTTTCAAAGGTGTTGCCTAAGTTAATGCCAACGCCCATGTCCTTGACAACCTCTGTGGCGGTTAAATTTTCCACATTATAGATGTCAACGGCATCAGCGCTTGCACTAAGAACGCCTACTGTACTTGCGGCAACAACTCCTGCCGTCAGCACCGATAAAAATCTTTTTAGCATTGCTATCATTCTCCTTAATAAAATATAGGTATTAAACGTTTACACGATACTCATATGTACATTATATCACATTCTTTTACGCTTGTCAACAATTATTTTCCGACAAATATAAATTTTATCATTTAATATATTAATCTTATATCTATTATTTGTATATACTTTAGACTGTAAAGATTTCTTGTGTTAAATTATGCTTGCAGAAGCATAAAAAATTTTTATTTAAAAGCTTCAAAAAGCACTTGCAATTTTGCGCAATTTGTTGTATACTGTATATATGGCTTTTTTGTTGAGATAAAAGTATAGAAAAGAAAGGAAAGTGTCTTATGAAAAAGGTGGGATTTATCGGTACTGGCAATATGGGGTCCGCTATTATAAAAGGTATACTCGGCTCTGACCTAAAGAACGTTTCAGTGTATGCTTATGACAGCTTTGCTCCCTCGCTTGAAAAGGCGGCTGAGCTTGGCGTGACGGCATTATCCTCAAATGCTCAGGCGGCACAGTGCTGCGATTATCTGTTTTTAGCGGTAAAACCGCAGCAGCTTGACGAGGTGCTTGAGAGCATAGCCGACTGTATAACTGAAAACATAGTGCTGATTTCCATATGCGCAGGAATTTCTGATGAATATATTGCCAAGAAAACTAAGCCGTTTGTAAAGGTTGTACTGGCAATGCCTAACACTCCGCTCCTTTTAGGAGAGGGAGCTACGGCGATTTCACGCTCTGAAACGGTAAGTGATGAGGAATTTGAATTTGTTTCACAAATTTTCTCCTCCTGTGGAATATGCAGGGAAGTGCCAAAGGTAAAAATGAAAGAAATTATAGCGATTAACGGTTCATCTCCTGCTTTTATTTACCTCTATGCGCAGTGTTTTATCGACTATGCTAAAAGCGTTGAAATAGATGAAGCGGCGGCTAAGGAGCTTTTCGCAAAGACGCTGGTGGGTTCTGCTAAAATGATAACTGACAGCGGAAATTCTATCGAACGTCTTATTGAAATGGTGTCGTCAAAGGGCGGTACTACAATCGCAGGGCTTGAAAAGCTAAGAGAGGGAAGTCTTGACAAGACGGTTCAAAGCTGCTGTGAAGCTTGCACAAAGCGCGCTTACGAGCTGGCAGGAGAGGACAAGTAATTTTTAAAGATTTTTAAAGAGCCAGCTGCATATATATCAATGAGGTGATGTATATGCGTTTGAAGGATTCGCAAAAAAATAAAAGGACAAGTTCAACTCATGGGCTGACACTTTTTGCCGCACTTTGCTCATCGGCATTATTTGGAGCGTTGTTTGGCGCACTTTGTTGTCTTTACATAGATTCACAGCTTGCCGAAACGTTGAAAAGTGCAGAGGAAAGCACGCTTGCTTTGCGCAGAAGCGGAAGTCTGCCTGAGATACTTTTCTATTCCCTTTTGACAACGGGGGCGTATCTGCTGATAGCTTTTGTTTTAGGATTATGTCTGGTTTCCCAGCCGTTTGAATTTTTGATACCTTTTTCAAAGGGAGTCAGCGGAGGAGTTATACTTACCGAAATTTATGGCGGAGAGTTCAGTAAATTGGCGGCTTTAAAAGCGGCTGCTGTTTTCCCAGGGGTATTTATATCGATTGTTGTGACAGTTCTCGCAGCAAGAGAGGCTGTTTATATGTCAAATAGGCTTTTTGCCGTTTGTACGCAGGACAAGCTTGTAAACGGACTTCAAAACCGTTTGAAGCTTTATGTAACAAGATTTTTAGGGCTTTTGGCGATAACTTCTGTCGCTGCGGCTCTTGATACGGTTTTGGCGATTCTTTTGCTTGGTTCTGCTTGATAAAAATAAAAACACAGTTGTATGCAAAATTAAGGAGTGTAAAAATGGCATTATTAGGATCAACACAGCCCAGAACGGGCGTACCCAAAGCACCTGCTGAAAAAAAAGGACTTTTCAAATTTGGCGAGATTTACGGCAGACGCTGCTGGCAGCTGATAACTCTAAATCTGATTTTTCTGCTTGCCTGTATACCTATCGTTACGATAGGACCTGCAATAGCGGCTATGACAAAGGTTTGCAGAAACTGGTCGCAGGAAAGGAACGCTTTTGTGTGGGCGGATTTTTGGGATGCATTCAAAAAGAACTTCAAACAGGGCTTTGTTATGGGAGCGATAGATCTTGTATGCTTAGTCGGCTTTTATGTAGCGATTTTGTCCTATTACGAGTGGGCAAGTGAAACCTCGGCTATGTATATTCCGCTGATAATCTGCATAAGCTGCTGCACGGTGTTTTTTATGATGCACTTTTACATTTATTTAATGATAGCGTCAACGAATCTCTCGCTTTTTAAAATAATCAAAAACTCGTTTTTCCTTGTGAGCCTTGGAATTAAAAAGAGCTTATGGACGCTTTTGATCTGGATTATAGTTCTCTTTTTGATGATAGGATTTTTACCGTATTCGCTTTTTATAATTCCATTTTGGCCATTTTCGTTTTTGTGCTTTGTCAACGCTTTTAACTGCTATCCTGAGATAAGGAAGTATGTAATTCAGCCGTACTACGACGAAAGAGGAGAGGATAATCCCGAATTTGATTATCTCAAAACCGATGACGCAGTATTTGAGGACAAGGGCGGAGAAGAGCCTGTTCCTGAAAAGGAATCCAGGCGCAAAAAGAAATCTAAAACTATTTCTTAACTGAAAGGAAGTAAGCTTTAAATGAGTGAAATAAGAGATATAAATCTGTGGGAAAGTGGAGCAAGAAAAATTGAATGGGTAAGAAGAAATATGTGTCTGCTTCGCAGTGTGCATGAGGATTTTGAAAGGGACAAGCCTTTTGACGGACTTAAAATCGCTTTGTCGATTCACCTAGAAGCAAAGACAGCTTATCTTTGCAAGGTTTTAGCGGCAGGCGGAGCGCAGATGTACGTTACAGGAAGTAATCCGCTTTCAACTCAGGACGATGTAGCGGCGGCACTGGCACATGACAGTCTTAACGTTTTTGCATGGCACGGTGCGACAGATGAAGAATATCATCACCATATCAGCGAGGTTGTAAAGGCGGGACCTAACATAATAATTGACGATGGCGGCGACCTTGTAAATTTGATTCACAGCGAATATCCTGAGCTTATAGATAATGTTATAGGCGGTTGTGAAGAAACAACTACCGGAATTATCCGCCTTATCGCAATGGACAAAGCAGGGGAGCTTAAATTCCCGATGGCGCTTGTAAATAACGCTAGATGTAAATATCTTTTTGACAATCGTTACGGCACAGGTCAGTCTGTATGGGATGGTATTAACCGTACGACAAATCTGATAGTTGCGGGAAAGAATGTTGTAGTTGCAGGCTACGGCTGGTGCGGCAAAGGCATTGCGATGCGCGCAAAGGGCTTAGGAGCTTCGGTTATAGTTACTGAAATTGATCCGATAAAGGCAATGGAAGCGGTTATGGATGGATTTAAGGTTATGAAGATGGAGCAGGCGGCTGAAATTGGAGATATGTTCATAACGGTAACAGGCTGCAAGGACGTCATAACCGAAAACAGCTTTTTAAAACTAAAAGACGGTGCAATTCTCTGCAACGCAGGGCATTTTGACTGCGAGGTTGACGTTAAAGGACTTGAAGAAATCGCTGTGGAATCCAAACTGGCAAGAAACAATATTCAGGGCTACAAGCTTGAAAACGGACGTTGGATTTATGTAATCGGCGAGGGCAGACTGGTAAATCTTGCGGCAGGCGATGGGCATCCTGCTGAAATAATGGATATGTCCTTTGCTATTCAAGCTCTGACTGCTAAATATCTTGCCGATAACAGGGATAAGCTCGATAAAAAGATTATCACAGTGCCGCAGGAAATCGACAACGAGGTTGCAATGCGCAAGCTGAAATTCTGGGATATTGAAGTTGACAAGCTTACTGATGAACAGGAGAAATATCTCAACAGCTGGCAGGTGTAAAAAAAATAAAGCGATTGTTTTAATGAACAATCGCTTTTTCATTTTCTTTTTCTTTGCTTTTATCGGTAAGCCACATAACCCTTCTGCTTTCGTTGAAAATTTTTAGCCTTAAAAAGTCGTCAAGCCATACTCCAACTGCTGAAAGTGCAAACCAGATGAGCGAAAATGACAGACAGATTTGTCCGTCATAGTTAAGCGGCATCATTGAATAATCCCAGACTGCAAGACCTAGCTGTTTATTTACAATTTCGCCTGTCACAAGCTCGCAGAGCATTATAAACAGCGAGGATACGCTAAAAAGCAGAAAAAGTCTTGCAGGCGTACGCTTTTCGATGTTGAGAAGATGTATAAGGCACATTGCAGCTCCGCCTAAAATCCCCATTGAGATATGAGTATAGCCTCTTGCGAGTACCTCGATTAAGCCATATGAAAATCCGCCGACAATAAAAATAGTCAGAAGCTTAAAATACTCTGTGCGAATGCTCAAGCTATCACCTCTTTCTTTTTTTGCTTCAATATTGATCTATATATAATTTGCGCAGTTTTTAGCGTTTAACACATTTTTTCAAAAATAAAATATTGTAAAATAATGAGCCTTGGATTTTGAAACTAAGGCTCAGCATTTTAAATTTCGATTTTTCTTTTTTTGGCAAGCTGATAGTTGTTGTAGCTGTTGTCGCCAGTTATATCCTTTACAAATTCAAGAAAATCAGGCAGAGTAACAGACTGATTTATATCGTCAAGCTCTATCTCAAGAGTGGCATATTTTTCGCTGAATGGGTAAATATCAAGCTCAAAAAGCTGACTAAAATATTTAAAGCAGATACGCTCCTTTTCAATCGGTTCACGGCTTTCGTCCTTTTCGTTTAAAAGTGTGAGAAATTCCTGTTCGCTTATCTCCCTTTCAATTTCAATCCGCTCGCCAAATGAAACGTCAGTTTTTTCAGTGTAGTAATATTTGAAACCCTCATTGTCCGTCCCGCGCTTTCTTACCCGCCTGCACGGCGCATTTTTTTCAGGCTTCAGATATGCCTGAAAAATATAGCTTCTTTGGCATTGCTCAAACTGGTGTATTAGCTCCTCAGACGGCTTTAATATTATATACTTTCGCTCAATTTCCATGGGGAGATTACTGTTCATATTCATCACTCTCCATTTCCTTTTCGGAAGTGAGGACATTCAGTCTATATGAAAGCGTCATAAGGCTGTCGCCTAAATGGACATTTTCGACAATTATATCGTCGTAGCCTATAGAAAGGTCGTAGTGCGAAAAGTTCCAGAACGCCTTTATCCCCATAACAACAAGCGTATCGGCAATCTGCTGTATAGCCTGCTTTGGGATACAAAGCACAGCGGCGATTGGATGATGTTCATTGCAAAAGGCTGGGATTTCATCTGTATGTCTGACGGTGAGATTTCCCACCTGTCTGCCGATAAGCTGCTCGTTGTTGTCAAAGATTCCAATCAGCTTGCAGCCTCTTGTGTCAAAATTGATGTGTGTAGCAATTGCATTTCCTAAATTTCCTGCACCTATAAGAATAGTGCCAAATTGTCTGTCAACACCGAGAATTTTCCCGATTTCCTCTCTTAGCTCGTCCACATGATAGCCGTAGCCTTGCTGTCCAAAGCCGCCAAAGCAGTTTAAATCCTGTCGTATCTGTGAGGCGGTAAGCTTCATTCGCTGCGAAAGCTCACGTGAGGAAATTCTGTCTACACCTTGCTTTTTAAGCTCCCCTAAGAATCTGTAATACCTTGGCAGCCGCTTGATAACTGAGCTTGAAATTGAACCGTTTTTTGACATTTTGTTTTCTCCTTTTAAAAATTTGTTATTTCATATCAATTATACATTTTTTTTTTCAATTTGTCAAATATAAATTTCTAAAGCGATATAAATTCACTTCTGTTTTCAAACCTTTTATCTATTCAAAAATATACAGACAAGCACTTGACAAATCTAAAAAAGCAGTATATAATAAATGTATGATGTCCCCGCCTCTTAGGCGGCGTGACATCTCGTCTTTCAGTGGGGGTTAAAAACTAATCCCCCACTGAAAGACGAAGGAGCTGACGCTCCTTGCATTTATTGCTTGCCGTGCGTTAGCTAAGGCGGCAGTCAGCTCACCGAGATTGGTACGATCAAGCTCGTACAACAAGCATATCTCGCTTCGCTCCGCTTTAAATAAAAGTAGAGAAAATAATATTTTCAGAAAGAGAGTGTAAAATGTATCACGGTTTTATTGATGTGCCTCCTCTTAGCTATTATGAGTTTGGCAATGTATGGACGGGGAGCTTGCTTGGCGACTTCAATTATAAAATTGAACCTCATTCAAAGGATGAGCCGCCTGTGTTGGCTGCATATTATTGGTATGGCGAAAAGTGCTTTGAAATGAGCGAATGTGAGAATTTTATTGAGGGATTTTCAGAAGCTGGTTATCAGAGGATAATTGACAAGCTTAACGAAAAAATCAAGGCTTATAGGAATGGTCTTTACGGTCTTGACTCATAATTTCAGCAAAGCTTGCTTTTATCAATATATGTTACTCACAATAATCAACAAAAGGTAGCACCTATTCCTTTTGGAATAGACACTACCTTTTTAAAGCTAGTAGTCGGACTCGAACCGACGACCTGCGCATTACGAATGCGCTGCTCTACCAACTGAGCCATACTAGCGTAATCACTTTTCTTTAAAAACAAACCGACGACCTGCGCATTGCGAATGTGCGTTTCAACGAAGTTAAAACCCTCTACACAACTGAGCCATACTAGCGTAAACCGCTGCACAAGGCACTCTAACATAAACATTATACTACAAATGCAGATGAATGTCAATAGATTTAATATTTTATTTACATTTATTACAAAGCTTTGCAGTACGCTTTAGATGCAAAAATTACATTTGACAAGACTTCTTAAATATGCTATAATGGTTCTTATAAATATATTAGATAAGTAAGCTTAAAAGCTTTGGAGATGAACGATTTGAACAATGATTATAATCAACAGCTTTTTGACGAGGTGACGAGCCTTTACGAAAAACAGCAATATGATCTTATTTTAGAAAAGCTTTTTTCCTACAGGGGAATAGAAAATGATTATAAATTAAGCCTCTTTCTTGCGCGCATTTTTAATGATCTCCATGAGGGAGAATCCAGTGACGCCGCACAGGCTGCAGAGAAGGTTCTTCAGTTCTTTCCTGATGGTGAGAACGACCCTGAATGGCTGCTACAAATGGCAAGGTCCTGCTATCTGAGAGGACGTATCTCGGAAGCCTATTATAATCTGAAAAAGGCTATGGAGCTTTGCCCTTTTGAAAATGAAGAGCAGGCTAAGGAGCTTTATGAAATTTGCAAGGAAGAAATTGACAAAAGCGCAGTCAGATATACCGAATATCAAAGCAGGGCAGTGAGAGCGCATATCTATAAATCCTATGGTAAAACAGAAAAAGAATTTCATTCTGAATCTTCATTATTGCTTGATCTTTATGTCGATTTTATTCCTGCGGATAAAGAGGCTGGCAGAAATTACATCACACTTGTTACAATAGGAGCGGGAGCATATAAAATGAAGCTTCCCGATGCTCTTGATTATTACGGTATTTCTCATGCCGAATATGTTATGTATCTGTCGCCCGATTCGGACGAGAAAGCAATTGATTTGGCAGTGGATTATCTTTTGAGAATTGCTGAAATCCCTTGTGAACGCTCTACATGGGTTTCTTATTCTCATACATTTTTGGGAAATTACCCATTTGAAGACAAGTCAAAGCTTTGTGCTTCAGTTATAACTCAGGCAAATTCTGCGGAGGGAGAAATTAACCACATACATATAAATGATGATATAAGCGTCATTTTTTATCAGGTGGTTATGCTCTATATCGAGGAGCTACAGTATAAAAATCTAAAGGGCTTCAAAGCGCTTTGGGATTTGATAAAGGACGATGCTGTAATTGTAGACCTAAACAGGAAAAATTCCTGCAAGGATTTACTGTATTTGTCCGATGATGTTTTGCTTGGTAAAGAAATTGACTATGTAAGCAAGCTTAATATAGGAAAATCCTGCCTTGCAAGCAGAAAAATAATTGACGAGGGCGCTAAAATAGGCTATATGCGCCGCTGGTCCACGGAGCTTGGCGATTCAAATGACAGTGGCTGGTTGTTTATGTCTGGAGAGGAAACGATTGAATTTTTCACCGACACCTCAAATGTTAGAGCTTGCAGCTTGAATACTATCTGCAACATAGATAATGAGATTGTTCCCTTTTTGACTCAGCCCTATAATACTTTAATATTAAGAGATGAAAAAGGCATTCTTGGCAAGGTGATACATCATTCAAATTCGAGCGATTATTATTCGTAAGTCTTAGGCATATTTTAAAGCATACAAGCATATAAAAAAAAGAGTAGTGAATAAAAATCCTACTCTCCTTTTTCCCATATGTAGCATTTCTTTAAATCAATCTCTGTTCTTGAGATCTTCCATGCACTCTGAGCATACTGCCTTGCCCTTGTACTCAACGATGTCCTCTGGGCTTTTGCAGAACACGCAGTTTCTTTGGAACTTCTTTAAGATGATCATATCAGCGTCTGTATAAATCTCAACCTGCTCCTTAGTATCAAGGTCAAATGTACGTCTGATTTCAATAGGGAGAACGATTCTTCCGAGATCGTCAACGTTCCTTACAATTCCTGTAGATTTCATAATTCAAAAATCCCCTTTTCGAAAATTTTGGATATAAAAATACCCAATTCATTTATGACTTATGATAACCCTATTATACATCATTATGTGATGATTGTCAATATTTTTTTTAGCTTTTAACAAAAATATCATTTTATTTTAGAATTTTTTAATATTTTATAAAAAAGAGGAATTTTCATGCTTGGTTTTTTGCTAATGCTTATGATTGCCGCTTCAATTATTTTCAGCTTATCAAACGGCAGCGCTTCAGAGCTTTCAAGCTCTGTATTTGAAAGCTCTAAGGGAGCTATATCCTTGTGCGTTTCACTTGCTTCAAGCATGGCACTTTGGGGAGGAATTATGAACATTGCTGAAAAATGCGGCATCACAAAAGCAGTAACTAAAGTGATAAAAAAGCCGTTGAAGCTGCTCTTTAAAACGCTTAAGGATGATAAAGCTCTTGAGCTGATTGCTTTAAATGTCACAGCCAATCTGCTTGGACTTGGAAACGCCGCAACACCTCTTGGACTAAAAGCTATGAAAGAACTAAAAGTCTGTGAGAATTGTCAGGGGAGAAATACAGCGATTTTTATCCTGCTCAACACCGCTTCAATACAGCTTATTCCAATAACTGTAAGTGTAATGCGTACTGAACATGGAGCGTCAAACCCATGGGACTGCACAATTCCAACGATAATCACATCATTTTGCGCACTTTTGATTGGCTGTATAACTACATATGCGTTATATTCAAAAATTTCAGAGGAGAAATTTAAATGAACATTGTAATGCCGTTAATAATATTAGTGGTGCTGAAAACGGCGTTGATAAAAAAAGTAGACATAGTAAGCGCATTTTGCGAGGGTGCAAGAGAAAATTTAATCACTGCTTTTGAACTTTGTCCGACTTTGATTCTGCTCATGACTGCTATAGGAATGTTCACAAGCTCAGGTGCGTCAGACGGGCTATCAAGCTTGCTTGAACCATTGACTTCATTTTTGGGATTTCCATCTGAATGTACAGCGCTGATGCTTGTAAGACCTATTTCAGGCAGCGGCTCTCTTGCCGTTTTAGAAAATATACTTTCATCAAATCCAGCAGATTCTTTTGCTTCGAGGACAGCCTGTGTCATGATGGGAGCAACTGAAACTACTCTTTACACAATAGCCATATACTTTGCAGCTGTCAGTGTCAAGCCTCAGATAAGAGTATTTATCTCTTCATTTTCAGCAGATTTTGCAGGGCTCTTATTTGCGTCAATTATTACAAAAATATATTTTGGATAGTAAATGCTACAAAAATTTCAGCTTGAAAACAAACATTTGTACTCGAACATTTAAAAGCACTATTGACAAGATGAAAAAAATAGTATATAATAAATGTATAAATGTTTATGTACGCTTGTTTGCCGAAAATGCTAAAAGCAAATTTTCATACATAACAGTGATAAAAAAAGAATGTAAAAAAAGGAGAAAACATATGGTATTTCTTGAAAATTTAAAATCAAGGCTTGAAAGCTTCCAGCCTAAAATAGATGAGCTTCACGATGTTTTTGATATTGAAAATATCCGAGAGCGTATTTTGGAGCTTCAGCAAAGAGCTGCTGAGCCCAACTTTTGGGACGATGTTGAAAAGAGTCAGCCTTTGCTTAAGGAAATTCGCACGCTTGAAGGACATATTGAAAAATACGAGAAGCTTGTTTCTGCGTCAGAGGATATTGAAGTTATGATTGAAATGGCGCAGGAGGAAGAGGACAGCGATGAAATCATTGCCGAAATCGAACAAGAAATCGAGAGCTTAGGCACAAAAATCGAGGAGCTTACTCTGACTTCGCTTCTTACTGGCACATACGACAAGTCAAACGCCATTTTAAGCTTTCACGCAGGTGCAGGCGGCACGGAAGCACAGGACTGGACGGAGATGCTACTTAGAATGTATACACGTTGGGGAGAGCTTCACGGCTTTAATGTCAAAACGCTTGACTATCTTGAGGGTGGCGACGCAGGCGTGAAAAGCGCTTCGATTATAATTGAGGGAGAAAACGCATACGGCTATCTCAAGGGCGAATCGGGAGTTCACAGGTTGGTGCGTATTTCTCCGTTTGACGCATCAGGAAGCCGCCACACTTCATTTTCGGCGGTTGACGTAATGCCTGAAATGGACGATTCTATAAACGTTGAAATCAATCCTTCCGACATTGAAATGCAGGTTTACCGTTCTTCAGGTGCAGGCGGTCAGCACATCAACAAAACATCCTCCGCAGTCCGTCTGATTCACAAGCCGACAGGAATAGTCACATCCTGCCAGACGCAGCGTTCGCAGTTCCAGAATCGTGATTATGCTATGAAAATGCTTGTCGCAAAGCTTGTCGAAATTAAAGAGCGTGAACACCTTGATAAGATTGACGACATAAAAGGCGTGCAAAAGGAAATTGCATGGGGAGCGCAGATTCGTTCTTACGTGTTTATGCCGTACACTATGGTTAAGGATCACCGCACAAGCTTTGAAACTGCGAATGTCAATGCAGTTATGGACGGCGAGCTTGACGGCTTTATAAACGCATATTTAAAATATCTCTCGCTTGGAAATTTAAAGGACGAGGATAAAAAAATCTAACAGCTTTAAAAGGTTGATAAATTGCAAAAGGCAGGTTTTGTTTCCTGCCTTTTATTTTTATTCAATTGTGGGATTGAGCCAGTCGCCGTCATAGGTGATAATCCAGCCGTACTGCCCGTTGTAGCAGGTGTAGAGCCATTTTACACTGAGGTAATTGTAGCCCTCCTTCTGAATTTCCTCGCCCTCGTCAATCGTTGCGAGAACCTCATAATCCTCGTCAGGTCCAGAATAAAGCTTAACTCCGCCTGAACGAATTACCGTCATCCACTCTCTGTCACTGCCTGTATACAGCTCATCTGGAAGAACCACAGCAACAGACGGATTTGTTTCGCTCAGATAGCTTAAGCACACCCAGCCGCTCACATCGTCATAGGTCACATAGCACCATGTTTCTGCCGACTTTGAATCATACTGTTCGCTTGTCACCTCAAGCGCAGTTCCTGAAGAAATTGAAGTTTCCAGCTTTTCATAATCATATCCCGGACCTATTCTCATTGCAAGCTCGTCCACAGTGACATACAGTGTGCCGTAATCATCAGTAGTCTGAGGCTCTACCGCAACCGAATATGGGTCTACGGTTGTAGTAGTTGTTGTAGTGGCAGCTGTAGTCGTTGTCGCAGCAGCTTCGGACTCATTCGATTCAACTGCCGAATTTTCCGAAGCAGTGCTTGAAACCGTAAGCTTTGAATCCATTCGGTCATGCAGAAAAAGCACAGCCCAGATTATCGTTCCCGCCACAAGTACAATTCCCATACAAATACACAGGAATTTATAAAAGCCAATCCCTATGCTGCTTTTTTTAGAATTGTCATCTTTATCTTCGGTATAATTTTCATCTTTTGTATGCTCTTCGGCTTGCGGCTTAATTTCCTGACTCTTATCATCAGCCGTTGCCGTATCGGTATGATATTCAGCATTCTCTTCAATTTTCGCTCCGCAAAGCGAGCAAATTTCCTCGCCGCTTTTGATTTCCTGACCACATTCGGGACAAATCATTCAAAGCCGCTCCTTTCATTTATGTTATTATGTGTCACCTCATAAAGCGTCATAGCCTGACATTAAATTTTGATACACTTATTATAACACACAGAAACGGCTTTTGTCAATGATTATTTTATCGAATGTATAGCATTTACAATTTCATTTGTTTGATTTTCAGTATGTACTCTTGTGTTTGTATCGTCTAATCTTTGACTGATAAGCATATTTATTTGCTCTGCACACTTTTCTGCTTTAGACTTTTCAAAAATTAAGAATGACGCTCCCTTAGTGTTACCCGAAGTTGTGTTGATAATTAAAAGCGTTTGAAAGGAATTTATTATTGTTCCTATTCCAAGTAAAAGAAAAATTATTCCTGCAAGAGCAGATTTACTAAATAATGAAAATCCTAAAATCACTTCAATAAGACCAATCAAAAAATGCTTGAATATCAGTTTGAAATCAGTATCGACAGATGCGATTTGATTTATAGCTATCGTTTCTTTGTGCTTGCCCAAGGGAATAAAGGTAAGAATTGTGTTTGGCACATTTAGCCTTATGAAGTTTTGTTCGTGAGCAATTTCTCCTTTCAGATAAAATGTCAAAAGTGACGTCATGAATGTTACTGTTTCCATAATTTTACTCCTCATTTCGTTTAATTGATTTTTGCTTAGATTGCAATTAAAATTGTATCAAAAAAAAAAAAAAAAAAAAGTTAAAAAAATTAAAAAATATTTTATAATTTATTTTTTTTAAAAAAAAAAAACA
>JAJQCE010000017.1 GCA_021202895.1 Ruminococcus sp. | reverse complement strand
ATACTTATTTCTTTTTACTTTATCAGGTGCAAAAAAGCGGATATTGCTATCCGCTTTGGTTTCAAATTCAATTTTAACTCACAGCCCCGTCGCCGAGTAATTAGGAGCTTCCTTGGTTATGTAAATGTCGTGTGGATGCGATTCCTTTAAGCCTGCGCCTGTGATTCTCACAAATTTTGACGTCGTGTGGAGCGTTTCAATGTCTGGTGCGCCGCAGTAGCCCATTCCTGAACGGATTCCGCCGCATAGCTGGAAAATCGTGTCGGAAACTAAGCCCTTGTAGGGAACTCTGCCCTCTACTCCCTCAGGAACAAGCTTTTTGCTGCCCGTCTGAAAATATCTGTCCTTTGAACCATGCTGCATCGCCGCAATTGAACCCATTCCTCTGTAAGCCTTAAATTGCCTTCCTTGGTAAATTTCTAAATCTCCAGGAGCCTCCTCACAGCCCGCAAGCAACGAACCCAGCATAACCACATCCGCACCTGCCGCCAAAGCCTTTACTATGTCGCCCGAATACTTTATTCCGCCGTCGGCGATAACAGGAACACCATACCTTTGCGCAACGCACGCTACATCGTAAATTGCCGTAATCTGCGGAACTCCTATTCCTGCAATTATTCTTGTCGTGCAGATTGAACCAGGTCCGATTCCTACCTTAAGACAGTCCGCTCCTGCCTCGATAAGATCCTGCGCCGCCTGAGCAGTCGCTATGTTTCCTGCTATAACAGGCGTGTTCGGAAATGCCTCCTTTACCTTTTTTAAACACTTGATTATGTTTGCGGAATGACCGTGCGCACTGTCAAGCACAAGCACGTCCACCTGAGCGTCAACCAAAGCCTTCGCCCTATCCAGTACATCATCCGTAACTCCGATAGCTGCGCCGCAGAGCAGCCTGTCCTCCTTGTCCCTTGCGGAATTTGGATACTGCACCGCCTTTTCTATATCCTTAATCGTGATAAGTCCCTTTAGCATTCCGTTTTCGTCCACAATCGGGAGCTTCTCTATTTTGTGATTCATTAAAATCTTTTTGGCATCGTTGAGCGTCGTTCCAACCTCGGCAGTTACAAGGTTGTCCTTTGTCATAACCTCCTCGATTTTTGTGCTGTAGTCTGTGATAAAGCGCAAATCCCTGTTCGTTAGGATTCCTATAAGCCTGCCCGTTTCGTCAACAATCGGCACGCCCGAAATCTTATACTTGCCCATCAGTTGGTCCGCTTCCTCGACCGTCTTGTCGGCGGTGAGCGAGAACGGATTTGCAATAACTCCGTTTTCCGAACGCTTTACCTTGTCAACCTCATCAGCCTGCTGCTCAATCGTCATATTCTTGTGAATAATTCCTATACCGCCCTCTCTGGCAATCGCAATCGCCATCTTCGCTTCGGTAACGGTATCCATAGCACTCGTCATAATAGGCGTGTTAAGACTGATACCCGCCGTCAGCTTCGTCTTAAGGTTAATCATGTTCGGCGTCACATTCGATTCAGCAGGAACAAGCAGAACATCGTCAAAGGTAAGCCCCTGTTTTCCAAACTTCTCATCAAAATTCGTAGTCAGCACAAAAAACATCCTCTCTTTAAAGCTATTCATTTGTCATAGTGTATTTTTTCTAGTTTACACCTTTTCGCTTACAATGTCAATTAAATTTCTCTGAATAATTTGTGTACTAGAGCGTATTCACATAAACTATGTATGCGAACACGCTCTGATTCTCTGCGTTTCATTTACCCAACAGCAGCTTTGTCTTTAAAATCGCAGTCTGCGTCTTTGCGTCAGGCAGCTCTCCCGACATCGCCATTTCAAAAGCCCTTTCAAACGGTAGCTTTATCACATCAAGAAATTCTCCCTCGTCAAGGCTCTGCTCTCCGAAGCTTAAGCCTCTCGCAAGGTACATATGTATAATCTCCGTGTCATATGCTACAGTCGGATATATGCAGCCTAAGTATTCAATGCTCTGCGCTGTCGCACCCGTTTCCTCCTTAAGCTCTCTTATTCCGCACTCAAGATGGCTCTCGCCCTCCTCAAGCTTTCCAGCAGGCAGCTCATACAGTGCTTTCTTAAACGGATAGCGAAACTGCTTGACTAAATACACATTTTCCTCATCGTCAAGCGCAAGCACACACACTCCGCCAGGATGCTTAATCAGCTCCCTTATCGTCCTATGCCCATTGTCAAGCTCCACCTCGTCTTTAAACAGCTTAACTACCCTGCCGTCAAAAAGCTGCTCGCTCGAAAGCGTTTTCTCTTCGCTGTACATTACTCATTCTCCCCCTTGTCCTCGTCATTGTTTTCTTTCCAGATGTCCGACTGCGCATCCTTAAGCTTTTCCACACTCTCAGGTGAAATAATCACGTCCTCAAAATATTGCGCCGCCTTTTGGCTTGGAATTTCATCTATCGGCTCACTGTTAGTATTTTGACTAATAAGCTTTCCGTTTGCGCTGACCCTGCGCTTTTTAAACCTATCGTAAATAATTCCGACAACAATGTAAACGACTAACACTCCTGCCGAAGCCGCAGTAATCGCCTTTCCGATTGAAAGACCTGACGTTTCATAGCTGAACACTATTTCGTTTTCGCCTTCAACGCACCTTACTGCCATAAAGCCGTAGCTTACCCTTTCAATTTCAACCTCTTCACCGTTGATGGTAGCGCTCCAGCCGTCCTCATAAGGCACTGAGAAAAACAGCAGCTTCTCTGAATCTAAATTTATCTTCGCCTCAAAGCCCTCCGAGCTTTCGCTGAAGTAGTAGCAGCAGTTGCCCTCGCTTCGCTTCTCCTCGCAAACCTCCATAAATTTAGCGTCGGAAAGCGACTTGCTTGTCTGTTCATATTCCTCCAAAATATCCGCATATTTAGCTATCTGCTCGCTCTCAAGCACCACCGCCTGAAGCAGCACGTTCGGTCGCTTTGTTTCCTCCGTGTCCTGAATAACATCATCGTCAGTGTAGTAGTCGTAGGTAAATCCCATCGGTATCCAGTACTGATTTTCGTAAATGTCAAAGTCGTTTTGAGTGTCAAGATATGTAAATCCAACTAAATTTGATATTGTCTGCGATGGTTCACTATCATCACTTGCTCTATTAAAATAATACCTTACCGAGAAAAGGCTTCTCAGCGCATACAAATCCGTGTCCATTCTTGAGGCTACATCTCTTGTCTGTCCGATTGAGGTGTAAAATTCCATTATCGAAGAGGGTACTACGCTATGAAAGGTTCTCATTGACGACAAGCCCCAGTACATACACCAGTTGTCCACGCTTGCGGAGGTGTCAATCCTGAAAAATGTGTTGTCCTCGTAAAGGTCGTTTACATCGCTTGCCTCGTCAAGCTCGTCCATGTCCAGATTGTCACTGCCGTTAATTGCGTACTCTATATATTCGTCATGGTTTCCGTCCTGAACCGCACCGAAATTTACTCCCGCAAACATTGTGATAATACAAGCCGCCGCAGTCGTGCCTGACACTATCCTGCCAAAATTGCGCCCTCTCGGCAGAGCGTAAACTATAATTCCAAGCACAATAGTAAGCACCAGCGTTACGATAAGCTGGATTATGTAAAGCTCCTTGTACTGGTAATTCTGTCCCCATACAACCTCTCCGTCAATCTCCTGCGGCAAAATTCCCGTCACCAAAAATACTCCTGCGATAACGGCTGTCGGAATAAAGCCCTTCTTTAGCTTATCAGGATCCTCATCAAGCATCTTGGCAGTCATAAAGCACATTATCATTATCGGCATATAGTACCATCTGGCGTAGTAGCTGCCGTTAAACGCTACGAAAATCGAGTTGAGTATTGGTATGCACATCATAATGCCGCTGACAATAACAAGCTTGGACGCCCAGCTTTTGATTTTATCCCTTAAGTACGCTATAACTCCCGCCATCGAGAACATCGGCAGGTAGCCTGCGATAGATGCCCATCTCGCTGTGTCAGATTCAAGAATATTTGTTCTAGCCGGCATATCCGACATCATAAAGAACGCCTGTATAATTCTCGCAATTCTCTTGTTGTCGCTGTAAACTATCATATTCGTACCGTAAAGCCTTGATTCAAGTCTTGGATTTGTAATTACATCGTAAACCGCTGGCAAAAGTATAATACAGGACAGCCCCACTCCGAGAACCGCTTCAAAGATAATTGAGCCGAAGGTTTTAAAGTTCATCTCAAAATCCTCGTCCATGCAGCGGATAAAGAAATAGATCACCATAAACACCACTTCGCCGACAAAGAAGAAGTAGCTTATCGCCGCGCAAAGTCCGACACATACCGCAAATACGCCTCTGCGCTTATCCTGCGTGAGCTGTTCAAAGGAGAGCAGCAGCAGTGGGAAGAACGCCGTGACGTCATGGAAGTGGTTAAAGAACACATTGTAAACCTGAAAGCCTGAATAGGCATAAAGCATAGCTCCGACAAAAGCCGAGTTAGGACTTTCAACAAACCTGCGAATGTATGCGTAAGCACTCACCGCCGCAACAGAGGTTTTCAGCGCAAGCAACCAGGGTATCAGATACTTCACCGCATTAAGAGGAAACAGCGTGCTTAACCAAAAAAACGGACTTCCTAGCAGGTAAAAGGAATATGAGCCGATAAAGTTAGATCCTAAATCGGTTCCCCAGTCCCAGCCGAAGCTCCCCTCTCGCACCATCTCATTAGCGTGATAGTAAAACATCATCTGCTGCGAGTTGAAATCTCCGTAATAGAGAAAAATCCCGCCGTTTCTTATCATAGTCGGCAAAAACGAAAGCATCATGCCGACAAAGGACACCAAAAACAGTATCCCCAACGTCTTTAAATCGCTCTTTTTTTCGCCGTATTCAAGCCTTGATGTTCTCATATATGTTCCACCTTAAAAATTATATTTCTATTGTCTACTCTACAATTGTATCACATATTCTACACAAAATCAAGCCCTTTTTTTAAATTTCACAAAACTAAAGGGCGAAAGCAAAGCCCTCGCCCTTTGTATTTTTAAAATTCAATTTTTCCGTAAAGTCCCGAGCCTAAATCCATATCGTCCTCAGGCTTTGGCTTCTTGTACTCCTTTTCAAAACTTGTCGCATAGCTGTCCGACTGACGTCTGTTGTTCGGTCTGCCGCTGTTTTTCCTGTAGCCGCCTCTGCCCTTGCCGCCTCTTGAATTATATCTCTTCTCTGTCGGACAAATCAGCACCTTTCTGTAAGGCTCCTCGCCCACCGAGCGTGAGGTTACTCCTTCAATTTCTGAAATCTTAGCGTGAATAATTCTTCTCTCATACGGATTCATAGGCTCAAGCGAAAGCGTCTTTGACGCTCTCTTCGCATTGTTTGCGTACTTAAGCGCAACCTTTTCAAGCGTAGCTTTGCGCCTTTCTCTGAAGCCGCTGCTGTCTGTGCTTATTCTGTAATACTCTCTGTCAATCTTGTTGCATACAAGTGAGGAAAGATACTGCAAAGCGTCCAGAATCTCGCCCTTTTTGCCGACAACCTTGTCAAAGTCATCGCCGTTAATCTCAAGACTAAGCTCATCCTCCGTTTCGGTCGCCTCAACGCTTAAATTTTCAATTCCCATAGCGGTAAGCACGTCTGTAATGTACTTCACCGCAACATCTCTCTTTGTCGGCGGATTATACTCAGCCTGAACTACAGCATCTCCCTTAAGCTTGCCAAACAGCGTCTTTTTCGGCTCTTCAATCACAGTAAATTCAATACTTTCAAGCTCTACGCCAAAGCTCTCAGCTGCCATTTTCTTTGCCTCTTCAACTGTGGCGGCAGTGAAATTCTCTTTCATTTCACTCATCCTTTCTCTCTTAATCCTCTTTGTATTCGTCGCCGTACTTTTCAGCATAGCGTTTTCTTGCTTCGTTAAGCTTTTGTCTGTTAAGCTCCTTCAACTGAACCTTCGTAAGCTTCTTCTCCTCGCCGTCTTCTTCTTCGTCCTCATCCTCCTGCGGCTTCTCCTCGATTTTCTTATTCGCCGCCTGCTCGTTTCTCACCTCAAGCGCCATCTCCATCATAGACGGACCCTTTTTCTTACGCTTCTCTTTGTTCTTCGCAATATCCTTTTCCACCAGCTCCCTGATTTTAGCAGGCGAGTAGAAAATGTTCAAGAATATAACCTGGAAAACGCTGAACATCGACGAATAGCTCCAGTAAATACCCAGCGCACACGGAAACCTAAAGCCGATATACAGTGAAAACAGCGGCATAGCGAACAGCATCACCATCATCGACATATTCATCTTGACATCGGGATTATTTCTCCTTGAGAAAATCTGCGAGATTATCATGCTCGCCAACTGCAAAACAAACGAGATAAACGGTATAACTACAGTAGCGTCGCTCTTGCTCGGAATTTTGCCAAGACTAAGCCCGAACGCCGAATAGTCAATTTCCTTTATCGCCTGCTGCACATCGTCGTTGAGTACGCCTAAATACTTTCCATCCGCCTTGGTTTCAAAGTTAAACAGCAGCACCTCAGGTCCGTAGCTTGAGCTCATCAGATTCTGTGTGAAATTATCCGAATCGGTGACAAAGCTGTCCAGTCCGTCATACTGAACAAAAGCCAACAAAAGCCTGTCCGCCTCAGCGTCAGTCAGACCCTCCAGCACCTCCGCTGACTCGCTGTAGCTTTCGCTGTCAGAAAGCACCTCTCCCAGAGCCTGCGCCTTTTCCTCATCGCTAAGCTCCTCGCTTGAATCGCTGACAATTTCCTCAAGCAACGTTTCAATGCTTCTGTCGTCAGTGTCAACCTCCGTGCTTATCGTGTAAAGGTTTGCAAGCAGCGTTGAATCAGCTGAAATATTGTCGTCGTCCGCATCGCTTATATAGGTCAGCGGTCCGTAAACTACAGGAATCAGCGCATAGAGTATCACGAGCGAAATAATCATCGGCAGACAGCCCATTGTCGGCTTGATGTTATTTTCAGCATAAAGCTTCATCGTTTCCTCGTTGACCTTATCCTGATTTTTTCCGTATTTTTTCTTAATTTTCTCTATCTCAGGCTGGAGCATAGTCATGCTCGTTGTGCTTTTTTGCTGCTTGATGTTAAGCGGCAGAGTTATCAGCCTTGTTATAAGAGTAAACAAAAGCAGCGCAATACCGTAGTTTTTTACTAAAATATAGCAGCCCTTCATCAGGTAGCCGAACGGTATCGCAAGTATTTTCATAAGTCCCATTCTTAATTCCTCTTATTATGGGTGTCTCTAAAAACCGTTGCAGTGCAGATGTGGCAAAGATGTACGACAAGAATTTTTAGAAATACCCTTATATTAAACCTTGTTCAACACTGGCTCAGTTTTTTTCCTCAGCCTTTTTCATGACGCTTTTTTTTCTTTTTAAAATATTCTCTAGTTATTTTCTGCGGAACGTGGTCAATTCCGCCCTCGCTCCATGGATTGCATCTTAGTATTCTCCATGCAGTCAGCACCGAACCCCAGAATACTCCATGCATTTTGTAAGCCTCAATCGCATACTGCGAACAGCTCGGACAGTACCTGCAGCTTCTTGGTGTCCACGGACTGATAAATTTCCTGTAAAAGCGTATAGGCGCAATAAATAAATTAGCTGCAGCACTTGAAAGCTTCTTAATCGGATTCATTTTTTTTTACCGAATGAACGTTTATATCCTTAATTACCTTTGTCAGGATTTTCTCAATGTCCTGCGTTTTTTTTCCGTCTATATCTTTCCTTACCGCAAAAACAATATCATAGCCTCTTTCAAATTTGCTCTCGTTAAGTCTGTATGCGGCTCTTATAATTCTCTTTGCCCTGTTTCTGTCAACAGCTCTCTTAAATACCTTCTTAGATACGCTTATCCCGACTCTGTTAATTTCAAGCCCGTTAGCAATATAATAAACCGTTACAAAGCCGCAGAAAATATATCTTCCCTTTTTAAAACAGCTTGAAAACTGTGAGCTTTCCTTTAAAACCTCAGAAAATAACATTGAGATTACCCTATTTCTTAGCTTTTATTTACAGAGCCTGTCCTAAAGACGGTGTCATTCCAAATATTCGCAGCCTCACGCTTTTAAAAGTGCGGAAAACGCCTGTATTTTTAAGCATTAACACCTGCCGCAAAGTACGGCTTATTCCCTTCAGAAGCGCCCTACAAAAGAGAAAGACCCATACCGAAGAAAGCCCTCAGTATCAGGTCAGAAACTTTAAATCAATAGGAAAGCTTCGCTCTTCCCTTGCTTCTTCTTCTCGCCAGAACCTTTCTTCCGTTCCTTGACGACATTCTCTTCATAAATCCATGCGTTTTCTTGCCCTTAAGCTTGCTGGGCTGATAAGTTCTTTTAGTAGACATAATTTTTCCTCCTAAATCTATACTAATTTTCTTTATTCCTTTTTTTGCAGACCTTGCGCCCTAATATCAGTTCACTGCTGAGAACGCTCAGACACTCGCTCTCTAAGGCACTTTCACTCCTGCATTAAACAATTATACAATACAAAATCGCCGCTTGTCAACGGTCTTAAGAAAAAATTTACATAATATTTTCAATAATAAATATTCTAATCAATTATTTTGTTATATGCTTAAATAGATGGCTTTTAATATTTGTATATATACTATTACTGTTTTTGTAAAAAATATCAATATATGCAAACAATCTTAAAATTAAAGGCTTAATTTTTTATTGCTTAAATATGTACAATTTTATTTTTACAGCTTTTAGCTTCAAAAAAGCCTGCAAAATCGGGTAAAATCAACTCAAAAAGCTAAAAGAAACATTTGTTCGTCATTTTGAACAAAAATTTGCTGAAAATTTATGCAATTTACCAATTGAAATTTTTTGAAAAATCCGTTATAATAAAAGTGAAAGAAGAGAAAATAACTCTCTTTTCTGTTTAATTTACGAGATAAGCATATAAAAATCAATCTTTAATGAGCATATTCATATGCTGCATTTACGTTTTATCGCTTTTGATTTCGTAGCAAGCGGAGAGAAAATGAAAAAGCATACACTTATGAAAGGAATGAAAAAGCATGGATTCATTTGACGATGTTTATGACAACGTTATGAACTATATGTATAATCTGCCGAACGTCAGCGAGGTAGGCTACAGAAGATGGCTTCAGCCGCTCAAGCCATATAAAATGGAGGACGATACCGCATACATATATGCCGATACAGAGTTTGCAAAGAGAACTGCGCTTGACATATATGAAAAAACGCTGCTTGAATCCTTCAAGGCGGTGCTGGGCTTCCCGGTTAAGGTTAAAATTATTGTAAAGGAGCAAGAAACAAATCCATTTGAAAAATCCTCCTCAACAATCAAACAGGAGAGCAGACTTACCTTTGACAATTTTGTAAAGGGCAAATCAAACGAGCTTGCTTACGCCTGCTGCACAGCTGTTGCCAATAACGCAGGCGAAAGTCTTGAAGCTGACAGTATGTTTAACCCGCTCTTTATCTACGGCGATTCGGGACTTGGCAAAACTCACCTGATGAAGGCGATTGAAGCGGAGGTCAGAACTAATCATCCTGAAATAAATCTGATTTACACAACAACTGAAAATTTCACCAATGAATTTATAGCCGCACTGAGCGACCGCAGCACTATTGAATTTCACAACAAGTATAGAAATGCCGATTTTCTGCTGATTGACGATATTCAGTTTATAGTAAACAAGGACGCAGTTCAGGAGGAATTTTTTCACACCTTTAACGACCTCTACAACGCAGGAAAGCAAATAGTTCTTACCTCAGATATTTCTCCGAATAAAATAACCAAGCTGGAAAACAGAATCCGCTCTCGCTTTATGCTGGGAATGCAGGTTGATATTCAGCCGCCCGATTTTGAAACAAGATTTGCAATTGTAAAATCAAAGGCGGATTTACTCGATTTGCAGCTTTCGGACAACCTGATAAGAATTATAGCTGAAAAAATAAAAACAAATATTCGACAACTGGAGGGTACGGTTAATAAAATAAAGGCTCTGACTATCTATACTAAGGAATCTCCGTCAATCTCAATGGTTCAGCGGGTAATTAAAGAGGTTATGCTTGAAAATCATCCCGCCGAGATTACAAACGACAGGATTATAGCTGAGGTAGCGAACGCTTTTCACGTTACTCCCGATGATATAAGATCTCAAAATCGCCGCGCAAACATTTCGCTTGCCAGAAAAATTTCAATTTATCTTATGAAAGAAATTAAAGGTCTTACCTACATTCAGATAGGAAATGAGCTTAATAAAAATCACTCGACAATGACCATTCACTATCAGGATGTGGTTAAGCTTCTTAAGACAAACAGCGATATCAGAGATACGGTTGACGATATAATGAAAAATCTTAAGGAGCTTTGATTTCAACAGCATTTTAAACCTTTATTTTTAAGCGTACAAAGCCTTTTGAAAGCCTTTAAACAAATTCAACTCTTCAATCGGTTGAAAAAGAAAGGCTTTAAACATTTTTTTGCACTTTCAACCAACAATTTTTTAAAACCAATTTTTAGAAGCTAATTTTTAAACCTTCAGTTGATTTTATCTTGAAAAAATTTAAAAAATTCTTTGAAAACTCAGCTTCCGCTTTTACGCTGAAAATAAAGGCTTTGAAACGATTTTTTTTCTATGCTTTAAACACTTTCAACCGACACTAATAATAATACTGATATATAAATAAATATATTCTTGTGTTGTGTTGCAAAAAAAAACAAAAAGGAGTAATTTTATGATTTTCAATTGTGAAAAATCTGAGCTTTCGGAAGCTTTGAATAATGTTTCTAAGGCAGTAGCCGACAGATCCTCAATGAGTATACTTAAAGGAATTAGGTTTGTTCTCAACGAAGGCTCGCTTGAGCTTACAGGCTATGACCTTGAAATAGGAATAAGAACGGTTGTAAAAACCGTTTCAGATGATAAGGGTAGCTTTACCGCAAACGCCAGACTTTTTTCTGAGATGGTGCGCAGAATGCCCAGCGGAACGTTAACCATTGAGCTTGACGATAAAAAGGTTATAACGCTCAGCAGTGGAGTTACCTCCTATAATTTAAATGCGGCGGATGACTTTGAATATCCCGAGCTTCCTTCAAAGGGCGACAGTGAAGGAATTAAGCTTTCTCAGGCAGTGCTTAAGAATATGATTACACAGACCAAATTTGCGGCGTCAATTCTTGATATAAAGCCTATTCTCAAGGGAGAGCTGTTTGACATTGATGAAAATATGCTTACAATGGCGGCAATAGACGGCTACCGTCTTGCGGTGAGAAATGAGCCGATTGCCTTTGACGGACAGCTTCACTTTGTTATTTCGGCTAAAAGTCTTGATGAAGTTTCAAAGCTTCTCTCAGACGATGAAGAGGAAAGCTGCACAGTTTACATAACTCGCAAGCACGCTGTCTTTGAAATAGGAAGGTATCTTGTAAACGCAAGACTGCTTGAGGGAGAATTTCATCCGTACAAGAGCGCAATACCCACAGAATGCTCGACTGAAGTCATAGCTGATAGACAAGAGCTTATAACAGTGCTTGAACGCTGCCAGCTTCTAATAAATGAAAAGAATCCCTCGCCTGTAAGATGTGTGTTTGAGGACGGCAAAATCAAGATTAAATGCGCCTCCGCTCAGCTTGGAAGGTTCTACGATGAGGTAGATGCCGACGTCAAGGGAGCTTCTCTTGAAATAGGCTTTAAGTGCAAGTATTTTACCGATCCGCTCAAGGTTATAAGCGAGGATAAGGTAAGACTGCAGCTTAACGGCAGCCTGCAGCCGATGAAAATTCTTCCCGTTACAGGCAACAGCTATTTATATCTGGTTCTGCCGGTAAGACTTCCAAGAGATAAGAGCTAAGAAGGATATGGAGTAGGCTTATGAGAGAGGAAACAATTGAAATCACTACTGAATACATAAGGCTTGACAGCCTGCTCAAATTTTCAGGGCTTGCGGAAACCGGAGGAAGCGCTAAGCTGATTATTGCAGAGGAAAGAATCAAGGTAAACGGTGAAATCTGCACTGCAAGAGGAAAAAAGCTTTATGACGGCGATACGGTGGAAATTGATGAAATAGGCTTAGCTTTAAGGATTAAAAAAAATGAGGATAGTTGAAATTTACGCCGATGGATTTAGAAATCTTACAGAAGTTTCAATAAAATTTAACAGGCGGACAAACATTCTTTTTGGAGCTAACGGGCAGGGAAAAACCAATATTTTAGAAGCAATCTGGCTTTGCACGGGCGAAAGAAGCTTCAGAGGTGCCAAGGAAAAGGATTTTTTTACTAACGAGCAGGAATTTGGCACAAACAAAATCAACGAGAGCAGGCAGTATGGCGGCTACAGGATAGTATTAAAATATGAAACTGCTCAGAGAGAGCAGACTATTGAAATAAGCAGCGCAAAGCCGCCCTTTGACAAAAGGGTTATCAAGCAAAACGGCGTTACGCTCAAAAATATGTCTGAAATTTACGGAGATTTCAAGTGTGTGATTTTTAATCCTGACGATTTGGATATTTCAAAGGGCTCGCCTGAAAAGCGGCGCGGATTTTTAGACATAATGCTTTGTCAGATTGAGCCTCATTACAAGGAAATGCTGGACAAGTACAAAAAGACGCTCGAGCAGCGAAACAATCAGCTTAAGCTTACGGCGGAGGGAAAATTAAGCGTTGATGATTTAGATATCTGGGACAAGCAAATTTCACAGTACGGAGCTTATCTGACTGCGACAAGAGTAAGGTATGTAAAGGATATAAAAAATTATGCCGTGTGGTTTTTTGGAGAGCTTTCAAGGGGAAAGGAACAGCTGGATATGAAATATATTTCAACTGTTTTTGAAAATGTCGAGCAGCGTGAAAGCTTCGGCGGACAGTCAAGCCTTGACTACTATAATTTTATAAAGGATAAGAGAGAAAGTGATATAGCGGCAGGATTTACACAGTACGGAGTTCACAGAGACGATGTAAATTTTTACATTAATTCGCTTTCTGCGAAGGAGTTTGCTTCTCAGGGACAGCACCGTTCTATTGTAATTTCCTTAAAGCTTGCGCAAGCAAGGATTTTTGAAAAAAAGAGCGGAGAAGCTCCTTGCATACTGCTTGACGATGTGCTGAGCGAGCTTGACGCAAGACGTCGGGCTTACATTATGTCCTCAATCAGAAATTTACAGGTTGTAATAACCGCCTGTGAAGCTGTAAAATCAGGAGAGGACTACTTTAACGGCAGACTTGTTATGATAGACAGAGGCAGTGCTATGGCTCTGACAAAGAGGTAAAATATGTATATACACATAGGAAATTCTCAAATGCTCGTAAGCAAAAATATCATTGGCATATTTGATTTAGAGAGAACAACTGTTTCAGGCGATACAAGAGAATATATAAATCAAGCGGCGAAGAGAAAGGAAGCTGTCTACTGCACGGAGGACTTTCCAAGAAGCTTTGTAGTGGAATTTGACAGAAAAACGCTTAGTGAAAGAGTGTACATCAGCCGCCTTTCATGCCAGACGTTAAAAAAGAGATGCAAGGATAAAAATGGAGATAAATGCTTTAAGGAGGAAAATTCACAATGAGTGAAGATATTGAAAAAACCGAAGCGGAGGAGCTTGAATCTGCTGAAATATCCAAGGTTGACGAATCAAACACCTATGATGAAAATCAAATTCAGGTGCTTGAAGGTCTGGAGGCTGTAAGAAAGCGTCCCGGAATGTACATCGGTTCGACAGGACCTAGAGGACTTCACCACTTGGTTTATGAAATTGTGGACAATTCAATTGATGAGGCTCTCGCAGGCTTTTGCAGTGAAATAAACGTTGAAATTGAGCCGAATGATATTATCAAAGTAAGCGACAACGGCAGAGGTATACCCACGGGAATACATCCTAAGGAGGGAATTTCCGCAGCTACTGTTGTCTTTACTGTGCTTCATGCGGGAGGAAAATTCGGCGGCGGAGGCTACAAGGTCGCAGGAGGACTTCACGGAGTAGGAGCGAGCGTTGTAAACGCACTGAGCGAGTGGCTTGAGGTTACAATTTACGATGGCAGCAGGGTTCATTTTCAGCGTTTTGAAAGAGGAGCTGCGGTTGAACCTATAAAGGAAACAGGCAGTACGGACAAAACTGGAACGATGATACGCTTTAAGGCGGACAGCGAGATTTTCACAGAATCAACCGTTTACGACTATGAAACGCTACTGCGACGTTTAAGAGAGCAGGCTTTTCTAAACGCAGGGCTTAAGATAAACTTCTTTGACAGGAGAGAGGAAGAGGTTGTCGGCGAAACGCTTCACTACGAGGGCGGAATAAGAGAATTTGTAGACCACATTCACAGGTCAAAGTCAGCAGACCCGATTTTTGACGAGATAATTCACATTCAGGGCGTCAAGGACGATATGTTTGCAGAGATTGCCTTGCAGTACAACAGTGGCTACAGCGAGTTTGTACTTTCGTTTGCAAACAACATTCATACGCCTGACGGAGGAGCGCACGAGGTCGGCTTTAAGAACGCTCTTACCAAGGCTTTGAACGATTATGCAAAGAGATTTAATTTGATAAAGGACGGAGGCAGGCTTTCAGGAGAGGACGTCAGAGAGGGCTTGACGGCGATTATTTCAGTCAAGCTTACCAACTGCGAATTTGAGGGGCAGACAAAGGGACGTTTAGGAAATCCCGAGGTCAAGCCGTTTGTCGAGAAGCTAGTTTACGAAAAGCTGATGGATTATCTTGAGGAAAATCCGCAGACTGCAAAGGTTATTTTTGAAAAGTCCTTACAGGCTCAGCGAGCCAGAGAAGCTGCCAAGAACGCAAGAGATTTAGCGAGAAAGCGCAAGTCTGCGCTTGAATCGTCAAGTCTGCCGGGCAAGCTTGCGGACTGCTCGGACAGAAACAACGAGTACACCGAGATTTACATTGTCGAGGGAGATTCCGCAGGCGGAAGCGCAAAAGAGGGCAGAAACAGAAGATTTCAGGCGATACTGCCGCTGTGGGGAAAGATGTTGAACGTTGAAAAGGTAAGGATTGACAAGGTTTACGGCAACGACAAGCTTATGCCTGTAGTGACTGCGCTTGGAACCTCTATGGGAGAGGATTTTGACATTACAAAGCTGCGCTACGGCAAGGTTATAATCATGGCGGATGCCGATGTTGACGGCTCGCACATACGCACGCTTTTGCTGACCTTCTTTTTCAGATATATGCGTCCGCTGATTGAGCAGGGACACGTTTACTGCGCACAGCCGCCGTTGTACAAGGTCTGGAGAGGAAAGAACGTTAAGTACGCCTTTTCTGACGAGGAGCGGGATATGTTCACAGCGGAGTTTGAAGCGTCGGGCGGCAAGGCGGATATTCAGAGGTACAAGGGCTTAGGTGAGATGAATCCCATGCAGCTGTGGGAAACCACGCTCGACCCTGAAAGGCGGACGATGATAAAAATTTCAGTCGAGGATGCGCAGAAGGCGGACGAAGCCTTTACAATATTGATGGGTGAAAAGGTTGAGCCAAGGCGACAGTTTATCGAGTCCAACGCACAGTACGCAACAAACCTTGACCTATAAAAACCTAGCTAGACTTGTAAATAAAACAAAAAATGAGGAAATTATTTTGGATAAAAAAGACATAAACCGCAAGAGCTTTGAAATTCTTGATTTTTCTGAAATTGCGCAGTCTGACGAAGGAGATTCACAGCTTGACGAGCTGATTGACGAGCTTTTTGACGACAAACCGAAGGAAAAAATCAGGCGGACTGAAAGTGCTGACATAGTGACGAAAAAGGCGGAGCGTGAGCTTAAAGAGATTGAGCCGAGCGATAGGATTAAAGAGTCCTTGCAGAGTGAAAAGCCGCAGGAGGTTAGCGTTGAGATAGTTGAAAAGACGCAGGCGATTAGTGAAAGTGATGAAAGCGGCGTGTGTGACGATGCTTTTGACGACGATGAGGATGAGATAATAGATTTATCGGCGAAGCGGCGTGAGAAAAAGCAAGCTTTGGCAGGAGACAAAAACAAAAAGCGCAAAGCTAAAAGAAATTCGGCTAAAGGTGACAAGGCGATAAAGGAAGCCGAAGCGATTTTAGAGGAGCTGAACGAGGAGCCAATTCGCACGGAGGAGTTTTTCGTTCGCACGGAGAAATCTTCAGACAGCAAAGCGGCTGAGAATACTGAAAAAGGCGAGCGGTTTGGAGAAGCTTTAAAGAGTGAAGCGGCTAAGGCTTGCAAAAAGAGCGATGAGGAGGAAAAAGAAACGTTTGAGAGCGAGCCGAGTGAAAAAGAGGAAGCGGATTTAGAAAAAAATGGCGAGGCGGAAGCCTTTGAGGAAGCAGAAAACAACGAAGCGGCGCAGAGCAAAATAAAGATTGAAATAACCAAGACCGGAAAAGCGGCTCTGGATGGTGCTTCAAAGACCTTCGGCAGCGTTAAGGAAAAGGTAAAAAGGTCAGATTTGCTTGATAAGGAAACGATAAAGGATATGTTTTTCGGCACGAATCCGAAAAAGGAGAAGGCGTATCTGACAGAAGCGGCTGACGAGGCAGAAAATACAGAGGTTTTCGGCAGCAAAAAGAAAAAGTACGCTTCTGCGGATCCCGAGCTGGACAAGCTAATTTTCGACTTTGAATACATGGTGAGGCCCGACCAGGTGCTTGATGGGTATATGCTCTTTTATAACGAGTTTGTTAGAAAGAAAAATATCAGGTGGACTATTCTTTTCGGCTTGCTTGCCGCAGGCTTTTTGATTTCAATTTTTGCTTCGACAAGCAATATTATGAGCTGTCTTTTGATGATTGTCTGCATAGGAATTATTGTAATTATGTGGGCAAACAGTCTAAGCGCAAAAAAGGATGCGGTAAGCAGTTCGGACGATGTGATAAACGACAGCTACAAGCTTTCCTTTTACAATTCAAGAATTATAATCGATGCGAGCGAGCTTGCGGGCGACAAGCTTTACAACTACCCGCCTGCGATGATTAAGTTTGAGGACATAGAGCTGAAGGTTCTTGACTACGAGGATTTATTTATTCTGGTGTACAGCAAGGACTACATTTACACAGTTCCGAAGCAGGCTATGAACGAGAAAATGATTGAAATTTTCAGCACTCATCTCAAGAGCATATTAGGCGATGACTATGTGATTTTTTACAACAAGCAAAAAATAAAGAACGATGGTGAAAAAAACGAGGAAGTGCAGGAAGAGGCTTTCTCAGATGGTAAAAATGATAATGATAAGGATAAATAAAGAAAGAGGTGTATAATTTTGAGCGTCGAAAACGAAAATGAAGCGGCAGCTTTTAAGGACAACTCAAATATTATTGATATTGACATTGAAAAGATGATGAAGGAGTCCTTCCTGCAATATTCGATGTCAGTAATTTGTTCGAGAGCGCTGCCTGATGTGCGTGACGGCTTAAAGCCTGTACACCGCAGAATACTTTACACAATGTACGAAAACGGCTTGTACCCTGAAAAGGCGTACCGCAAGTGTGCCGACACGGTAGGTTCAGTGCTTGGACGCTACCATCCGCACGGCGACGCTTCGGTTTACGATGCGCTGGTAAGAATGGCGCAGACATTTTCGTTAAGATACCCGATGGTTGACGGACAGGGAAACTTTGGTTCGGTTGACGGAGATCCGCCTGCCGCCTACCGTTACACAGAGGCAAAGATGGCAAAGGTCGCAATGCATATGCTGACCGACATAAACAAGGAAACGGTAGATTTTCAGCCGAACTATGACGACAGACTGCAGGAGCCTGTAGTTTTGCCGTCAAGATTTCCGCAGCTGCTCTGCAACGGCTCAACGGGAATCGCTGTAGGAATGGCGACAAACATTCCTCCACACAATTTAGGCGAGGTTATCGAGGGAATGAAGCTTTTAGTGGAAAATCCCGACTGCACGCTTGACGAGCTTATGGGCTGCATAAAGGGACCCGACTTCCCTACTGGTGGAATTATCATGGGAAAATCGGGAATCAGAAGCGCATACGGCACAGGCAGAGGAAAGATAACGCTGAGAGCGAAAACCACGATTGAGGAGATAAAGGGCAGGCAGTGCATAGTAGTGCATGAAATTCCCTACATGGTGAACAAGGCAAGGCTGATACAAGCGATAGCCGAGCTGCACAAGGAAAAGAGAGTAGAGGGAATACACGATTTAAGGGACGAATCGGACAAGGACGGCTTAAGAATTGTAATTGAGCTCAAAAAGGAAGCAATCCCGCAGGTGGTACTCAACAAGCTTTTCACCTACACTCAATTGCAGGACACGATTGGCGTCATCATGATAGCCTTAGTAAACGGAGTGCCTAAAACGCTTACTCTCAAGCAGATTTTGCAGGAGTACATTGATTTTCAGGTTGAAGTAATTACTCGGCGCACGAAATTTGACCTTAAGAAAGCTAAGGAGCGAGCGCACATTTTAGAGGGATTAGTGATTGCGCTTGACAACATTGACGAGGTTGTAGACATAATGAAAACCTCTAGCAACATTCCTGAGGGCAAGGAGCGTTTGTGCGCAAGGTTCGATCTGACTGAAACTCAGGCAAGTCACATAGCGAACATGACGCTTGGCAGGCTCACCGGACTCGAGCGGCAGAAGATAACCGACGAGTTAAATGAGCTGAAAATAAAGATTGAGGATCTTGAGGACATTTTGGCTAACCACTCAAGGATTTTGAGCATAATGCTTGACGAGGTTGAGCAGATAAGGCAAAAATTCGGCGACAAGCGGCTAACGCAGATTGAAAATGTAAGCGGCGAGGTTGACGTTGAGGATTTAATCCCTGTTGAGGACAATGTAGTCACCTACACAAACGGCGGCTACATCAAGCGAATCCCTGTAAGCTTATACAAGGCGCAGAACAGAGGCGGCAAGGGCGTAACTGGAATGAAGCAGCGTGAGGACGACTTTATTGAGGAAATGTACGTCTGCTCTACCCATGACAACTTGCTCTTTATATCTAACCTAGGAATAATGTACAAGCTAAAGTGCTATGAGCTTCCAGAGGGTTCAAAGGTTTCAAAGGGAACGCACATTGTAAACATTCTTCCGCTGAGAGAGAACGAGAAGATTGCCGCAATGATAAAGACGGAAGATTTCGCAGAGGGCAAATTCATTATAATCTGCACAAAAAGAGGCAAAATCAAGCGCACCGAACTAAGCGAATATAGGCACGTGCGCAAGAACGGGCTGATTGCTACAGGACTTGACGAGGGCGATGAGATTGCCGGAGTAAGAATGACGAGCGGCGAAAGCGAGTTAATCATTGCGACAAAGCACGGCATGGCGATACGAATCAAGGAAACGGACATACGTTCAATGTCGAGAACAGCGCACGGAGTGAAAGCGATAAAGCTGCGCAGCGGAGACAGTGTAGTTTCGATGGCAAGAGTAAGAGAGGGAGCGAGTGTGCTGACCGTTTCTGACAGCGGACTAGGCAGAAGAAGCTCGCTTGACGCTTACAGAATCCAGAACAGAGGCGGATACGGCTTAAAGAACTACACTTGCAAAGGCGACAGCGTTTGCGGAATCAAGGTAGTTGACGATGATGACGACATCATCATGATTTCATCTGACGGAATAATAATCAGGCTGAGAACCTCTGATTTACGGCTTATGGGAAGATATGCGCGAGGCGTCAAGCTCATGAAGCTAGGCGCAGAGAGTAAGGTTGTAGCCTTTACCAGAACCGAGCATGACGACACTGCCGAGATAGAGGATGTTCCAGAGGAAAGCGAAGCTGAACCGACAGAAGATTGATTTTCAAAGTACAAAATCCCGACTGTTCAAGGTCGGGATTTTTGTTAAGTGCGTTCAAAGAAATTATTTGCACGGCAGGAGCGTTGAGCAAATGTTTCACGTGAAACTTTTTCTTAGTCGGGAATACTTATTACATATTTTGTGCAGCCGTCGGACTTTATTTTTTCCGTCTGCGCATTTACTCCTGCAAGGCGAATGATGTTGACAGCCTTTTCAATTGTGTTGAAAAACAAGCGGCGGTCGGTAAGTGCTGCGGAGCGGCGCAGGTAGCTTCTTTTCTTCGCTTTTTTTTCATTGAGAGAAAGTATGTATGCGCAAGTCTCTTCGGCAGAGAGGTGCCTTTTGCAGATTTCAGTCAGAACCTTTTTTCTGTCGCAGGGCTCGGCTGAAAGCAAAGCTTCGGCATGGGAAAGAGTGAGATTGTTTGAAAGAAAGGCTTCCTGCTCGCTCTGGCTAAGGCTGAGGAGCTTAAGGCTCTCTGAAATGTCGGACTGTGACAAGCCTAAGAAAAGCGCAGCAAATTGTCGGTCTATTGAAAATATATCTGTGAGCATGCGTATTGCCCTTGCCTGCTCGAATATGTTTAAGTCCTGACGCTGGAGATTTTCTGTCAAAGCTAGAATTGCACAGCCGCTGTCGCTCTGCTCGCTGATTATACACGGCACAGTGCGCAGACCTGCAATTTTAGCCGCTCTTAAGCGGCGCTCTCCGCAGATAAGTTCATAGCCTTGCTTATCGTCAGAAAATTCTCTATTTCGCACGACAAGCGGCTCGATTATTCCGACTGACGCTATGCTCTTGGCAAGAGAAATGAGCGAAGCGCTGTCAAAGCTTTCTCTCGGCTGGTATGAACAGGGAGAGATGCTTTCCAGTTCAATTTCAACAATAGACACTTCCCTTTTTACTTCTGCTTTCATCTTTATCGCCTCCAAATAAAGTATAACACATTTTTCAATGCTTTTTAAAGCGATTATTCACAGAAAATTATGACTTAAGCTGACAGATTGCTTCTTAAAATCTGATTTTGCGGGCTGTTTGGTTTTGATTTGACGGAAAAATCAGAGCGAATTTGTCGTAAATTGCGAAAAAAATATTTCGCCAATTGAAAAAAATTTAAAAAGGTCTTTTCAAAGCTCGGAAAATGTAGTATAATAGGAGTATGACTTAAAAAATATTGAGAGATTTTTTTGAAAGGAAAGGGCTTATGGGAAAGGTTATCGCCGTTTCAAACCAGAAAGGCGGGGTCGGCAAGTCTACCACTGTCGTCAATCTGGCGGCTGTCTTTGGCGAAAAGGGAAACAAGGTGCTGATTGTGGACGTTGACCCGCAGGGCAACGCTACGACAAGCCTTGGAATAAGAAAGAAAAGCGTGCGCAATACCTCTTTTGAAATGCTGATGGGAGAATGCAGTGCGTTTGAAGCGGTAGTCGCTACCGAACACAAGGGCGTGAGTCTTGTGCCTACTACACAGCAGCTTTCAGGTGCGTCAGCAGTGCTTTTGCAGCAAAAGGATCGTGTAAAAAGGCTCAGAGAGGTGCTTAAGGACGCAAGGGAATTTTATGACTACATATTTATAGACTGTCCGCCTACGCTTGATTTGCTTACGATAAATGCGCTTGTGGCGGCGGATTCGGTTTTAGTTCCGATACAGTGCGAATTTCTTTCGCTAGAGGGACTTGCGGAGCTTAAAAATACGATAGAACGTATCAGAGCTTCTTACAATCCTGAACTGCGGCTTGAGGGAATACTTTTTACCATGTACGTTGACAGGTACAAGGTTACAAAGCAGATTGAAAAAGAGGTAAAGAGGTACTTTCCCGACAGCGTTTTTAAAACGGTAATACCGAGAAACGTTGCGGTTTCAGAGGCTCCGAGCTTTGGTATGCCGGTGATTTATTACGATAAGAAATGCAAGGGAAGCAGGGCTTACGAGGCTCTTGCCAAGGAAATTATAGAAAGGAAAAAGGTAAAAAATGGCTAAGAAAGAACGGCTTAAGAATGGACTGGATATGCTTTTTGAAGATCACGAGCAGGAGAGCCTTGCGGAGGAAAATCAGGCGACGCTGAGGATTTCGCTCATTGAGCCTGACAAGAACCAGCCGAGAGTGAGCTTTGACGAGGAGAGCTTAAAGGAGCTTGCGGACAACATTTCACTGCACGGAGTTTTGCAGCCGATTTTGGTGCGCCCGATTGATGGCGGCTACAAAATTGTTGCGGGAGAGCGCAGGTGGAGAGCGGCAAGACTTGCGGGGCTTGAGGAGATTCCAGTTGTGATAAAGGAGCTTGACGATTTACAGGCGGCTCAGATTTCGCTTGTGGAGAATTTGCAGCGTGAGGATTTAGATCCGATTGAGGAGGCAAGCGCATACCGCAGGCTTATGGACGATTACGGCATGACGCAGGAGCAGGTTGCGAAGAGCGTTGGAAAGTCGCGCTCGGCGATTGCAAATTCAGTCAGGCTGTTAAACCTTCCCGACCATATAAAAAAGGCTTTGTCGGAGAAGAAAATCACTGTCGGACACGCAAGAGCGATGTGCGGCGTGAGCGGCGATAGGTTGAGAGAGATGTTTACCCTTGCGATGGAGGGCAGCTCGGTTAGGGAAATTGAACATTTAAACAGGATTCCGACAAAGGAAGAGCTTGAGGACGAGGAGAAAGAGAAAAATATTTTGCAGCCGATTTACAAGTATCCGCCGCTTGACAACAAGCTGGGAAGTCTTAGCAAGTACGCTCGCGAGGCGGAGCTGGCGTTTAGGGATTATTACGGAGTTCATGCAAAGATTTACCCTGAAAAAAACGGCAGGCTTTCGCTTAAGTTCTATGTAAACGGCGAGGAGGAGCTTAAAGAGCTTGTCAACCAGTTTATTGAGCATCTGCACAACTAAAACGCATCTGCACAGCGGCGGTTTTTTAGATATGCTATGGAAATAAATATTAATAATGATAAGGAGAAAAAATTATGCTGGATATTAAATTTGTAAGAGCAAATCCTGAGATTGTAAAGGAGAATATCAGGAAGAAGTTTCAGGAGGACAAGCTTGAGCTTGTTGATGAGGTTATAGAGCTTGATAAGGAGTACAGAGCCGCAAAGACGAGAGCGGACGAGCTGCGCTCCAAGAGAAACAGCATGAGCAAGCTTATAGGCGGACTTATGGCAAAGGGTGAAAAGGAGCAGGCGGAGCAGGTTAAGAGCGAGGTAAAGCAGTACGGAGCTGAGCTTGAGGATTTAGCGAAGAGAGAAACGCAGCTTGAGGGAGAGATAAGAAAAATCATGCTGGTTATTCCGCAGATTATAGGCGATGATGTGCCGATAGGAAGGGACGACAGTGAGAATGTTGAGCTTGAGCGTTTCGGAGAGCCGATAGTTCCCGATTATGAAATTCCGTACCACGTTGACATTATGGAGGCTCTGAACGGAATAGACCTTGACAGCGCAAGGAAAACGAGCGGAAACGGCTTTTACTATCTCAAAGGCGACGTAGCGAGGCTTCATTCGGCGATACTTTCCTACGCAAGAGATTTTATGATCGACAGAGGCTTCACCTACTTTATTCCGCCGTATATGATTCGTTCGGACGTTGTAACGGGAGTTATGAGTTTTGCCGAGATGGAGGGAATGATGTACAAGATTGAGGGCGAGGATTTGTATCTGATTGGTACAAGCGAGCATTCGATGATCGGACGTTTTATCGATACGATAATTCCTGAAAGCGAGCTGCCAAAGGCTTTAACGAGCTACAGCCCCTGCTTTAGAAAAGAGGTAGGCGCACACGGCATTGAGGAGCGCGGAGTTTACCGTATTCACCAGTTTGAAAAGCAGGAAATGATTGTAGTCTGCAAGCCGCAGGACAGCGACGAGTGGTATAACAAGCTCTGGAACAACACAGTTGACTTTTTCCGCACACTGGACATTCCTGTAAGAACGCTTGAATGCTGTTCGGGAGATTTAGCTGATTTAAAGGTAAGGAGCCTTGACGTCGAAGCATGGAGTCCAAGGCAGAGGAAATATTTTGAGGTAGGAAGCTGTTCAAATTTAGGAGATGCGCAGGCAAGGCGGCTTGGAATCAGAGTAAGAGGAGAAGACGGCGGCAAGTATTTTGCGCACACGTTAAACAACACAGTTGTCGCTCCGCCGAGAATGTTAATTGCGTATCTTGAAAACAATCTGAAAGCGGACGGCAGCGTAGCTGTTCCCGAAGCGTTAAGACCGTACATGGGCGGCAAGGACAAGCTGGAACGCTGCAAGGATTAGAAAGGTCAGAAGCAAAAGCGATGTGTAACATAGCAGATTTTGATATAGCGGTAATCGGAGCAGGACACGCAGGCTGTGAAGCGGCTCTTGCGGCTGCAAGGCTTGGGCTTAAGACGGTAATTTTCAGTATTTCTCTTGACGCTGTGGCGAATATGCCTTGCAATCCGTCGATAGGCGGCACTGCGAAAGGGCATCTGGTGAGAGAGATTGACGCTTTAGGCGGAGAGATGGGAAAGGCGGCTGACGCTACCTTTTTGCAGTCGAGAATGTTAAACAAGGGCAAAGGACCTGCCGTTCACAGTCTGCGAGTGCAGTCTGACAGAACGAGGTATCACCTTTACATGAAAAGGGCGCTTGAACAGACAGAAAATTTGTATCTTAAGCAGGATGAGATTGTTGAGATTATCACTGACGAGGGAAAAATAAGCGGAGTGCGTTCAAAGCTTGGCACGGCTTACGGAGCTAAGGCTGTTATAATCGCAAGCGGAACGTATTTAAAGGGCAAGGTTTTTGTAGGAAACGTTTCATACGAGAGCGGACCTGATTCAATGCTGCCCGCAAAGGGCTTGTCGGCGTCGCTTGAAGGCTTAGGCGTAAGGCTAAGGCGGTTCAAGACGGGTACTCCGTGCAGAGTTCACAGGAGGTCTATTGACTTTTCTAAGCTTGAAAAGCAGGACGGCGATGAAAAAATCACACCCTTTTCGTTTGAAAACGACAAGCCGCTTGAGAACAAGGTTTCCTGCTATATTGGTTACACAAACGAGCGAACGCACAAGGTGATTCTGGATAACATAAATCGTTCGGCGATGTATTCGGGGCAGATTGAGGGAGTAGGGCCGAGATACTGTCCGTCTATAGAGGACAAGGTGAAGCGTTTTTCTGACAAGTCAAGGCACCAGCTTTTCATTGAGCCTATGGGACTTGATACAGAAGAGTGCTATGTCCAGGGAATGAGCTCTTCGCTGCCCGAGGAGGTTCAGCTTGAATTTATGCGGACGATCGAGGGGCTCGAAAGGGTTGAAATTATGCGAAACGCATATGCGATAGAGTACGACTGCTGTGATCCGACGCAGCTTTTGCCTACGCTGGAATTTAAGAGCGTACCTTTGCTTTATGGAGCGGGGCAGTTTAACGGCACGTCAGGTTATGAGGAGGCTGCGGCGCAGGGGCTTGTTGCAGGAGTGAACGCTGCGCTTAAGCTTAAGGGCGAAGAGCCGCTGATGCTTGACAGAGCGTCCTCGTACATTGGCACGCTGATTGACGACCTTGTAACAAAGGGCTGCAGCGATCCTTACAGAATGCTGACCTCAAGAAGCGAGTACAGGCTTATTCTCAGACAGGACAATGCGGATCTGCGACTTACCGAAACGGGGTACAGAGCAGGACTAATCAGCGAGGACAGGTATCAGCGTTTGCTTGACAAGAAAGTAAAGATAGAAGCGGAAACAGAGAGAGTAAAAAAGGTAAACATTGCGCCGAGCGATAAGCTGAACGAGTATCTGATCAGCTGCGGAACAGAGAAAATTACAACGGGGACAAAGCTTTCGAGGCTTATAAAGCGTCCGCAGCTTAGTTACAGGGGTTTAGCGGAATTTGATGAGCAAAGACCGCGTCTCAGCGATGAGATATGCGAGCAGGTTGAGCTTAACATAAAGTATGAGGGCTATATTGCGATACAAAATGAGCAGGTTGAGTCTATGCGAAGGCTTGAGCGAAAGCTTTTGAGTGCGGACACAGACTATACGCAAATCAGAGGCTTACGGCTTGAAGCGGCTGAAAAGCTGAACAAGGTGAAGCCGTTAAGCGTAGGTCAGGCAAGCAGAATTTCAGGAGTAAATCCTGCTGATGTAAACGTACTGCTGATATGGCTCAAGGCTTATAAAAAGGGAGAAAACAATGGCGGCGCTGATTGATTACGGAAGCTTCTACGATTTGTTTAAGCAGGGAGGGCTGGACGTCACGCAAAGTGATTACGACAGCTTTAGTCTTTACGCTGAAACGCTTTGCGAGTGGAACGAGAGAATGAACCTTACTGCAATCACAGATCCGCTGGGAATTGCGCAAAAGCACTTTTACGACAGCATATACCCGTTTTCCCTCCTCATTGTTTCACGTGAAACACCACTTTCTCTCGCTGACATAGGCAGTGGCGCAGGGTTTTCAGGACTGGCTTTGAAGCTGTGGTATCAGAATATGGACGTCACACTTGTTGACAGCTTGAATAAGAAGGTTGGATTTTTGCAGGCGGCGGCTGAAAAGCTGGACGTTGAGGTTAAGTGCGTCTGCGGCAGAGCTGAGGAGCTTGCGAGAACTGAGGAATATCGGGAAAGCTTTGATGTGGTTACGGCAAGGGCTGTCGCTAATCTCAGAGTGCTTTGCGAGCTGTGTCTGCCGCTTGTAAAGGTGGACGGAAAATTTGTTGCGCTTAAGGGCAAAGACGCAGAGGTGAGCGAAGCAAAAGGTGCTCTAAGGACGCTGGGCGGAGAGATTTCGCAGGTTTTGAAGTATCGCTTGCCTGACGAAGATGAACGCTCGGCTGTCGTTGTTGAAAAAATAAGGGAAACACAGGACAGGTTTCCTAGAAGCTTTGGCAGGATTAAGGCTAAACCGCTTTAGATTGATGGGAGATGATTTTTTGGACGCAGTTTGCGCTGTTTCGACCGCACAGGCGCAGGGGGCGATTTCTGTTGTCAGAATCAGCGGTAAGGATGCGCTGATAGTTGCAGGGAAGGTTTTTGTTCCTCTTTCGGGTAAAAGGATTGAGAAAATGACGGGCTATAGCTGCGCTTATGGGAATATAGTTGATAAAAACGGCGAAACGCTTGACGATGGGGTGATTACCGTTTTCAGAGAGCCTCATTCGTATACCGGTGAGGATACGGCGGAAATAAGCTGCCATGGGGGAATTTACGTTACTGAAAGAGTGCTAAGGCTTTGCTGTGAGAACGGTGCGGAGCCTGCGGACAGAGGTGAGTTTACAAAGAGAGCTTTCCTTAACGGCAAAATGTCGCTAACTCAGGCGGAGGCGGTTATGGATATTGTTTCGGCGCAGGGAGAGCTGACGCTTAAATCGGCTCGGCTGTCAAGAGAGGGCAGGCTTTTTGAGGAGATAAAAGCTGTAAAGGCAAGGCTGGTGACGCTTTTAGGAGAGCTTGCCGCATGGGCTGATTACCCTGAGGAGGATTTGCCGCAGGTTGAAGGCTCGGCAGTGCTTGAAACGATTGACGAGTGTATGTCGGTTCAAAGAAGACTGGTTGAAAATTACGACAAGGGACTGATGCTGAAAAAAGGTGTGCCGTCTGTGATTGTCGGCAAGCCTAATGTGGGAAAGTCTACCTTGCTGAATTTGCTGCTTGGCTTTGAAAGAGCGATTGTCACCGACACGGCGGGAACTACCCGCGATTTGCTGGAAGAGAGCGTCAGGCTGGGCGATGTGACGCTTAGACTTTGCGACACGGCAGGGCTAAGAGAAACAGACGATGAGGTTGAAAAAATCGGCGTGGAGCTGGCAAGGCGGAGGCTTGATGAGAGTGTGCTGGTGATTGCTGTTTTTGATGGAAGCGAAACGCCCTGTGACGAGGACAGAGCTTTAGCTAAGTCGCTTGATAAAAACGCAGTTGTCGTTATAAATAAGAGCGACAAGAGCAGTGCGGCGGCGGTTGAGGAGTACCGCAGACTGTGCGCAGGGCTTGCAGTGGTTGAAATGTCGGCTGTTGACGGTGTTGGAAGAGATGAGCTTGAAGGGATAATAGCTGAACGCTTTGCAGGATTTGACGGCGAGGGAGCGGCTTTGTTTGTGAATGAACGGCAAAAAAAGCGGCTGGAAATGTCGATTGAGGCACTTGAATCGGCAAGAGAGGCACTTTTGAGCGGTATGACGCTTGACGCTGTGACGGTTGAGCTTGAAAGAAGTGCGGAGCAGCTCGCTTCGCTTACTGGAGAGAGAATTACCGACAGCGTGGTTGATGAGATTTTTTCAAGGTTCTGCGTCGGAAAGTGAAAAATGTTATCGGTAAAAATAAATTGTAAAAAAAACGCTTTACTTTGAGTTAAAAATGTGATACAATAATATTTATACGAAAAAGCTTGGGCTTGGCAGAGCGATTGTGTATACAAGGAAGATTTGAAAATTCAGGATGAAAGGAAATGTAATGGCAAAGGAGAAAACAGAGCAGGCTGTCGGCGGAGAGAAATTCAAGACGAAAATCGGCGGACAGGCGGTAATCGAGGGAGTTATGATGAGGGGGATCGGCAAGTCGGCGATGGCTTGCAGGCTTCCAAGCGGCGAAATTGACCTTGAGGAGTGGGATATTAAGGGCAAGAACGGCTTGCCGTGGTATAGAAAAACGCCGTTTGTACGTGGAGTTTTTAACTTTATCGTGTCGATGATTGACGGCTACAGGTGCTTGTCGAGGTCTGCGGATAAGCAGATGACGGAGGACGATGAGGAAGAGGAAATGAACAGGTTTGAGCAGTGGCTGGACGACAGGTTCGGCGACAAGCTTATGCCGGTGCTGATGACTATTTCAATGGTTTTCGGCGTAGCTCTTGCATTGGTGCTGTTTATGTACCTGCCGTCGCTGATATTAAAGGGAATTTCAATTCTGATTCCGAATATGCCGACGGTGGTTAAGAATATTATCGAGGGGCTTTTAAAGATTGCGATTTTTGTAGGGTATACGGCTCTTACAGCTAAAATGCCTGAAATTGCGAGAACGTATGAATATCACGGAGCGGAGCATAAGACTATAGCCTGCTATGAGCACGGCGAGGAGCTTACTCCTGAAAATGTGTCGAAGCACTGCCGCTTTCATCCGAGATGCGGAACAAGCTTTATCTTTCTGGTTTTGTTTATCAGCATTTTTGTGAATACGGTTTTTCATGTGACGTGGGACGTTGTGGCACTCAGAGTGCTTGTTAAAATTGCGCTTTTGCCTGTTGTGATGGGGATAGCGTACGAGCTTATTATGCTTGCAGGAAAATATAACAACCTGGCGACAAGGATAATATCTGCGCCTGGGCTTTGGATTCAGAGGATAACTACCAGCGAGCCTGACTACTCTGAAATAGAGTGCGCTATAGCTGCGCTTAAGGCGGTTATTCCTAAGGATGGTGAATCGGATAAATGGTAAATTATACATATAAGGACGTAATAGCGAGCCTGTCGGAAAAGCTTGCGGCGGCAGGAATTACAAACTATTACTGGGAAGCGAGAGAGCTTGCGGGGTTTGCGCTGGGCTTTAACTGCCGTGGAAAGTTTGACCAGACGGCAAAGGCGACAGGCGAACAGATTAACAATGTGGCGCTTTTGCTTGCTCGCAGGCTTATGGGCGAGCCGCTACAGTACATAATCGGCGAGTGGGATTTTTACGGAGAACCGTTTGAGGTGGGTGCAGGAGCGCTTATACCGAGAGCGGACACTGAAACGCTGATAAACGCCGCAAAGAAGCTTTTCGAGGGAAAGGCTGCGCTTGTAGTGGCGGACTTGTGCGCAGGGACGGGCTGTATTGGAATCACGCTTGAAAGAGAGCTTGACTGCAAAGAGGTTTACTGTGTTGAAAAGTACGAAACAGCGATGTATTTTCTTAAGAGAAATATCTCGGCGAAAAGGAGCGGATGCAGGGCGATTTTGGCGGACGTAAAGGACGCAGAAACGACAAAGCTTTTGCCGCAGGCGGATTTGATTGTCTGCAATCCGCCTTATGTGACTGATGAGGAAATGACAAAGCTGCAAAAGGAGGTTGCCTTTGAGCCTGAGGAGGCTTTGCGTGGCGGTGAGGACGGTCTGGATTTTTACAGAGCTATTGTCAGAGAATGGAAATATAAGCTTAAGGACGATGGTATCATGCTCTTTGAAATCGGCGCAGGGCAGGAGGATGAGGTCATGGAGATTATGATTCAGGCAGGCTTTAAGGACGTGCGGACGAGGAGCGACATGGCTGGAATAAATCGGTGCGTTTTTGGAAAAAATCACGAGTACGAGGCTGTGAGCTTATACGAGCAGCTTGATAATAAAAATAATGAAAGGACGGCAGATTAAAAATGGCGGCGGATAAGAAGAAAAAGGAGAAGGCGCAGGTAGTTGAAATAACAGACGCAGAGGAGAAGAGAAAGGCTCTTGAAACTGCGGTTGGGTATATCGAGAAAAAGTTCGGCAAGGGTGCGATAATGAAGCTGGGCGAGGACACAAAGCTTGACATTGACGCTATTCCTACAGGGTCGATGACGCTTGATATGGCTTTGGGAATCGGCGGTATTCCGAGAGGAAGAATTGTGGAGCTGTACGGTCCTGAATCCTCAGGAAAGACTACCGTTGCGCTTCACTGCATAGCCGAAACGCAGAAGCTGGGCGGTGAGGTTGCGTTTATTGACGTTGAACACGCGCTTGATCCCGTTTACGCAAGAAATTTAGGAGTTAATATTGACACGCTGCTTGTTTCACAGCCTGACAGCGGCGAGCAGGCTCTTGAAATAGCGGAGGCTCTGGCTCGTTCGGGAGCGATAGACTGCATAGTTATAGACTCTGTGGCGGCGATGGTGACTAAGGCGGAAATTGACGGCGATATGGGAGATATGCACGTAGGACAGCTTGCGAGGCTAATGTCGCAGGCTATGAGAAAGCTTACCAGCGTGCTTGCGAAGTCAAACTGCACGGCGATTTTTATCAACCAGATAAGAGAGAAAATAGGCGTGATGTACGGCAATCCCGAAACGACGCCAGGCGGACGTGCACTTAAATTTTATGCGTCGGTAAGGCTTGACGTGCGCAAGGGCGAGGCTATAAAGGACGGCAGCGAGGTTATCGGAAACCGCACAAGGGTAAAGGTTGTAAAGAACAAGGTTGCGCCGCCGTTTAAGGAGTGCGAATTTGATATAATGTACGGTCAGGGAATTTCACGCACAGGTGAGGTTCTGGATATGGCAGTTGAGCTGGGAGTAGCCAAAAAGGGCGGAGCATGGTTCAGCTACGGCGAGCTTAAGCTTGGACAGGGCAGAGATAACGCAAAAATTTACCTCAAGGAGCATCCTGAATTGATGGCTGAAATTGAGGGCAAGATAAAGGAAATTCTCAAAGCTAAGGAGCTTGAGAAAAAGGGAGCGGAGGAAGCCGAAAAAAGCAAGCTCGAGCAAAAGGCGGAGCAGGCGGCGCAGAGTACTCTGGAGAAGCAGGAGAGCGAGCAGACAGACGATTCAGATCCAAAGCCTAAGAAAATTTCAAAGAAAACCGCAGAGCCTGATCTGACGGTGAATGCGGAGGACGATTTTGAGGAATTTGCGCCTGTGGATATTACTACGCTTGGAAGCTGATTATGCTTAAACTAGAGAGCATGGAAAAATACAAGGGCAGCACGCTGAAGCTTGTCCTTGTAAGCGGCGATGAGGAAATTACCGCCTTTATCAGCACTGAAACGGCGGCGAAATATTCGCTTTGCACCTCTATGGAGCTTGAAAACGAGAAGTGGAAAGAGATTGAGCGTTCGGATTTGCTTAGAAAGGCAAGGGAGCGTGCGCTGTATCTGCTTGATTACAGGGATTATTCCTATGCCGAGATGGTGAAAAAGCTTAAGCAAAGCTATGACGAGGATATTTGCTATGAGGTTGCTGACAGCCTTGCTGAGAAGGGTATCATAAACGATTTGCGCTATGCCGAAGCTCTTGCACGTCAGCAGTGCGAGGTGAAGCTTTACGGCAGCTATCGTGCAAGGCAGTTTCTCTGGCAAAAGGGGATACCGAAATCGGTGATAGACCGAGTGATTGAGCAGTACGAGGACGATGCTGCCGAGAGAGCGGCTCAGCTTGCAAGGCGGCGGTATATGCACCTTTATGATCCAAACGATCGTGAGCTAACGCAGAAGCTGATAAATGCGCTGGTGCGTCACGGCTACAGCTATTTTCAGGCGAATGAAGCGGTTAAAATGCTTGAGGACGAGTAGAGAAGCGTTAAATCAGCAGGTAGCCAAGTCCGAGCAAAAGCTTCATGTCGGCGTTGTTTTTATAGAGTATGTAGATGAGCAGAGCGATAAGAGCCTTTTCCTCGTCAATTTTTATTCCGCCAAGGCTAAAGAGCGTTTTTGAATCGGAGTTGCTTTGCTCTGACTTGTCAGGAGCAGGTTCGGGCGGCGGCGGAGTTGGCGGAGGAGCATAGCTTTGTGAGCGGCGTTGCATTTCCCGCACACGGGAAAGTGCTTCCTCCTGCATGGTTCTGAAGCTTTCGTCAGCCAAACAAATCACCTCCTAAAAGTCCGCTGTCACGCAGCAGCGGATAAGCGGCTAACAACTTGAAGATTTTTACAATTCTGTCTACTTTGACTTGATTTTCATCCTTGAGCATTGGCTTAAGAGCGTACAGCAGAGCGATGCTTTGATCGTTTTGACCGCTTTGAGAAATTGCGTTTGTAATCTGCATTATTTTAGCTATGTCAATGCCTGAATCACTAGGAGGCGGAGAAGCGGCTTGCTGCGGCGGCATAAGTGACGACAGCATGGAGGAAATGTCGGGAGCAGTGGAGCTTTCATCAGACTGCTCCTGCGCTTCATTGGCGGAGCCGCCTGAAAGTGAGGACATTATCTGGTTTATCTGCGTCATAGTCTGAGGGTTGTTTAAAACCTCGCTTAGCTTGTTCATAATGTTGTCTGCTTCAGCCATGCTGATTCGTCCTTTCTTATGGGAATCTGACGAAAACCCTTATTTTGAAAGCTTTTTTAAAACAGCCGCAGTTTTGGGATCGTTAAGAAGCTTTTGAGCGGCGTTGGGGTCGTTTGCGGCTTGCTTAAGCTTTTGAAGCTGAGGGTTTGAAGAGTCTGAAAAGAGCTGACGCTCAAGAGAACCGTTTTCAAGCTGCTGCTTAAGCTGTGTAGGCGTACAACCGAGCTTGTTTGAAACGGTGTTAAGAAGCTGAGCGAAAACAGCCTCGTTCGGGTTTTGTCCTTTTAACTGATTGTTGTTCATACAAAAAACTCCTTTGATAATTTATTTTAGACTGTAAAAGTGAGATTTACGCTTTAGTGAGGAGCTGTTTTAAGCGTGAAGGCTCAGAGCGGAGGTGTTTAAAAATGCGCTTAATTGTATTTTCCGATACGCACGGTAGCCTTGGCGCAGCAAGAGAAATAGTCGAGAGAAATAAGGACGCCCGCACCTTTATCTTTTTAGGTGATGGTGAGCGTGAAATTGACAAGCTGAGAATACTATATCCTGAGCTTGAGATTCTGAATGTTTCGGGAAACTGCGACTACGGCTCGTTTACGCCGAACAGCAATTTGTACGATATGGGAAGCTCAAGAATTTTTTACACTCACGGTCACAGGTTCAGTGTAAAGTACGGCGTTGATACGCTTGTAACGAAGGCTAAAGAGGTCGGCGCAGATATTGCGCTTTTCGGACACACGCACGAGCGATATTACAAATACATTGACGGGGTTCATGTGCTTAATCCAGGCAGTGCATCATGTCCCCGGGATGGGTCAAAGCCATCCTATGCGTTTATTGACATCACAGATGGCGGAATAATGTGCAGTCATGTGGAGCTTTAGAGGTACACTTAATAATATATATGTCTGAGAACAAAAAATAGTTCCTGCTTTTTAGGAAAGGAGAGTTTTTATGAAGGATACGGTTGGAGAGTATTTGAGAAAATCAAGAGTAAGAGCGGGATGGACACAGGCGCAGGCGGCGCAGGCTTTGGGAATTTCGCAGGGGATTTTGTCGATGTACGAAACGGGCAGACGCTCGATCACGGTGGAGAGAGCGAATCTTTTGTGTGAAAAGTACAACGTTCCCGAGATAGGACCGCTTGATAGATACGACAACGATGACGATGAGTATATGTCGCTTGACTGCGTGAGAGCACTGCTGGATTTGTCGGCGTCAAACGAGGAGCTTGCTCAGGGAATGGATCAGTATATCTGCATGGCGGCATATATCATGATGAGAAAGCTGTACAGCTTGAATCCGACACGCTCGCAGAGGATTTTTAAGATTGACGAGGAGATGTTTAAGAGAGTGCAGAAAATTTTTGACGGTATGCCTGATGATACGGCTTCCTATGCGCTTTATTCGCCTAAAGTACATACAAGAGAGCTGAAGCCGACACCTGATGAGGATGACACCTTTAAGCGGCTTATTGAATATTGTGAAAAGAACATATATTAAAAGGGAGGAAGAATTATGGGAAATGTTGCGGTTATACTTGCCGGTGGACAGGGAAAGAGAATGAAGTCTGAAAAGCCGAAGGTGCTTTGCAGCGTGCTTGGAGAGCCTATGATAGAGTGGGTTCTTACCGCCTGCGAAAATGCGGATATAGAGGATATTTGCGTTATCAAGGGCTACAAGGCTCAGCTGCTGGACGAATACGTTCAGTCAAGAAGCACTCGTTCGGAGGTTACTACAATTTTGCAGGAGGAACAGCTAGGCACTGGTCATGCGGTTATGCAGGCGGCGGATTTTCTTAAGAGCTTTTCTGACGCCAACACGCTGGTGCTTAACGGCGACGCTCCGTTTATAGACGCTCAGACAATTCAGGACGCGCTTGACTATCACGTTAATAATGACAGCGCAGTTACGGTAGTTACGGCAAGGCTTGAAAATCCGACAGGCTACGGCAGAATTATCCGCACAGACGAGGGTATAAGCGGAATTGTCGAGCAAAAGGACTGCGAGCCGTATCAGCTTGCGATTACCGAAGTCAACTCAGGCTGCTATTGGTTCAAGACGGAAAAGCTGCTTGAGGTTTTAAGTGAAATTACAAACGACAATGCGCAGGGCGAGTACTACCTTACCGACTGTGTGGAGCTGCTTATTCAAAAGGGACTGCGTGCTCACGCTTATATTTCGAGGAATCCGAATGTGGTGCTTGGAGCGAACGACAGACGTGCGCTGCTTGCGCTTAACGACATAGCCAGAGCAGAGATTATCGGCAGGCATTTAGACGCAGGAATAGAGGTCTGCTGCTCTGACGGAGTAAGCATTGGAAACAATGTTACAATCGGGCAGGGTACGGTAATTCACTCAGGAGTAATTTTAAGAGGAAGCACGACTATAGGCGAAAACTGTGTGCTGGGGAATAACTGCATTATCGAAAATACCACTGTTGGAAACAGAGTAAATCTCAACAACGTTCAGGCATACGATTCGATTATCGAGGACAATGTAAAGATAGGACCGTTTGTGCAGCTTCGTCCTGGAACACACATAAAAAGAGGCGTTAAAATCGGAGATTTTGTCGAGATAAAAAATTCTACAATCGGCGAGTACACGGCGGTTGCGCACCTTACCTACATAGGCGACAGCGATGTAGGAGCGAATGTAAATTTCGGATGCGGAGTGGTTACGGTAAACTACAACGGCGACAAGAAATTTCGCACGGTTATAGGCGACAATGCGTTTATCGGCTGCAACACAAATCTGATTGCGCCTGTAAGAGTTGGCAACGGCGCATACACGGGCGCAGGCTCGACAATTACCAAGGACATTCCCGACAACGCTCTTGCGGTGGGCAGAGCTAAGGCGGAAATAAGAGAGGGTTATGCCGCTTCAAAGCTTCACAACCGCATTGAAAAGTACGAGCAGATAAAGAAGAACGAGGAGTCGGGCGAACAAAATGAAAGTGATAAAGTATCCGAATGAAGAGGAAGCTGACATTGCTCTTGCGGACGGCGAGCCGCTGCTGATACTAGTGTCAACACACTCTAATTTCCTTTGACGGAGAAACAGTGATTTTAAGCTACATTGACGAAGCGGTAGAACATCATATTCTGCTTGCCAAAGCAGGCTTTAGCGACAGAGATATTGATAAATATTTCAGGCTTGTGGTTGATGATGAGGGAGCGGACTGGACGTTTGTTTGTCCAAATGATTACAAGGGAATTTCAGACAGGACAAGGCGGATTGAGCGTTTTTACAAGGACGGAATAAATATAATAGGAGATGTGCTGAGAGAGCTTAGACTGCCTGATGAGATAAATATCCCAAAGCATTACCGCCGTCACTTTGACGCTTTGTTCGACGAATAAAAATTATCCCCTGATACTTGACGTATCGGGGGAGTTTTTAACATATCAAATTCTTTTAAACACTGTGCAGGATATTCGGCTTGCTTCAATGCTGCCGCTTAGCTTGCTGTAGCTTACCATGCCGTCAGGGGTTAAGCGTGTGTAAAATTCGCCGTTCGGGAGATTGCAGTGCCGTGAATCGGGCTGGGGATTTAGCACGACAAAGTAGCACTCGACATCGCAGACAAGCTCAAAGCTGATTACATCGCCGTTGTCGTGAAAATAAAGGTGCTTGTTCATATCCTCGCTGCTTGACATTCTAAAGAGCCATGAGGATTTTCTTAGGGCAATCAGAGCCTTGTAGTACTTGAAAACATCCTTGTACAGAGCCTTCCGCTCCCACCTTATCATGTTGGTTTCGTCAGGAGCGTTGTAGCTGTTGCCGTCAAAGGGTATGTCGGATTTGACTTCATTTTCCTTGTAAAGCTTCGGCTTGGTGCGAAGAAAATCCTGCCCCAGCTGTATAAACGGCACTCCCTGCGAAAGCAGAACCGCCGCCGCCGCCAGCTTGTCCATTCTGATTCTGTCGTCCTCGCTGTATTCTTTAGCGCAGATGCTTAGCTTGTCCCACAGCGTGTGGTTGTCGTGAGCCTCGCAGTAGTTTATCGCCTGTGCGGGAGTGTACGCCCAGTTAAGCTCGTCTGCTGTGCCGTTTAAATGCTCAAACGGTGCATTTGCGGTGACTGACCGCCTTATCGCATTGAATTTGTCGCCGTTGGCGCAGACAAAGCCTCGCTCTCTTAAATCAAAGGTTCCGCCCTTGACGGCGTCTCGGATATTGTCGTTAAACAAGCCGATTCTGCCGAACTTGTGACTGTTCCACTTGTAGCAGAGCCTTTCGCCTGCAAGAGCCGCCGTGCCGCCCGTCCAGCCCTCGCCGTACATAAGTATGCTAGGGTCTATTTTGTCAAGCTCGTCACGGATAAGATTTATAGTTTCAATGTCGTGAAGCCCCATCAAATCAAAGCGAAAGCCGTCAACCTTGTATTCGTTTGCCCAGAATTTAATTGCGTCAACGATATATTTTCTCATCATCAGATGCTCCGAAGCCGTTTCGTTTCCGCAGCCTGAGCCATTTGAAAATTTGCCGTCTGCGTCAAGCCTGTGGTAGTAGTACGGCACGGTCTTGTGAAAATTGGATTTCTCGGTAAAGTAGGTGTGGTTAAATACCACGTCAAGAATTACTCCGATATGCGCCTTGTGGAGAGAGGCGACAAGCTGCTTAAATTCCCTTATCCTCACATCTCCGTCATAAGCGTCTGAGCAATAGCTGCCCTCAAGACACATATAATTCTTAGGGTCGTAACCCCAATTGTAGCTGCTGAGCGGCTTTTTTTCGTCAAGCGTTGCAAAGTCCGCCACGGGCATAAGCTGAACGTGCGTAATTCCCAGCTCCTTTAAATGCTCAAGGCAGGTTGAAACGCCGTTACAGCTTGTGTTCTCCTGCGAAAATGCCGCAAAGCGTCCCCGCTTGTCAAAGTCAACTCCGCTGTCGGGGCTTATTGAAAAATCCCTCACGTTACATTCGTAAATACAAGCGTCAACTGCGCTTTTACAGACTACTCTTTCCGACTTGTCCCAGTCGGTAGGATTTAAAGCGGCAAAGTCCACAATGTAGCCTCGGTTTCCGTTTATTCCGCAGCCCTTTGCGTATATGTCTACAACCTCAACCCGCTCTGTGTACTCGTATTCAAGTGTGTAGGTGTAGTACATTGAAAAAACCGTGTGCAGAAGCTCTGCGTACCAGACTCCCTGCTCAATTCTGCGCATACAGACCGTTTCAGAAAGGTTGTCGCCCTCTCCGTCAGTGTAAAGATTCAGAAAAACCGCATTGCAAAACGGAGCCCAAACCTTGAAGCGAGTAATTTCACCGTCAACGGTAACTCCTAAGTCGTCGCCCCTGTAGCAGCAGTTTTCGTCAAAATTCGCATAGTCGCTGATGTAGTTTCTCGTTGAAAAGCTCCCCTTGTATCAGATTATGTAAAGCAACGCCGCACCTATTACAAGCTCGATTGCGGCAAAGCGCAGAACCACCTGCGTGTCGCTGACCCCTAAATTCTTTCTCCAGTGGTCGTGAAGCGGAGTTCTGATATTTTCCATGAAGCTTTTCATTTTCAAAAATCTGCGGCAGGAAAGCTTGAGCAGTCCAAGTCCACCGTCAACTATAATCATGCTCGCAAATGCGATAAAGAGGAAAGGATCGCCGCTCCTCAGTGACACAATCGCAAGAAAAACGCCAAGTGCGCGAGAGCCTGCGTCTCCCATCAGCAGTTTGCTCGGCGAGGAATTAAACCACAGGTATGCTATTAGCGTCATAATCAATATGTCAGAAAGCACACGCTCGGTTGTCGGCAGACCGTGCAGGATAAAGAGCAGCAGCGTGACAATTGAAAGCGTGCCGCACATTCCGTCAACTCCGTCACAGCAGTTTGTAACGTTAATGCTCGCCCATACCAGAATTATGCTGAGCAGTGCGAAAATCACAACGGGAATGTGGAATGAATAGCCGAAAATATTTATGTCGGTGGAATTGTTCATCAAAAAGCAGACGGTTACTCCGATTGAAATCACAAGGTCGAGCAGTCCCTTTTTTAGCTCGCCCCAAGGCTTTTGAGCGGCGTCGTCAAAGAAGCCTGTGAGCATGGCGGCATAGATTAAAACCATGTAAATTGCAGTTTCGGCAGTGAATGGTACAAACAAAGCCGCACACAGCACAAACGAGGTTATCATTATAATTCCAGCGCCTCTCGGCTTGCCCTCGCTTAACTGCCCGTTTACGGCAAAATCCCTGCCGTGGTCCTTCGGGAGAACCTTCATGAAAAGCTTAATCGACAAAAAAGCAATCAGAAAGCTGCCTGCAAACATTATCGGCGCATAAACTGACGCATTTGAAAGAGCTAAATAAAGCATAATAAATAATTTCCATTCTTTTTAAATTTGCGCCGTTAAGCTTTGCTTTTTCGCTTAAGGCACATCCTATCTTTATATTATACTACATCTGAAACGAAAATGCAAATTTTATCTGTAAAGTCATTATAAACTTTTCGTTAAAGCGCATCCTTTTTATTCCTTGAGCAGATAAGCGTACATATCAGCATTGCTATGGGAAATAGTGCGGCTAGCATAAAGCCGTCTGATAAATTGTCGGAAAGTCCGACGGTCACAGGTCCTGCCGTGCAGCCTATATCTCCGGCTAAAGCTAAAAGTGAAAACATAGCCGTGCCGCCCTTTGGAATACGTTTAGCGGCAATTGAAAAGGTTCCCGGCCACATTATCGCCACTGAAAATCCGCAGACAGAGCAGCCGATAAGCGAAAGCAGCGCAGAGTCAGGCAGGCAGATAAGCGTATATCCTAAGATACAGAGAGCCGAGCTTGCCGCCATAGCTTTTGTCAGGTGCTTGTCAGTGATTTTGACTGAAAGCGCTCTTGCCGTTCCCATGAAAATGGCGAAGGCAAACGGTCCCGCAATGTCGCCTATGCTCTTTTTAACTCCCAGAGCCGACTCCGCAAAGCTTGAAGACCACTGTGAAACCGCAAGCTCGCTTGCGCCTGAACACATCATCATAAAAAGCATGAGCCAAAAAACTCCGCTGAAAAAAAGCTGCTTGTAGCCGCCGCTCCTTTCATCGTCAATCGGATTAAGCGGAGCTTTAAGAAATAAAAATATATCGGCAAGGGGAATGATAGCCCAGAGCAGAGCTAAAATCCGCCAGTGCGAGGTTGAAAAAAGCGCAAAGAAGACTGTTGAAGCGAGTATGCAAAAAGCCGAGCCCCAGCAGTAAAAGGAGTGGAGCAGGTTCATCTGTCCCGCCTTGTTTTCGCTCGGACAGCTTTCGATTATCGGGCTTACAAGAACCTCCATAACTCCTCCGCCGACTGCGCAGAGTACCGAGCAAAGCAAAAGAGCCGCAAAGGGATTTATTACCGACGGCAGAAAGGACATCGACACAAGTCCCACCGTAGTGAATGCACAGCCTAAAAGCAGAGTTTTGCGGCAGCCTAAAAGTGAAACTATCGGAGCGGAGAAGAAATCTATCAGAATCTGAGTAACAAAATTAGCGGCAATGAGGAGCGAAATCCTTGCCGCACTTATTGAAAATTCAGTTTGAAAGGTTACGAAAAGCAGCGGCATAAAATTGTTTACCACCGCCTGAGTGACATAGCCTACATAACAGGCAAAACGAGCCCGTGAAAATTTATCATCCATAATCCGCTTAACTCCATAGTGCAAGTCTACAATTGTTATATCACACTGAAAGCGGCTTTTCAATTTTTAATTTATAAAGTTTTTTTGAATTTTTAAGTATCTGAACCCTTGCTGTCAGAATCGTTTTCTATTGAAAGATTGTCGAGCGAGTAGTTTAAGCACTGAATTACAAGCTGATTGAGCGACAAATTGTTTTCATACGCAAGCTTGTCCAGCTTTTCTACCATTTCCTCCGGCAATCGGAATGTCTTACTTACAGAATTGTATCCCTTTTGTATTTTCCACATAAAAACAAACCTCCTTATCTTTATTATGCAACAAATTTTGAGCAAAAGATACAATTTAATTGTGAGAGATTTGTATTACATTTCAAGTGCAGAGAAGAACATTTTCTTTTTGTCAAAGCTCTTTTGACGGTTTGTAAAATATAATGCTTTTCTATGGGAATTTGAGTATAAACAAGAAATTTGTAATATAATTGTAATACTTTTCGATTGCAAAACAACAAGAAAAGTGCTATAATTATATTAGTACAGAAAATTATTTATCACCCCTTTTTTTAATTTACCATCTGTACAGCGGCAGGTTCTGGTCAAGGTCTGCCGCTTTTTTGGCGAAAAATTTACAGATAAGCACTTGTATTAAAGCGATTAAGATGTTATAATAATTATGTATTTTTATTTCTGCGAAAGGAACGGTGAAAAATATGCGTCAAAAGGGGCATGAGTACATTCTTATTATAGATTTCGGAGGGCAGTACAATCAACTCATTGCGCGCAGAGTGCGTGAGTGCAGCGTTTACTGCGAGGTGATTTCCTACAAATCAATCACGCTTGAGCAGATTAAGGAGCTTAAGCCAGAGGGGATAATTTTCACAGGCGGACCTCAGAGCGTTTACGGAGAGGGAGCGCCGACAATTGACAAGGAAATTTTTGAGCTTGACATTCCGATTCTGGGAATTTGCTACGGCTCGCAGCTTATGGCGCACCTTTTGGGCGGCAGTGTTGAAACCTGCAAAACGAGCGAATATGGCAAGACTAAAACCTATTATAATGAGGAGTGTGCGCTTTTCGGAGCTTTGCCGCAGGAGGCGGTTTCGTGGATGAGCCACACCGACTACATAGCTTTCCTGCCCGACGGCTTTAAAACGGCGGCGCATACTGACAACTGTCCGACAGCGGCGATGTATAATGAGGAAAGAAGGCTCTATGCCGTGCAGTTTCATCCTGAGGTAAACCATACCGAGAACGGACTTAAAATGCTGGACGCTTTTTTAAAGAAGGTGTGCGGCTGTGTCGGCGACTGGACGATGGAAAATTATGCTCAGACGGCGATAAGGGAGATAAGAGAAAAGGTCGGAAGCGGCAAGGTTCTGCTTGCGCTTTCAGGCGGAGTTGACAGCTCGGTACTTGCGGCTCTGCTTTCAAAGGCGGTAGGCAGTCAGCTTACCTGCATATTTGTAGACCACGGCTTTATGCGCAAGAACGAGGGCGACGAGGTAGAAGCGGCGTTCAGCGGCTGGGACGTTAATTTTGTGAGAGTAAACGCCAAGGAGAGGTTCATGGCAAGAATGAGAGGAGTCAGCGACCCTGAAACCAAGCGCAGAATTATCGGCGAGGAATTTATAAGAGTATTTGAGGAGGAAGCGAAGAAAATTGGCAAGGTAGATTTTTTAGCGCAGGGAACGATTTACCCTGACGTAATAGAATCAGGTTCAGGAGATGCCGCAACGATAAAATCGCACCACAACGTAGGCGGTTTGCCTGACTATGTAGATTTCAAGGAAATAATCGAGCCATTAAGAATGTTATTCAAGGACGAAACAAGAAAGCTAGGACAAGAGCTGAAGCTTTCCGAAACGCTTGTATGGCGTCAGCCTTTCCCAGGTCCAGGGCTTGCGATAAGGATAATGGGAGAAATTACAGATGAAAAGCTGCAAATTTTGCAGGACGCAGACTATATCTTCCGTGAGGAGATAGCGAAAGCGGGCTTAGACAGAAGCATAGGGCAATATTTTGCGGTTCTGACAAACAACCGTTCGGTAGGAGTGATGGGAGATTTTCGCACCTACGACTACACGCTTGCCCTGCGTGCGGTAACCACCACTGATTTCATGACGGCGGATTTTGCGAGAATCCCTTACGAGGTGCTTGAATCTAGCTCCGCCAGAATTGTAAACGAGGTTAAGAGCGTAAACAGAGTGGTTTATGATGTGACGACAAAGCCGCCGGCTACTATTGAGTGGGAATAAACGCCCTCTGATTAAATCTGCATTATGTAGTATTAAAGGGAGAACTTTCACCCGTTCTCCCTTTCGTAAATATCAAATGCATTGTTAAGACTGTCGGTGCGGCGAGCTTTCAGGATTTGATATATTTTGTGCGCACAGCAGGAGCTTCGGTATTTTTCAGGAAGAATGTCTATTGAAGCACGATTTTCAGAATAAAGCTCCTGCGCTTTAGCTTCTAAGAGAATAATTTTGCTCTGCGCTTCGCTGAAAGAATGTTCAAGGCTGAGGTGCTTTTTGCTTCTTTGCGAATTGAGGGCAAAGCTTGAGCGTAAAGCAAAGTCCAAACACAGCAAAATTAAAATTAAAAATTCAATCAATGCGCTGCTTAATATATCAAAGCGGAATATATTTAAATTTTATCCTGTTGAAAAGCGGTGGTTTCCAATTGTCATGATAGTCGGGAGCGACCACATAAAGGAGTTTGATGTTTTGTCGGGATTATAATAGTATACGCAGCCGCCTGTAGGATCCCAGCCGTTAAGTGCGTCTCGTGCGGCGGAGTAGGCGGATTCGGCGATGGGTTCGTCAAATTGCCCATCAACTATTGCGGTAAATGCGCCGTTTTGGTAAATTACACCTGAAAGCGTGTCGGGGAAAGACGGATGCTCTATACGATTTAAAATGACAGCTCCGACAGCGACTTGTCCTGTGTAAGGCTCGCCGCGGGCTTCCGCTGAGATGATTCTTGTAAGCAGGTAAACATTAGATTCGGTAGCTTCAGGAATTGTGCCGATAGAAATTCCAAGCGCAGAAAGCGTCTGAGAGCCTGCGGTTCCTGTCTGTGAAATGCCCTGCTGCTTTTGAAATTTTTTAACGGCTTCCTGCGTCTGCTCGCCGTAGTAGCCTGTAATTTCACCGTTGTAAAGCCCACGCTCCTTGAGCTTTTCCTGAATAGCCTCAACCTCCGCACCTGACGAACCGAGCGAGGACACGGTTTCAACTGAAGCGTCGGATTCAAAAACGGCGCAGGAAAGCGCAGTTATAAATGTAAGGACGAAGCACATTATGCTGAATGTCTTTATAAATTGTCGGATTTTAGTCTTGCTCATAATTTGCAGCTCCTGTTCTAAAAGGTATGCTGATATAAT
>JAJQCE010000014.1 GCA_021202895.1 Ruminococcus sp. | reverse complement strand
TACCAACACCGATACAGACGATGGCGATGACACCGACACAGACGATGACACCACCGCCGACACAGACGATGGCGACGATGCCGACACAGACGATACCGATGACGAAGATTCAGATTCAGAGGAAGATTCTTCATCAGATGATTCATCATCAAGCACAACATCAACAACTACTACCACTACCACGACAACATCTTCAACATCCGATGATTCACCTGACACAGGTGCGGCAGCTACAGCAGGATTTGCAGCAGCTCTATTAGCGGCAACTGTAATAATTGTTGGCAAAAAGAATAAGAAATAAGCGTAAATTACGCTGAAGCTTAGCCCCGATTCAAATGAGTCGGGGCTTTTTGCCATAATTCATTTTTCATTGCACCTTTCTACATACGAATTCAGCAAGGGTAAGATTTCCGCTTTCCCGAAAAAGACGGGGCTTCTTTCATTCAAGTCAAGCTCGTCAAGCATAATCGGCATCCACCATTTCGGCGTGTATGGCGGTCGTCTATGAGGCGAAGAACCATATCAGCGGTGTGAATAAGTGAGGTAGGCAATCTTTGATTTCCATAACCGAACATATGCCTTGTGCTGTGGTTCAATGTCCAGGTCGCCGTGGACAATATCAAATATACCAGCTTTTTGCTGCGGGACATAGCTCAAAAAGCAGTAAGCTGTACAAGAATGACGCCCATCGGAGGAATTTCGGTTTCTCTGACGGGCGTTGTGTTAATTATTAATGGTTTACTTATCAGAAGAAAAATTTCTGCGGAACTCTTTGTAATTGTAGTCTTTATTCGGTTTGCAAAGAACCGCAAAATTAATTGAGTCAAACAATTGCCCACAATTTTTTCCATCATAAGTAAGGCTGCAAATTGCACGAGCAAATAAATCAGATACTATAGCGGCATCATTCCCATATACTCCGCATCCAAAAGCACCAAGAATCAGATGACGGTATTTTAGTGACGCCGCCACCAAAAGCATACCCTGAATCCGCTTGTAGAGCATTTCCTCGTATTTCTGTTGTGACATTCCTTCCAGTCCCAAACGAACCATCGGAGCGGCACAGCTAATAACGGATATAGAAAACGGTTCATCAAGTGTTTCTGAATCAGCGTTTTTTACAACCTCCACATAAGGCGAAAGCATAATCGCATCCGACCCCATTCGAGTTTTTCTTGCATTATTGTATTCATAATATTTCTTTGCGTTTTCGCTCTCTAAAGACAAGAGCAGAGATGTCCTGCGACAAAGGTCTTCCTCTTGTGCGCTAGCACCTTTTCTGGTTTGACCCCCTGGTTGTGTAGCACTTGCAAGATTTAAAACGAGAACTCGTGGAACAGTCTCCCCATTCTTTTTCAAATTTTGATACTCTTTTTGTGCAAGAACGAGTGCATCTGCGTTTTCACAGCCAAAATAACATTCGATACCTTGCGTGATGTTATCATCGCTTATTACAGATAACTCATTTGTAGTCCGCATTGATTCTATATCTTTCGGCAGAAAAACCTGCGTTTCCCGCAACTTTTCCGATGCGAAATGCAGTCTTATTTCACGGCTATTTTTTGAATAGCAGCCATTTTTCATAATATTTAATGTATCATCCAATATATTGATATTCTTTTTTTTACGTATTTTTTTCTGTCGCTCTCTTTCCTGAATTTCCTCTTCGGAAAGACCCTTATATTCCCTTGCCCGCATTTGAGCCGCCATCTGCTTTAAACTTTCCTCTTCGGAAAGCTCTTTTTTTGTTTTATTTTCAGCCATTTTTGCTCTGCCTTTCTTTTAGCTTTTTGAACACATTGTCACATTCCTCGTGAATGTTTAAATCGGCACTACAGTCAAAGCTGGTGTGCCCTGGATTGATTTGTACAATAACGGCGTTTATGTTTCTGTAACTCCAGTATGCACTTGAGTAATAACCGTTTGTTCCGATTACAAGAATTAAATCCGCCTTTGCAATCCATTTTTGTGCTTTTCGTACCCCCTCATCCCAAAGACTTATATGACTGTAAAGCTCCCAAGGAAGAATTTTTCCTCCGCAGGATTCACACTTTGGAAGTTCATCTCGTTCCCAAATTTCATAGCCGTCATAATGGCGGCCGCATTTGGAACAGCGATTGATTTGAAAACCGCCTTGGATTTCCGCAACATTTTGAGAACCTGCTATCGTATGCATACAATCCTCGTTTGTAGTGATAATTCCAATCAGTTTTCCATCGGACTCCAAATCACGCAATGCATAGTGGCTGAAGGTTGGTTTATAGCTGTGCATTATTTTAACATAAGAGCGCAGAAAAGAATCGCTTCCAAAATCGCCGGGGCGAATTGTTCTTAATAGTTGTCTGTATGTTATACCACCGCCGGCAAGTGAAATGCCTGCCCCAGTAACAGCAACCATACTATGGCTTTTATCAATATAGTCGGCTAATTGCTGTATTTTATCTATGCTTTGAGTGTTTTTAAAAACTTTCATAAATTCCACATCCAAATTGTTCTCTTTTATACGTTTTTGTTTCGCTTTTTTGTCAACTTTTTGAACACATCGTCACATTTTTCACGAATGTTTAAATCGGCTACTCCGTCAAAGCTTGTGCGACCAGGATTTATTTGTATTATTACAGTGCTTCTGTTTCGATAACCCCAATATACATCGCCGTAGTTTCCGCGAGTTCCGATGGCAAGGATCAAATCTGCTTGTGAAATCCATTTTCTTGATTTGCAGACATCTTCCTCCCATAACCCGATATGACTGTACAGTGGCCAGGGGAGTATTTCTCCTCCGCAGGATTTACATCGTGGAAGCTCCTCTTGCTTCCAAATTTCATAGCCGTCGTAATGCTTTCCGCAGTCGGCGCAGCAGTTGACCTGGAGACTCCCTTGAATTTCAGCAACATTTTTTGAACCTGCTATTGTGTGCATACAGTCTACATTTGTGGTTATGATTCCGAGAAGCTTTCCTTCGTCCTCCAATTCTTTTAAAGCGTAATGACTGAAGCTCGGCATATATGAAAACATATCATCCAGAAATGTCGGCAGGAAAGAGCTGTAACTGTCGCCATTTCTTCTCGTTATGCCAGCACTTCGAATTTGTCCATACGTTATACCTCCGCCGCCGACAGAAATTCCCGCACCTGTAGTTGCAACGATATTACGACTGCTGTTAATATAATCGACCAGCTGTTCAATTTGATCCACATTCTGGTCTCCCTTAAAAAGATTCATACGCACACTCCTTTTATTAATTTAATACTGCATCAAAAACTTCTGCAGCGTCAGCATGAATATTCAAGTCAACAATCCTATCAAATTCTGTTACAGACGGATTGACCTGAACCAGTTTTGTCCTAGGTTTCATTCTGCTTAAGTACTCGTCACTGCGAAAACCAGTAGTTCCAATAATCAATACCAGATCTGCTTCTGAAATCATATTGACTGCTCGTTCCATATTTTCTCTTGAAACGCTGTCATGGACTTTTGAATCCATACAGAAACTTGTTGGCATCAGTGGAGCACCGCATTTTTCACAGTGCGGCATATGCCCCTGATTCCATACATTGTAATCGCAGCACCGATTTCCGCAGTCAATGCAGATGTTATCTCGAAAACTCCCCTGAAACTCCACCACATTTTCCGAACCTGCAATTGTATGCAGACAATCTAAATTTTGCGTAACTATACCATAAAGCTTCCCTTGTTTTTCGAGCTTTGCAAGCTGCTTATGAACAGTGCTCGGTCCTTTGACAAAAGTTGCCTCCAAAAAAGAATCCCTCATAATTTCATAAAACTTCTCTGGATTTTTGCGAACATATGAAGCGGAGAAAATTCGACCAGCATTAATCCTGCCAACACTCTGCTTTAGCCGTCGCATACCGTAAAGATACGAAATCCCAGCTCCTGTTACAGCAACAGGTTTTTTGCTTCTGTCCATATATTCCTTTAATTGAATGTATTCTTGTTCCATTTTAAGTTACCTCCTATAAAAATGGTTGTTGTCGGCACTTTATTTGCCATAAGGCTCTCTGCCTTACAACTACTATTATAATCATTTTTTTTATTTTGTCAAGCCCTATTTGCAATTTTTCTGAAAATATAGTATAATAGTCAATAGAAAAGCGTTTTGACGCAAAATTTTAGTACATTTTCACAATAAAACCTATTGCTTTTTGTGCAGGTGCTCTATATTTTATTAAATCCCACTGTTGAAAGGACGAGGGTTATGGCTCTTAAAATTTTTTACGTTTCATTCGGCTGCAAGGTCAATCAGTATGAAACACAGAATATTTCCGAACAATTTTCTCTTGACGGCTGCGAAAAAGTCAATAATATCAAAGAAGCGGACGTTTGCATTATAAATTCCTGCACAGTTACCGCTCAGGCGGACAGCAAGCTAAGACATTTTATCAAGCGTGTTCACAGAGAAAATCCCAGCTGTCTTATAGTTCTCACAGGCTGTTTTCCGCAGGCATTTCCTCAAAAGGCGCAGGACTTTTCGGAATGCAAAATCATTTGCGGAAGCCGTGACAAAAACAAGCTTAGAGAGATGGTTTACAACGCTCTTGAAAGCGAAAATCTTCATCAAACCATCTGCATTTCTGAGCAAAAGCTTAACGGCAAGCTTGAACCTATGTGCAACTGTGCTGACAGCGGCAAAACAAGAGCCTACATAAAAATTCAGGATGGATGCGATATGGCTTGCAGCTACTGCATTATTCCAACGGCAAGAGGACACATTTGTTCAAAGTCTATAGAAGATATAAAGTGCGAAACAGAGCTTTTGCTCAAAGCAAATCACAAGGAAATTATTCTTACGGGAATAAATTTATGCTGTTACGGTAAGGATTTCAAGAACGGCACAAGACTTGTTGACGCATTAGAAGCGGTATGCTCCATTGACGGCAATTTCAGAGTGCGTTTAAGCTCGATGGAGCCTGAAATGATTTCTGACGAGGATATTTTGCGTATGAGAGCACTTAATAAGCTATGTCCGCAGTTTCATCTTTCGCTGCAAAGCGGGTGCAATAAAACGCTCAAAGCAATGAACCGCCACTATTCAGCGCAGCAATATCAAGAGCTTTGTGTAAAGCTCAGAGAAGCCTTTGACGGCTGTGCGATAACCACCGATATAATGGTAGGCTTTCCAAACGAAACAGATGAGGATTTTAACGAATCGCTTGAGTTTGTCAAAAAAACAAGCTTTAGTGCAGCACACATTTTCCCATATTCAAGGAGGACAGGAACTAAAGCGGATAAGCTTGACGGACAGATTGACAAAAACACCAAAACCAAAAGAGCCGCAAAAATGCGTGAAATCTGTAAAAATTCACAGCTTGAATACAACCGTTCCTTTATAGGTAAAACCGCAGAGGTTCTTTTTGAACGTGAAGTCTGTGCCGAATACCATCAGGGGCATATTCCAGAATATGTACTTGTCAAGGTTGAACGCACAGATAATTCCACACTTTTCAGGCAGTTTAAGCAAGTGAAAATTATTGATGCTAACGAGAATTTTTGCACAGGTGAGCTTATTTGAAAAAAACTAATGAAAGATGATACTTTTTAGTAGGTTTTAAATCGTTTGAAAAAGGGGTTGATAAATCGGAAAAAGTAGGGTATAATAATAGTGAGAAAAGGGTTCTGGTGCTTTTCTTAGTGTGGCTGACACTTTAGGGGTTCATTCGTTATGAATGGGCGTATCCGAAGCTCTGCGGTTCACTGCCACTTGAACGTATAGTATTCACTTTTGATTTTGGTTTAATCAAAGTTCTGGCATTTGCTCTGCAAATGCTTAGGGCAGACAGGTTTTGCGTTAGCAAAAACATAAATAAAAGCTTCAGCAAAAGCTTGTGTCTGCCCAGTTGACTGGACGAACGAGATGTTTTGTTCGTGCTTTTCATTTTGCGCAGTTCGTCCTCGAGTTTGCCTGCGGCAAACTCCCCTGCTTTGGTTCACAGTTCGTTTAGCAAATTTTGTTTAAGGTTTGTGCAAAATTTTTTTGAATAATGGGGTTGACAAACGTGATGGAATGGGGTATAATAATAATAGAAACAGGGAAACCTGTTATGCAGGGAGCAAGAGTTCCCTATCAGTACCGACGTAAACTTAATAGTCGTGGCGGTCTGTAAGGTGATGAAGTCAGGGTGCGTGCCAAGATGCGTAGTTTGACTGAACCATCGTGAGGGGTTTGCACAGCGGTACCCCAACTTGGCTTAGGTATATAACCGAAAGAAAATGTGTATAAATATTAGCCCCGCCTTTGGTGGGGTTAATTTATTATATTTACAAGGAGGTCGATTAATATGGGAATTAAATCAGCAGCACAAGTTTATAAAAAATCACCGAATTATAATTATGAATTTAAAATTGACAAAAAACAATCAAAAGCTAAAAAAGCTTCAAAAAGGATTTAGGTAGAAAAATAATGCTATGATCAAAATTTAACATATTTCTACTTTTTTAAATAAGCTCCGCACATATGTCTATATATCAACAGCTAAATCATATGTCATTTTATATTTTTCGTTGTATTATTCTTTTATGTATTTTGTGGAATATTTTAGCTGATATTTCGTTATTCTGTCAGACAGAAGTATTGCAACAACATTTTCATTTATATTTACTTCATATTTTATATCCATTTATATTTGACAAAAACTCATTTTTTTGGTGAATCCTTTCTATAAACTCATATTTTTAAATTATACTATAAAATCTGTCGTTGCAAACTATTTTTTGTCTATTTGATATTTTTTTAGCTTGTGGCAATCTCTTAAAAAAATTTATTCCCATGCGATTTAAAGTGCATAGAATTAAATCAGCCATCCGACTGAAAAAATCTTTTATTGTGCTTGTCTAATAACCAAATTGTTTGCTGATAAATTTAAGATTTTTGTAAAACTATCCGATTTGGCATTGCAAATAACAATAAAAGATTAATTCCCACTTGACTGTAAAAAAGAATTATGATATAATATAAAACAA
>JAJQCE010000012.1 GCA_021202895.1 Ruminococcus sp. | reverse complement strand
GCGTGGCTTTTTGCAGTGAAAAGGTTTGCAGGGTTAAGCTGGTGGTTTCGGAGTGTGAGTGAGATGATGAGTGAAACTAACCTTTGTAATTTTTTCCAAAAGTAGTTGACAATAAAAGAAAAAATCAGTATAATAAGAAAAGAATATAGCTTGTATTTCCACTTGGAGGGAGTTGCGCCAATTATCTTTGGGGATTAATATAAAAAAACAAGGTTGTACTTGTGCATAATGGCAGCTGTGACCGTTAGGTTTTTTGTATTATTGTAGCTGTAACGGTTCTTGTAGCAGGCTGTACTTACATATTTATTAGCAAACTAGATCCGAACAGTTTTAGCGGTATAGCAAAAATAGTTTTTAATGCGCTTAAAGATCATGATAACGAGGCAATAATAGAACTTTTTGCGAGTCATCAAAATTTTCTCATAATTTATCATCTGAAATTGATGAGGTTTATGATTATATTGATGGGAATATTGTTTCTTATGATCGTATTACTGTTGCCGATGGTGAAAGTGTTATAGATGGCGAAACGGTTGATTGGCATAGCTCAACAAAAATTCGTGATGTGATGACTGATACGGGGGACATACCATATAAGTTTATATGATCAGCTTATTCATAAAGAAAGCGAAAATGAGGAAGGCGTAATTTCAATTAGGATTATTGATAATTCTGCCTCTCAAGCCGATGTTGTTAATGGTGTTATTCAGGGAGAGTTAAACTGTTGTGATGTTGGCTGAAAACATCATTAGATTGTTTTCTTACCTTGTTTCTATGCCATATCTTCTCCTCTTTCATTGAAGAATAAAGAATAAACGTATGATACCCACCTTTTCTCCTATCCAATTTAACCTTCTACAAATTTAGATACATGAAAGAACAAGAAAATCAAGCCGATGTAAAGTCGGCTTGGCTTTTTATAATCTGGATAAAAGCCCATTATCTCTTAAGTTTTTTTATGATGTTTTCGCATTTAATATAATAAGTTTTGAGAAACAATTCTCTAAATTATTGTAAAGGAACGTGATATATTATGAACACAATTCTAAAAACCACAGCGGTAATTTCTTCAGCAATTATCATCTCAATATCAAGCTTAACGTTTTCCGCAACAGCAGACGCCGTTGACACTTCATCTGTAAATTCTGGCATATCTTCTGTCATAACTTTAGGCAGCAGCTTTACATCGAAGAAAGTTACAATCAAGTCAAGCTATAGCTGTACAACGTCGGCTATTCGTATCAACTGGAAAAAGGTATCAGGTGCAAATGGGTATCGTGTTTACCGATACAACTCCAAAACTAAAAAATGGGTTAAAATCAAAACCATTTTTAATGGCTCAACTTTAACGTACAAGAACTGTGGCTAAAGGTACGACATATAAATATAGGGTTCGTGCTTATAGGAAGGTTAATGGTGAGACCACTTTTCGGAGCATACTCCGCTAGCAAAAAATATTACAACTAAAAGCTGAAAATAATTTAAGCGAGAGTGTATTTGCTCTCGCTTTTTATCTGTCAAAAAACGCTTCTCCCCTGTACCATTCGCTCTGTGCTTCATACATCCGAGCATATAGCCCGCCCGTTTCCATTATATCAGCAATATTGTTAAGCCTTATTCGCTTAAATGAGAGATTTAACTTTTCGACACACAATTTTTGATATACCGAAACTCATTTATTATAAATAAATGCTTTGAAATTGTATATGCGTAATTCCTTTGCATTACCTTTTTCAGTCAGCAGATCTTTATAATAATCATGAAAGCGTTGCTCGCTAATCAGCTAATTTTGCAGCTCGTATTCCTTTTTGGATGTATATTTGTTTAAAAAGACTGAAATAACTGCCGTTATAACTAAATAAATAATCAGAAGAGGTTCATATATTGCGAACAATACTATATTGTTCCCGCCAAAGCTAATATATCCGAAAAGATAAATACGGACAAGCTGTTTATGTATGCGCTGATTTTACTGATATTGCCTCCCACAAACGAATATGTTTGCAAAAAAGGAGGTGTCAAAAAACTTTTCCTGAGACGTATTGTAGTTTTCCACATAAATAGCTTCTGAAAAAACTCATCAACATTAAAACGAAAAAAATTATAACTGAAAGCACCTAAAAAATAATCTCTTATGATTCTCTATTCAGAATCATTGTCACTGCATCGCACTTTCTCTACCCAGTAGTAATTATCACTTTTATATTTATCAATAAATTCCTGCCGATAATTATAGTGATTTTCTATTAAATTAGGGCGAATATCGTTTCTTATGGAAAGGATCAGATCCTTTGGTGCATCATTATCCACTAATGCTATCATTGAAAGAATATACCCAACATATAGACCATCTATATAGCCTTCTTGATGTAAATTGGAAATAATTAAATTATCAGGCAGACCTGCATACCCCTTTGGAATTATTCCTTCTTCAAAAAGATACTCAGACCATAATGTCTCTATTTTTTCTGCTGTCTCTAGATTATCTCGAAGCTTGATTTCAGCGCACAGGCGCAGGAACAAACTGACGCTAAAGAGGAAAAGCTTCATCTCTTAGCGCACCGATATTTCAGGCGTGGGTTATAATGGTTTTTGTAGGAATTTTCATTGCAACGCTGCTTGTTGGCTGTTCATTTTTAAGCGAGCAGATAAATGATTCAGCGACTGTGGCAGGGATTGTAGCGGTATTTTTCTCACTGGGATGTATGGCAGGCGAACTTGCCTATTCGGCGTTAAAAAGATTGCTCAAAAGCTTTTCACAGACACTCTTTTTAGCTGTCTGTGCAGTCGGCGTTGCAGCAAGCGGCTTTGCGTCAACTATCGCAGTTTTGTGCGTGATGATTTTCATTGCAGGCATGGGATTTTTGCTTACCCAGTCAGACTGCATGATGATTTTGTCGTTAAAAGCCGGGCAAAACAAAATTGAGCTAGTTTCGGCGATTATGATGGCACTTTTTAATCTTGGAATTTTTTTAAGCAGCAGCTATGAGGAAATTATAGGAAAGCTTAGCGGAGATTCGCTTTATCTGCCGCTGTACATAGGCGCAATTGTGCTGATAGTCTTTGCGATTGCTTCATTGATTTTATCGGTATTAAGGAGAAAAGTTGAAGCTTAAAATCAAAATTTTCAGTGCTTTTTTTCGTAAAAATTACCGCTAATAAAATTTTTCGTTGAGCAGATAATATTACTGCAAGCCCGAAAAAAACGAACGAAAAATGCCGCACGGCACTAGTCGTTTGAAAGAAAGGAAGATTAGAATGAAAGGCATTACAACTCCAGAGGGCAGACAGGCACTTGAAAAGTTTAAGATGGAGGCTGCTAACGAGGTAGGCGTAAACCTTAAGCAGGGCTACAACGGTGACCTTACCGCAAGAGAAGTAGGTTCAGTCGGCGGGCAGATGGTTAAAAATATGATAGATGCTTACAAAACAGGAAATAAGCAGTAATCATCTGAAGCTTTTAACATTTTTTAGTGATGTAAAAGTGCAAAAGCAGGAGAGCCTGATTAGTCAAGCTCTCCTCTTACTTGTATTAAGTGACAAAAATATTTAATTCTTCAGAGAAAATTTGTGCAAAGTGACGAAAATGAAAAAATGGCTTGACTTTTTACTTTGGCTGTGGTATAATTATAGAGCGTTCGGATTTGAGATTCGTTCAAATCCTAGTTGCTGGTGTAGCTCAGTTGGTAGAGCAGCTGATTTGTAATCAGCAGGTCGGGGGTTCGAGTCCGTCCACCAGCTTCATTTTAATAGGGGAGAATTCCTGAGTGGCCAAAGGGGGCAGACTGTAAATCTGTTGTCGACGACTTCGATGGTTCGAATCCATCTTCTCCCACTAAAAAAGCTCCGAGTTTTCGGGGCTTTTTGTGGTGCTTAAAACTATGTCAGTTGTTTTTAGCGTCAAATACTCCTGTGCGCAGAGCCGCATTCGCACCGTCTGCGCATCTTTTTTCCGTCCTCGCCTGCTTTGATGTAACCGCTCTCGCCAAGCTCAAAGCCGTTTATTTTTTTCGTCCAGGGTAGCTGTAACGCAGCCGCTCACTGCAATCTGCCCATACCCATATAGTCCTTTTCAATTGCAACCGCTTCAAGAGCGGCTCTTTTAGCGTAAATTGCCGCACTTAGTCCCGCAGGTCCGCTTCCGATAATCATTAAATCATACATAAGCTTTTTCCTTAAATGTAGTACATATGCGCCCCTGCCGCCTCTTCAATTTTCTCAAGGTAAGCAGATGTAAGCTGTGCTAAAGTAACCGATTCGGCGATCGACTGGATACTTACCTCTATTTTGTCCCACAAAAGCGTTTTTATTATCTCGTCAAAGGAATCACTCTCTTCATTTACAGTCGGTATCTCGTTGTTTAAAATATTTGAATCGAGTGCGTTAATTATTTGCGCCAGAGTAATTTCTTTTGCGTCCTTTGCAAGCACATAGCCGCCGCGAGAGCCTTTCAGGCTTTTGATAAGCTTGGCATGGCGCAGCGACGGCAGAATCTGCTCTAGGTACTTCTCGGAAATTTCTCGCCTGCCTGAAATGCTTAAAACTGTAACGGCTTTGCCCTCCTGTGAGTAAAGCGCAATGTCTGTAATCGCCATTATTCCACAGACAACCTTTGTTGAAATTTTCATGCTTTTTTCTCCTTTTATTCAGCTAAAATCAGTTCGTTTGCAAGACTAAAAAGCTCGCCGCTTCGGTTTGCCTCGTCTGACAAATAAGCTATTAGCATTTTCTTTTTCGGGCAAATCAGGCACTTTTGCCCCCATTTGCCGCTTATGCTGAAGCTGTCCTTGCCCGTCCAGATGAAATATCCGTATCCGCCGTCAGAATTTTTAATGTGAGTTCGGCTTGAAAGCTTTACCCACTCGCTCGGAATTATTTCCTTGCCGTTGAGGCTTCCGCTGTTAAGATACACCAGACCGATTTTCGCAAACTCATCGAGAGTAAGAGAAGCACCTGTAGCTCCGTAAAAGCGCCCCTGCGGATCCTTGGCAAACTCCACATAGTCAATCTCAAGCGGCTTAAGCAAACGCTCGTTTATATAGTCGCCAAGCGGCATACCCACAGCGTTTTCACAGGCAACGCCCACAAGGTACGCACTGATGTTTGAGTAGGAAAATTCAGCACTTTTGTCAAAGCCGCTGCTCTGCGACAAGCTAAATTGCAGCCAGTCGCCGCCGCTCGGACGAAATGAAAATCCAGTCACCGACATAGTTAAAAACCGCTCGACTGAGAGCCTAGAAAAAGCTTCTTGCTTAACCTTGTCAAAGAAGTCAGCGTTAATGTAATCAAAAATCGGATTTTCTATTTTAAGCTTCCCATCGTTCACCGCAAGCCCGACAGCAGCGGAGGTCAGCGTCTTGACTGCCGAATAGATCGGATAGCGTTTGTCCTCGTCAAAATGCTGGGATAAAACCTCCTCGCCGTTTTCAAAAATCTTAACGCCGTGAACCTTAAGCCCACGCTCCTTTATATTCTCCGCAAAGCTCTCATACATAATATTTCACTCCAAAAATTAGGTTTCAAATATTCATAGCATCCATCGCCGTGATGTATTGCAGAGTAGGCTTGAACATATTGCCATGCGCCGTTCCTGTAAAAAGGCATCTGCCGTCAAGATAAGCGAAAAGCTGTCCGTCAGGAAATTCGCACCAGCCCTTTTTATCAAGCGGCACAGTGCTGAAATAAAATCCCTCGCTTGCTTTTTTATAATAGAGCGTTTGCTTCATATTTTTGTGAACATACAATATTTCGCCGTCAAAAATCATAAAATTCAGTTTGTTTCTAAAGGAAAGAGCCTGTGCAAAATTATCCGCTATGCAGAATCTTTCAGCTTTCGTTAAATCTTTTTTTGTTTGGTACAGCTTCTCATTCACCTTGTCAATCAGATACAAAAACGCACGCTCCGAATCGGTGTTTCCCTCCTGAAATTCAGCGTACTGCAAAACTTTTCTGTCGGAATAAAGCGTTCCGTTGTGAATAAAAACCCAGACTCTGCCTGAATTGTCCTTTGCGTAAAACGGGTGGCAGTTTGCGTACTGGGTTGAGCCTACAGTGGCATAGCGTATGTGCGCAAGAAAGGTTTTCTGCGGCTGTGTAGTACGCACGGCTTTTGCGGCAAGCTCGCTTTCGCCGGCACTAAGCTGCTCTTTGATAAGCTCCATTTTTCCGCAGCTTTCACGCAGCAAGCCCCAGCCGTGAGGATGACGCACGCTGTGAGAGAAAAATTCTGTCAGATAATCATTTATGCTTACAGCTTTGTTAAGGCTTGCACCTAGCAGCTCGCACATTTCTTTCACCACCTTAAGGTTTAACTTGGTTTAATATCTTCACGCAGTATCTCTCGTCCTGAGAGATTTTTATTTTCTGCAAATCTATTATTTTTTGCGCTTCGGCACAGCCCTTGTAGAACCAGCTCATGTCGTCTAAAAGTCCCATAGCCGCCGCTTTTGCAGGGTAGCCGTTTATGGTTATAGCGTCAATGTCAAACTCCGCAGCCGCCTTGTGATTTTTCACCGCCGTTTTCTGAAGCTGCTCGGTAAATTCAAAATCGGGCAGGGAGGAAAGGTAGAGCATGAACATATGAGCGAATTTCAAATCGGTTTCATATATTCCTATTTCACTTAATGGGTTTATGTCAAACATTCTAAGCTCTATGTGATTTATTCCATTAGTTTTGAGCGATTCAAGAGTGTTTCTGCCCTCAGGCTTGAGCCTTACGGGAAGATAAAGCTCGCCTGGCGAGATAAGCTTGCCTGACAAAACATAGCTACTGACGCTTTCCACATAGCTCGAAACGCTTGTGTAATTCAGCACAGGAATGAATTTATTCCAGTAGCCGACATCCGAATTTCTCATAGACGCACGCCCTGAAAATTTCAGACCGCTTTGCCCGTCCTTCTCAAATGATTTGTCGTAAATCGGACTTGCCGACGTAAGTAAAACCAGCAGCCAGCTGTACCTGAAGCACTGCTTCATCAGCTTAAAATAAAAGTCATTTTTAAAGTCGAAAAAGCTGCCGACCTTATCCCATTTATCAAATAAATATTCCTTTGTAAAGGAAAAATTAAAATGTATTCCGCAGTATAGCATCAGCTTTTTGCCGTACTTTTGCTCAAGCAGTTCACGGTATTTTGACTTTGAAGCAAGCTCGCCGCTGTAGCTTGCGTGAATAATTTCATCCTCGCTGTCAAAATGCGGAGGATTTGAACTCAGCCACAGACTTTCACCTTGTTCAACAAGAAGCTCTCTCGCCTCCTTGTCAAGACTTTTAAGCTCTTCAAGCGTCTGAGCTATCGTATCGTTCGGAGAGGTTACAATTTCAAGCTGATTTTCGCAGAAATCACGGCTGAGCTGTGGGTTCGCAAACGGATGCGAGGTTTTCGCAAGCCTGCCTTCGCTGTCAACCCTAAGCGTCTCACGCTCAATGCCGAATTTTCCGTCAAAAAAATGCTCATTTTCCCATTCCAAATTTATCACCTCTGTCTTTTGAGTTAAGAGTGAATAGTTATGGAGGCTAACCTATTCATCTTTAACCTTAGTATCTGTTACTATTATACCGCATAAAACATATAATGTCAATAGGATTAGTAAGCTTTAATTTCGTTTTTTTAAAACTTTGTTCAAAAAGTATATTTCCAACCGCTTTGAATGGAAATTTTTATACAGTATGTACAAAGGAAAGTTCGCAGAGCTTCCTGTTTGAAGGCTTAGCTGTGCTTGCTGTTTGCGCTCCAACCCGCTATGTCGCTCGATTCAAAGTTGAAATCCAGTTTTCTTTTGTAGGCTTTTTCGTAAGCTGCTTTCTTTTGCAAAAAATCTTTGTTCATCATCTCAATGCTGTTTTCTCTTACACTTTTTTCAGGGTTAGGAAAAATTGGATCAAGTATGTGAAGGATATATTTTGTCCTGTGAAATTCCTCCGTTTCCATTTGCGGCATATCGACAATTTCTGTAAAGCAGGAGATTATCGGAGCATTGTTTTTTGCCGCATATAGATAAGCTCCTCGCTTGAAAGGACGAGGCTTTCTGTAGTTAAACCACATTTCCTGTTCAGGATAAATCAGTACAAGCTGTCCGCTTTCAAGTCTGCTCTTTATTTCAGGCTCAAGATATTTTTTTACATACCTAGTGTCGTCTGTAATCGGAATAATATCAGTGTGCTTCATCAGAAAGCCTATCCAGCCTTTCATAGCAAGATTTGTTTCCTGACTGACAATGTACAGCCGCTTATACCCTGCTTTTTTTACCGCCGTTAAAGCAATGGTGGTGTCAATCGGATTAAAATGATTGGAGGTAACTATAGCTCCACCATCAATTTCCGAAAGCTTTTTCAATCCGACAACCTTTGTGTCCTTGTTTATAAATCTTGCGGCAGTGTCCTCAATCGCTCTTGCGCATATATTGCAAAGCCTGTATTCGGGGGTATCCCGATTTTTCATGTGATTTACTGCAATGGCAGTTTTCTGCTGCTGCGTAAGCTCAGGATCGCCTGTTTCCACCTTGCGGTTAAAATCCTTAGCCTTGACTGCGGCTTGAATATTTTCAATTACCCTTCCCTTATCTGAACCGATTATCATATTCTAATTTTCTCTCCGCTCTCGTAAATTTTCTTAAAGGTTATATCCTGTTTTTCAATTTCAATCGCATTTTCAAGCATAGTTTGCAGGCATTTCTGATCCGAACGCTTTTGCTCCAAAGAATAATTTTCCTTGCATTTTTTTATCTCGTCTAAAAACGGCGAAGCCTCAGCGTATTTCCAGAAATATTCTCTGTAGGCGATACCGTCATAGTACCACGGCTTTAAGAAAAGATTGTAGTGGATTATATTCGGCTTTTCAAGCGGCACTCTATCCTCGTTCTGCGGCGGCATAGCGTCCCAGCTTTCGTCAAGAAGCATAACCCTTCCCTTGCAGATAGCGTTGATGTAATCCTGATCGGGAGCTACATTTTGAAAGTGATATTTGTTAAAGAGATAAAGAAAATGCTCGTTGAATTTTTTCTCACGCATCATTTTAAGATTCATCAGCAGCACGCCTGAATTGACGTAGCTTTCAATTTCAACTCCTACTGCGTTTTTAACGTAGCTCACAAATTCGGGGATTTTTCTGATTGATAAATCAGGGCAGGCGCCAATAATATTTTCTCCAAGCTCCAAATTATAAAGCTGTGAAATATCTCCTGGAATAATAACATCGCTGTCAATGTAAATTCCCTTGTCGTACTGGGTGAACATTTCAGCGATAAAAAGCCGAAAATAAATAGTCAGCGTGAAGTAATCGCACCTAAGGCGATTCCCGATTCTGTCAGAAATTCCTGCGAGCTCATTGCCCATCTCGGTAAAAACGACTGTGAGATTTTTCTTTTGGCAAAACGCTATTTTTTCCTTTGCTTCATTGTCAACATTCTGACAAAGCACATGAATTTTGTAGTCGTATTCCTCCGATGCGTTTTCAGCCATAGAACGAACCGCACATTCAAGATACGGCGCAAAGCTGCGGTCTATCGTGAAAAATATCGGTATTGTTTCTCTTTTACTCATGAATTTTTTCCTTTCTTAATTAAAGCTGAGCGTTTAGCCGCAGATATTCGTTTAAAATATCATCGTACTCGTGAAGCTTAAGCCTTGAGTGAATCTTATCCACCTGCCACGGCTTTACTGTGATTGTATGAAGCAGCGGAAAGAAGCGAAAGCTTGTGGTGAAGTGCTGCAATATTGTTTCATCTCTAAGCTTTCTCTGCTCGTTAAATTTACGCTCTGCAATTTTCTTTTGCTTTGAAAGCTTGTTGATTGCGCTTTGATCAGGCATAAACATTTTCTTTTCAGCGCACATTTTTCGGCAGCTTTCAAAAAGCTTCGTTTCTCTGATTTTTTCAATATTTAGCAGCAGCACTCCTGAATTTATATAATCCATATGAAACGCGCATTTTCTGAAAAACCATTTTCCGTAATGGTCAAGCACTCCGACAAGCTCGCAGCCACCTATATCCTGATTGTAAAAATCGCTTATATCTCTGCGGCAAATTACATCGTTGTCAAGGTAGAGCAGCTTGCCGTCAAGCTCGTCAAACTGGTCTGCGTAAAGTCTGAGCATACAGTATGGAGTAAATCGTGTACCCATATTCGCATCAGGCGGCATTTTTGAAAATACCTTCGCACAGTCAAGCTTTTTTACAAAGCTCTCTCCATGCTTTTCCTTAACTTTTCTGTCAAGATATTCTATAAAAGCGTCGTCAATTTCATTATATGACTTTTTGTCAGTTTCAAGACGCATAGTCATAACGTAAATGCAAAGACTGTCATTTGTATTTTTTAACAGCGAAAGAATCGAAATTAAAAGCCCGTCCTTTATATTCTCATCTCCGCAGTAAAGTATATTCATTTCCTTTTCTCCTTATAAACAATATATTCGTAATTACTTCTCTGACTGCGTTTTTTCATGCACTCAGACATTTCATTTTTCAGCTTTTCCTGCCGCTGCTTTTTCTTAAGCCTTTCATCAGGATAAAACGGACCGTCAATGTAAACTGTAGCCTTTGGTTTGGTTCCATGCCTTCTCTGCTGGTAGGTCGTCGTCATACAAAAGCAGGGTGTCAGACTTTTGCATGGAAAGTAGAAGGAAGCTGAAGAAAATGGACGTATCTCGGTGAAGTATTCCCAAACGTGCGCTTCAGGGTAAATCACAACGCATTTTTCCTCCTCAATGCGCTTGAAAACCGCAGCCTTAAAGTCTGAAAGCTGCGAAGCTTTGTCGGGAATTGGAAGAGCGGCTATAATAGGCAGAAGCTTGCCTATTATAGCAAGCCCCAGATTTGACGGACTGCAAATTGTGTAAATGTGCTTTGTTCCGCAGACAAGCGCAGGGATAAAGACATCTCCGACAGGCTGCGTATGATTGCCATAAAGAAAAAAGCCCTGTCCCTTGAAATCTTTAATAGCCTTGCTTTTCTTTATTTTAACGTGCAAAAAAAGCTTGCAGTATAAAGCTCCAAAGCTCCACGCCAGCGCATAGAGAAGCGATGAAAAAATCTTTTTTGGAAAGCTCTTGTCGTAAATCCATTCGTAATTGCCTTCAAGCCTGAAGCCTTGATTTTTTGTCGCTTCAAAATCATCCGAAAGGCTTTCATAACACCTTATTTCAGGTGAAAAATTTTTCTTGCTTTTCATAGCTCTCACCAACTAAGATTTAATCTGCACTTTCATAAGATAGTTTACTTCCACACTGAATAAAATATACTTTTTATCCGTTTACACCGTGAGTTAAATATCCTTTTGTATCACCAAGCCGCATTTTACTGCCAGCTTGGTGAAAAACGTCATTATTTTGCAGGTATAATCCTGCTTATTTCAAGAATGTGCCTGAGTATTTTTATGTAGTTTTTTGTATCCTCCTCGCCGATTTCCTCAAGAAGCATAGCCGCTTGCTTAATGTAGTGCCTGCGAAGTCTGCGCTCGTAAAGCGTGCCCTCGGGTTTTATGTAAACGTGAATGCAACGCTTGTCGTGCTTGTCGCGCACTCTGTCGATCAGCTTCTTTTTTTCAAGACTGTTTAAAATTGCGGTGGTTCTGGAGGTGTTGACCTTAAAGCGTTTGCTTAAATCCTTGGCATTAGCTCCGTTTTTCTCCTCCGAAAGATATCTGAGTACCGCAAGCTCGCCGTGAGCAAGCTCGGAAAGCTTATGGTGGATAAGCCGCCCATGCTCTTCTCCCAAAACCATATAGTTCATAAGCTCTTCCGCACTTTTTTCGTAGTCCATTTTCAGCACACCTGCTTTCTGTATTTTCGCTCACCTTATGAGATATTTTATCAAATATTTGTCGTTTTGTCAAGTAGAAAGGCAAATTTAGCCGCTGTTTTTACACTTTGTTAAAATTATATCTGTCATAATACTCTTACATAAAGCTCTTGACATTTTCAGCGTTGTGCTGTATAATAAAAATATGACAAAAGGTTTTAGCTTTACCGATGGGAGATGATTTTAATGCTGCAGCTGCCTCGTTACATTGCCCACAGAGGGCTTCACAGCTCGACTGATGCGCCTGAAAATTCATTTGCGGCTTTTCAAAATGCGGTAGATAACGGCTTTGCGATTGAGCTTGACGTTCGTTTTACCGCAGACAGGAGAATGGTGGTTTTTCATGACGCCGATACCGAAAGAATGTGCGGAATCAAGCTTGAAATTGCGAAAACAAGCTATGAAGAGCTTGCGGCTCTGAGGATTATCGGAACTGACGAGCGCATACCTCTGCTTACGGAGGTGCTTAAGCTTGTCGCAGGTCGTGTAATGCTTTTTATCGAGCTTAAAAGCTGCCCTGAGGTTGTCGATGCTGAAAAGCGTCTGGCTCATCTTATGAAACGCTACAACGGAGATTTTGCCGTTCAGAGCTTTGATCCGTTTTCTTTAAAAAGGCTTCGTGCGGCAGATGAAAATATGATTTTAGGTCAGCTTGTTTCAACCTACAGTAAGGGTGAAAGTTCCGCCTTGAGAAAGCTTGCGGCGAACAGGTCGGTCTGGAAACGAATTTCAAAGCCCGATTATCTTGCGTGGGATTTGCGCTCTATTACGCTTGAAGCCGCTTTTGAAGCAAATGACATTGACGCCGCTCTTATCTCGTGGACGGCTGACGGCAAGGAGCTTGTTGAGGCGGCGGAGCCTTTTTCAGACGCAATAATTTTTGAAAATGTTCCGCTTGAATATTTTAATATTAAACGATAAAAAATCTGCTGTCCGTTTTTTTTGGACAGCAGATGTATTTTATTCGTTCTCAAGTGCTTCCTCAAGAGCCTTTGCAAGCTGATCGGGACATGAGGTTCCTCTTCCCCTACAGTCTGTGCCTTTTAAAATTTCAATAACGTCCGTAGCTTTCATGCCCTTGCAGAGCCGTGAAACTCCCTGAGTGTTTCCGCTGCATCCGCCGATAAATTCAACGCTTTTGACAATGCCATCGTCAAGCTCAATATTTATCTGACGAGAGCATACTCCCTGGGGAGTATAAGAATACTTTCCCACAAAAATCAACTTCCTTTCAATTTGCGCTTTGCTTCGCCTTAATTTCAGCGGAGTGTTCCTTAAGCTTTTTCTTGTTGTACGCTATTTTGTCAAGCATAAGATTTATGTTTTCCTCGTCCGTCGTGCAGCTCCCGATGTAGGTCGGAACGCTGTTGTAAAGACCGTGAAAATCCGAGCCGCCAGTCGCAATCAGGCCGTATTCCTTGCACTTTTCAAGCAGCAGCTTTCTTTGAAATTCGTTTGCAGAATAATGGTAAACCTCAATTCCGTCAAGCTTGCCCTGTCCGATAAGCTCATAGAGCAAGTCTATGTTTCCGCCCTCAAAAAGAAAAGGGTGAGCCATGACGGCAATTCCTCTTGACGAGTGAATTAAGTCCAGCACAAAATTCACATCGGGATATTCTCTAGTAACAAGGCATTCGCCGTCAGGATAAGCAAACAGCCTGTTGTTTACCTCTCCGTAAAGCTCTGTGGCGTAGCCGTAATTGCAGAGCGTGCGCATGATGTGCTGCTTGTAAATGCTTTTAGAACCCTTGGTGTACATTCTAACCGCTTCAGGCGGTATGGGATAGCGTTCCATCACCTTGTTAATCATGTCCTTTGCACACTCGGTTCTGATAGAGCAGGACTTAAGGCACAAGCCCTCGAGTCTGTCAGGCTTAAGCGGAGCATAGCATAGAATGTGAACCTTTTCATTTCTTTTCTTGTCCCATGCGGAAAGCTCCACCGCAGGGATTATATTCACGCCGTAGCGCTCTCCTAAAATGTGCGCCCGGTTAGAGGACGACAGCGTATCGTGGTCGGTAATAGCGAGGTAATCAAGCTTCATTCTTTTAGCCTGCAAAATTACCTCCTCAATACCCAGCGAGCCGTCCGAAAGTGTAGTATGGCAATGTAAATCGCCGATCATCAGCAATTCCTCCGTTTGCTTTTAATTTACAGAGCGTATGCTCGTTTAATTCATACAGATAAAAAGTATTATAACACATTTTCCTGCTCATTGCAAGCTTTTTTAACAAAAAGTAATAAAATATCGCATGAAATTTATTATTATTGCACGAAATCAATTATCAAGCTTGAAATTTGGGAAAAATTTGTCAACAAACCAAACCTCATCAACTGTAAAAGCTTTGCCGTTTAAATAGTCGAATGAGTCTGAGCTTTCCTTAAAATCAAATTCAAGCCGATAGGCGCAGAGAGCTTGGCTCTTGACATTGTATGCTTCACTCACTTTATTTATTCCGTATTTTCTGTCGCCTAAAATCGGGCAGCCAATATGCGCAAGGTGCGCGCGAATCTGATGGGTTCGCCCAGTGACGAGATTAACCTCAAGAAGAGCGAGATTGTCAGCTTTGCTTTCAGCAAGAACTCTGTATTCTGTGATAATTTCCTTTGTGAAATTCTTTGGCGAGTCATAGATTTTAACGATTTTGTCCTCACGGCTGTGGTAGGCTTTCAGGCAGGCTTGCTTTTCCTTTGGAATGCCTGTCGTTATGCAGAGATAGCTCTTTTTAATTTCACGGCTTTTGATTTTTTCGTTTATAATGCGCAGAGCTTCGGCATTTTTTGCGCATATCACAAGCCCTTGTGTGTTGCGGTCAAGCCTGTTGCAAAGCGCAGGAGTGAAGCTAAGCTCCTTTTCAGGAGAATATTCGCCACTTTTGTAAAGATAGTTAAGGATACGGTTTATAAGCGTATCATATGAGCCGCTCTCGTCCGAATGAACAACCAGACCGCTCGGCTTGTCAGCGATAAGTATATTTTCATCCTCAAAGATAATATTAACCTTGTCAGGTGCGTCAAGAAAGGACAAGTCCGCTTTTTTATCACCAAAAAACTCATCGTTTACATACATCTCAACCACATCGCCGACATTGAGCCTTTGTGAAATCTCAATGCGTTTGCCGTTGCACTTTATCCGCTTTATGCGAATGTACTTGTACATCATTCCCTTTGGCAGGAGCGGACAAACCTTGGCTATAAATTTGTCGGCACGCTGATTAGCGTCGTTTTTGCCTATTGTAAAGCTCTTCATTTTAAATCTCCATATTGAACCAACTTCGGAATTTACTCAATTTGTATTTTTGTGCTTTTGCATTAAAATAATTGTAACAGATTATTATGAAAAAAGCTATTTACATTTTTAAATAATTGGTGTATACTAAAAAACATAAGTTCTTTAAAAAGGAGAGGTGTAAAACGGAGCGTTTTGATTTGGTATCTGATTACAAGCCGTCAGGAGATCAGCCTGAAGCTATTCAAAAGCTTGTTGAGGGAATAAACAGCGGCATGAAGGAGCAGACGCTTTTAGGCGTTACAGGCTCTGGAAAAACCTTTACCATGGCGAATGTGATAGCGCAGGTGAACCGTCCTACGCTTGTACTTGCGCACAATAAAATTTTAGCGGCGCAGCTTTGTACCGAGTTCAGAGATTTTTTTCCTAACAATGCGGTTGAGTATTTTGTTTCCTACTATGATTATTACCGTCCTGAAGCTTACATTCCAAGCAAGGACGTATATATAGAAAAGGACAGCTCTGTAAATGACGAAATAGACAAAATGCGTCACTCGGCAACCTCTGCGATAGCGGAGCGGCGTGATGTAATTATTGTAGCGAGCGTTTCCTGCATTTATTCGCTGGGAGATCCTGAGGAATACAAGTCTATGGTAGTTTCGCTTCGTCCTGGAATGGAGCTTTCGAGAGATGAGCTTATAGCTAAGCTTGTCGGGATTCAGTATGAGAGAAACGATATAGATTTTTCGAGAAACAAATTTCGTGCACATGGCGATGTTGTAGAGATTTACCCTGCCGCAAATACCGACACTGCGCTGCGAGTGGAGTTTTTTGGAGATGAGATTGACAGAATAAGTGAGATAAATATTCTTACGGGAGAGGTTTTGTGTAGACTTAACCACGCTGCGGTTTTCCCAGCTTCTCACTACATTGTCGGAAGAGATAAAATGCTTGCGGCAATTGCGGATATAAGAGAGGAGCTTGAGGAACGGATTGAGTATTTTAAAAAGAGAGATATGCTTATCGAAGCGCAGAGAATTGAGCAGAGAACAAATTACGATATGGAAATGCTTGAGGAGATAGGCTTTTGTTCTGGAATTGAGAACTATTCAAGAGTACTTGCAAGGCGTCCTAAGGGCGCAGTGCCGTTTACGCTGCTTGACCATCTGCCTGATGATTTTCTGCTTATGGTTGACGAGAGCCATGTCAGTTTGCCGCAGGTTAGGGGAATGTACGCAGGAGATCGTGCGAGGAAGGAAACGCTGATAGAGTACGGCTTTCGTTTGCCGTCTGCGCTTGACAACAGACCGCTTACCTTTGATGAATTTTATAAGCATATAAATCAGGCAGTGTTTGTTTCCGCAACTCCCGGACCGATTGAAAAGGAGCGTTCACAGCAGATTGTAGAGCAGCTAATCCGTCCGACAGGACTTTTAGACCCGATGGTTGACGTAAGACCTACAGAGGGACAGATTGAAGATTTGTTAAGTGAAATAAATTTGCGTGTTGAAAAGGGAGAGCGTGTGCTTGTCACCACGCTTACAAAGAAAATGGCGGAGGATCTGACGGCTTATCTTAAGAGCTTTAACGTCAAGGTCAGGTATATGCACCACGATATTGACACGATAGAACGCATGGAGATTATCAGGGACTTAAGGCTCGGAGAATTTGACGTGCTTGTCGGAATAAATCTTTTGAGAGAGGGGTTGGACATTCCTGAGGTTTCGCTAGTAGCGATTCTCGACGCTGACAAGGAGGGCTTTCTGAGGTCTGAAAGCTCGCTGATCCAGACGATGGGACGAGCTGCAAGAAATGCCGACGGCAGAGTTATCATGTATGCCGATGAGGTTACAGGCTCGATGGAGCGTGCGATAAGGGAAACGAACCGCCGTCGTCAGATGCAGATGGATTTTAATGAGAAGCACTCGATAGTTCCAAAGACGATAATTAAGGACGTGCGTGACGTTATTGAAATCTCCACAAAGGAGGAGGTTGAGTACAGCGCACGGCGGAAATCTAAGCTCACAAAGGCTGAAACGGCGCAGCTTATTGACAAGCTTACACGTCAGATGAAGGAGGCGGCGAAGCTGCTGGAGTTTGAACACGCAGCTTTTCTTAGAGATAAAATTAACGAGCTTAGGAATGCGGAAAATTAAGTATACAATTTTTTGTACAAAAAAGGAAGTTAAGTATGGCAAATGATAAGATAATAATCAAGGGCGCAAGGGAGCATAATCTTAAAAATGTAGATGTAACAATTCCGCGTGACAAGCTTGTTGTCATGACGGGGCTTTCGGGCTCTGGAAAGTCCTCGCTTGCGTTTGACACAATTTTTGCGGACGGACAGAGGCGGTATATGGAGTCGCTTTCGTCCTATGCAAGGCAGTTTTTAGGGCAGATGGAGAAGCCTGACGTAGATTCGATTGAGGGGCTTTCACCTGCAATTTCTATAGACCAGAAAACCACCTCGAAGAACCCACGCTCCACAGTCGGCACGGTGACGGAAATTTACGACTATCTGCGCCTGCTTTACGCAAGAATAGGCGTGCCGCACTGCCCTGAATGCGGCAGAGAAATCAGTCAGCAGACGGTGGATCAGATTGTTGATAAGGTTATGCAGCTGCCTGAAGGGACGAAGATTCAGCTTTTGGCTCCGATAGTCAGAGGGCGAAAGGGCGAGTACAAGCGAGAGCTTGAAAAGGCGAGAAAATCAGGCTATGTGCGTGTGAGGATTGACGGTATAATCTATGACCTTTCGGAGGAGATAAGCCTCGAAAAGAACAAGAAGCACACGATTGAAATAGTAGTTGACAGGCTTGTAGTTAAGGACGGAATTAAGAGCAGGCTTTCTGATTCGATTGAAATAATAAATTCGCTCACGGGCGGAATTGTCGTGGTGAACGTGATTGACGGGGAGGACATGATGTTTTCGACAAACTATGCCTGCCCTGAGCATGGCATTTCTCTGCCTGAGCTTCAGCCGAGAATGTTTTCCTTTAATAATCCGTTCGGTGCCTGCCCGACCTGCACAGGTCTGGGAATGTTCAAGAGAGTTGATCCTGACCTTGTGATTCCTGACAAATCGCTTTCAATTCGTGAGGGAGCGATTAAGGCGAGCGGCTGGAACACTCTTGGAGAAGATTCCATTGCTATGAACTATTACAAGGCGATTAGCGAGCAGTACGGAATATCGCTTGACATGCCGGTTGAAGAGCTTGACAAGGACGCTGTGGATATTTTCCTTTACGGCACAGGCGGTCAGAAGCTGCACCTGCAAAGGGGAGTGGGCTGGTTCGGCGATGTCTTCAACACTTCGTTTGAGGGGATAATTACGAACCTTGAACGCAGATACAACAAGGAAAACGCAACAGATGCGGCGAAAGCCGAGCTAGAGGGCTACATGAGCGAATACCCCTGCCCCGACTGTCACGGTCATAGGCTTAAAAAGGAGAGCTTGTCGGTTACAGTAGGCGGACTTGACATTTATTCGCTCACTGAAAAATCCGTTTCGCAGGCGCTTGACTTTTTTGAGAATCTTGAGCTTTCAAGCCGAGATAAAAAGGTTGGCGGACTTATAATCAAGGAAATTAAAGAGCGGCTTGGATTTTTAAAGAGCGTTGGACTTGAATATCTTACGCTTAGCCGTTCGAGCGGTTCGCTTTCGGGAGGAGAAAGCCAGAGAATACGTCTTGCGACGCAGATAGGCTCATCTCTTGTCGGCGTGCTGTATATTCTTGACGAGCCGTCTATCGGTTTGCACCAGAGAGATAATGAAAAGCTTATCGCCACGCTTAAGCGGCTGAGGGATTTAGGCAACACGCTCATTGTAGTTGAGCATGACGAGGACACTATGAGAGCCGCAGATTTTATAGTGGACGTAGGGCCAGGAGCTGGAGTACACGGCGGTGAAATTGTTTGTGCGGGAACGGTAGAGGAGGTTATGAAATGCCCGCGCTCATGGACGGGAAAATACTTGTCAGGCGAGCTGAAAATCCCTGTTCCGTCAAAGCGCAGAGAGGGTAACGGAAGTTTTCTCACGGTTTATGGTGCGTCACAGAATAATTTAAAGAATATAGACGTTTCAATTCCGCTGGGGACTTTTACCTGTGTGACGGGAGTTTCAGGCTCCGGAAAGTCCTCGCTTGTAAATGAGATAATCAGCAAGGAGCTTTCCTCAAAGCTCAACCATTCAAAAGCACGCTCAGGAAGCTTTGAGCGGATAGAGGGGCTTGAGTATCTTGACAAGGTGATTTCGATTGACCAGTCGCCGATAGGCAGAACTCCACGCTCGAACCCTGCGACATACACAGGAGTATTTTCCGACATAAGAGCGCTTTTTGCGACAACTTCTGACGCAAAAGCCAGAGGCTATAATGCGGGAAGATTTTCATTTAACGTCAAGGGCGGCAGATGCGAAGCCTGCGAGGGCGACGGTATTTTAAAAATTGAAATGCACTTTCTGCCCGATGTGTACATTCCCTGCGAGGTTTGCGAGGGAAAGAGGTACAACCGAGAAACGCTTGAGGTAAAGTACAAGGGAAAGTCAATTTATGACGTTTTGGATATGACGGTTGAGGAGGGGGCGGCTTTCTTTGAAAACGTTCCGAAAATAAAGCGCAAGATGGACACCTTGGTCGAGGTGGGGCTTGGCTATGTCAAAATCGGTCAGCCTGCGACGACGCTTTCAGGCGGCGAGGCACAGCGTGTTAAGCTTGCTACAGAGCTTTCAAAGAGAGCGACTGGAAAGACCTTTTACATTCTTGACGAGCCTACGACAGGACTTCATTCGGCGGACGTTCATAAGCTTATTGAGGTGCTTCAAAAGCTTGCGGACGGCGGCAACACAGTGCTTGTAATCGAGCATAATCTTGATGTGATAAAATCAGCCGATTATATTATAGATTTAGGTCCTGAAGGCGGCGACGGCGGCGGCGAGGTGGTCTGCGCAGGCACGCCCGAAGTGGTGGCTCAGGATGAAAACTCCTATACGGGACGCTATCTTAAAAAAATGCTTTGTTATCAGTCATAGGATTAGAAAAGCGTTTGCTGTAATTTCAGCGTATATCTTTATTTACTTCCTCTTTTTTGCATAATAAACGCTCCCCTTTTATTAGACTTGATTGGTATGTTTCTGTTATACCATATGTCTAATAAAAGGGGAGCGGCTTATTACTTGAGATTTATAGCTTTTAAATAGCTTACTCAGCCAAAAATTCCTGAATAGCTTCGTTTATTTCATTAAGCTCAGTTTCAACAGTCGCAGAATAGGATTCTCTCAGCTCACTCCATGTGTACTGGTGACCATCGTCGTCTGTCTTGTTTGTGTACTCGTAAAGCTTTCTTGTTATGCAGTTGCCGTCCTCGTTTGAGTTGTCGTCCGACATAGTTCCCGAAATTCCGTAGCCGTAGTCAAAAATCTGTGTGTACTCGGTTGATGAAGCATCAATGTAAACCTGATACATTTCCTCAGTCCAGTTTGGATTTGCATTGAGGAATTTCTGCTTTGCATTTTCAAGATAGGTTTCATCTGTAGCCGCAACACGACAGCACTCGTACCATGTCTTGACAGCTTCCGATTTGTCAGAGCCTTTAACCCACATATATGCGAGCATATCAGACGTCATATATTTCTCATCTGTATTAGGATCGCTCGGTACAGGAACTACTCTCCAATCGTCGCCCTCAGACGGACCGTTGTTGCCCGTCATAGCCCAAGTTCCCATGCAGTAGAAAAGCGTTAGACCGTCAGAAAGAGTGTTGTTGGCATTTCCTGTCCACTCTGTGTTTACGTAGCCCTTCTTTCCAATGTCATAAAGCAAATTTTCTGCACGCTCAATATCTGGGTCGTCAAGATTAGACGTAAAGGTGTTTGTTTCCTGATCATAATTAACCATTGTCTTTCCAGTCTGCTGAATGATCTGTGTCTGGAACCATCCGTTTATGCCATATCTGATTTCATCGCCTGTTGCGCTTGAGCAGAAGGTGTCCATCATATCAGTCCATGCGTCCCAGTCCCATTCGCCCTCAAGGTAAAGCTCGTATGGATCGTCAAGACCGTTTGAAACGACAACGTCATAGTCGTACATTATAAGCGTTCCGACTGTGAAGCTTATAGGAGCAACGTAATGATCTCCTCCAAGTACAAACTGATCCGCTACGTCCTTGGTGTCAGCCCAGAGGTCGCTTTCAAAATCGACAAGCTCGTCAATCGGCTGATACATATCCTTTACAACCTGACACGGAAATGCAAGCCATTCGTATTTGAAAATATCAGGAACATTCTGCTGCGCTAATATAGCAGCGGCAAGCTGGTCGAATTTTTCACTGTCGAGAACCTGAGAATATTCAACCGTTCCGCCCTTGTTGTTAAAAAGCGTCATCTCTACCGATTTGTCCTCGCCCTCACCAGGATTGAGGTCGTATGTACCCATCCAAAGTATCGTAGACTCGGCGTCCTCCGGAATATCGTCAATTAAATCTGTGTCCTCTACATCAACCTTTTCTACCTCAGAAACAGTTGAATCCGAGCTTGAAGATGAACAGCCTACAGCTGCTCCTACAGAAATAATTGCTGTCAAAAATGCGGCAATCCTTTTTAGCTTATGAGATGTCAAAAATAATCATTCCTTTCAAAGTTAAAGAGCTGCGCAATACAGTCAGAACAAACTGTATTGCAAGACATATATATTTAACGTAACACCGCACAAACGACCACTGTATGAACTGCGTTCATACAAAATGAACAGCGTTCATACAAAAGCTTTGTGCGTTATTATCTCTATTATATATCATTTTGAAAACGATGTCAATGTGCAAAAATAACAAAATCTCTGTGTCAAATTTATTCAATTTGTATAAAAGAGCCTCTCCAAAAGAAATCAGGTTATGAAAAAATGAAACAAGCTTTTTTCTTTTTAAAAACCTTTGCGGACGTACTTGACAAATTGAAAGAAGTTGGATATAATATAAATTAGAAAGAGGTGTAGTAAGCATTATGGAAAATAAACTGATAGCATTTACCTTTGACGACGGACCAAGCGTCACAACGCCAGGCGTGCTGGATATTCTTGAAAAATATAACGTGACGGGAACGTTCTTTCTTGTCGGAGAAAATATAAACGACCAGACGGCAGAAATTGTAAAAAGAGCGTTTTCTATTGGATGTGAAATAGAAAATCATTCCTATTCACATTCTGATATGTCAAAAATGAGTAATGATGAGATTTTAAGAGAGATAGATTTAACCTCGCGCAAGATTTTTGATATAACTGGAACGGCTCCTAGATTTTTCAGACCGCCATATATAGCCCTGAGCGATAATCTGTATGAGCAGGTTAAGCTGACTTTCATCTGCGGCAAGGGCGTTGACGACTGGGATGAAAGGGTGTCTGTCAGTCAGCGCATTGACGGGATTTTGTCATTTGCTGAGGACGGAGTGATAGCGCTGCTTCACGATATGGAGGGAAATGACGCTACCGTAAAGACGCTGGAAGAGGTCATTCCTGTATTGCTTGACAGAGGCTTTGAGCTTGTCACCGTTTCACAGCTCTTTGAGAGAAAGCGCATTGAGCCGAACGTCAATGAGAAAATAATTTACAGTATCGTAAATTGAAATATATCTACATAATAAAATAAAAAAACGGAGGAAAAATATATGTCAATAACCTATAATGAAAAAAGTAATAGCTTTAAGCTTACGGCTAATAATACCTGCTATATTCTGAGCGTTGTATCAGAGGGCTATTTAGCTCACGTTTATTTTGGCAAGGTGCTGCCTGATGAGAATTTAAACTACCTGCTCAGACTTGACGAGAATCCTTTCACGCCTGAAACAAATAACCGCGACCGAGCAAGCTTTATGGATACTCTGCCCTTTGAATATCCCTGCTTTGGATTAGGCGATTACCGTGAGCACGCTTTGAGCATACTTGATAAAAACGGTGCGTCAACCTGCGATTTGCGCTATAAATCCTATAAAATCTATGACGGCAAGCCCGTGCTTGAGGGACTTCCAGCAACCTTTACAAATTCACCGGACGAGGCTCAGACGCTTGAAATTACAATGGAGGACAAGGCGGCGGAACTTGAAGCCACGCTGATTTATACCGCTTTTGAAAAGCTTGACGTTATCACTCGCTCGATTAGAATAAAAAATGTGGGACAGGATAATGTTAAGCTTACAAGAGTATATTCAGCTTGCGTTGAATTTGATACCGATAAGCTGGATATGATTACTCTCAACGGCTCATGGGCGAGAGAACGTGCATTAGAACGCGCACCGCTTCATCACGGCAAGCAAAGCGTTGATTCGATGAGAGGGGAGTCCTCACATCAAAGCAATCCTTTTACGGCTCTGTGTTCGCATAAAGCGGACGAGGACAGCGGTGAGGCTTATGGCTTCAACTTCGTTTACTCTGGAAATTTTGTATCTCAGGCAGAGGTGACGCAGCATAAGAAAACCCGCTATCTGATGGGTATAAACAGCAATGATTTTGAATGGCTGCTCGAACCTGACGAGAAATTTACCGCTCCTGAGGTTGTTATGGTTTATTCCGACAGTGGTCTTGGAAAGATGTCGAGAACCTTTCATGATTTATATAGAAATAATCTTGTAAGAGGCGAGTACAAGGATAAACGCCGCCCGATTTTGATTAACAACTGGGAGGCTACCTACTTTAATTTCACCGCCGAAAAGCTTTATCAGATTGCAGAGCAGGCATCAAAGCTTGGTATAGAAATGCTTGTAATGGACGACGGCTGGTTTGGTCACAGAGATGCGGATAATTCCTCTCTGGGCGATTGGTTTGTCTATGACAGTAAAATCGAGGGCGGACTTAAAGCACTGGTTGACAGAGTTAATTCGCTTGGAATGAAGTTTGGAATCTGGTTTGAGCCTGAAATGGTTTCACCTGATTCACAGCTTTACAGAGAGCATCCCGACTGGGCGATTCAAGTAAAGGGAAGAGAGCTTACTCTTTGCCGTGAACAGTATGTGCTTGATTATTCACGCAAGGACGTTCGTGATTACATTTACGGCTTGATGAGAAAAATTCTTGACAGCGCTAATATCGAATACATAAAGTGGGATATGAACCGTCAGCTTACAGAGGTCGCTTCAAATGCGCTTCCGAGAGAACGTCAGCGTGAGCTTTGGCATAGGTACGTGCTGGGAGTTTATGATCTGATGAACCGTCTTACTACAGATTATCCGCATATCCTGCTTGAAAATTGTTCAGGCGGAGGCGCAAGGTTTGATCCTGGTATGCTTTACTATTCTCCGCAGATATGGTGCTCGGACGATACCGATGCAGTTGAGCGGCTTAAAATCCAATATGGTACTTCAATGTGCTATCCTTGCTCTGCGATGGGCGCACACGTTTCAGACTGCCCGAATCACACGGTTGGCAGAAGCACGCCGTTTTCTACAAGAGCTCATGTGGCGATGGTAGGAACGTTCGGCTACGAGCTTGACGTTACAAAAATTTCGCAGGAGGACAGAGATTCTATACCTGCGCAGATTGCCGAATTTAACAGGTACAACATGCTTGTGCGCACAGGAGATCATTATCGTATAGGTAATATGTTCGAGGACAACACATGGGACGCATGGATGTTTGTCGCAAAGGATAAGAGCGAAGCCCTGTTTGAATTTGTACAGGTTCTCGGCAGACCAAACGAGCGTTCACGTTCGGTTAAGCTCAAGGGGCTTGACAGGGAAGTCTACTATTATGAAGAATCTAATCCTGACGTTTTGCTTTCAGGTGCGGCTTTGATGCAGTGCGGAATTAACATAGGCGGAATCTGGGGAGATTATCAGTCTAAAATTCTGCATTTCATAAAAAAATAATAGCTTTGATTTTAAAATAAAAAGGAGTGTTCTATGAAGCTAAAAAAATTTATTTCGCTTGCTTTGGCGTTGTTTTTATCAGTGTCGGCGTTCGGCTGTTCAAACAGTGACGGCGACGACAGCTCGTCAAAATCAGACGGCAGCATAAGCGAGGAGGATTATTACAACGGCGAAGCGGTCGATACAGGCTGGGAATGGGGTAACGTTCAGATTGTCGGCGGAGGATTTGTTCCTAATGTGTTGTATAATCCTACAGAGGAGGGACTTGCATACTGCCGTACCGACATAGGCGGAGCTTATCGCCTTGACAGCGAAACGGGCGAGTGGGTCTGCATAACCGACTGCATAGGCGGCGACGACTGGAATCTGATGGGAATCGAGAGCATTGCGACAGATCCTGTTGAAACGAACAGAGTTTACCTTGCCGCCGGAACCTATACAAGCTCTGACGGAGCGATAATGGTTTCCGACGACTACGGCGAAAACTGGGTAAAGGTTGACGTTGATTTTAAGATGGGCGGCAACGAGGTAGGCAGAGGCTGCGGCGAACGCTTGCAGGTTGATCCGAGCGACAACAGTATTCTTTATTACGGTTCGAGAAGCGATGGACTGTTCAAGTCAACCGACTACGGCATGACATGGGAACAGGTTGAAAGCTTTCCGACTACAGGCGGCTACGTTGAGGAGGGCTATTCAATTGGAATTACATGGATAGCTTTTGATAAGTCCTCAGCTGAGGATGGCGAAGCCTGCCAAACTATATTTGCAGGTGCGGCAAGAACCGAGGGAAATGTAATTTTCCGTTCGGACGATGCGGGTGAAACCTGGACAGAGGTGGAAAATCCTACTCATGCAAAAACCGAAAGCAGCGACGGTATGAAGCCGATTCAAGGGGAAATTTCCTCCGATGGTTATCTTTACTGCACCTTCAGCGACAAGGCAGGTCCAAGCGATGCGAGAAACGGCTCTGTTCAGAAGTATTCGATTGCAGACGGCACATGGGAGGAAATTACTCCTGATATTAAATACACCTGCGGCTACAGCGGACTTTCAGTAAATCCGAGCGATCCGAATATGATTGTTGTTACCACGCTTGACCTGTGGGCGGTAGTTGATAATGTTTTTGTAAGCTTTGACGGCGGAGAAAGCTGGACGGGACTTTGGGATCCTGAAACGAGAGCGGAAAACTACACGATTGACATAAGCGAAGCCGAATGGCTTGACTGGCAGGGGCAGCTTAAGCCTGGCTGGTGGATGACGGGAGTTGCTATAAATCCTTTTAATCCTGATGAAATTATGTACGGCACAGGAGCTACAATATTTAAAACAGACAATCTGACAAGCGCAGAAAGCGAAGCGATCAATCTTTCGGTTGCTGCAGTGGGCGTGGAGGAAACGGCGATTTTCGACTTTGTTTCTCCTAATGCCAACGATGCGCCTGAGCTTTACTCGATAATGGGCGACATTTACGGCTTCAGGCATGACGATGTTGACGTTGCGCCTAGTGAGCATTACGGAGATTTTTCATCTACTTCAATTGACTGCGCTATGCTTGATTACAATATTGTAGTACGTGCGACAACTGAGGATTATGGAACGATATTCTATTCGACAGACGGAGCGCAGACTTGGCAGGAGGTTGCAAGTATTCCTGACAAATCGCTCATATCCTCGGGCGGCACGGTTAAGCTTTCGGCAGACGGTTCAACGCTGCTTTGGCAGCCAGGAATTTCAGGCAGCTCGTTCTACATCACAAAGGACTGGGGCGAAACCTGGACAGAGTGTACTGATATTACTGGAAGCTGCCTTATAGATACCGACAAGGTTAATCCCGACCGATTCTATGCGGTTGACGACGGAAAGTTCTACATGAGTACGGACGGCGGAGAAAGCTGGGAGAAGATAGCCGAAACGCTGGTCGCAAACTTCACCTATGAGGTTACGACAGATACTGAGGGCGATTTGTGGATAGCAATGGGCAACGGCGGAGTTTACTATCTTGACGCTGACGGCGATCAGGAGCTTACCAAGGTTGGAACGGATATTCAGGATTGCTCTTGCATAACGGTAGGAAAAGCCGCTGACGGCGCTGATTACATGACGTTGTATATGCTGGGCGAGGCGAACAACGAGGGCGACGGCGTTTATATGTCCACCGATAAGGGCGAAACATGGACGAGAATTAACGATGATACTCAAAAATGGGGAAATGTCAACGATGTAATTTCAGGCGATCCCAAAACCTTCGGAAGAGTATATATTTCCACTAATGGACGTGGAATTATAATGGGAAATATCAAGGAGGAGTAAATTCTTAAATAAAAAAGGCAGCTGAGACTAGTTCAGCTGCCTTTTTTATTTCTCTATTATCGGCGGCATATCCTCTCCGAATAATGCTTTCAGCGCGTCAATCGCTTCCGCCTTTTCCCACTGTGCCATTCCTGATTTCCAGACAAGGCTCTGCCGCTTAAGCTGCCCTGCAGCCGCCATCTGTGTAAGCGCCGCAATGTCAAACGGTCCTGTCGCCTGACCATTTACTGCAACGTGGTAAACGTCAGACGGAATCGGAGGAGGCGCAGCCGTTTGATTTGCGCTGCTCATCATGCTGTTCATAGTCCCTGCTATGTTTTGCCCTACAGCGCCGCCTACAGCCATGCTTGCCATTAAACCTGCCATGTTAAAGCCGCCTGAACCGCCGCCGCTAGATAAATCAACATCTCCTGCACCGTTTTCTCCCATGTGCCCTAAAGCCTCAGCTCCAGCAATGCCGACCTCAGCCTGCTTTTCGGTTTGGAATGCTCCAAGGTTTGCAGACTGCGTTGCCTTGTGCTGTGCATACTGTGCTTCCTCACGCTGATAGCGGAGAGTTTGCTCGTAATTTTCAGCCTCTATGCGCTGCTTATCGTGTATATTCTTTATATCTGCGGCAGTTTGAGCCCTTATTGTCGCCGAGCTGCGCTCCTTTGTAACCGCCATAAGCTGTCTGTACTCATCGCTCGTCTTGTCGACGTCAATCACTGCAATGTCAACTCCCGAAACTGTTACGCCAAAGCCCTCCTCAAGCCTATCCCTTAGATAAAGCTCTGCCATGTCGTTTATCTGAGAGATTTTAGCCTCAATCTGCACAAGCGGGATGTCGTTTTGTGCCGGAGCGTTTGCGACAACGTCCTTAACATAGCGGCTAACAGCATGAGCTATCTCATTTTGAAACTCCTGTAGGCTAAAATCATTTAGCCTGTGAAGCTTTATAAACTGCCTGTAATCGCTGATTCTAAAGCTAAGCGTGCCCCTTACCGCCACGGGAACACCAAAGTCGTCAAGACGAGGGTCGAACACATCGAAATAGGGTACGGCAAATTTCGTCTGGATTATCTGTGCTGTGTTTATAAAGTAGACCTCCGCCTGAAATGGCGTGCCGCCCTCATACGCAAGACCTACTATGCTTGCAAGTATCGGCAAATTATTGGTTTTTAGTATACCGTCAAAGGGTCCTTCGATAAAGTCCTGCATCTTGCCGTTTTTCTGATTGTATACAAATACAGCAGTTTCGCCATCCTTAACCCTAAGGGATGAACCCCAGCGAATAGCATTTTCACGATTAGATGTACCTACTCGCACACCTGACGGATGCCATCTCCATATAAGATATGAAGGCTCGTCACAGCGAATCTCGTCCATAAATCCGCCTTTTTTGTTTGTTTTATTAAATATCGACATACTTTTCACCTACAAACCTGCTTAATTAAGCTCGATATATGCAATTAGCATGCATATCACAGTTGGAATCACTATACCCCAAAACGTTGCTCTTAAGACAAAGCTTAAGACAAAGTGATTTCGACGCCATTCTCTACGCCATTCTTTGCTCAGTTTTTTGTTAAGTTTTCTTTTTATCAGCTTTTTTGTTTCTAAATAGATTTTATTTATTTCGTCAAGACGTGCATCGTCTTTTATGCAAATCTTAGCTTTTTCGTAAATCTGTTCTAGCTTACTTTTCCAAGCTTTTAGCATTACAATATCGAAATCTAAATCAGATTTATCATTCACATGGCTTTTGATTAGCAACATAAATTCCATCAGGTCTTCTCTTGTATTTGGCACAGGATAATTACTTACAAAATCCGCCTTTGCCGTTATATTTGGAGTATTCGGAATTTGCGAAATTCTTAACGCAAATTCTTTTGCACTGCTAGAGGATGTACCATTTCGGATTTCATACCCACAGGTTGTGCAAAATGCAGAAAAAGCGTTTACAATCTCTCCGCAATTGGGGCATTTGTGAATATCTCCCTCAAAAACGATTTCTCTTTTAGTACGCTTTTGTCTATCACCATATTCCTGCGACCATCCACAATTCGCACAAAATTTCTTGCCTGGAATAAGCGCATCGCCGCAGCTAGGGCATTGTCTTACACTGCTCTGAGCGTTTATCTCCTTAACCTTTGCTCCGCATCTTATACAGAATTTGGCGCCTTCCTTCATCTTATAGCCGCATTCTCCGCAAAAAGGCATAATTACATCTCTCCCGTTTTTTAACGTAATTTTAAATCTTATAGCTATACTACTCCGTATCGTCCTTAATTGCATCGCAAATATCCCCTATATTGCAATCCAGATATTCACATATACGCAACAGGACAGACAAAGCCACCTCCTCATTTCTTCGGAGTTTTGTCATCGTTCCCGTAGCAATGTTTAAATCTTTTCTAAGGGTTGCGGGGGAAATTTCCTTTTCAATAAGAAGTATCCATAGCTTTTTATAGCTTATTTTCATAGTGCGCACCTCAAGCTAAAGCATCAATATCTTCATAATCATTATACACTATAAAAGCTAAAATGTCAATGCTTATACTTATAAACTTGATAATTTGCGCAATATGTTGCGAAAAAAATTCTAAAAATTGACTTGCACAGCTTCATTTTAGAAAAGGGCAATGCCAAAAGGGGATTATGGCATTGCCCTTTTCTAAAGCTTATTGAGTACACACTCCGCATGGCTTATACCATCAAAAAGTATTTCGATTTACCTGTTTTTCTTTTCTTTAGCAGCTTTTTTGAGCTTGCGAAATGGTACATATGCAATAACAAAATTCACTAGAGCGATAGCCTCAAAAGCGTAAAGCAGTGGTTCTACCTCGTAAACTTGTATTTCGTTATTGTAGATTACTAGCTTTATTGTTGAAAAAGAAGCAGCAATTACGAGGTTTGCTATAAAGATTGTTAGACTTGATGTACAGCTTAGCTCCCAAAATCTAAATACGGTTTTTCACCTTCCTTTTTTGAAGCTTTTTGCAGAGCTAAAATGATACAAACTATCCCGCTAACTATTCCTAAAAATAGCAAAAACATATAGATTGCTATGGTTACAATATCTGCTGAATCATTAACAGGCGAATCGAATAATGCTCTAATTATGCTAAATCCCTCATTATCATATCCAGCCAAGGTCATTATGGCGGACAAATTGCTGCTAATCTTTATAAGCGGCAAAAACGGAGAAATCAGTCCCAAAACAATCAAAACAAGTGATATTAACATTGTACCCGTGTTGTCCTTAAGCTTAACCTCTTCATTAACCTTAGCTCCGCACTTCCCGCAAAAAGTAGCGTCGTCCGCAAGCTCGTTTCCGCATTTTTTACAAAACATATCATTTACCTCCTATTTAAGTCATTGATCTTCATATTTTTCATAGCAAACATACTTTTCTTTATTCTCTAGCATCTCGTTTTCCATAAATTTTAACCACCCTAATTAGCTCATAAGCTTGTACATAACCTCTAAGCCTGTGTAGGCGCTGTACGACCAAGTGACAGAAACTCCAATGTCTGAAAATTCCTCGGTTTGCTTGCCGTCAAAAGCTGAAGTTGATTTCATTTCCGCTTCTAGTGAATCCGGCAAACCCAAATCACTGTTGACACTAGTAATTGCAATCCATGCGAAACGATTATTCTCATCCTCTTCATCTTCCGGATTTGTATCGATTGACAAATAGCTTCCATCAGACGCTACTTCAGAAAATTCCGAAGTGCAATACTTAGTATATGCCTCTTTTAGAATATTGTTAGTTTGAGTTTGTACTTCTTCTACATCGTCAGAACAGTATGTTCCCCAGTCAACTGAAATATTAATACTTGACACTATATTTGGATATTGACCGATTGCACCTGATTCCGATGTATTGCGCCACTGAACAACAAAAGTTTCCCAGTCATTTACTGTCACTGGATAATCTATGTATATCTCGCCGCCAATATCGCCAAGTTCTTCATAAATTTCATGTTCAAAAGTGCCATCCTCGCCATCTTTAACCTCGTGTGAGCCGGCGATTTCTTCAATTACATCTGCTTCTATTCTACCCATCACTTCCTCGTCTGCAATATATTCTGCGACTGCGTTGTATGCTGCTTTAGCATTACTATTAGCAGTTTGAAGCTGTTTTGATGTAAATGAGTTATCAGCATCATCTTCATCCTTATCATTAAAGAACAGAAAATAAGCGCCCACTGCTAAAGCAGCTAACACAACAATTACAATGATAAGAATAACAATCCACTTTTTGCTCTTTTTCTTTTCTCCTGACTGTCCTTCTGCCGCATTACCTTTTGGTGTACCGCATTTAGGGCAAAAATCGCAGTCCTGCGGAAGCTGAAAACCGCACTTCACGCAAAACTCTTTCTCCGTCTGTGCATCCAATACTTTGCTTTCTTCGTTTTCCATATTAGTTCCTCCTAAATTTCGTATGTAATATCAGGTAATGTGCCTTTTTACAGCGCTGCTTCCAGAAGCTTTTGCTCAATTCTAGCTGTGACCTCAAGATAGTATGCAAGCTCCTCCGCCGTAAGATCATCTTGGTCTATAGCGTTCATTTTCTCCATAGTGTCAGTGTACTTTTGCATATAGTCCGCATAGTCAGACATCATGGTTAAAAGATCCTCAGTCGAAGCTTGAGAATATTTTTCCATAAACGCTATGTACTCATCAAAGAAAGCCTCGTAGCTGTCCATAGCCGCTTTAAATTCATCGCTTATTCCCGTTCTTTCAGTTTCAGCCGCTGTAGTAGTTGTCGCTTTCGTGGTGGTGGCTTTCGTCGTAGTTGTCGCTTCTGTAGTTGTAGTCGCCGTAGTTGTAGTTGTTGTGGTCGTTTCCTCTGTAGTTGTGGTTTCAGCCGTAGTCGTTTCAGCTGTAGTTGTCGTATCAGCTTCTGTTTCTAAAACGCTTTGAGTTTCAGCCGAATCACTTTCAGTTTCACTGCAGCCTACACCCAGCATCAGAGCCGAAAAACAAAAAATCGCAACAATAGCTTTTTTCATAAAATTACCTCGCTTCTAAAAATTTGTAATCAAAGCTTATTTTTCATAAGCTAAAATGGTTGTTTTGACGGCTAAAATCCGTCAAGCACCTGGGATTTTTCTGACCTTGACTTATCAGGCGAAAATTTTGTCCATTGTTGGCAAGCCAAAAATTACCTCCTTTTTAAAACCTGAAGCGTTAAGTGCATTTTACGGTTTAAAGATTTAGGTGCGCACTTGTAAACCAATGCACTTTAGCTTCATTAAGATAATTATACACCACATTAGCCAAGATGTCAATAGTTTTTCGCATTTTTTTTTTTTTTTTCGCAAGAAGTTGCGAAAAAAGTTACAAAAGCCGAAATTTTACCTAATATCACCATTAAATCTAATTATTCCATACCGCAATACTATTATAAATAATAAACCAACATTTATTTCCAATTAAACAAATTTTCAAAAGCATATTTAAAAGCTAATTAGTCTAAGGGTTGCAAACTCCACAGCGATCATAGCCCATAGCTTTTGCTTCATCAACCGTAAGTGCTGTAAGCTCGCTGTTTTTAATAGTTCTGCAATCTATTGAATGATATTTTTTCCAGTGGGAGTAATGTAGACAATATTGTCGCCGGAATCGGTGTTCGTTGTAGTTTTTTTAGTAGTTGTAGTTGTCGCCTTTGTTGTGGTAGTTGTCTTTTTTGTGGTAGTTGTGGTTGTGGTTTTTTTAGTAGTTGTAGTAGTTGTAGTAGGCTTCGGCGTAGTAGTTGTAGTTGTGGTGGTAGTCGTTGTAGTAGTCGTAGGAGTAGTGGTGGTTGTAGTGGTAGTTGTTGTCGTGGTTGTCGGAGTTGTGGTGGTCATGGTAGTTGTTTCCTTTTTGCTGCTATCCTCCTCCGCTTCACTTTCCGCATCTGATTCGCTTTCTTCGTCAGCTTCGCTTTGGTCATCTTCTTCAATTTCGGAAGCTTGCGAAATTGAAGAGGATTCGTCCAAATAGTCCTCAAGACCATCACAAGCAGGAATGAACAACACCGCCATCGCACAACACATCAGTGCAATAATTTTTCTTTTCATGAAAATCACCTCTTAAAATTTTTTACAGCACTTTAAATGTAATTTCTGGATATTTATGTATAAATACATCATAAATGCTGTACTATAATATATTATAACATCAAAAACGCTGTTTGTCAATACCTCAAATATGTTGTATAATAAAAATATAAAAGCCTCGAACCAATAGGCTCGAGGAAAAGCTGTTTTTGACGCAGAAAAAAATCCAGCAAAAGCTTTTGCTCTGAAATTTCAGACGTCACGATGAAATTAGGCATGGGTCTGCGCTTTGAGTAAATTTATTAACAAACGACAAACTGAAAGGAAAATTTGTGCAGAATTTTTTATATCTTTACCCGAATCTGGCAAAGGTTCGCAGGGGGAAAATGACCCAGAACGAGCTTTCAAAGCTGATAGGAATTTCTCAGCAGGAAATCAGCCGCTATGAAAAGGGGACTGTCAAGGCTCCGATAAGTTATATCTGCGATCTTGCGGACTGCTGTCACGTCAGTGTGGATTACATTTTAGGCAGACGTGATGAAGAGGATTCAAATATTTCTGATTTAAATTTGGATGAAATTACGATTCTTGCTATGTATTCTAAACTTTCTGATGAAAATAAAATTAAAGTAAGAGAGCGGATCCTGACGCTTTTGGATATGCAGTAGCTCATTATAACTATATTTCAAACAAAAAAGACTGTTAAACAGTCTTTTTTTATTCTACTTTTATTTATCGCTTGGAAAAACTATTGTATCAGAAAAGCTTTGAAACGAACCTTCGACATACGAAAATGAAGCGTCGGTATCAAGTGAAATCAGGATAATTAGGTAATCTTTGTCAGTAACAATATATCTTGTGCGGTCAGAGCCGTAGCTTGTATTTGTGTAGCTCGCTGTAACGTCATAATAGCTTGCGCTGAAAGCAGCCGCTTCAAGCGTGCCTTTTTCTGTGAGCAAGTAGTCAGAGCAGTAGCCGTCCTCAATTTCAGCTTCGTAATAGGAAATTATAGTTTCTTCCGTGACTTCACCTTTGCCGAAAAAGACCTCGGTCGGAAAAATTTCAATTAGCTCATCGGTACTGCCGTCATCGTTATCCACAAAGAAATCTGGGTGACCGCCTGAGTCCTCAACAAACCAACCGTCAGGAATATCAAAGGAAAGTCCATCCTTTTCATAGCTGTCATAAAAGCGGCTTGAAATATCGGATTCATTAGACTGCTCACTGTCTGTATTTTCTGCAAGTGAGCTGGAATTGCTTTCATTTTTAGATGAACAGCCTGCCAGTGAGCAGGGCAGAGAAAGCAGTGCAAGCAAAACGCAGATAAATTTTTTCATATTCAAAATTCTCCTTAGCAAAAAACGACAGCTTTCCTAAGCTGCCGTTTTGATTTTTTTGTAATTGCTTATTCGTCAGCTTCTTCGGTTGAATCATCTTCAGCTTCTTCGGAAGAATCTTCATCAGCGTCATCTTCTTCGGTATCTTCGTCCTCAGTGTCCTCTTCCTCCTCATCATCGTAGCCAAGCTGTTCGGTGGTAGGCAGAGTTACTGTGTCGTAGATTTCGTCAAAGGCGTCTGTTACTGTAGCAAACGAATCGTCATCGTCAAGCGACATCAGCATAATGCAGAAGGAATTGTCGCCTTCGGTGATAATGTATCTAGTGCGGAAGGATTCCTCCTCATCGTCATCGCTTTCGTAGGAGGCTGTAACATCATAGTAAGCTCCGGTGTATTCTCCAACGGTGGTTTCGCCCGTTTCGGTAAGCTCGTAGGAGGTATAGGTTTCGTCCTCTACAAGCTCCTCGTAGTAGGAAACGATAACGTCCTCGCCTACATTTCCGTCCTCGTCAGCGTCAAAGATATAGGTAGTCGGGAAGAAGCCCATTATCTCATTATAGCTGTCATCGCCGTCTACAAAGAGGTACGGATAGCCATAGGAGTCGTCAGCGTACCAGCCGTCTGGGATAGTAAAGGTCAGACCGTTTTCATCATCGTAATAATCATAGATATAGCTTGAGGTATCGTCCTCGTCCTCCTCTGAATACTCATAGGAGTAAAGCATCATCTTTGTGCCGTCCTCAGTATAGTAGTAGGCGTAGCCGTCAGAATCCATATAGACATCAACCTTAGCGTCACTGCTTGTGTCGGAATCGCTGCTTTCAGATGATGAATCATCAGAGCCTGAACAGCCTGCAAGCATGGAAATTGCCATCACTGCGGCAACTGAATAGACAATAGATTTTCTTAATTTCATAATAAACTTCCTTTCGTTAATGTGCCAACAAGAACATTATAACACACGAAAAGACATTTGTCAAGAAAAAAATCATTTCTCACGCAGGTTTCATTTTCCTTGCACAATTAGCTTGTGTTTGTTCAGAATGTCGCACAGCGTAGCTTTATGCTTTGAGGAAAAGCTAAGCGAGCTTAAGAGTATAGTTGAGGAAATAGTGGAAATCCAGTTTAAATCCTCTCTGGGAGATTTTTTTGAATATTTTGTATAGGCAAAGTGTGCAAGCTCTAAGTAGCGCATACACTCATTCGGCGAGGTAAACGTAAGCTGTATCTCTCCTGACGGTTCAAAGGAGGCTTCGTTCGCCGCATCGTGGAGCATATATTCATATCTTAAGTGCTGCGTAAGATTGCCGTGAAACTGTTTATTATGAGGAAAGGTAAAGGAGTCGCAGATATAGTGAGCGGCAATTCCTAAGCGGTAGTAAAAAATAATACCTTTGCCGTGCTGCTGCTCGCAGAGCCATGCAAGCGCAAGCTTTTTCCTTGCGGTGGAAATATTATGACCAATATTTTTGTGGTAGGTGTGGTAGGAATAGTCGGGGATTATATTGCCGATTACAAAGCCTGTGAATTTTAAAAAGCCATGGATTTTTAGTACATCCTTTGCATATTCAAATGAAAATGCGATATGGTCTATTGTTCTCATAAAAATCTCCTCTGATTTTGAGTATGTTCAGATAAGCCGTTTATGTGAACACGCTCTGATTCGCAAAGAATATTGTACCATAAACTAATGAAATTTATTTGATGAAATATTTACAACATAAAAAACAGCGCCTGATATATTTCAGACGCTGTGAATATTTTTTACTTTTTAGGCTTTGCGGGAGCATGGCAGTTGCACGAATTAGGGCAGCAGCCGCAGTTTCCGCCGCAGGATCTTTTGCCTTGTTTTCTGTCCTTTATCATGGAGTAAATAATCAGCGCAACGATTGCCGCAAGTATTACTCCTACAATAAGAGTTCCGACAATACTGCTCATTTAAAGCCCGCCTTTCTTATGCCGTAACCTCAACGTTACCTGTAAACTTGTCAGCCTCCTTGTAGGGCTTAGCAAGCATGTAAACCATCAGAACGATGAGTGCAATTGAAACTATCAGAGAAACGATATTTACAATTGTCATTCCTGTGGTTGATGCTACAAGATTTCCTGTGAAGAGGTTGCCGAGCTGATTAACTACAAGCGCTACTGCGTAAGCAAATCCGCACTCGTATCCGATTGCAAACCAGAACCACTTGGTGTTGTTCATCTCACGTTTGATAGCTCCCATTGCAGCGAAGCAGGGTGCGCAGAGGAGATTGAACAGAAGGAACGACCAGCCTGCAACTGTTGTGAATGCGCTTGCGAGCGAAGCATAAATGCTTGTGCCGCCGCTGTAGAGAATACCCATTGTCGCAACGATGTTTTCCTTGGCGACAAGTCCTGTAACAGCCGCAACTGTTGCTTTCCAGTTGCCCCATCCGAGAGGTGCGAAGATCCAACAAAGAGCCTTACCGATATAAGCTAAAATGCTGTACTCCATTTCTTCCTCAGCGAGCATTCCGAAGCTGCCGTCTACCCAGCCGAAGAAGGATGTGAACCAAACAACGATTGTTGAAAGGAGTATGATTGTACCAGCCTTTTTGATGAACGACCAGCCGCGCTCCCACATGGATCTGAGGACGTTTCCTACAGTAGGAATATGGTAAGGAGGAAGCTCCATTACGAACGGAGCGGGATCTCCTGCGAAAAGCTTGGTTTTCTTAAGCATGATACCTGAAATTATGATTGCCGCCATACCAATAAAGTATGCGCTTGTAGCGATCCATGCGCTTCCGCCAAGCACTGCGCCTACCATCATAGCGATAAACGGCTGTTTAGCTCCGCATGGGATAAAGGTTGTGGTCATGATTGTCATACGTCTGTCACGCTCATTTTCAATTGTACGTGAAGCCATGATTCCAGGGATACCACAGCCTGTACCGATAAGAATCGGGATAAAGGATTTACCTGAAAGTCCGAACTTTCTAAAGATTCTGTCCATTACGAACGCAATTCTCGCCATATAACCGCAAGCCTCAAGAATAGCAAGCAGGATGAAGAGAACCAGCATCTGAGGAACGAATCCGAGTACTGCGCCGACACCAGCTACAACACCGTCAAGAATAAGTCCGCTGAGCCAGTCTGCACAGTTTACAGCGTCAAGTCCTGATTCGATAAGAGCGGGGATTCCAGGAACCCATACGCCATAATCAGCAGGATCGGGCTCGTCAAAGCCGTTTTCAGTGAAGTAGGTCGCAGCATCTGCGAATGACATTGAGTTTACCTCTTCCTCGTCAGCGTCGCTTGGAACTGATGAGAAGTAAACGGTTATATCATACTCTTCAAGTGTTTCCTCGTCCTCAAGAGTGTAGGTGACAGATTCGTCAGCGGAGGTGAGCGCTGAAATAGCCGCCAGAGTTGCCTCTGTGTCAAGCTCACCCTCTTCGTCCTCTACAACTGCATCGTAAGCGTCAATTGCGTTATATGCCGCTGAATATTCGTCAGCATCATCATTATACGAGCTTGAGCCTATAGCGAACAGATGCCAGCCGTCTCCGAACAGTCCATCGTTTGCCCAGTCGGTAGCCGCTGAACCTACGGTTACCATTGAGATGTAGTAAACTAGGAACATTACTACTGCGAAAATCGGAAGTCCTAAGATACGGTTTGTGACAATCTTGTCAATTTTGTCCGACACGGTAAGACCGCCCTGATTATTTTTCTTATAGCATTCCTTGATTACGGTTGCTATGTAAACGTAACGCTCGTTTGTAACAATGCTCTCTGCGTCGTCGTCAAGCTCCTTTTCAGCGGCGTCAATGTCCTTCTCAATATGAGAAAGAACCTTTTCGTCAATTTTAAGCTGCTCAAGCACCTTGCTGTCGCGCTCAAAAATCTTGATAGCGTACCATCTCTGCTGCTCTTCAGGAAGCTCGTGGAGAGCAGCCTCCTCGATATGAGCGATTGCGTGTTCAATAGGTCCTGAGAAGGTGTGCTGAGGTACAGTCGGAGTCTTGCTCTCCGCAGCCTTTACAGCCGCTTCAGCCGCTTCCTTGATTCCCGTACCCTTAAGAGCGGAAATTTCTACTACCTTACATCCAAGCTCCTTTTCTAACTGCTCAATATTGATTTTATCGCCGTTTTTATTTACAACGTCTATCATGTTGATTGCGGCGACAACGGGAATACCAAGCTCTACAAGCTGAGTTGTAAGATAGAGGTTTCTTTCAAGGTTAGTACCGTCAATGATGTTTAAAATAGCGTCAGGACGCTCGTTGATAAGGTAATTTCTCGCAACAACCTCTTCAAGAGTGTAGGGAGAAAGCGAGTAAATACCAGGGAGGTCGGTGATTGTAACCTCTTTATTACTCTTGAGCTTACCTTCTTTTTTCTCTACTGTAACGCCCGGCCAGTTTCCGACAAACTGATTAGAACCAGTCAGAGCGTTAAACAGTGTGGTTTTGCCTGCGTTAGGATTTCCCGCAAGCGCAATTCTAATTTCCATATAATTCAGTCCTTTCATATCATACGGTTCATTAGGCTTTGAATCCGACAAGCAAACTGTGAAAATGGCGTACAAGAAACGCCGTTACAGGTTCGCGTTAAAAATGACGGATAAACCTAAAAATATGCCCAAGCATAGGCTTTTAGTTATGTTGCTGATTTTACAAGCTCAGTTTCAATCATCTCAGCGTCGGCTTTTCTGAGCGAAAGCTCATAGCCTCTGATTGTAACCTCAATCGGATCTCCTAAGGGCGCAACCTTTCTTATGTAGATTTCAATCCCTTTTGTGATTCCCATGTCCATAAATCTGCGCTTTACCGCACCCTCGCCGTTAAGCTTTTTTACCTTGACGGTTTCGCCGATTTTTGCTTCCTTAAGTGTTGCCATATGGCATTTCCTCCTTGCATATTTAAATCATTATTTTAGCAGCCATCTCCTTGGAAATAGCTACTCTTGATTCTTTGATATTGACAATGACGTTTCCTGAAATCTCGCTTATAACCGTCACTGTCGCACCTGCGACAAAGCCGAGATTTTCCAGGAATTTTCTTATCTCATTGTTTCCGCCGACTCTTTTAATCATATTTTCCTCGCCTGTTGAAGCTAACGTGAGCGGCATCATAATTAGGACCTCTTTTCTAATACACTATTCTTGTCCGCTGCAAATTATGATTGGACGCGTATGCGCCCTTGGTATGTCAGTTTGCTATTCCTAACTATACCTTTATATATAAGGTTAGCACATAGCAACCCGATTGTCAAGAGGGGAAATAATATGTTCATCATTTTTGTTCACATGAACAAAAAATAGGTTAGCACAGTGCAACTTATTTGTGCATTTTGACAACAGCTTTAAATAATAAATTCACAATTTTTTACTGCAAAAAAGATATGTGAAAAAATTAGCGGCGAAAGAAAAAAGCGGTTGACTTTTTTGGAATAGTAGTATATAATTAAACTAGGAACTAATATAAAAATGGAGGACGTCAAATGAAAATTCAAAAGCAGCTTTCACAGAGTGGATTTAAGTCTGGGAGCGGGTTTATCAGCGATTATCAGCGGCTTATTAAGGACGTGGTTCTGCCTTACCAGTACAGCGTTTTAAATGACGAGGCTGATGGGGCAGAGAAAAGTCACGTTGTCGCCAATTTTAAAAACGCCGCCAAGGCGCTTAAGGGCGAGGATACGGGCGATGGCTTTTACGGAATGGTTTTTCAGGACAGCGATGCGGCTAAATGGCTTGAAGCGGCGGCTTATTCGCTTGTGCTTTTCCCTGACGAGGATTTAGAGAAAAGGGCTGACGAGCTTATTGAGATAATAGCGGACGCTCAGGACGATGACGGCTATCTTGACACTTATTTTACGATAAAGGACAGAGAAAAGCGTTGGAAAAATCTTATGGAGGGTCACGAGCTTTACTGCTCGGGGCATATGATTGAGGCCGCCTGCGCATATTACGAGGCGACGGGAAAGAGCAGACTGCTTGATGTTATGACTAAGAATGTTGAGCATATTTACAGGAGGTTTGTCACTGACAAAAACGAGGGCTGTCCCGGGCATCCTGAGATTGAGCTTGCGCTTATGAAGATGTATCGTCTGACGGGAAACGAGCATTGCCTTGAGCTTTGTGAAAGATTTATAAACGAGAGGGGAGTCAATCCTCATTTCTACGAGGAGGAGGCTGCAAAGCGCGACTGGACGGTGTGGGGAAACAATCCGTCCGATTACGACTATCTTCAGGGCGCAAAGCCTGTGAGAGAGCAGACTGACGCAACTGGTCATGCAGTGAGGGCGGTTTATCTTTATACTGCAATGGCGGATTTAGCTTCGCAGACGAGTGATGAAGGTCTTTTGAAAGCTTGCAGAACACTCTGGGAGAGCATTACTAAAAAAAGAATGTACATAACGGGCGGCATAGGCTCAACGGTTATAGGGGAAGCGTTCAGCGTTGACTACGACCTGCCGAACGACACTGCTTATGCGGAAACCTGTGCGGCTATCGGGCTGATGTTTTTTGCTTCGAGAATGCTTGAGACGGATGTTGACAGAGAATATTCGGACGTTTTGGAGCGAGCGTTTTACAACGGCGTGCTTTCGGGAATGCAGCTTGACGGAAAGAGGTTTTTCTATGTAAATCCGCTTGAAGCTGTGCCTGGGATTTCGGGAGCTTCTCCTACTCATCGGCACGATCTGCCTGTTCGTCCGAAGTGGTACGCCTGCGCCTGCTGTCCGCCGAATGTTGCAAGGCTTATTACTTCGTTTGGAAAGTACGCTTACGGCGAAAACGAAAATACAGTTTTTTGCCATTTGTTTGCCGACGGCGAGGTGAAGTTTGAAAATGGAATGAAGCTTATCTGCCAAACAAAATATCCGTACAGCTTTGAAATTAATTACAAGGTGCTTAACGCTGACGGAAAAGCTGCGATAAGAGTGCCATCGTGGAGCGAAAAAAATTATCTGTTCAAAAAGAACGGAGTAGTGATTTATCCGCTGCTAAAAAAGGGATATGCGTATATTGACGTGAAGGACGGCGATGAGCTTATGCTTGATTTAGACGATACGCCTTACCGTGTGTACGCTTCAAGCAAGGTTCCTCGACTGACTGGGAGCGCAGCGATTTGTCGAGGTCCGCTTGTCTACTGCTTTGAGGGTGTGGACAACGACGGCGATGTTTTATCGATTTCACTGAAAAGAAGCGGTGCTATTTCATTGCGTCAGATTAGCGATGAAAGGCTCGGATATACGGAGAAGCTGCTTGTTGAGGGAGTGCGCCGTGAGAGGAGTGATGCGCTTTATTCAACTCAGCCGCCTAAGGAAGCGCCGTATACGGCGCAGGCTGTGCCATACTATATGTGGGGCAACAGAGGAGAAAATCAGATGAGAGTCTGGATGAACGAGGCGGCAGAGAATTGAATTAAAAAAACGCTGTCTGATTTTTGACAGCTAAAATAGAATGGAGTGGTTTTATGTCAAAATTTTGTACAAGCTGCGGAGCGCAGATAGGAGATACAGATATGCTCTGTCCTAACTGCGGAGCGGCTCAGCCGAAAATTAGTCAACCTGTTCAGGGCTATCAGCAGCCGAATGTTCAGCCAAATCCTATGCCTAATCCTGTTTACGCACAGATTAACCAGGCTCAGGCGGCTGAAAATCCCACGGGAGTTATCGGGTGGATCGGGTGGATGCTACTATGCTCGATTCTGCCGCTGATCGGAGCTATAATCATGGCTTGCTCGGCGAAAAACAAGTCTACCAAGAACTATGCGATAGCGAATCTTGTTCTTATGTTTTTAGGGGCACTTATTTTCGTTTTGATTTTTGTTGTCGGCGGAGTTACATTGTCGGGGCTTTTAACGTCTTAAAGGAGAATTTAGATTTTTATGAGAGAGTACATTGAGGACAGATTTGACAGCTCGGATGGGATTCACAGCTGTCGGTATATAGTTATAGAGCCTGACGGCGAGCCCTGCGGAGTTGTGCAGATTTCGCATGGCATGTGCGAATACATAGAGCGTTACACTGAGTTTATGAGCTTTCTTGCGGACAACGGCTTTGTGGTGTGCGGAAACGACCATTTAGGGCATGGTGACACTGCCGATACAGAGGAGGAGCTTGGGTATTTCAGCGAGGAAAACGGCTGGCAGAATGCTGTTGAGGATCTTTACACGCTGACTAAGCTTATGAAAAAGCGTTATCCCGACAAGCCGTATTTTCTTATCGGACATAGTATGGGGAGCTTTTTTGCAAGAGCATATGCTCTCAGGCACGCACACCAATGCTCGGCGTATATCTTTATCGGAACTGCGGATTCGTATGGGAGCAAGGTGAAAAAGGTGTTTCGTCCGAACGGTGAGACCAAGCTGAAAATTGATGGGCTGGACAAAAAGCTTGACGCAGCGGACGACTCGGTTGCGACAGCTGCGATTGAATTTCTTCTGGGACAGGCGGAGGCTATAAAAAAGCTTAAGGGCGACAACTACAGAAGCGAGCGGCTGAACAAGCTGATGTTTGGCAAGTACAATGAGAAAATTGAGGATTCTCAAAGTGAGTACGACTGGATTTCACGTGACAGAGATATTGTTGAAAAATACGCTGCTGATCCGCTCTGCACGTTTAAGTTTACGGTGAACGGATATATCAATCTTTTGTCGGCGTTATGGTATGTTTCAAACGAGAAATGGTACTCGAATCTGCCAAAGGACATTCCTATGCTGTTGCTTGCGGGAACGGCAGATCCTGTAGGGGATTACTCTGAGGGGGTAAAGAAGGTTTACGAAAAGCTGTGCGATTATCGCTGTGAGGCTTCGCTCAAGCTGTACGAGGGCGCAAGGCACGAGCTGCTGAACGAGATTAACAGGCAGGAGGTTTACGGCGACGTACTGGAATTTTTGAGGATGAATTTGTAAAGATTTTAGAGCGGACGGCTTTTGCGGCTGTCCGCTTTTTATTTGAAAAATTTTTTGTGAAAATATTTTTTGAGGGGTTGAAAAGAGTGGGAAGTGTGGCACGATTAAAATAAGTTAGACATGGCTAACCTTGGATTTTGATTTCTATTGGTTTGTCGGGAGGCTTTAGTATGAACAACAGCAGCATAAGAATTTTGCTGGAATTTTACAAATCCGATGGGTATTCGAGCAGCATAATGGCTTTGAGCGATGGGCTTAATATGCCTAAGTATGAGGTCGGAGGATAGTTCAGCGGCTTGGCGATCAGCGGTTGATTAAGCTAGTGTCTCAAAGCAAAAAATATATTGCATTATGCGTTTTATGCCAGTGGATAGGCATGGTTTCAAATGTGATAATGATTTTTTTGATAGCACAGATTCTAAATCAGCATGGTTAAATTGCACAGAACTCAATAACGCTTAAATATACATATTCATTCTACCACAATTTTTACATTTTATCAACTACTCCTAGTAACTTTTTTCAGCTTTAAAATCGCAATTCCCCTTGAAAACAAAAGGAAAAACACCCCCCCGCAATTAAATTCCCCTTGCCATAGATGCTTTAATCTACTTGTAAACTTTTTGTAAACGCTTGCATCAAAACTAAAAGAACACTCCGCCGTTTACAGCTCCTCGCCGTTAAAAGCAAAATCTGATACTCACCCGTGGATAAAAAAAGCTTCATGACATCCTCTAACAAAACATCTTTTTATACTGCTCGTTCGTTCCACAGGTAAAAAGCTGTTCATCATTGCATAGGTTATAAAGTGCGATTGTACCTATTGTTTTCATTTTTTAATTTCTCCTGTTTTTTTAATAATTCGCCGTTTGTCATTATATCACCTCGTTTTTTTTGCGTGACCTTTAGCCTACATTTGTGGTATAGCACTTGAGTGGCTGTTTGTCAACACATTTTGACACATTTTTTATTTTCTATGATTGTACAAATTTGAACGCTATTTTTTTGTTGACACTTTGAAAACAATATGCTATAATAATAATATAGATAGGCGATGATCACATGAAAACATTCATATCAAACACGAGTTTTAAGCGACGATGATATGAACCAAGTCAAAATTATAGGACGTGTTACGCAAATACACAAGCAATTATACATCAATTTTAAAGGAGCAAGAAGTAATGGAACGTGAAAAAGGAGAAAACCTGTTGCAATTGATTGATGATTATACTGTGATAGATTTAGAAACGACAGGAACAAATATTTATACGTGCGATATAATTGAAATGTCCGCAGTCAAAGTTAGAAATAATGAAATAGTTGACGAATTTAGCACGTTAATAAGCATTGCAGGCACTTTGCCGTCAAAGATAACAAGCTTGACTGGCATCACGGATGAGATGCTTGTAGGACAGCCGCCGATTGAAGCAGCATTGACCGAGTACATAGGCTTTCTCGGCAATGATACCATCGTAGGCCATAATATTAGCTCGTTTGACTTAAACATTTTGTATGACAGCCTGTTAAAAATAGCAGGAGCAAAACTTAGCAATGATTTTATTGACACTCTCCGCTTTGCAAAGCATTGTGATATAGAATGTGGAAATTTAAAATTATCCACAATTTGTGATTATTTTCATATTGAAAATAATCAGGCGCATAGATCACTGAGCGATTGTATAGCAAATCACTACTGCTACCAAAAATTAAAAGAGCTATACAGGGGGAGAAATGTTCACACGAAATTGTAAAAAAGACAATTCAAAAGCTAAACATATTTCCCTAACGTCAGAGCAGACAAAAGCCTTGCAGACTCTTCAAGACATCTTAATGGGGGTTACATCGGACAGCATTTTAAATGAGCAAGAAGTTTATATGCTAAAAAACTGGCTTGATAATAATCGAAAGCTTACAGGAAATTATCCTTTTGATGTAGCAAAGCAAGCAATTGAGGACGCATTGGAGGACGGCATATTAGAAAAATGCGAATTGAATTATATGTGTACCCTTTTTGTTGAATTGGTTAATCCTGCCAAAACTTTTTCCTGCAATGAACATATTTCAGAAAATTTACATGGAAAATCAATTTGCCTGACAGGCGATTTTAAAATAGGGGGTCGTGAAGAAGTTGAAAAAATCCTCTTGTCAAAAGGCGGAGAGATAAAGAAAAATGTAGTTAAAGGTCTTAACTATCTTATAGTCGACGATTTAGGGAGTGAAAATTACTCTATGGGTAGTTACGGTGGCAAAATAAAAAAAGCCTTAGAATATAACGACAAAGGCGCAAAAATTAACATAATAAAGGAATCTGTTTTTTTTGAAAAGGTTGAGTGCAATGTATGAGAATATTGTAAAAAGTCTAAATAAAGAATATAATTTAAGTAAAACAATGAAAATTTACTTTTTTTCTGTAAAAATATCTGGTGATGAATCTAGTGGAAAATTTTCTTTCAAAATAGGTACGTCTTTTATGCCAGTTGTTTTAGATGAAACTAAGAAAAAATGTTCTAGGCTGTTTATAAAAGAAAACGTATTTAAGCTTTTAAAGGCTGATTTAATTCCTGTTTTTAAACCAGCACAAATTAAAAGAAAGACATGATTTTGTGGCTCTCGATTTTGGAAAAACACAGACGTTTCTGAATATATCTATCAATATTTGAAAGCCGCAGTGAACATTTATAACCCCCTAAAACATTTGTGTGCTGTTCAAAATATGTTGAATATTCAGACAAACAGCATTGTGTACATAAAAATCAGCTATACGCACGTCAATGTTGGTATCGTGACAACATTGAAAAGGGAAAATTTTTTATGGTATACTAAAAGAAAGAAAGATATAGAAATAATCGTGCTTCGATAAAAAGGAGGCAGCCATGAACCAATACAAGCCAATACCGATAGGCATAGAGGATTTCAAGGAAATCATCGACAAGGGAAGCTACTATGTAGACAAAACCAAGATGATTCAAGAGCTTTTGGATAACAGTGCAAAGGTCTACCTTTTCACCCGCCCCAGACGCTTCGGCAAAACACTGAACATCAGTATGCT
>JAJQCE010000026.1 GCA_021202895.1 Ruminococcus sp. | reverse complement strand
AAGTTTTAAAAAAACTTTTCCATTAGATAAATCATTCATTCATAAAGATTTTTTTAAAACCTTAAAAAGTGCTTGACAAAAACCGCATTTCACTGTATAATAAAGATAGAAAAGATCACATGAAAAGACTAGCAATGAAAAGTCAACAGCCAAGTGAAAAATAAATGATTTTTCATTTTGTTTTGTAATTGCAAATTTTTTTATAATACATCACACTGTAGATTTTCAACAAATAATAATAGATTTATGTTAAAAATGTCAATCGAAAAAGATTTAATTTGTGGTAAAATATAGAAGAAAGAAAAAATCAGGAGCTAAAAATGTCAGAAATAATTATAGGTATAGTTTTAGATGCACTTCTTGATACGCTTAGGGTTATACCCTTCCTTTATATCGTATATTTTTTAATTGAATATTTAGAGCATCACCACGCCGAGAAGCTGCCGAATGCGCTCAGAAAGCTAGGACCTCTCGGCTCGCTCGGAGGTGCGCTGCTAGGTAGTATTCCTCAATGCGGATTTTCTGCGGCGGTTTCAAATTTGTTTTCAGGCGGACTAATTAGCATGGGTACGCTGATAAGCGTTTATATCGCCACAAGCGATGAGGCAATCCCTCTGTTGATTTCAAATCCGTCCTACGCTTCGGACGTCTGGCGGCTGATTGTTGTAAAAATAATTATTGCCGTGGTTGTGGGCTTTGTTGTTGACTTAATCGCAAGGCATTACAAAAAGGAGAACGAATCTCCGCACATCGATGAGCTTTGCCGTGACTGCGACTGCGAACACCACAATATTTTTGTAAGCGCACTGATTCATACCGCTCAGATTTCGCTGATTATTCTGATTATAAATTTAGTTCTCGGCTCGGCATTTGAATTTTTAGGAACAGACAGAGTTGCTTCAATTATGATGAAGGGCTCGCCTGTTCAGCCGCTGATTACTGCACTTTTTGGATTTATTCCAAACTGTGCCGCTTCAGTTATTATTACCCAGCTTTATATCGAAGGCGTGCTTTCGTTCGGATCCTGCATTGCGGGACTTTGCACAGGTGCGGGAGTGGGTCTGATTGTTCTTTTTCGCACAAACCACAGCATTAAGCAAAACCTTTCTATAATGGGCATTCTCTATCTGTCGGCAGTGGTTTCGGGCGTCATTATAAATTTGATAGTTTAATTTTTTAGGAGGAAAATTATATGAACAAAAAAATTGTTTCAGGTCTGTTGGTTTTGCTTTTCGCTTTCAGTGCGGCTCTTCCAACGGCTGAAAAAATCGGAGATTTAACCCCTTTTCACGCTTATGCTGAGGAAGCTGATGAGAGTGAACACGTTCACTCCTACACATCTGAAATTACAACCGATCCCACCTGCACAGCAAGCGGTGTGGAAACCTTCACCTGCTCATGCGGCGACAGCTATACTCAGGAAATAGCCGCAACAGGTCACAGCTATGTTGCCACAGTTGTAGAACCGACATACGCTTCACAGGGCTACACTTTGTACGAATGTGAAAATTGCTCTTACTCATACAAAAGCAACTACACTGCGAAAAAAACTCTTGGAAAGGTTACGGCAAGCAGCGACTTTAGCTCTACTTCATCAGCAATACGAATCAATTGGAGCGCAGTTGACGACGCTGACGGATACGAGGTTTACAGATATAATTCAAGCTCTTCTAGTTGGAGCAAAATATCAACGGTCACAAACGCCCTTACTTATAAAAATTCCTCGCTTTCTTCCGCAACGACCTACAAATACAAAATCAGAGCCTATGTAAATTACAACGGCACAAATTACTATGGAGATTACAGCAGCGTAATAACCGCAGTCACCGACCCTGACAAGGTGAGCGTATTGACAAGCTTTACTTCTACTGATTCGGCAGTTCGCATAAACTGGAACGAAGTAAGCTCAGCGACAGGCTACAGAATCTACAGATATGATTCCGCAACCAAGACGTGGAGCAAGATTGCTACTATAAAAGACGGTTCAACTACAACCTATAGAAATTCCAAGCTTGAATCATCAACCGTGTATAAGTACAGGGTCAAGGCATATATCAAAATAAACGCTGTTAATTACTGGTCTGACGCAAGCAATACAATTTACACAGCTACAAAGCCCAGCAAGGTGACATTCAAAACATCGTCAAGGACTCAAACGGCAATACGTATAAATTGGAAAAAAACAACCTGCACAGGCTACCAGGTTCAAAAATACAATTCCTCAAAAAAACAATGGGAAACGATTAAAACTATAACAGGTTCTTCAACAACCACATACCGCATAAGCGGACTTAAAGCCAACACAGCATATAAATTCAGAGTGAGAGCGTACAAAACTGTTTCTTCTTCACTTAAAGTATACTCATCGTGGTCTAATGTAAAAAAGATTACAACAAAACCAAAGATTCCTGGAAAACTAACTGTCAGCGACAGCTATTCATGTACAAACAACTCGATAACAATAAATTGGAGCAAGGTTGCAAACGCAACCGGTTACAAGATTTACCGCTACAATGGTTCAAAGTATGTTTTAATAAAAGATATAACCAGCGGTTCGACTACCAAATATACTGATAAAAACCTTTCAGCAAACACAAGCTATAAGTATAAAATACGCCCATATTCAAAAAATGTAACAGGAACATACTATGGCACAAGCGGTGTTAAAAAGCTTGCAACAAAATCCAATGACACGCTTTACTACATAAGCAGTTATTCTTACGTGTATAATACTTCATATGAAGCAAGCGGCAGCGTGTCGGGTTCGTCCTATTACACAGGCTGCTATGATCCTCACTATGAAGGTTATTATGTAATAAACTACAAATCGGAAAAGAAGCTTATAAAAAAGAGCAATGCGTCAATACGCAGCAATGCAACCGTACTTCAGACTGGTGCAATCGGTCAATACGGCGGCTCTATCGCAGGTTATTCCGCTTGCGGACCTACTGCCGTTGCAATTTTAGTCAACAGTGAAAAGAATGCCAGATGGAGCAAGGACGCTTTGATTTTATACTCTGAAAGAAACAGTTTAAACGACCAAGGAAGTCTTAGAGGTGGCGGCGGAATGACTGCTCCTATGCTTCTCAAACTTATTTCAGGCTATTCAGATGGAAAATACAGTGCAAAGAACATTTACAGCAGCACAAGCAATAAAACCAGCGGAATAAAAAGTCAAATAGACAGCGGTCACAGAGTTCTTGTAGTTACCTGCTACAGATCATCTGTTATTACAAGCGGCGGCGGCAGACATTTTGTCGTTGTCTGCGGCTATGAATACATCGGCGGAGTTCTTTACTTCTACTATGCGGATCCCTACTACGGAAATGGTCCGAGAAGCCTTAGAAGAGTAAGCGCTTATACATTAACGACCTCTATGGCAAACGTAAATAATGAGCCTAAGACTATGATTGTGCTTAAGTAAATAGATTAAACCTCAACAAAAAAGCCGTGTTTCTTGTTTAAGAAACACGGTCTTTTTTATATAATAGCTTAACCTTTAGTCATAAACTTTTTTAGTATCCGAGTAAGAGGTGAAAAGCGTTTTACCGTTGACTTTTCTGTATGCACGAATCCTATATCTGTAAACCGCGCCGCTCTTAAGTCCTGAATTTTTTGTGTCAGCATTATATATGTAAATTCTGTAGCCTGTCGCTCCGCTTACCTTTGTCCAGTTGATTTTTACTGCCGAAGCAGTAGAGGTATAAGTGGATTTTGCTGTTACTAATAAAGGCAGGAGCTTATAGGTTATATCATTCTTAGCAGCATAAGCTTCGGCTTTACTGCCTGAAAAGCAATAAATTGAAGAGCATTGCAGCTCTCAAAAACGAGAGACACGATTTTTTTACAGTTATCTGCTTAACATTTGTTCAAGCTTTAAAATCCAAGCTCCTTTATGTACTCGCAAAGTGCCGTTGCCGCCTTTTCGTGGGTAGCTTCTGTAGGATGCCAGTCGGCGGCCAAGCCGTCAGTAGTTTGATCCTGCTGGTCAAATTTAAAGGTCGTAATGTTTTCATCGCCAGTGTCCTTGGTGTAGGTGTAGACTGCCATTTCAATGGAAGCGTAAAGGGTCTGTCCCATAATTCCAAGCGAGCAGATTATCATCGAATTGGGATTGCTCTGACGAACCTGACTGAGAAACTCAACATAGCCGTCAATAAATTCCTGCTGCTTGTCGCTGTCGCTTCCGCAGTAGCTTGCGTCGTTGGTGCCAAGATTTATCACTATAATATCAGGCTCAAACTTTGAAAAATCCCACTCGAGCGACTGTGGCTGTGTTGTTGAGGCAAAGCTGTTGTAGGAAAAACCCAATGAGGAATAATATTGCGGTATAGTCTGCGCTTTAACCTTTTGATCAGAGCTTGTGTAGCCTGAAATAATTCCGTAGCCGCTTATTGAAAATAAGCTGTAATCAGCATCAAGAAGCTGTGCCGTTTTGTAGGCATAGGCTTTAGTAGCGTCCTCTGTAGCCGTTGAAAAGCTGTGATTTTCATCCTCATCGTCAACTCCGTAGCCGCAGGTGATAGAATCGCCGATAAATTCAATCTTTAAATCCTTTTCCTCAGCAGGGGTTACACTTCCCTCCTCACCTACCGAAAGAGGCTTAATGCCAAAGGTTGACATCGCACATTCTGAAAGCTTTACAACCTGAACGCTTACCGTCTGCTGTTCATCGCTTTCAAATACCGTGTAGGTTTCCTCTGCGTTATCTATAAGGTCGTCAATTACGCGCTCTCCGTCAACGTAAATCGCCGTGCGGGCATAGTTTCCATCGTTACTTGCAATAGTCGCCGCATTGTCGCCGACAAGCGTAATCTCAAGCTTTGTACCTGTGTATTCAAAGTCAATTCCCGAACCTGACAGTGCGCACCAAAGCGTGTCGTCAATTATATAGGTTCTGCCCACCTGCTTTACATTGTCCTCGCTTGCCGTGATTATAGAACCATCCATAATCTCCTCACCGCTTTCTGCGCTGTCCGCATTTGAATCCGAGCTTGCTCCGCAGCCTGAAAAGGCTGTTAATCCAACGACTGCACAGCAGACAAGCGCTGTTATTTTAGTAGCTTTCATTTTTTATCCTTTCGTTTTCAGACAAATTTCGACTTATTTCACTACAATTATATCATATGTTCTCAAAATAGTCAAATACTTATGTTATAATACGAAGTATAATCAAATGATTATGGGAATAGGTGGGCTAATGAATACACAGCAAATTGAATATATACTTACAGTAGCAAGGCTCAAAAGCTTTTCTAAAGCGGCGAAGGAGTTGTTCGTAACACAGCCGTCGCTTAGTCAGTACATAATGAAAACGGAGGAAAAGCTCGGCTTCACGGTTTTTGACAGAAGCAGCAGTCCTATAACCTTAACTCCCATGGGCAAGGTTTTTGTCGAATACGCAAAGCAGTTTCAGGCTCTTGAGGAAAGTCTGAACAACAGGATTTCGGATATGCAGAATCTTAAAAGCGGCTCTCTTAGAATAGGAGCGTCCTCCTTTCATGCCTCATGCCTGCTCGCTAAAAGCATAGCTCAATTTAAAAAGGAATACAGCGGCATTGAAATTTCTGTAGCAGAAGAAAACGACAGACGGCTTTCAGAGATGATTAAAAACGGTGAGCTTGATATTATGATTTCAGCTGAAAAGGTCGATACAGCCGCTCTGCATACTGAGGATTTAGCGAAAGAGCGTTATTATCTTGCAGTTCCCTCCTCTCATTCGCTTAATAAATCACTTGGCGAATTTTCTCTTGACGCAGACGATATTAAAACCCAGTCGTTAAAGCTTATTTCAATGCCCTGCATAAGTCTTAAGCAAGCCGCAGACTGCTCGTTTATCATTTCAGAGGCGGCAAGAGACTTTGAGGAAACGATTCTAAAAAAGGAGGAAGTTTCGCCTGACACTGCGCTGACTGTACGCACGGTGGAAACGCTGTTTTCCTTTGTAAACGAGGGCTTAGGACTTGCTCTGATTCCCGATACAGTTATCCGATTCGGCAATTTTTCAAATCACCCGGTTTACTATGCGCTTAATCCTGATATTTCACAGCGAAGCTTAAAGCTATGCTCTCGTGCAAACGGCTACTTTTCCACCGCTGCGCATCAATACAGTCTTATTCTAAAGCAACTTGTCGATATAGGAACGTGGAGGGTAAATAGATGAGTGTTCTTGAAGTGTTTGAACCTGATTCGGCAGTACTGAACAAGGGGACAAGCGGTTTAAAAGGCAGAGATTTTGACAACATAAACGTGGCTTTTTTAGGCGGCTCGGTGACATACGGCTATCAGCCGAAAGCTGAAAACAATTTTTGCGAAAACAACTACACTGTACTTGTAGCAGAGCATATCGAAAAGATATTTAAAAGCAAAGTGAATGTGAAGAATCTGGGGATATCGGGAACAGGAAGTCTTATGGGACTTGCGCTTACAAAGCGTGAGCTTGTTGAATTTCAGCCTGACATTGTTTTTGTCGAGTATGCGATAAATGACGAGCGAAGCGCACTTGCTGCCGCACAATTTGAGGGCTTGATAAGAAATTTGCTTTCGCTTGAAGCCTCACCGATTGTAATTGTGATTGCTCTGTTTAATAAATCGGGCTATAGCTGCGAGGACATCATGCTGCAAACGGCAATGCGGTACGGACTTTATTTCTGCGGACTTAAAAGCGTCGTCTATCCGCTTGTATGCGGCAGCGAGGAACTTTGGCATGAGTACAGCAACGACGACGGACATCCTAACGAAAGCGGACACAGAATTATAGCTGAATGTGCGAACGCCGCTGTTGATACTGCGCTTAAGACAAATTTCAATCCGATGCTTTTAAAAGCACTGCCAAAAGCGATTTTCGGCGGAGACATATATGATGGGTTTGACGAGCTGACTAAGCTTTCAAATACAAATGGATTTGAACCTTGCTCAGAAAGCTTTCACAAAATTAAATGCCCGTTATTTTCAAAGGACAACGCTGTCATGTCGCTTAAAATTAAGTGTAGAACGCTTTGCGTATGCTATATCTGCACAAACAATGCAGACGCAGGCTCGGCTGAGATTTTTACAGATGGCAAAAAGCGCTCGGTTTTGCAGGGCTACAGCATTTTCGGCTGGAACAATCCAGTAATTAAAGAAATTCTGAATGAAGACTGTGAGGAACTTCATAATATTGAAATAAAAACCTGCGGAAAATTTTATTTGGCAGGAATCTGGGCGAATTAATAAAAAAATATTCACACATAATAAATTTTTTATATGTTTACAAGTGGGATTGTTTTGTGGTATACTAATTATATATGATAAAAAAGTGAAGGGATGAGATAAATAATGGCTATGACCATGACGCAAAAAATTCTGGCGGCCCATGCAGGGCTTGACGAGGTTAAGGCAGGACAGCTTATTATGGCTAATCTTGATTTTGTTTTAGGAAACGACATAACCTCGCCCGTTGCGATTAACGAATTTCACAAGGCTGAGTTCACCGAAGTTTTTGACAAGGACAAGGTGACTATGGTAATGGATCACTTTGCTCCTAACAAGGATATAAAGGCGGCGACGCAGTGCAAGCAGTGCCGTGACTTTTGCCATGAACACAAAATAACTCACTTTTACGACGTAGGCAAAATGGGAGTTGAACACGCTCTGCTGCCTGAAAAAGGACTTGTCGCTCCAGGAGAATGTATAATCGGCGCAGACAGTCACACCTGTACATACGGTGCGCTCGGAGCTTTTTCTACCGGAGTAGGTTCGACAGATATGTGCGCAGGAATGGCTAAGGGCAAGGCTTGGTTCAAGGTACCAAGCGCAATTAAGTTTAACATAACAGGTTCGCTGCCAAAATACTCCTCTGCGAAAGATGTGATTTTGCACATCATCGGAATGATCGGAGTTGACGGTGCGCTTTACCGCTCGATGGAGTTTTCGGGAAGCGGACTTAAGAATCTGACTATGGAGGACAGACTCTGCATTTCAAATATGGCGATTGAAGCAGGTGCTAAAAATGGAATCTTTGCGGTTGACGAGGTTACGCTTGAATATGTTAAAGGCAGAGTTGACAGAGAATTTAAGATTTTTGAGGCGGATGCAGACGCTGAATACGATGAGATTTACAACATAGACCTTTCTCAGATTAAGCCTACCGTTTCGTTTCCGCATCTTCCTGAGAACGCAAAGACCTTTGACGAGTTCGGCGATATTAAGATAGATCAGTCGGTTATCGGTTCATGTACAAACGGCAGAATCGAAGATATAAGAGCCGCCGCTGAAATTCTCAAGGGAAGAAAGGTTGCAGACGGCGTTCGCTGTATAGTTATCCCTGCTACACAGGCTGTTTATTTACAGGCTATGGAAGAGGGACTGCTTAAGATTTTTATTGACGCTGGATGCGTTGTTTCTACTCCTACCTGCGGACCGTGCTTAGGCGGATTTATGGGAATACTTGCAAAGGGTGAAAGAAGCGTTTCTACGACAAACAGAAACTTTGTAGGAAGAATGGGTCATCCTGAATCTGAGGTTTATCTGGCTTCTCCTTATGTTGCCGCCGCTTCGGCTGTTACGGGAAAGATTTCACAGCCAAGCGAGCTGGAGTGAACAGACACTGCAAAAAAGTCAGGAGGAGAATGATATGGTTAAGCATATAATCATATGGAATTTTAAAGATGAGCTTACGCAGACGCAAAGGGCTCAGGCGGCGAAAAAAATAAAGGAAGAATTAGAGGGGCTTTTCGGGGTAGTTGAAGGGTTGCAGAAAATTACAGTTTACACGCAAATGCTGCCGACTTCAAACGGTGATTTAATGCTCGAATGTGAGCTTGAAAGCGCATCTGCCCTAGAGGGCTACGCTTCTCACCCAGAGCATATCAAAGTAAAAAATTTCATAGAAACCGTTGTAAAAAGCAGAAAGTGTGTAGATTTTCTCATTAGCTAGGCAAGCTTTTAAACTGTATTTTTCTTCTGTTCTTTGGAGGCGATAAATATGCAGGATTACATTCAGGCAATCTTCTTTGACGTACTTTTGAGTATAGTGACAAAAAAGTACGGAACATCTCTCAATGACGATCAGCGTGAGGAAAAGGTATACGAGATCGTCAGTGATTTGCGAACACAAAACAAATTTACCGTTGAAATGACACAGGCACTTATAGACAAAAAGGGATTTAACGCCAGTTATCCTACCAACGCCAATGGGAAAAATGTCTATGCGCTTGCAAAAGAGGGTATGTTTAAAAAGGTAAAATGCTGCTATTTAATCAGCAGAAAAAAGGACGAAATTAACGGCGAGTACCTAGAACAGGTTTACGAGGAGCTGCGCCGTCAGGCTAACGGTGAAAACATATTTAATTCAAAGGAATATAAGAACGGCTGATATTTTCAGTTCAAAAAAATTAAAAGGACGTGCAAGATTTATGAACGCTAAAGGCAAGGTACATAAATACGGAGATAATGTAGATACCGACGTTATCATTCCCGCAAGATATTTAAACACATCGGATCACAAGGAGCTTGCCTCCCACTGCATGGAGGACATAGACATAGACTTTACTAAAAAGGTGAAACAGGGCGATATTATTGTAGCGCGCTCAAACTTCGGCTGCGGCTCTTCAAGAGAACACGCTCCGATTGCGATTAAAGCGAGTGGTATTTCCTGCGTAATAGCCACAACCTTCGCAAGGATTTTTTACCGCAATTCGATTAACATCGGACTGCCGATTATTGAATGTGCAGAGGCGAGTGAAAAAATTGACGACGGCGATGAGGTGGAAATTGATTTTGAAAGCGGAATCATAACCAACCACACAAAGAACGAGCAGTATCAGGGTCAGCCGTTTCCTGATTTTCTTATCGACATTATAAACAAGGGCGGACTTCTTAATTCGCTCAAATGATAAAACACATAAAGCCGTTGGTTTTTGCCAGTGGCTTTATTTTTTAAAAAAATAAATCGAAAACGTTTAATTGTGTGAACGAGATGTAAAACTGAAAAAACGCTCTTGACAATTCGGTGAAAAAGATATAAAATTATTCTAGGATATTAACGTTTAGTTTTTGAAAGGATAAGGTTACTAAACATGAAAAGAAAATTCAAACGCACAGTATGTGCTTTAACCGCTGCTATGATGCTTGCGTCTTTAGCGTCCTGCTCAAGCTCGGACAGCTCGTCTGATTCTGCTGCTGAATCGACTGACGACAGCACGACTTCAAGCCGTGAAAGGCTTGAAATAGCCACTGAGCCTGTTACCGAAACGCTTAGCGGATTTGATTTGTCTGAAGTGACGGGCGAGGAGAGCAATGTGCCTGAAGATTTCCTCTACGAATGTGAAGCAGAGGAAGGAACGCTTACAGATGGTGCTTCGGTTTACGACAGCTCATTTTTAGGAGATTTTACGGGAGACGGCTTTGTAGTTCTGACTGATGAGGGTTCTGTGGAATTTGAAATTGAGTTTGAAGCTGAGGGTAGCTATGACATTCTGCTTGTTTCGGCAGCCGACAGCGAGGGAATTGAGGGGTCGATTACGATAGACGGCAATTCGCTCACCACATTTACAATCGACACCACAAGCTTTGGCGAGAACACCGCTTCAAAGGTTTTGATTGAAGAGGGCACTCACACAATCGGAATTACAACTCAGTCAAATCCTATTTATGTCGACAGCATACAGATTACTCCCGCTGAATCTATAGACCTTTCCGACTATGAGGTTTCAAGAGAGCTTTCAAATCCAAACGCTACAGAGGAAACACAGCGGCTTTACAATTTCCTCTGCGACGCTTACGGAAAGTACATAATTTCAGGACAGTACGCCACTGACAACACTGGACTTGAAAGCCGTGAATTTATTGAAATTTACAAGAATTTCGAGGACTACCCTGCCATTATGGGACTGGATCTGATCGAGCTTTCGCCGAGCCGTGTGGCGCACGGTTCTTCGGGCGGATATGACGCTATTGAGAGTGCAAAGGAATTTTGGCTTGACTACGGCGGAATAGTAACGCTCTGCTGGCACTGGAACGCTCCCGAGCCGTACATAATGAAAAACGGCGGAGCATGGTGGCAAGGCTTCTACAGCGAATACACAGATATAGACCTTGACGCTATAATGAACGGTGAGGACGAAGAGGGCTATGATTTGCTTATAAGCGATATTGACGCAATAGCTGTTTATTTGCAGGAGCTTGACGACTATCATGTGCCTGTGCTCTGGAGACCGCTTCACGAGGGCGGCGGAGATCCGCAGTGGAACAATCCGTGGTTCTGGTGGGGTTCATCGGGCGCTGACGCTTACGTCTGGCTGTGGCAGCTTATGTACGATCGTCTGACAAACTACCATGAGATAAACAACCTTATCTGGGTATGGAACGGACAGAATGTCAACTACTATCCCGGCGATGAATATGTTGACATAATGGGCTATGACGTTTACGCTGACGCAGGTGATTATTCTTCAAAGAAGGAATACTACGACTATGTTAAATCCTGCACCTCGACAAACAAGATTATCGCCATGACTGAAAACGGCACAATGTTCGACCCTGACGCCGCAATGAACGACGGCACGCGCTGGAGCTATTTTGCAACATGGAACGGCGAATTTGCGCTTACCGACCTACAGCTTCCGGGTGAATACACCTCGATGGAAATGTGGGAGAAGATTTACACAAGCGACAGAGTTCTGACGTTAAGCGAGCTTCCCGATTTAAAAAACTACCCGCTTGACACTGAAGCATATCTTGAGGAGCATCCAGAGGAAGCACCTGATTAAGCTTGAAAAATTTAATAAGATTCTAAAAAAAAGCACTGCCTCCATAAAGGAAACAGTACTTTTTAATATAAGAAATAAAATTAGAAAAGAGGCTTGATTAAGTCTTGTTCTCCTTTAGCTCGACATAGGCGCAGATAGTGCTTACTGCTCCGTCTATACCAACCTTTGAGGAATTGACGCACAAATCATAATTCTTTGCCGCTCCCCATTTTTTGTCGGTATAGTACTCATAGTAATTAGCGCGGCGTTTGTCGGTCTTTTTGATAAAATCCTCAATTTTGAGCTTTTCAATATCATAACGCTCACCGATTCTGCGCTTCTTTTCAACCATATCGCCTGTGACGAAAACTGAAACCATGTTCTTGTGATCCTGCAAAACATAATCCGCACAGCGTCCTACAATTACGCAGGGCGACTGAGAAAGACGCTTGATAGTTTCAAACTGCGCTAGAAAAATCCTGTGGTTGAGCGGCATCTCGGGATTGATTCTGCCGTCTGCGGTAGTAGGATATGTTCCCATAACAAGCGAATAGAGAAAGCTGTTTGAGCAGCTCTCATCATTGCTGACAAACAAATCCTCACAGATTCCGCTGTGCTTTGCCGATTCCTCAAGAAGCTCCTTGTCATAAAAAGGAATACCATATTTATCGGCAATAAGCCTGCCTATCTCACGTCCTCCGCTTCCAAATTCTCTGCCAATTGTTATAACACTTTTCATGATATTACCTCCTTCAAATGAATCGCCGCACAGCCTGCGGCTGTGAACATTATGCTGTAAATCTATTATAACATATTTTTTGAGAAAAGTACACAATTTTTTTCAAAAAAGTTGCACGAATTTTTCGGTCTTTTCTTGTACATTATGTCTATAATTTAATAGAATTTCATATTTTTATACAATAAAGATTAAAATTAAAGAGGCGTATGGGCAAAATGTACAGAAAACAACACGAAAATTTGTAGAAAATTATATAGAAAATCGGCGAAAAATTTGTTATAATAGAATATGAGTATAAAACCTTAAGACCAAATTGGAGAAATCGCTATGGATAAATTTAGTTTTTTTAGAAAAACGCTTGCGGTTATTTTGTGCGCCGCTGTTTCTGCGGCGGCATCAGGCTGCTATCTTCTTCCTGACGAAGAGGAGGTGCTTGCTGCGCCTACTGTAAAGGCGACCGAGGTCACCTACACTACGGTAACAGCAACTCGCAAGGATCTTGTCAAGCAGACTGTAAACAGCGGAACCATCCTCAGTCAATCGCAGTACAATCTTTCATACGAAAGCGAGGGCGGCACGATAAGCGAGTTTTACGTCCACGTTGGAGATTCAGTGAGCGAGGGCGATCCTATTTGCACGCTTGACACCAGTGAGCTTGAATATCAGATTCAGATAACCGAGCTTCAAAGGGAGAGTGCATATTTAAACACTGTTGTGCTCTATGAAAGCGGCTGCACACAGGCTGAATATGACAAGGCGTATGTTGACGTTGAGCTTCTTGACATTGAGCTTGAAAAGCTGAATACTCAGCTTGACGAGGCGGTTCTGACATCTCCCGCTGACGGAACTATTTCAGAGCTAGCAGACATAAGCGTAGGCGATTACGCTTCACCAGGGCAGACTATAGCCACCGTTATGCAGACGGATGATTTGTACATAGCGATTGAGCCTAACGACCTGACGCTTTTCCCGATAGGACAGGAGCTTCAGATTCGCATTGACGAGGAATACTATGACGGAGAGGTTTTCATGAATCCAGATGCGCTTGTTGAATATCAGGCGGAGCTTGCGGAAAGCCACGAGGCGGAGGACGACACGGGAATCGAATACGAAACAGACAAAATCTATGTCAAATTCACTGAGGATCCGCCGTCTGATGTTGTAGGCTCGCTTGCGGATACTATCCTTGTGCAGGAAACCGTTGAGAACTGCATTGCTATTTCAAACAATCTTATCAAATCGGTAAACGGCGAGGACGTGGTTTACGTTCTCAAGGACGGAGTTAAAACTGCCGTCACAGTTGAAATCGGACTTCAGACAGGCTCTCAGTCGGAAATAATTTCTGGCATTGAAGAGGGCGATGAATTGGTAATAAGATAAGTGCGGCGCAAAGGAGATAACTAAATGTTTACATTACTTTTGCGTAAAATGCGCAATACAAAATGGATGGTCATCTGCCTGCTGGTTGGTTTTATAATGGCGGCGGCTATGATAAGCACCATTCCTATTTATATGAACGCTTCTTTGCAGCGTATGCTAGTTAAGGATATGGAAGCCTTTCAGACTGAAAACGACATTTATCCTGGAACCTACGACACCGAGATGGAAATAACGATGGACGTTTCCACCGAGCAGCAGCGCAAGGAGATTGAGGAGAACGTTCAGATTGTCGAGGAAACCTTTGACACTCTTAACTGGCCTGTGCTTTATGAAAAGACTTTCATCTCTGACGACTACCTGTATGTCAAATCTATGGAAATTTCTGAAGGAAATGCCGCTGTGGATTTATCGCTTGCGGCTATGACGGATTTTGCCGATATGATTGAAATTACCTCCGGCAGAATGTACGAGGTTGGTCAGCGTGAGGACGGAGTGTACGAGTGCGTTGCTACCGAAAAGGCGTTAAAGGTAACTGAGCTTTCTACCGATATAGTCTATGAAATTGGAAATATTTTCGGCGGAGAGGACACTATAAAAATTGAAATTGTCGGCATTTTTGATGTCAAGGAAGGCTGTGAGGCGTACTGGACAGAGGGAATAGACGACTATTTCACTACCTTTTTCACAGACTACGATACCGTTTACGGCGAAATTATGGACACAGGAGCGGTAAATATCACAACTATGGCGGTAAGATACGCAATAGACTATTCAAATATAGACATGAGCGGACTTGGTTCTATCGAGGAGACTATAGATTCGCAGGAGCGTATTTATGACGACAACGACATAGATTTTGATTTTCCAGCATACGACATTTTTATTGACTATGCCGACCGTGCCTCACAGCTCAGACAGACGCTGTGGCTTTTGCAGATACCCGTTATCCTTATGATTCTGGTGTACCTGTTTATGGTATCTCAGCTTAATATTGAGCAGGAAAAGAATGAAATCGCCATATTCAAAAGCCGTGGCGCAAGCAGGCGGCAGATTATAGGAATTTATGCGCTTGAATCAATGTTTTTAGGAATTGTCACGGCAATAGTTTCACCGTTTGTAGGAATGGGACTGTGCAAAATTCTTGGTGCTTCAAACGGCTTTCTTGAATTTGTAAACCGCACATCGCTGCCTATTACCATGACGATAAACGCATTTATCTATACAATTGTCGCCGTTGTGGTTTTCTTTATCACGACAATGGCACCTATTATCCCTGCTACAAAGACTTCAATCGTTGAGCATAAGCAGTCGAAAGCAAAAAAACGCAAATTTCCACTCTGGGAAAAGCTTTGCCTTGACATAATTTTAATCGGCGGCTCGCTGGGCTGGCTTTACTATTACACAAACCAGCAGGACACGCTTATCGCAGAGGGCTCCGCCACTGATACCACGACAAATCCGATTATGTTTATAGCTTCAACGGCTTTCATTGTCGGCTGCGGATTGTTTATAATAAGAATACATCCTCTTGTTATAAGAATTGTTTCTAAAATCTTCGGAAGAGTTCTCTCTCCGTCCGCATATGTGTCATTTAACAACGTAGGACGCACAACATCAGGCAAGGAACGCTTTCTGATGATATTTCTCATACTTACCGTTTCGCTTGGCTTGTACTTTGCAAACACTGCCCGTGCGCTTAATCGTAACGCAGAGGAGCGTGTCTCCTACGACATAGGCGCAGACGTGGTTATGCAGGAGGAATGGGAAAGCAACTCTGACGAGCTGACAGCCGCCTCAGCCGCCGCCTCAGCCGACGCCGCACTTGAAGCTAAGAACAATGCCTCCTCAAACTCAGAGCTTGTAAGCAGCGATGATTCCAGCGATGACGAGGAAGATGACGAGGATACAAGCGACATTCAATACACTGAACCTGCGATAGAAAGATTTGAAAATCTTGCAGGCGTTGAAAGCGTTGCTCGTGTGTTTGTCAAGGAGGGAATTAAGATTCAAAGCGACAGAATGGAGGTTGACGTTGTAGAAACGCTTGAGCGTGGAAGAGGTGAAACAAGGAGTGAGGAAGCCTCATACAATTACACCTCAAATGTAAATCTCATGGCTGTTTCACCAGGCGAATTTTCAGAGGTCTGCTGGTTTGACGACAGACTGCTGCCAGTGGATATAAACTACTATCTTGAAGCGTTAAGCGAGTGCCAGCAGGGTATAATACTCTCAACCGCATTCAGAGATTCCTATGGGCTTGAGCTTGGAGATACAGTTAATGTAAGCTGGGGAGGAAATGATTCCTTTGAAGCTATTATACTAGCCTTTGTCGAATACTGGCCTACAATGAACCCCTACACCACTGCAAGCGACGGTACATATATGAATTTTGCGGTAATGAACATTGACTATGTAAACATTATGACAAACGTTGAGCCTTATCAGGTGTGGATAAAGATGGAGGACGGTGCGCTTACAGAGGATTTGTACGAGTCAATTGAAGAATCCGACATCACTCCTACTCTCCTTGAGGTCACAAGTCAGGAAATTATCAGCGAAAAGAACGACCCTATGCTTCAGGGAATGAACGGTGCGCTGACGCTTGGTTTTATCATTATTATGATAATGTGCATTATAGGCTTCCTGATGTACTGGATTTTGTCTATCAAGAACCGAACCTTGCAGTTTGGCATTCTAAGAGCTATGGGCATGAAATACCGTGAAATTATTGCGATGATTCTCTACGAACAGCTTCTTACCTCAGGTATAGCTATTTTCACAGCGATATTCATAGGCGGCATAGCAAGCGATTTATTCGTGCCGTTGTTCCAGTATCTTTATACAGTTGAAGAACAGGTGCCCGGATTTGTAGTTATTCCGCTCAGAAGCGACTATCTCAAGGTTTACGCAATTATTTTAGCAATGCTGCTGATTTCATTTATCGTTCTCGGCAGACTTATACGCAAAATCAATATATCCAAAGCGCTTAAGCTTGGTGAGGATTAAAAGCACTTGCTTATTTGAAATTTCAAAAATTCACATCAACATATTGATTCACGAAAAATTTACATACCGCAGACTTGAATTTTGCATTTGAGCCTGCGTTTTTTTGTTGCTTTTGTGCAAAAATTGGTTTTCATAAATTCTCATTTTCTCATATTCTTTTTTTATTTGGCGGTTCGTGTTCCATTTTTTAACTTTTCAACAGCGAATATATGAAAAATCACCAAAAGTGAGGCTCTTAATTTGTGCGAAATGTATATTGAAAAATGCGAAAAAATTTAGTATTATATAATTATGATAATGGGTTAGATGTACCCTAAAGCAGTTTGTGCCGCTTTGAAATCGTTTTCTAAGCCGCACAAATAAAAAGGCAAATCTTGTCCTTATGTGCAGGACTGATTAAACCACAACAAATATTTTCAAATTGGAGGAACTACAATGGAAAAATTTAAAAAGATTTCTGCTGCTGTACTTGCAATTACAATGCTCAGCGGCGTAATGACAGCCTGCGGCGACACAGCGGACGATGAAGACAGCAGCGCTTCAACCTCATCCGCAGCAACCTCATCCGAGGACGCTTCTTCCGAAGAAGAATCAAGCGAAGACGAAAGCACCGCAGAAGAGGAAACAGGCTACTACACACCGCAATACGAGTTTGACGGCTATGACGCATATCTTATGTTTGCAGATTCATCATGGCTGTGGGGCAACTGGAAGCCTACGGGATATGTTCATTCAACCGAATGGGAGGAATCAGGCGGAGATGACGCAACACTTTACGGCTATGGCGTTGACGCTGACATCACAGGCGACGGCGAGTACACAGTTGCAATTACTAAAGAGTCTATTGTTGGAAACGAAACCTATGTAAATCCAAATCTTTCTTTAGACGGTAATGTTCCAGCAATGGGAGCTTCAGGCGCTGTTGTATTCTGCATTGACATTGTCGGACTTATGGACGGCAGCGAAGTAACAGGACTTGACGATGACGGCAACTGGGTAAACGAAGCTGCTGACGAAACTTCGCTTGTTGATGGCGACAACCACTACAACACAGATACAATCGGCGACTATGCGGCTTCTGAAATCACCTGCGAGGTTACGTCAATCAAGTGCGACGGAGTAGAGGTTTCATTTGACGCTTCAAAGATTCTCTGCGGAAACATTGAGGACAATACCAACAGCTACAGAATTGAAATCTACAACGACTACGGCAACACCTTATTGGATTCACCGTTTGACAATGTTCTTTCAGACATAGCTTTCGAGGAGAGTCTTGAGGTTACATTTACAATCACAGGCTTAGGTGAGGTTAAAACATTTGCTGAGGTTACACCTTTTGGTGATGATTCTGCTGATACCGAAACCACAGAAGAGGATTCAACTGAGGAAGAAGCTGAAGAGTCTACAGAAGAAGATGCTGAATAATTCTTTTGATTAAAGCTAAAACGTACTCATAAATTTGGGTGCGTTTTTTTATATATAATAAAATTTTTATATTGACTTATTAGGACAAGGTGTGGTATAATATAATAGCTGACGGGATGTAACTCAGTTTGGTAGAGTGCATGCTTTGGGAGCATGAAGCCGCAGGTTCAAGTCCTGTCATCCCGATAAAAAAAGACGGTTCACAAGACCGTCTTTTTATTTTGCAGTGGAAATCACTGTGCTGAAAGCTCGTCATCGTCCTCTTTCATTTTCAGCCTGCGGTAAACTATCACATCGGCTAAAAGAAGTATGACAACTGTAGGAATCACATACATTATCAGCAGTGCTCCGATAAGCCCCGGCATAAACCACAAATCATCTGTCAAAATATCGTAAGCCGAATAAATGAGCGTTAAAATCCCTATCGATATATCTGAAACGGCGAAAACCTTTGCCATGCTAAACAGGCTTGCCTGCTTTGAAGCTGCCGCATAAATGCTTACAACGAAAAGGTTCACTGAAAGTATTAAGAAAATCAGCGAGATTGACGCAAGCACAGCCTCCCAGTTTGATGGGTTATACCTTACCAGCACAAATATCCCGAACGCCGCCAAAGCAAAGGAAACTACCGTCAGAACCAAAGACAGACCCAGTACTTTTGATTTTTTTCTTTCCAATATTTATTTCCCCTCATACATACCATGGTATCTCTAATGATTTTAAAAAAGCTGCTGCAAATTTTCCTCACAGCAGCTTTTAAAATCACAATGGTTTTGCAAATTAGTACATTCCGCCGCCCATTCCACCGCCAGCAGCGGCAGCCGCCATTGCAGCGTCAGCAGCAGGATCCTTGATGTCCGCAACGAGGCTCTCTGTAGTAAGCACCATCGAAGCGACAGATGCCGCATTCTGAAGCGCACTTCTCGTAACCTTTGTCGGGTCAACAATTCCAGCAGGAATCATGTCAACATATTCCTCATTGTAAGCGTCAAAGCCGTAGCCGACCTTTCTCGAACGAATAATCTTGTCGATTATTACACTGCCCTCAAGACCTGCGTTTTCAGCAATTCTGCGAAGCGGCTCTTCAAGTGCCTTGAGTACAATCATAGCTCCTGTCTTTTCATCGCCTATAAGCTTGTCGCTCGCTTTCTTAACGGCAGGAATAGCGTTGATAAGAGCAGTTCCGCCGCCTGCGACGATTCCCTCTTCAACGGCAGCCTTAGTAGCGGCGAGAGCGTCCTCAATTCTCAGCTTCTTCTCTTTCATCTCAACCTCAGTAGCCGCACCAACCTTAATTACCGCAACTCCGCCTGAAAGCTTAGCTACACGCTCCTGCATCTTCTCACGGTCAAAATCAGAGGTTGAATTTTCAATCTGAGCCTTGATATTTGAAACTCTTGCCTTAATATCATCACTTGAGCCTGCACCGTCAACGATAATTGTATTCTCCTTCTGAACTACAATCTGTCTTGCCTGACCTAACTGCTCGATAGTCGTATCAGCAAGCTCCAAACCTAAATCCGAAGTGATAACCTGACCGCCTGTCAAAATCGCAATGTCCTGAAGCATATCCTTTCTTCTGTCGCCAAAGCCAGGAGCCTTGATGGCAACGCAGGTAAAAGTGCCTCTTAACTTGTTGAGAATGAGCGTTGAGAGAGCCTCGCCCTCTACGTCCTCCGCAATGATAAGGAGTTTCTTGCCCATCTTAACTATCTGCTCAAGCAGCGGGAGAAGATCCTGAATGTTTGAAATCTTCTTGTCTGTTATGAGAACATAAGCGTCGTCGAGAACAGCCTCCATCTTGTCGGTATCAGTTACCATGTAAGGTGAAAGATAACCGCGGTCAAACTGCATACCCTCTACAACCTCGCTGTAGGTTTCAGCAGTCTTTGACTCCTCTATCGTGATAACTCCGTCCGCAGTAACCTTTTCCATTGCTTCCGCAATAAGGCTTCCGACCGTTTCATCTCCTGAAGATACAGTCGCAACTCTTGCAATGTCATCGCTACCCGATACGGTCTTTGAATTTGAAATAATGCTCTCGACAGCCGTGTCAACCGCAGTCTGCATGCCCTTCTTAACAATCATCGGATTTGCGCCTGCCGCAATGTTCTTCATTCCCTCGTTGATAAGCGCCTGAGCAAGAACAGTCGCTGTGGTAGTGCCATCGCCTGCGGCATCGTTTGTCTTGGTAGCAACCTCTTTGACAAGCTGCGCTCCCATATTCTCAAAAGCATCGTCAAGCTCAATTTCCTTGGCGATAGTAACACCGTCGTTTGTAATCAGCGGAGAGCCGTACTTCTTGTCCAAAACTACATTTCTTCCCTTTGGTCCAAGCGTGATTTTAACTGTATCCGCAAGCTTATCAATACCAGCCTGCAATGATTTTCTGGCGTCCTCGCCGTATTTAATATCCTTTGCCATTATTAATTACCTCCGTATAAAAATAATATTTGAAAATAAAACCGTAGTTATTCAACAACCGCAAGAATGTCGTCGTTCTTAACAATAACAAATTCTTCGCCGTCAAGCTTTACATTTGTACCGCTGTACTTTGACATAAGCACCTTGTCGCCTACCTTGACAGATACTGGAACAAGCTTGCCGTTCTGATCGTACTTGCCCTCTCCGACTGCGATAACCTCCGCAACCTCGGGCTTTTCCTTAGCCGAACCTGTGAGGATTATTCCGCTCTTTGTCGTTTCCTCAGCCTCTGTCATTTTTAAGACAACTCTGTCTTGTAATGGTTTAATTGTCATGTGAAATCTCTCCTTTTCTCAAATAGTTTTTTACCATTCTTTCTTAATTAGCACTCTACTGCTTTGAGTGCTAATTATATTTTATCACCTTTTCAGAAAAATGCAAGGGGTATTTTCGATTTTTTTAAAAATTCGTATAGTTGCACAAATATATTGGAAAGATTTTAAACAATTTTGTGCAAAAGGCACTATAGATAAGTGCCATTTAAAAAAGTAACACCTTAGTTTCATATTTTTTTATCTAAAATCCACATATATTTTTTGTTTTGAGCAAAATTATCGTTCATATTTACCATACACAGCCTGATTTTATAAACAGAATGGATTTTTATTTACCTTTGAATAGCATGATTTACGATTTGTTAATATTGTTTAGCATAAAAGTTAATCAAATCTGTTTGTGAATTTGTTATAATAAAAGTATCAATTAGAATTGCAGATAGGTTTTGTTCAAATTTGGAGCTTTTAAATTTACATTGTCTGCTTTCAAATTATCGGAAATTTTCTATAAACATTTCTATAAACATATAATTTTAAGACCTAAGGAGGAAAAGATTATGTCACTGGGCAAGGTTTTAGTTATAGACGATGACAAGAACATCTGTGAGCTTTTAAGGCTTTATCTTGAAAAGGAGGGCTACGGTGTTATTTTAGCACACGACGGCGAAGAGGCTGTTGTGAAATTTAACGCACTCAAGCCTGACATTATTCTTTTGGACATCATGCTTCCAGGAATTGACGGATGGCAGGTTTGCCGTGAAATCCGCAAGAAATCCAATGTTCCGATTATAATGATAACCGCTAAGCAGGAAACCTTTGATAAGGTTTTAGGTCTTGAGCTTGGTGCTGACGACTATGTTGTAAAGCCGTTTGATACCAAGGAGGTTATTGCAAGAATAAAGGCGGTATACCGCAGAGTCGGACAGTCCTCTGGTGAGGCTGAAATTAAAGAGGTCAAGTATGACAAGCTCAGCGTGAACATGACCAGATATGAGCTTAAGGTGAACGGCGTAGTTTTAGACACGCCGCCCAAGGAGCTTGAGCTTCTGTTCCATCTTGCTTCAAATCCAAACCGTGTATACACCCGTGACCAACTTCTTGACGAGGTATGGGGCTTTGAATACTATGGCGATTCGAGAACGATTGACGTTCACGTTAAAAGACTTCGTGAAAAGCTTGAAGGAGTATCCGAGCAGTGGTCGCTCAAAACTGTATGGGGTGTAGGATACAAATTTGAAGTTATAGAGAACAATGACTAAGCGTAAAAGCCTTGTATTTAAATACTTTTTGATTTGTACGGCAGTAATACTGATAAGCTTCATATGCTTAGGAGCAGTATTACTGCTTATTTCATCACAGTATTTCAACAAGGAAAAGCAGACAACCGTCACCAACAGTATAAGCGCTTTAAGCACAGACCTTACAGAGCTCATGCTTGATTCGCCCTCCGACTGGAAAGAATCTGCCGAAGGAATACTTAACCAGTATTCACAGAATACGGACGCAGACTTTATTTTATTCAACAGCAGCGGAGAGATAATTCTAACTTCCCTCCTTGCGGATGATATGCAGGGCATCTACGATGAAGAGCTGGATGACGATTTTATTTTAAAATACGGCGATGAAGCCACAAGCGTTTATACTACGTTTGGAAGCGTCTTTTCAAGCAGTGCTCTGACAATCGGCATGACCTTTTCGGCAAACGGACCTAGCTACTGTGTTGTCGCAGTACCGTCAAGGGATGCGGCAAACGAATATTCCCAAAATATTCTGGAGATTTTTATTATATCCGCAGTTATCGTGCTTATTATATCCGCTGTAATTATCTACTTTACAGCAATCAGCCTTACTGCGCCGATTAAGGAAATGTCAAACGCCGCAAATAAAATAGGGCGAGGCGACTTTGATATTCAGCTTCCCGAATATACTGAAAGCGAATACAATGCGCTTGCAGGAGCGTTTAATGAAATGGCATCATCGCTCAAAAGCTATGACACAATGAGAAACAGCTTTGTTGCTAATATTTCCCACGAGCTAAGAACGCCGCTTACTTCAATCGGAGGCTATGCGGACGGCATACTTGACGGCACAATACCGCCTGATTCACAGGAAAAGTATCTAAAAATCATCTCGTCTGAGGTTCACAGAATGACTAGAATGGTTCGCTCTATGCTTAACTTAGCCAAGATTGAATCAGGAGATCTAAAGCCTAATTTTTCATCTTTCTCGGTTTTAGACCCGATAGTTAATACTCTCGTAACCTTTGAAAAAAGACTTGAAGAAAAAAACATTCAGATTCAAGGACTTGACACCGACAAGCGTTACTACCTTTGGGCGGACAATGATCTTATTCACCAGGTGATTTATAATCTGCTTGAAAATGCAATCAAGTTTGTAAACAAGGACGGATATATTAAATTTCACTTTGAAGAGATAGGCTATCTGACTGTAATCTACATTCAAAACAGCGGCGAGGGTCTGACGCAGGAGGAGCTTTCACTAGTCTTTGACCGCTTCTACAAGACGGATAAATCACGGAGCGAGGATAAATCCGGAGTAGGACTTGGGCTTAATATCGTCCGCTCTATAATAAAGCTTCACGGAGGTAAAATTCAGGTTCGATCTGTTGTAGGCGAATATACGGAATTTATGTTTTCGCTTCCAAACAAGGATATAACCTAACAGCATTTACGGAGGTGCTATTTTATGGACAAGGATTTAGACGACATAATAAACGAATACAACGCAAAAAAATCAATCGAAAAAAATACAGCCGCTGCTCAAAATAACACCGCTAGAAATTTTGAAGCTGACAACGAAGCATTAAACGATGAGCCGAAAAAATTCGTTGCCGATGATAAAGAGTCCAAAAAAACGTACAGTAAAAATCAAAGTAGGCTTGAATATATAAACCTCACTCTTCCAAGTCCTGACGAGGCGGATTTTTGGAGCAATGCGGCTACTCAAAAGCCTGCTAAAAGCAAGAAAATTTTCTGGATAATAGGCTTTATCATAATCGTTGCGCTGATTATCGGATATTCGGTAATGCTTCAGCATGGCAAGGGCTGGCTTTCAAACCTTTTCAGCGAGGATAATGTTGAATTTACACTACCCATTGCTGAAACGCCGGAGCTTGATGGCAAATATGTTAATGAGGATGGAACCTACACCGCAGCAGGAGTTGCAAAGGCTGTGCTTTCAACGGTTGTCCAAGTAAACGTATATGAGGAAACCGCTGTGATTCCATCAAGTCAGGGCAGTGGGATAATTATTTCAGAGGACGGCTACATTGTCACAAACGCTCACGTGGTAAGCGATGCCGACTTCGGAATTACCGTCACGCTGTATGACGACACAGAGTATTCAGCGAAAATAATCGGCTCTGATGATTCAACCGACATTGCGGTAATTAAGATTGACGCTGAGGACTTGACGCCTGCGCAGTTTGCTGATTCGGATCTATGCGAGCTTGGTGATGAGGTTGTTACCATAGGCTCTCCTGCTGGATATTCAAACAGCGTCACAAAGGGAATTATTTCAGGTCTTAACAGACAGATTCACGCCGAAAACAGTGCTGTCGCTATGAACTGCATACAGATTGACGCAGCTATAAACCCCGGAAATTCAGGCGGTGCGCTGTTTAATATGTACGGTCAGGTTATCGGCATAACCTCCTCAAAGCTTATTTCTACAAGCTACGACAACATCGGCTTTGCAATTACAGTAAATTCAGCCAAGCCTATTATTGAAGAGCTGATGGAGAACGGCTTCATTCCCGACAGAGGAAAAATCGGAATTTCCTACTACTTTATCACAGAAGAAGCCGCTAATCTCAACGACCTTGTATGCGGCTTGTACGTTGCGGCAATTGACGAGGACTGTAATGTCGCTCAGACTGATTTACAGGTTGGTGACATCATCACTTCTTTGAACGGTGTTCAGATTACAAGCACTGATGATGTTACTGAGGTAATGAACGATATGAGAGCGGGAGATGAGATGGTCTGCATGGTAGTCAGGCTGTCTGACGATGGCAATGAGGAATTTACAATAACCTTTGAGCTTGATTCGGACGAAACGGCAATCATAGAAGCCGACGAGGACAGCGAATAAAAATTTCAATAAAAAAGGATGGCAAAATGTCATCCTTTTTTTTTCAGACTTTAGCCAAAGCTCTTTGCTTTGCAAGCTTTTTTTCTTTAGGAAGCTTTCTTAAATATTTATACACGCTCTTGTATTCAGCGTAAGCCTCCTTAAACTCGCTCTCAGTCGGAGAATATCCGCCAAAGCAGGTTTTTTCAAAAAGCTCCAAAAGACTATCAAGGCTTATTCCTCTTGAAGCTTTGAGATAATCTCTAAGCATATTTACTGTGTACGAGATGTAGTTTTCCTGTGAAGAGTAATTAACCAGCTTTATTACGTTTGCATAAAGCGCAAGAGTTTTGTCGGCATATGACTTTTTAAAGCGCAGTCTTATTCTGAAAATCAGCTCTATGATACGATCAAGGAAGAGAATAAACACTATCACAAATACAACTATAATCACAACAAGCAGACGACTCAAAATCTGCAAAAACGCCGCAGTGTCAAAGCTGCTCTCCTCTTCAATATCCATATACCCTGAAACTGTAGGGTCAAAGGTCAACCAGCCTGCGCCTGGTATATAAACCTCGACAAAGGCGTGAGCATAGCTGTCTCGGATTACAAACTGCCCCTCGTCATTCTTTTCAAAGGCGGCGAAGCCCTCGACATACCTTGCAGGAAGCCCGACCGCTCTTGCCATAAGCGTCATAGCCGTAGCATAGCTTGAGCATACGCCAGTCTTGCCCTCGAAAATAAAGTATTCTATCGATTCATCATCGGGAACATAATCTATATCGTAAACGTACCCATTTTCTTCAAAATAGCTTTCCAGCGCACAAGCCATCTCATAGCTGCTGTCACAGTCCGCCGTTATCTCCTTAGCAAGCTCTGCCACCTCGCTTGAAACTGAATCCAGCGAAAGATATTTTTCATATACGTCATAAAAATCATCTGAAAGCTCCTCACTGTCTTCCAAAAGCTCCATGTATGAATCCATATCTAAATTGAGCTGTTCGACATATTCATAAAACTCATCTGTGTAATCATAAAAGCTGAAGCTCTGGTCTAAATTTTTTTCGCTGTAAGTCTGTCTGTAAATATCGCTGTGGGTGTTTCTGACAAAGTAGGTAACATCCTCATCAGCAATTGTAGTGTAGGGTGCAGGAAGATATATAGGAGTAAAGGTTTCGCCATACAAATAACCGCTTTTTAGTTCTAGCAAATTCTCAGACGGCTGCGCACCGTTTAAGTCAGCACCTGACAGCATAAGCTCTAGCATATCCTGCAAAATATCATCGGTTGAATACTCAGGATAATCCTGCGAATAAAACCATGGATAATCGTTATAGAAATCCTCATCTATCTCCCAGACCTCGCCGTTAAAGTTATCATACACCTGGCGGCGCAGAAAATATTCATCCGCATCGCCGTCTGTTGTAAAGTAGAAAAGAATTTCTCCCGTGCCTGAATCACCGCCGTAACGCTGTGAAGATGTTTCGGTCATGCTGTCATAGTTGCCGCTTCCCGTAGCATCAGTCTGAACTGCGTCAAAGTAATTCGCATTCTGCTCAAGCTGTGACTGATACTCAGGCTTGTCCACAAGCATGGTGATTGCGCCTGTAACCGAAACAAACAACGCTACGCTTATTAGATAAGACGGGTCAATTTTCAAGCGGCTTCTTTTCTCTGCGGCAATTGCAGGGTCTTTTCTGCGGTTGTGAACCATCAGCGCAAGAAAAACCGTGATTATGAGCGTAACCAAAATTTCAGGCACTTCGTCCGCTCGTTTAGCGTAAATTACAAACGGAAAAAGTATGCAGAGCATAACTCCCAAGCTGCGGTAACGAACCTGTGTGAAATAGTAAAGAATTGAAATCAGAAAAAAACCGCCGCCTACAAATATAGCCAAAAGATAAAACGACGCATTGTAATATGAACCGTTTTCTCCGTAAAACCACGTTATCGGAGAAATATCAGAATCCTGCGCTCCTATAAATATAAGCTGTATGCTAAGTATCGTTATCAAAACCATAATCAGCATATAAAGCATACCGCCCAGACGCTTTTTTCTTTGAAGCACGTCAAAAAGACTAAACAGCAAAAATTCCGCTATAAAAAATATAATTGTATAAAACGCTGCCATAGGACGGTACAAAATATACACTATCGTAAAGCATACAAGCGCACCTAAAAGCGCAGGGCAAAGCATTATATTAAGCTTTTCAAGCATTTTTTGTTTTCTGTTCACAGTATTTTTCATAGCATTTTCTCCTAAAGCTTCACGCTATTTCGACTGCTTTTTAAATTCAAAGTCCTCTGAAACTGTCCATAAATTTGGACAGATATTTTGCAAGCCTGCCATTTCGCTACTCAGCATAAGCAAATCAGGATAAGCGGAAACCGCATCAACAGCGGACTGCGGATATTCCGCCGAAGCTGTGCTAAAGCATATCGGCGTTTTCATTGATGAAATTATTTCAGGCGGAATAACAGACGCAGGCTCACTGGGCTCAAAGTCCGAAAACTCCTCCTGAAGCGCATAGACGTCGCCCATATTGTGAATTTCAGCCTTTAGCCACATATTATCCTTGTAGTAAAAGAATGTCGCTTCTCTGCCCTCTCGAATCAGCATTGTGAACATCGCAAGCGTTGCTTCAATTACGTTATCCTTTATTTTCAAAGCGTTCTCGGTTTCCTCAGTCTTAGTACAGTCAAGAAAAAACATCTGCCCTGCACCGCACACCTTTTCATCAAGTCTTACCATATAAATATCTCTCTTTGACGAGAGCTTCCAGTTTATGCGCTTAATCGGATCGCCGGGCTCATACTGCCTGTGATTGTAACCTGGCATACCTGTTGCGCCAATTGCAGTTTCGTCCGTTTCCTCCTCATCGTCGTCGTTATCTGAAAACTGTGAGGCGGTTTTTAAAAAATCAGTCTGAACCACCACATCGGGTATATCAGGATATATAGAAATTTTCTCTTCAAGACTTTGATTCATTTTCATCTTAAATCTGAAAATCCCAAGATAGTCGCTTATCATCAGGCTAGAAATCCTGACTGTCGCCGCTCCAGAATAGTTAGCTGTAAAGGGAATTTTGACAACATTCCTCTCGGTTCCTGCAAGAGATACGGCAAAAAACGTGCCGTTGTCAGGTGCAAGCTGCTTAGAGCAGTCTGCTTCAATTTCAATTATCGGAGCAGGAATCGGTATTTTTTTACTTAGCATTACGCTCAAAGTTATATGCTCGCCCTTTACCAAAAGCGTTTTATCTGTGCTAATTTCCACGCTTATAAAGCCTTTCACAACAAGCGTAACCGCCAAGGACAGCACAAAAGCGATGCTGAGAGCAATTGTAAGTATTATTCCGACTGTGCCGTCAATGTAATACCCCACAGCGGCGGCAATACATATACACCCTAAATACCCTAAAACGTTTTTTACATTTCTCATAGCTTACTCCGCTTACTCGACAGGTGCGGCAACTGACAAAGCGATATTTTCCATTACAGCGTCTGCGCTTTCAAATGCAGACTTGCCCTTTGGCGAAAGCATAAGTCTATGGCTTAAAACCGCCGTCATCATAGCCTTTACATCATCAGGCACAACATAATCTCTCTCATAAATATACGCAAACGCCTTAGCTGCACTCAAAAGCGCAATTCCCGCTCTGGGCGATGCGCCGAGCTTGACAAGCTCAGAGCTTCTTGTAGCCTCAAGCAGCGCAACTATATATTTTTTTACACTGTCAGTGCAGCGAACGCTTCTAGCCGCTGAAATATGCGCCTTAACGTCCTCTGTAGTCATTACCGCCGAAAGCTTTTCGCTAAACTCCTCGCTTTCAGAGCGTGTTATAATATCCAGCTCCTCTTCAGCAGTAGGATAGCCCATTGAAATTCTCATCATAAATCTGTCCATCTGCGCTTCGGGAAGATGATATGTCCCGTAGGTTTCAACAGGGTTCTGAGTAGCCATTACCATAAAAGGCGCTTCAAGAAGCATTGTATGTGAATCAAGCGAAATCTGACGCTCCTCCATCACCTCCAGCAGACTGGACTGAGCCTTTGGCGAAGCGCGGTTAATCTCATCGGCAAGCAAAAAGTTGCACATCGCCGCTCCCTCTTTATATTCAAGTTCTCTGGTCTGCGGATTTATCATAGAAAATCCTACAATGTCGGACGGCATAATATCAGGCGTAAGCTGTATGCGGTTAAATTTGCCGTCAACTGAGCTGGCAAGCGCAGAAACAAGCCGTGTTTTTCCCACTCCTGGAACGTCCTCAATCAAAATATGCCCCTGTGCAAGCATGGCGCAAACCACCTGCACAATAGAGCCTCGCTTTCCTACTATAATTCTTTCAATATTCTCAACCAAAGCTTCTATATCTTTGTTCATTTAGCGTTCTCCTTTACTTTTTAAATCCAAAAACAATGTATATTATTAAGCACGTCAAGACTTAAAGTTTACTCTAAGTTCAAGCTGAAAGATAACAATATAATCTTCTTCACTTTTATTATACAAGAATTGTTTCTATTTGTCAAGAGCTTTTTAGTAAAAAAGCAAAAGGCGGCGAAAAATCCTCCGCCGCACTTTTCTATAGCTATAGTTCATCTGCAAATTACGTCTTATGTCCTGCAAACTGTGTCTGATACAGATTGTAGTAGCAGCCCTTTTTAGCGATAAGCTCCTCGTGACTGCCCTGCTCGGCTACCACTCCGTTGTCTATTACGACAATTTTATCTGCATCTCTGATTGTCGAAAGACGGTGAGCGATAATAAGCGAGGTTCGGTTTTTCATAAGAGAAACCATCGCCGACTGAATGTGCATTTCCGTTCTTGTATCAACGCTTGAGGTAGCCTCATCGAGAATAAGTATCTTCGGGTCGGCAAGCACTGCTCTTGCGATTGAAAGAAGCTGACGCTGTCCCTGCGACAAATTAGAACCGCCCTCAGTGAGAATTGTCGAATAGCCCTGCGGCAGCCGTTCTATAAACTCATCTGCATTAGCATGAGCTGCGGCACGTTTAACCTCGTCAAGCTCTGCGTCCTCCCTGCCGTACTTTATATTATCCTCAACCGTTCCTAAGAACAAAACAGTATCCTGCAAAACTATCGCTATGGATTTTCTAAGCTCGTCCTTTGGTATATCGTAAAGATTCACTCCGTCAACCGTAATTTCTCCGCCGTTTATATCGTAAAACCTTGTCAGCAGATTAACAATAGTCGTCTTACCGGAGCCTGTAGCTCCGACTATAGCGATTTTCTGTCCGTTCTTAACATCAAGATTAAGTCCCTTAAGCACCAGTTCTCCGTCAATGTAGCCAAAATCAACATTCCTGAATGAAATATCTCCTTTGACATTTTCAAGATGAAAATCAGCCGTTCCATTGTCTTTTTCAGGCTCGGAATCCATAACCTCAAAAATACGCTCCGCTCCTGCAATTGCAGTCTGAATATTGGCATATTGGTTTGCAATTTCATTTATCGGGCGAGAAAACTGCTTTGAGTAGAGAATAAACGCTTGGATAGTTCCTATCGTGATAGAGCCTTTAATCGTCATCCAGCCGCCGAACGCAGCAATAAGCACAAAGCCGAAGTTGGAAATACAGTTCATAAGCGGTCCCATAGCTCCGCCGCAAATCTGTGCCATAATTCCACAATGACGCAGCTCATCGCTCATTTGGTTGAATTTCTCTATCGAATCCTTTTCCTTGGAATACGCCGCAACGGTTCTGTAGCCCGTCACAGTTTCCTCAACCTGTCCGTCAATTTCTCCGAGAATAACCTGCTGCTTTACAAAGTACTTTCTCATAAATTTAGTCATAAGACCTGAAACAAAAATTGTAAGAAAGATAGTAGAAAGCGAAATCAGCGTCAGCAGCGGCGAATAAAAGAGCATTATCAAAAACGAGCCGACGACGGTAAGCACACCTGAAATAAGCGAGCCTATAGACTGTGAAATAGTCGTTGAGATATTCTCCACATCGTTTGACATACGGCTCATCAGATCGCCGTGGTTGTGCGTGTCAAAATACTTTATCGGCAGTCTTACAAGCTTTTCAAACATATCGTGACGCATAGTCTTGACAGTGTACTGCGAAAGCCTTGCCGAAAAGATTCCCTGCAAATATGTAAAGACAGACAAAAGAATGTATACAACGCCCAACACAACAAGCGTCTTTATCAGATTGTCAAAATCCACCGAAAGCTTTTCATCGTCAATTGTGATATAGTCAATCGCCACCTGCTGAATTGAAGGCACCGCAAGATTTAAAAGCGTGATTATCAGCATAACTCCAAGCAGAGAAAAGAACAGATACTTGTTTCTTCCTATATACGCAATAAGCTTTTTAAGCGTCTGCTTTGCGTCCTTGGCTTTTTCACCGTTTACACGGTTAGCCGCTCTTGAGCCGGGTCCGCCCTGACCTTTCTGAGGTCCCATTGGAGGCATTGGAGGCATTACTCATCACCTCCTGAAGCTTTCATCTGCGAGCTGTATATATCTCTGTAAACCTCGCTGTTTTTCAAAAGATTTTCATGTGTGTCGCAGTCGACAAGTCTGCCGTGGTCAAGCACCGCTATTCTGTCGCAGTCCTTAACGCTTGCGATTCTCTGAGCAATGGTAATCACCGTAGCACCCTTGAGATTTTCCCTCAAGCCCTGTCTGAGCCTTGCTTCAGTTCCAAGGTCAAGCGCAGAGGTTGAATCATCGAATATGATAATCTCAGGATTCTTAATTACAGCTCTGGCAACCGACAGCCTTTGCTTTTGTCCACCTGAAAGCGACGCTCCCTTTTCAGCTATAATTGAATTGTAGCCGTCAGGCATAGACGAAACAAATTCGTCCGCCTGCGCAATTTCAGATGCTGAAACAACCTCCTCATCGGATGCGTCCTTTTTACCCCAACGAATATTGTCAGCTGCGCTTCCTGAAAACAGCTCGCTCTTTTGCAAAACTATTCCTATTCTGCTTCTTAAATCCTCAAGCTTATACTCTTTGACATTTACTCCGTCAACATAAACTTCTCCTGAATTAGGATCGTAAAATCTAGGTATCAGATTTATAAGCGAGGATTTTCCTGAGCCAGTAGCTCCTAAAATCGCAATGTTCTCACCTGACTTTATATCAAGGCTTATTTCATTCAAAACAGGACGTCCGCCTGAACCCTTGTAGGTGAAGCTGACGTTTCTAAGTGAAACTGTACCTTTTTCTGTACAGTTAAAATCTGATTTTCCATCGTTCACAACAGGCTCGGTATCCATAACCTCGATAATACGCTTGGCGGAGGCTGACGCTCTTGAAACGGTCTGAAACATCATAGAAATCATCATAATTCCGTTAAGCACCTGAGTAAGGTAGGTAATAGCCGCCATAACCTGCCCCACCTGCATTTCTTTGGCTTCAACCTGAAGTCCTCCTATCCAAATTACAGCTATAACTGAAACATTCATAACAATCATAAGTAACGGCTGAATAATTGCCAGCAGCGTCTGCACTCTCAGATTTGATTCCATCAAGTCAACGTTAGCGTTGTTAAACCTATTTGCTTCAAAATCCTCTTTTACATAAGCTTTAACCACCCGCGAGCCTGAAACATTCTCTTGCGTCACAGAGTTCACTTTATCAAGCCTTTGAGCAACTATCGTATAAAGCGGATTAACCTTTTTCATTATCAACACTACAAGCAAAATTTCTATAGGCAGCGCAATTACAAGAATAACGCCAAACCTGATATTAAGCGAAAGCATCATAACAATTCCGCCGACAAAGAGCAAAATATCCCTCACAAAGCCCTTAAGTCCAAACTCTACAAGCTGTTGGAGCGCAGTAATATTAGTCGTAAGCCTTGTAACAAGCGAGCCTGTTGTAAATTTGTCCGTCTGCTCAAACGACAGCGACATAACCTTTTTATAAACATCGCATCTTAAATCTCTTGCGAATCCCTGTGAAGCGTTTGAGCCAAACGTCGTAGCAAGCACGCCGCAGGTTCCTCCGAGAATCACAAGCAGCATCATTTTTATACCTGTGGAAATAATCAAATCCATATTATTTCCCAACACTCCATCGTCAACTATCTGCGACATAAGCTTAGGCTGCCAGAGGTCAACCATAACCTCTCCGACCATCGAAAGCGGCGTCAAAATTGTAAAAATCAGGTACGGCTTTATATATTTTGCAAGCTTCAATTACCGCTCCTCCTCTTCAACAAGATTGCTGAGAATCTTCTTTAGCGTTGAAATAAGCGCCTTATATTCCTCATCAGAAATACCCTTGAGCATTATATCCTCTATATTTTGGCATATGCTTCTTAAATACTCGTCCTTTTCTCTGCCCTTATCGGTAATATACACCCTGACAGCTCGCAAATCCTCAGGATTAGTTTCACGCTTCACAAGTCCGTCAGCTTCAAGCTTTGTCAGTGCAATTGAAACGGTAGGCGCACTAAGTCTGGTCTTTTTAACCAAGCTAAGCTGCGACACTCCGTCCTCATGTGTGAGCTCTGTAAGAAGCATACGGTTTCCATGATTAACTCCAGCATTTTCAGACTCTCTGCGAACTCTATACCTAAAAAGCTTAGATATATCATTTATCAGCATAGACGGCTTCGCACTCTCGTCCTCAAGCAAATGCTTCGGCTTTTCAATGTTTACTATTTCCTTTTTTTTCATTTTGATCAACTCCTATTCAGTCTACCAAAAATAATTAGTTTACAAACTAATTATATATCAATCGCAGTGAATTGTCAAGAGAATTTTCATAAAAAACTATTTATTTACTGTGAAAATTTCGTTAAGACACATCAATACGAAATTATGCGATTTTTTAAACCAACCGACAAGCAGCAAACGAAGTTCACTTATATACAAAAACCCAAGTATTTTTTCAACGTCTTTCTTGCCTTCTTTGATTACATTTATATACATCTCAGACATACAAGATAAAATAATAAAACAGATGAAATTATCATTAATATATTCTTAACTTTAGTTGCCATATAAGACTGTTTGCTCCTTTTTGTTATATATTATTTTGCTTTTTTCTGCGGTTTTATTAGCCGAGAATAAATCGGATTAGACGAGGTTTTTTACGTCAGTGCCTCCATAAATCCAACCAATTTATTTTTTTGTCAATAAATCCATGAAAAACTCTCGATTTATATTAAATGAGAGTTTTATGTAATGAAATGCAGCATGGTAATTTATTTAAAAATTAAATTTTTGATAGATTTCAGCTGTAACTTTGACAATTTATTTTAATGCCATAAAAAACGTTGATTAGGTGTTGATTTTTTTCTTGAAATATGGTATAATAATAAAGAATGTAACGCAAATAAAAGCGAAAGGATAACAATCATGTCAAATTTTCAGAATAAATCAGACCATTTTGACGAAAACTTGCTGTGGTACAAAAAAGCCGCAGAGAATTTCAATGAAGCTTTGCCGCTTGGCAACGGCAGAATAGGAGCTATGATTTTTGGACAGCCTACATATGAACGAATTTTGCTCAACGAAGATTCAATCTGGTCGGGCGGGACTAGAGAAAGAAACAACAAATCCGCTCTGCCTAATCTGCAAAAGGTTCGCAGTCTGCTCTTTGATGAAAAAATTAAGGAGGCGGAGGATATAGTTCACGATGCGTTTTGCGGCACTCCTGTAAATCAGCGTCACTATATGCCGCTAGGCGAACTTAATATCATATCTGACAGTGCAGTCGTTGATTATAAATACAATTCGCTTGACCTTGGCAATGCTGTCGTAACGTGCGAATACTCGATTGACGGCATGGATTTTAAGCGAGAAGCCTTTATCTCTGAGCCTGATCAGGTTTTTGTGATGAAAATAAGCGCTTCAAAGCCTGCTTCAATTAACATCAAAGTAAAAATTGACGGCAGAGATGATTATTTTGACGACAACTCCCCTGTCCACGACGATGATTTGCTTTTTTACGGCGGTTGTGGAAGTGAGGACGGCATTAGCTTTGCGGCTTTCGTTAAAGTTCTTCACAGCGGCGGCAGTGCTTCACCTTACGGTAGCTTTATCGAATGTAAAGGCTGTGACGAGGTGACGCTAATTCTCAGTGCGCTTACAAGCTTTCGCTGTGATGATTACATGGTTAAGGTTGTCCGTGACGTACAGATGGCTTCTATTATTCCCTTTGATGAGCTTAAAGCTCGCCATATAGCCGACTATAAGTCCCTCTACGACAGAGCTTCGCTGAGCCTTGGCGGTGAAGAAAATAAGCTCCCCACTGATGAGCGTCTTAAGGCTTTTGCTGATGGAGGAGAGGATAACAGGCTCATTACTCTTTACTGGAATTTTGCAAGATACCTGATGATTTCCGCAAGCCGTGAGGGTACTCTTCCCATGAATCTTCAAGGTATTTGGAATCAGGATATGTGGCCTGCATGGGGCAGTAAATTCACAGTAAATATAAACACCGAGATGAACTACTGGGGCGCAGAAACCGCTAATCTTTCTGAGCTTTCAAATCCACTTTTCGACCATATAGAGCGTATGCGTCCGAACGGCAGAGTAACAGCTAAAGAGATGTACGGCTGCGGCGGATTTGTTTGTCACCACAACACAGACATCTGGGGCGACACTGCTCCGCAGGATCTGTGGATGCCTGCAACTCAATGGCCTATGGGAGCGGCATGGCTTTGCCTGCACCTTTGGGAGCATTACAAATTTACACTTGACGTTGATTTTCTCAAAGAAAAATACCCCACCTTGAAAGAGGCGGCGCAGTTTTTTGAGGACTTTCTCATAGAGGACAAAAAGGGACGGCTTGTAACCTGTCCGTCTGTTTCTCCTGAAAACACCTACATAACTCAAAGCGGCACACAGGGCTCGCTCTGCATAGGTCCGTCAATGGACAGTCAGATTATTTTTGAGCTTTTTACCGCAGTTATCGAATCGGCTGAAATTTTAAAAATTGACAGCGAATACGCAGAAAAGCTTTCCGCTATGCGTGACAAGCTTCCCAAGCCTGAAATCGGCAAGTACGGTCAGATTAAAGAATGGGCTGAGGACTATGACGAGGTTGAACCAGGGCACAGACATATTTCACAGCTTTTTGCGCTTTACCCTGCCGACATTATAACCAAACGCTCAACTCCTGAGCTTGCAAAGGCGGCGAAAGCCACGCTTGAGCGCAGGCTTGCAAATGGCGGAGGTCACACAGGCTGGTCGAGAGCGTGGATTATAAACTTTTGGGCAAGACTTTTTGACGCTGACAAGGTTGGAGAAAACGTCCGTGCGCTGCTGACTAATTCAACAAACGTAAATCTTTTTGATATGCACCCTCCGTTTCAGATTGACGGAAACTTTGGAGGTGCGGCAGGAATTACAGAAGCACTTATCCAAAGCGAAAATAGCGAGCTTATTCTTCTCCCTGCACTTCCTAAAGCATGGAGCAGCGGTCGCTTCAGCGGTCTGAGAGCAAGAGGAGCTTTGACCGTAAACTGCGAATGGAAAAACGGCGAAGTTAAACTTGCTGAAATTGTTCCCGACAAGGACGTTTCCTTAAAGCTGCTTGTGCCGAACGGCTGTGAAATATCAAAAGAAGCAAGCAAAACAGACGGCGATTTAGCGACAATAGAATTAAAAGCCGGCGAACAGCTTACCGTTTGCCGTATTCAATAAATTAAGGAAAGAGGAAACAAATAATGAAATTAAAAAGACTTGCGGCGGCTTGTGTTTCTGCGATTATAGCTTTAACCACATTTGCCTCCTGCAGCACTTCTATTTCACAAAATGAAAAGATAACTACAGACGAGGATTCTTCCGTTTCTGCGACAACAGAGCTTTCGTCAGGTACAGATTCTGTCTCCGATACCTCATCAGGCGATTCACAGTCAACGGAAGTAAGCTTTGAAAATGTTGAAGTACCTTACGTCGAATATTCCAAAACCTATCAAGCTGAATCTGGAATGATTATTGGAGACGACATCTCAATAAAAAAAGACAGAGCCTCATTTAAAGGCGACGGATATATATCGGGAGCAACCCTTGAAAACTGGAGCTTAAGCTTTGATCTGCCCGAATCGCAGTTTTACAATATTACTGTAATGACAGCCGCTGACAGTGCGCTCAACTCAACGCTTTATGTAAACGGCGAAGCAGTCTGGATTTACAGAACTACAGGCGATGGTGTTTTTGCAGAAAAAACTCTTTCAAATATCTGGCTTGAAGAGGGTATAAATGAAATTACAATTGAGTCAACCGAAAACGCTGTTGACATAGACTATGTTAAGATAGAAGCAAGCGATGATGTAAGCTCGCTTGATATGGAGCTTTCAGACGCTTCACTTTCAAACGACAGCGCAAGCTACAGAGCGCAGGCTCTCTACTCGCTTCTCTGCTCCGATTACGGCAATCAGGTTCTTACCGCACAGCACGACACAGCAGGCACTACTGCCGAAACAGACGCTGTAAAGGAGCTTACGTCGAAATACCCTGCTATAAGAGTTTCCGACATAGGCGCATACACAAAGTACAATGTAAAAGACATTTCAAAAGCAATAGACTACTTTGAAAACGGCGGTATTGTCGCTTACGACTGGTACTGGATTGACCCGTCGGGCGATGAAAACAGCACTGATATTGAAATCAGTGAGGTTGACTTTGACATCACAAACGCAATGCCTGAAAAAATAGAGGTTGAGGTTGAAAATACCGACAGCTACGCTGACGATTTAGACGAGGAGCAGCAAAGCGCAGGCTCTCAGGCAGCTTCAATTACTCAGACTGAAGAGCAGCTTGAATACAGCGTTAAAGAGATGGCAATGTGGGACAGTGAGCAAATTGAATATATGTATTCAAGCGGTGAAATAAGTGAGGAATGCTATCTGATTTTACAGGATATAGATACTATCTCCGCAAAGCTTTCTAAGCTAAAGGAGGAAAAGGTGCCTGTAATTTGGCGTCCTCTGCCTGTTGCAAGCAACGGACTTTACTGGTGGGGCACGGATGAGGAGGCTTACATCTGGCTCTGGCAGCTTATGTACACCAGAATGACCGAATATCACGAGCTTAACAATCTCATTTGGGTGTGGAGTGCGCAGAATGCCGACTGGTATGTAGGCGACGAATACTGCGATGTGATTTCAGCTGACATTTACACTGACGGCGACCGTTCGGCGCAGATAAACACGCTTTTGTCGCTAAACAACATCTGCAAGACCAAGCCTATAGCTATAAGCGAATGCGGCAATCTCCCTGCAATGGAGAGCATTTTGCAGGAAAACGCTTTTTGGTGCTACACTGCCCTTTACAGCGAGCCTTATTTAAGCGCTGAAACAGGACTTGACGAAACTGACGAGGACACAGCGGCTTCACTTCTCACACGGTTTGTTGAATATTACAACAATAATTACACTCTTACGCTTGAAGAGCTGCCTGATATTGTGGCGGTTGCTAAAAGTATAAAATCCGAAGCGGAATCTGACTAAAGTACAAATTTGGAGTTGATTGAATGGGATTTTTCTTGACGCTTGCCTTTTTATTTGCAATAGGAAGTATGATAGGCTGGGTACTGGAGTTTTTTTACCGCAGACTTTTTATGCCTGAACACAAATGGGTAAACCCTGGATTTCTCATGGGTCCCTACCTGCCTCTTTATGGGATTAGTCTGATAATACTTTTCCTGCTCTCCCAGCTTGAAGCCTACATACTTATTGACAATGAATGTGATGCGCTAAGAAAGCTGCTTTTGTTTGTAGCTATGGCAATCTGCATTACCGTTGTTGAGTATTTCACAGGGCTTTTGTTTATCGTAAAGCTTAACATCAAGCTTTGGGATTATACAAACAATAAATTTAATATCAAGGGTGTTATCTGTCCCCGCTATAGCTTTTACTGGATGATTTTAAGCGCACTGTATTATTTCCTGATAAACCCCAGAATAGAAAACACTCTCTTTTGGCTTTCGCAGAACCTTGCGTTTTCATTCTTTATCGGCGCATTTTTCGGAGTGTTCGCAATTGACCTTGTTGTGTCGATCAGAAATTTGCTCAAAATTCACGAGTTTGCAATCAGCAGCGATGTGATAATAAGAATTGAGGAATTTAAAGCTGATATTGTAAACTATAAGGAGCAGTGAAACGAGGGCTTGAGATTTTTCCTGCCGCTGTCGCTATTAAAGCTGCGGTTTTACGGCTGTCTGAGCTTGAAGCTGTGGCTTTCGCAGAGGTGTTAAGCGTTTCCTCTTCGATATATCCGCCGCTTGTGTCGCCGTTTGTCAGCACAGTCTTGCTGCCGTATTCAATTGCGTCAAGCGATACACTTCCTGACAGCACCTCGACTGTAACCTCATGATCGTCATAGCCTAAGCTGTACCTGTGCCAGAATGCAGATTTAGCGTTAGAACCGCTGAACTCCTCGCCGTCAACCACAACGCTGCCATCAATCGTTATACGCAGCTGCGCACTGCTTGCCGTTCCGATAAGCGCTAAGCTGTCGCCGTTAAAGCTGAATGTAAAGCTGCCTGATTCAGAAGCTGAAGATGTTCTGTTGTGGCAGGTGTAGGAATCCATCACGTTGTGCGCCCATTCGCCGTCAAACGAAACCGAGCTGTCAAGGTTGTCAATCCTCGTTATGTAATTTGTCATATCCACAGTTGAAACGCTCAGATTGTCATAGCAGTTTTGATTGTAGGAGCTAAAAAGTCCCACACGTCCTGAGAATGTAACCTCATCCGTAAGCGTCAGGTTGACCACCTGAACGCCATCGACCGTCGCCGAAATATTATCTCCCATCGCTGTAATTGAAATACTGTGCCACTGACTGACGTCAAAACCATCTATATCGCCCTCGTCAAGCACCTCGCTCATTCGGTAAAGCTGCCATTTGCCGTCTGCGCTTATCTGAATACGATAACCGCTCTTGGACTGTGAAGCCGATGAATTTATGTACCTTAGCCCTATTCCGACATAGGTTTCACTTGGATCGTACTCATCGTCCTCATCTATTTCATTTTCAGCGTTCTGGTCGAGAAGCACATCTGCGCTGACCGTGTAGTTTGCCCATGTGTCGTCGCCTAATGTTGTAACTGGATCAGGAGAATTTGCCCACTCTAAACCTTTTGTCTGCTTTGTAATCTGCTGAACCAAAACATTTGAATGTTCATCGTCATAATCAGTAACAACTTCAAAAGCTCCGCTTTGGTCTGTAGTGTAACGAGGAGCATATCCTCGTGATGAAAGGTAATTTTCCTCATAATCCGTATACTCAAAGTCGTCCGTATATGGAAGCTCAAGACGTGTGCTTTCGGTATCTGAGGAATAGTCCTCCGCTGTAACCTCTAATGTAGAAACCGTCACCATTGAATAGGGTTTTACAGTTATCTGATAGGTAAAGCTGCCGTCATCACCTGATTCAGGCTCTATCTGCATGATATTTTTAAAATAGTTCGCATCATACTCTTCGCCGTCCTCTGCGCCTCTCGTTTCCCAGACCTGAACATTTGAAGAAGCCTTGTCAAGATTGATTACGGTAAAGGTATAATTTCTCTCTGTATCAGTGTTATTAACTAAAATTGTCGAGTAATCTCCCGTATCTGGGTCGGTGAGCGTCAGATAATTGTTTGTCGTATCATAAAGAACATGATTGCTCTCCGTTCCATCGCCGTAGCAGGCGCTGTCTACAAACTGCCAACCCTTTTCGCTAAACAAGCTGAAATGCTCGCACATATAAACTCCCGCTCCGATTTCAGTATATCCCGACCACGGTTCATTTGCTGTAATAAGCTGCTTTGGATAGTATGTCGCACCGCTGTAATAAGCCGCAATTGCAGGCTGAAATTCATACATTGTAAAGCCGCCTGTGTAATACATATTTACAATTCTGCCCGCAACGTCAAGCAGACTGTTGACGCCGTTTATACCAGTATTACCATCTCCCGCATTCGCCGCATATTCCGATACGCTCGCAGGTGAAATACCCTCGCTGTACCAAAGCTCCTTGCCGTACTCCTCCTTGCATCTGAGAGCATCCTCATCTGTGGTTGAAGAATAGTGAATTCCTATAACGTCAACCGCCTCCATAAGCTCCTCGTCGGCAAGCATTTTCTGCGCTATCTGAACATTGCTGCACTCCTCGTCAGCTGCAACTATCTTTATTTCATCATAGGCATACGGAGTGTCCGTTTCGCTTTTCAGGCATGATGCAAAATACTTAATCCATTCGGCGTCTACCGCCTTTTCATTGTAGTTAGGAGAAATGTACTGAAATTCCAGTCCATAGGTTTCATAAGCCGCATCAAGCGTTTCCTTAAACCACGAGTATCTCAGAGAGTACTTTTCATCTGTCGTCTGCGCATTTTTAACAAATCCCGGTGCTCCCCATGAAAGCAGTTCGAGCGTAATATCAGGATTTATAGTAAGCGCATCCGCCGCAAGCTGAAAGCCTGCTCCTCTTGTCACGTCCGCTTCCTCATCCTCGCTGCGCTTAGTTGAAGGCTCAGTTCCGCTTGACGAATTTATATCCGCACCCATCTCTATTTTAATGTGTGTCATAGCAATTGCGCCGTCGGGGTTAAACATCTGATTCAAAAGCTCCCAGTAAGCGTCAGGATTTTCCGCCTTGTAATCCAAAAGAAGCCGTGAGGAATTGTTTGCCGAAATAAATCCGAATCCGTTCCATAAATTATTCTCTGCATCAGATGCAGTACTTCCGTCAATTAAAATTTCCATAGTCTGTAAAGTCTCCGTAAGCTCTGCCGTTTCATCCGCTTCACTGTCCGCAAAAGCCGCCGTCGGCAGACAGACAAACATAAAGCACACCGCACAAATTAAAGCTAATAGCTTTGTCTTTCTCATAAATAACCAAATCCTCAAAAATCCCCTTAAAACTCTCGCCGCCTATTTAGGTCAAAGTCGCCTGAATACCAGCGATTTTAAATCCAATCTGTAAGCATTATCTCCCATAAATCTCTGTCTACACGTTAAATCTGAACAAAACGACATCGCCATCATTCATCACATAGTCCTTGCCCTCGGACCTCACCAAGCCCTTTTCCTTTGCGCCGTTCATGCCGCCGCAGGCAATGAGATCGTCAAAAGCTACCACCTCTGCACGAATAAATCCACGCTCAAAATCCGTGTGAATTTTCCCTGCCGCCTGAGGAGCCTTAGTTCCCTTCTTTATAGTCCATGCTCGAACCTCTGGCTCTCCTGCCGTCAAAAATGAGATAAGTCCTAACAGCGAATACCCTGCCGTGATTATCCTGTCAAGTCCCGACTGCTCAAGTCCTAAATCTGCAAGAAACATCGTCTTGTCCTCATCGGACATATCCGCAATTTCAGCCTCAAGCTGCGCACATATCGGAAAAACGGCAGAACCTTCCGCTTCAGCTATTTCGCAAACTCTTTTGTAATTTTCATTGTCGCCGCCGCTAAAATCCTCTTCGGACAAATTAGCCGCATAGATAACGGGCTTAAGCGACAAGAGCGGAGTTTCCTTAAGCCATTCACGCTGCTCTTCGCTCATTCCGAACGCTCTTGCAGGCTTGCCGTTCTCCATAAATTCCAAAAGCTCAGTCAAAAAGTCCGCCTGAGCCGAAAGAGAGCGATCCCCTTTCATCGCCTTTTTTGTTCTGTCCAGCTTGCGCTCCAAAAGCTCAATATCCGATAAAATCAATTCCAGGTCTATAGTTTCAATATCTCTTGCAGCATCAATACTGCCGTCAACGTGAATGATATTGTCGTTCTCAAAGCATCGCACCACATGAACCAGAGCGTCAACCTCACGAATGTTAGCTAAAAACTTGTTTCCAAGTCCCTCGCCCTTTGAAGCGCCCTTTACAAGCCCTGCAATATCCACAAATTCAAGCGTTGCAGGTGTAAACTTGATAGGATTATACATATCTCTTAGCTTTTCAAGGCGCAAATCGGGTACGCTCACAACTCCGACATTTGGTTCGATCGTGCAAAACGGATAGTTCGCACTTTCGGCTCCTGCATTTGTAAGTGCGTTAAACAGCGTGGACTTTCCGACATTGGGAAGTCCGACCATCCCTAATTTCATATATTTTTCTTCTTCCTTTCAGGGTAATTATCCGCAGCATTCCTCATCGCAGCATTCATCATCAATATATGCGGGTCTTCTGCGTCCGATTCTTGTAACGTTCTTAACCTTGCGGGGTGAAATAAGCATTCCGACAATCACACCGAAAAGAAACATTGCTACAGACATCCAAAAAGCCTCGTCCTGCGAAACAAAATCGTCCAGCTTGTCCTTGATTGAGCTTAAAGCCTCGTTTACCTTTGCATTAACATTTTCCATTATAAAGTCCTCCTAAAAAATATTATATTAAATTTCTTCCGCCAAGCTGTTTTTCAGTCAAGACTAAGAAAAAATTTTCAAACTATTCAACAGATTTAAGCGACTGCGCCATATCTATTTTCTTAAGCTTAAAGTGCAATATGATGTTTACAAGCAGCGCAAAAGCTATAGTCATTGCCGCACCTGCAAGATACGCCCACCAGACAAGCTCTCTTATAAACATAATCTGCTCGATTTCAACTGTGAAAATAACATACTTGTGCAGGAAAAATCCAAGAAGCAAGCCAATAAGTATTCCAATCAGAGTTGAAATTATATTCTCTCTGTAAATATACTGACTTGTTTCACCGTCATAAAAGCCTAACACCTTAATAGTCGCAAGCTCGCGGCGGCGTTCTGTTATATTTATATCCGCAAGATTGTAAAGCACCGTCAGTGCCAGAAGTGCCGCACAGATTATAAGCAGCAGCACAATTGTATCCATACTTTCAATCGAATTTACAAAGCCGCTCGTTGAATCCTCAATAAACGATACTCCTAAAATCCGCTCATCGTTGATAAGCTCCTCTTTAACAGCGTCGTCATTGGTAGAATCAAGCGTTATAAACATCGCAAAATTTATCTTAGCATCGGTATCAAAAATCCTCTCATACTCGTCTATGCTCATAAAGATATAGTGATTGGCATAATTTTTCATCACGCCTGAAATTACAGCGGTATAGCTGTCGTCATTACCGTCAACAAGCTCAATTTCATCTCCCGCTTCAAGCGAACACAAATCAGCAAGCTTTTGTGTAATAATCACTCCGTCGTCAAGACTTAACAAATTGCCGCCCGTGTCCTCTAACAGCATAAATTCGCTTACATCTCCATCAGGAGCGATAACTGTAGTCTGATAGCCGTCCTCTCCTGCGTAAACGCTTGTCGAAACGGCAGGCAGACAGCTTTCAACGCTGTCACACTCCTCCAAAGCGAGCCATGGCTCTTCCTTATCAGTATTAAGCGAAGCTACAGCCGAATATTTAAACACCTCGCCGTACTGCATATCTACAATTTCACTAACCGAATATTTTATTCCAAAGCCCGTAATTATAAGCGCAGTACAGCCCGATACCCCCACCAGCGTCATAATAAAACGTTTTTTGTAGCGAAACAGATTTCTGATAGTCACCTTCATCAAAAAGCTGAGTCTGTTCCAGACAGGAGTTACACGCTCAAGCAAAACTCTCTTCCCGCTTTTAGGCGGCTTAGGACGCATAATTTCGGAAGGCTGCGTTTTAAGCTCCTTAGCGCAGGTGAAAACCACCGCCGCAGTTGTCAGTGCTACCGAAACCGCAAGTGAAAGCAGCATATAGTCAAGCTTAAACGGCGTTTTCGCATCGGGAAGATTATACATCATCTTGTAAACGTTGATTATAATTCTCGGAAAAATCTGTATGCCGAGTGCTGAACCTACGCAGCTTCCCACCGTCGCCGCAACAAAGCTGTAAAGCAGATATTTTATAAGTATCTGAGCAGACGAATAACCAAGAGCCTTGTATGTACCTATCAGAGTTCGCTGCTCCTCGACCATTCTTGTCAAAGCCGTAATACAGACAAGAGCCGCTATAAGCACAAAGAACGCAGGAAATACCTTTGACACGTTGTTAATCTTATCAGCGTCTCCGCTGTAGCCTGAATAGTCGCTTGAATCAAAGCGATCGGTTATGTAGGTTTTAAGCTCCGCTGCAGAATCAAGCTCCTGCTGTGCCTGCTCAATCTCTTCTTTCGCCTCGACAAGCTGTTCGTTAAGCTGTTCACGCTGCTGACCTGTTTCATCCGCAATTAAAAGCGAAAGCATTTCCAACTTTTCCTTAGCCTGCAAAAGCTTTGCGTAAACCAGGCTTCGCTTTGCGCCTATATCAGAATCCATCGTTTCATACCGCTGCTCTAAATCGTCATAATCAGCAGATGCCTGCTGATAAAGTGCCGAAAGCTCATCGTCCGAGCAGGACAAGACCTCCTCCATAAGCGAAGCCTCGCTTTGAGCGGAATCTATATCGCTCTGAGCGTCATCGACAGCTTTTTGATAACGTTCGCTGACACTCTCCTCAAAAGCGTCAATCGCAGACTGACCGACACTTTCAACCTCGTCTTGATATTCATCGGAAAATGGATCAAGTGAATCAATGCCGTCAAGCGTCACATATAAATCAGTATAATAATCGCAGGTGAAGGTTTCCTCTGGCAAAAAAATATTGCTGTTTACCGTACCGCTTCCCACAGTAGTGGAATCTCTTTCAAGCCCTATATACATAGGTGAAATGACAATACCCACAATTTCAAAGGTAACACAGCTTAAGGTATCGGACAAATCGTCCTCCTCCGACGGAGATGAAACGGTGATAGTCTGTCCGACCTCAAAGGTATCGGGAGACGTCATTTTCTTCTCAACAACACACTCGTTTTTTGCTTCAGGCATTCTGCCTTCGGTAAGAGTAAGCTGATTTATATTGTTCAAACTATCCTTATCAACATTGGAATTTATCGAAAACGCCTTAAGCACGACATTTTGATTATCATATGAATAATAAAGATCAGCCGTATATCCTGCGCAGGCTCCCTTTACTCCGTCAGCCGAACGCACGGCGGCTATATCCTGAGATTTCACTCCTATACTTGAACGAAGCCGCAAATCCATCAGATTAGTTTCTTTAAAATACTCGGACGCCGTTAAAATCATATCAGGCTTTGTAGCCTTGAGTCCCGCAAAAAAGCCGCAGCCAAGCGCAATGATAAGAAGCATTGACATAAACCTGCCGAACGAATGCCTGATTTCTCTTAATGCGTCCTTAGTCAAAACTATCATAGCGTCCTTTTGTCCGACATCTTATTCGCCGAACATCTCCTTTGAAAGTCTGCCTACCCTGCTGCAGCCCTCTATAATTTCATCTTTTTTAGGTGCAGAAAAGTTAAGTCTGAACGAACGGGTTTCATCGCTGTCAGAAATTGTAAATGCAGTTCCTGGAACAAGTGCCGTCTTATAATCTCTGACCGCCGCCGTGCAGAACTCCACCATCTGCGCAGTCGTAACCTCATCAGGAAGAGTGCACCATATAAACAAGCCTCCCTGAGGAGAAGTATGAATGATTTTACTTGAAAGCTTCTCATCTATCTGACTAAGCATAAGCTGAGTCTTTTGCTTATAAACCGAGTGGAGAGATTCAATATGCTCATCCAAATCATACCTCTTTAAAAATCTGTACACTAGCATCTGCGACCACATCGCCGTATGAACATCCGCCACCTGCTTGCAGATAACAATTTTCTGAATTATATCCTTATGAGCGCAGACATAGCCGACTCTGATTCCAGGCGACAAAATCTTTGAAAACGTTCCTGAATAGATAACGCTGCCCTCTGTGTCAAGAGTTTTTATGCTCTTAATATCCTCGCCCTCAAAGCGCAAATCGCCGTAAGGGTTGTCCTCCAAAATAACTGCGCCGTACTTTTTGCAAAGCTCAAACGCTTTTTGACGCTTTTCCCACGACATAGTTTTGCCTGTAGGATTTTGAAAATTAGGGATAAGGTAAAGCAGCTTAACTCCACCCTTTTTCAACTTAATTTCAAGCTCTTCAATATTTATCCCATCGTCCTCAAGCGTCACTCCGTCAAGATTAACATGATAGGATTTAAACGCATTAAGCGAGCCGATAAAGCTTGGCGATTCGGCAAGAATAGTATCCGACTCATCGCAAAGCACCTTAGCCGAAAGCTCATTCGCCTGCTGCGCGCCGCTTGTTATAATCACATCGTCATACTCAGAATTAAAGCAGCCTCGTTTAGTCAAAAGCTTTTTAACCTCTTCACGAAGCGGCTGATAACCCTCGGTCACTCCGTACTGGAAAACTATATCTGGTTCCTCAGCCAAAAGCTCCTTAGAAAGCTCCTCAAGCTGTTTTGCAGGCAATGCCTCAGGTGCAGGAGAACCTGCCGCAAAGGAAATAACAGACGGATCGGCAGAATATTTTAATATTTCACGAATTGCAGAAGCCTGCAAGCCAGAAACCTTTTGAGAAAATTCAAAATTCATACAATAGAACTTCCTTTCCTACTCATTATAAAACTATTTTGAGGAGTTAGCGAAGTGAGCTCAAATAGCTCAAGTAAGAGCCCTTGTTCTGCAAAGGGCAAAGCTTGAACAAAGCTGTGGATCTGTTCCGCCCTCCTCCTACTTTTATTATATCACATTTTTTTCTAAAATGCAAGAGGTTTTTAAAATTCAAAACAAATCAGCTATAAAATTTATAATTTTGTTTTATTAATCTTAAATGCAGCATGATTTCTTCTCGCTTTTCATAATGCCAATTTGATTCAAGCTATTAGATGATCATTTTTAAGATTATATCATTGTTATATTTTTGCTTAAAACCGCTCAAAACGTGCAATAAACTATATCACGACCTAATTGATATAAATACAATTAGAATAAATCACGTTAAATTCATTAAATCAACTAGGCTTGTGGCTAACTCGAAATTTTGACACTTTGTACAAAATCAATCTTGGATTTTTTGATAATTTGACAAAAGCTGAACACCCGCAGACGACATCTGAAATACATTTTTATTTTGAGGTTTTCCTTTGCAACAAAAAATCTGAAAAAAGTGAGATAAATAAAGCTTTTTAAAAATTCATCGCATTTGCCTTGCAATTTCAACAAAAGTGTGTTATACTAAAAGAAAACTACAGAAATAATCGTGCTTCGATAAAAAGGAGGCAGCCATGAACCAATATAAACCAATCCCAATCGGCGTCGAGGATTTCAAGGAAATCATCGACAAGGGAAGCTACTATGTAGACAAAACCAAAATGATTCAAGAGCTTTTGGATAACAGTGCAAAGGTCTACCTTTTCACCCGCCCCAGACGCTTCGGCAAAACACTGAACATCAGTATGCTCCAACGCTTTTTTGAAAAGACAGATGAGGATAATTCATATCTTTTTGATGGACTGAATATCTCTAAAGCAGGAGAGAAATATATGTCTTATCAAGGACAGTATCCTGTAATTTCACTGTCGCTTAAGAGCATGAAGCAGGCAAACTTTTGTGATTCATTTGTTTTGTTTAAAAAGAGCATTACAGATGAATTTAAAAGGCACTCAAATATTTTAGATTTTCCTAATATTTCTGATGATGATAAAGCGGATTATCTTGCCGTAATGAATAAGAAAGCGGATGACTCAAGCTATTTATACGCCATCCGCCTGCTCTCCGACTGCCTGTACGCCGCTTATCAAAAGAAAGTCATTATCCTTATTGACGAGTACGACGTACCGCTTG
>JAJQCE010000031.1 GCA_021202895.1 Ruminococcus sp. | reverse complement strand
TTAAGGAGTTTCAGATGGCTTTGTTACGTTGTATCATATTAGACACGGCAACAGACTATGCCTGCGGTGCAGGGCATTTTCTAACCGAGGCTATTGAAGCGATTAACTTTTTCGCACATACGGACGGAGATAACAGCTGGGTCAGAGATTACATTTATGGAATTGAAAAAGATTACAGGCTTGCACGAGTGGCTAAAATTTCGCTTTTCATGAACGGTGCCAGCGAAGGTAATATTATTTTTGGCGATGGGCTTGAAAATGCTTCAGATAAGGGCGTTGAAAATGGAGCATTTGATATACTGGTGGCAAATCCGCCCTATTCAGTAAAAGATTTTAAGCAGCATTTGCAGCTTAAGAATAATAGCTTTGTGCTGCTGGACCGCATAGGGTTGAATGGCGGAGAAATCGAAACACTATTTGTAGAGAGAATTGCTCAGCTGTTGAAGCCACGAGGCATTGCCGGCGTGATTTTGCCCAGTTCCATTCTATCCAACGATAGTGCCAGCTACATAGGTGCCCGTGAGCTAATCCTTCAAAATTTTTATATTCGAGCCATCGCAGCTTTTGGCTCAAAAACCTTCGGCGCTACCGGAACAAATACAGTGGTGATGTTCCTTGAAAAATTCAACGAGCCACCTAAACGGTTGGACTTATCATCTGATTCTGTAGATGCTATTTTCAGTGGAGATGTGACTGTCGATTGGACGGATAGAGAAATTTTAGATGCCTATATTGCTCAGATCGGTATAGATGCAGAAGCTTACGCTATATTTCTGAAAAAGGAGTATTCCATTGAAGAATTAAGTGCTAACAGCTATTTCAAGATGTATGTGGGTGCTTTTGCAGACTCATCAGATGCAAAAAAACTGATGAAAACAAAGACGTACATAAGCAAAAGCGCAGATGAACAGGATGCGGTATATATCGAAAAGTTTTATGTCTATGCGCACAATATAGAGAAAGAAAAGCTGCTCTATTTTTCCCTTGTATACCGTCAAACCACGGTTGTTATTACTGCCCCTGCTGATAATAAAGCGCAAAAAGAATTTCTCGGATACGACTGGTCTAACCGCAAAGGCAATGAAGGCATACAGATAATAACCCCCGGCGGCAAAATGTATGATGATTCTAACAGGAAAGCGGAGGGGACGCTTGCGAGTGCCATTAGGTCATCCTTCAATAATGATACACCGACTTTTGAGGGAGAACAGGCGGACTATGTCAAAGTTATTCGCACAAAAGATATGCTTGATTTTTCGAGAAATGTTTTTAACAAGTCGATTCAACTGAACGTAAATGCTGTTATAAAAAACACATCCAAATATGAAGCATTAAAACTATCAAATTGTGTCAATGTTATAGGTGGGTTATGGACTGGGAAAAAGCCTCCGTTTATCAAAGTCAAGGTGATTAGAAACACAAATTTTACCATGAGCGGACATATGAATTTAGAAAATGTCGCTGAAATTGACGTGGAAGAATCTGCATTTTTAACAAGAAAATTAGAAAAAGGAGATATTATTCTTGAAAAATCAGGAGGTAGTCAAACTCAAGCTGTAGGGCAAGTTGTCTATTTTGATATTAGCAGTGGTTTATATTCTTTTTCAAACTTTACTGCTTGTTTAAGGGTAATAAATTCAGCTGTTAGACCACAGTATTTATATCGTGTTCTTAATGAATATTATCAGAGAGGAAAGACTTTTGCATATCAGAACGGGATGGGAGGATTAAAAAATCTCGATATGAATAGATATATGGATATTCCTATCCCCATTTCTCCTCTCTCGATTCAACAACAAATTGTTGATGAATGCGAAAAAGTCGATGAGGAATACAACACTACTCGTATGAGCATTGAAAGCTATCGTAATAAGATCGAGGAACTGTTCAATGAACTGGATGTAATTTCTATCGGGGGGGTACAGACTAAGCCTCGCAAATTCTGATGATTTTGATGTTTTTATAGGCAAACGCGTACTCAACAAGCAACTTATCCCTACAGGGCAAGTCCCGGTCTATAGTGCAAATGTGAACGAGCCGTTTGGTCATGTAGATAAATTGCTGATAACGGATTTCTCTATGCCGTCTGTTTTGTGGGGGATTGACGGAGACTGGATGACAAGTTATATGCCGAAAAATGAAAAATTTTATCCTACCGACCACTGCGGTGTTCTGCGCTGTAAAACAGAAGCGGTAAGTCCCCGCTATCTTGCGCATATCCTCGAAAGGGAAGGCAAACAGATGGGGTTCTCTCGGTCATACCGAGCGTCCATAGACAGGATTGAAGGAATTACATTTACAGTTGCGAACAGGAAAACACAGGATGATGTGATTACTGAAATAACCGACATTGAAGTACAAATCAAAGCCGCAGAAAGTACGTTAAATTCCTTGAATGGAAAAATCTCGGATATACTTAATCGCTACCTCACCTGATAATAATGCGCAATCAGCACTCCAGAAAGTCAAACTCAAATGGAGTGCTGTTTGCTTGCTATTGTCCCCTGTCAGGATGAAGTGTACATACTCCTTACGATTCTCCTCCAGATACACCACCAACTCGTAAAAGCCGTATTCATTGGCGAGATACTGCACCATCCCTACATCAAACATATTCGTTTTGCCGGTGTCACGGATGTATAAAATCTTTTCCTTGATTTTCTCAATCATGGTCGCTCACCTTTCTTATGACATCTTCGCCGTAAATAACATTCAGTCCGCTGCCATTGTCCCATACCACCATTACGCTGGCAGTATCGTCCACTCCGATGACTGTTCCCTGTGTGCCGATGGGAGGGGGGCTTGCACGTCTTCCATATGCACAAGCTCTACCCGTGTGCCAATGGGGTATGCGTTCCTGACTGCATCCACAATCTCTTTATTCGGAAATTTCACACTTGCCACCTCCCGTTCTCCATGCGGAATTGCCATCCAGATTGCGGAACAGAATTTTTCTGTCCTGCTTGTACTCTGTGCCGATGAAGCCCAGTCGGAGCAGAAAGCAGCGGAAAGAGTATTTTTCGTTCTCCATCGGGTGCTCGACTGCGATCACACGTTTCAGCGTTCGGCTCATTTTGCAAAGGGCGCTGATGAAGTGTGTATACGCTGTGGATTCGTCTGGCGTAGGCAGTTCCGTGAACTAAGGGAAGGAAACTGTATCTTCGCCGATTTCAATCGGCAGGCTGTCAATGCCCAGAGCCTTTTTGATGAGACTGCCCTTTGCGTCCAGCAGGCTGGTCAGAGTGCCGATTGCCACCTTGTCGAGCGGAACCGTTATTGTAAGCCCCGTGGTCGTTCCCTGCGGCTCATTCTCTTCTGCGGCATCCATGTCCTCGACTTTCTTCTAAAGCCTCCGCAGACTCGGCAGTGAAGCCCCTCTCGGCAAGCTGCTCCAGAAGGTTTTCAATTTCCTCGGAATCGGCTCTGTCATCAAAACTAACTGCACCGTTCTTGTCGACTGTGAAGTAATCTACCTCGTAGGCTGCTGTGGGCATTCCCATGTACTTCGGCTTGGCCTCCAGAATTTCGCCCATCGCTGTGACGAGTGCCTTGCGGTCTGCTCCCGTTACGTTGTAATTGATTGTCATGTTAGTATTCCTGCGTTTTCTGTTATTCCCCCTTGGGGTAGTGTCATATTCGCTCTTAATCGACAGAATAGCAAGCGGGTAATACCACCAATCATTTTGAACCGAATTTGTGACGTTTACAGCACAAAAATACGGCCATGCAAAAGCATTTCTGCTCTCACATGACCGTATTTTCTTTGTCCCGCTTAAAGGTCGTCCTCAAAAATTAGCTTGTTTCAGAAAATCCCTAAGTCCAACCCTCATAAGGAGCGGCTGTTTTTGTAATTATCGTTGGTTTTTCTTATTTACATGAAGAAAATTGCACGATTTTTGACGGAAAAACTCGAAAAAAAGCGTCGAATATAAATGCATATTTAGTAAATGCGCCTGATGTTTTTGTTAAGAAAAGAGCAAAGACTATCTGCAATGTGCCACCTATGCATAGAGGTAGCCAACCAACTGACAATGGAAATTTCATTTTTTCTAGTTCTGAGTATCAGGATTTCATCAATAAATATCCAAATTCGAAAAAGTTCTTTCGAAAATTTATGCAAGCGAAGGATTTTATTGATAGAAAACCACGTTATTGTCTATGGCTAGTTGATGCAAATCCATCTGATATAAAGAAATACAAGGTTATCATGAACCGAATTGACGCAATCCGAGAATTTCGGTTAAAAAGTACAAAAGCAGCAACACGAAAAAAGGCGGATACGCCTACATTGTTTGACGAAAATCAGCAGCCAAAGGCTAACTTTATTGCTATACCAAAAACAACATCAGGGCAAAGAAGATATATACCTATAGATTTTATGACACCTGAAACTGTAGTAGGAGACGCAATACACATAATTGAAAATTCTACGTTATACCATTTCGGCGTATTAACTTCCAATGTCCATATGGCGTGGATGAGAACCGTTTGTGGATATTTCGGACTAAGTTACAGATACTTAAAAAACATCGTCTACAACAACTTTCCCTGGTGTCCCCCCACACGGACGCACAAAAAGCCAAAATTGAACAGACCGCACAGGCGATTCTTGATGCCCGAGCAAAATACCCCGACAGCTCCCTCGCCGATCTCTACGATGAACTGACCATGCCGCCAGAGCTGCGCAAAGCCCATCAAGCGAACGACTTTGCCGTCATGGCTGCTTACGGCTTCGACCGCAAGATTACCGAGAGCGAGTGCGTGGCGGAGTTGATGAGGAGGTATCAGGAATTGATAGAAAAAAATAAATAACAAATATGAAGCGTTATATTCAAGACGGATTCTGCAAAGAGTCCGTCGTTTTTTTCTCTCGATTTTAAAAATAGTATGCATCATACCTATTACGGTTATGTGAGCTGCGTGCAAATTTTTATTTTTTATTTTTTGAGGTTGAGAGTCAACTATCATTGATAAATGAACAGTTTGTCCAAAGTTTTTTGAAAAACTACTTGCAATTTTTTTGGAAATGTAGTATAATTATTCTTGTATAGAAAAACAAGGGAGTTGAAGCCGTGTTTTATAAAACGGTAAGTTTTGGACTTAATGGGCTGAATGCGTTCGGCGTTTCAGCAGAAATAGAAGCAAGCAAGGAAATACCTGAATTTCAAATTATCGGTCTTGCAGATGCGGCTGTAAAGGAATGCCGTGAGCGTATCAAAAGTGCTTTTCGCACCTCCAGTCTTGCATTTCCAGAATATAGAATAGTGGTAAATCTTGCCCCTGCCGATGTAAAAAAGAGCGGTACTGTTCACGATTTGTCAATAGCCGCAGCTATCTGTATGGTTCAGGGCTGGATTAGTAAAGACCAAAGCGATGAAACTGCATTTATTGGCGAGGTTTCCTTAGGAGGAGAAATTCGCTCTGTAAGGGGTGTTCTTCCTATGACAATTTTAGCAAAGGAGCAGGGCTGCAAAAGAGTCTTTGTTCCTGCCGACAATGCAGGCGAAGCCGCTGTAGTTGAGGGGATAGAGGTTTATCCCGTTTCTGATTTGATGGGCTTTGTATTGCATTTTTTAGGGAAAAAAATAATTGAACCTATGCCTAAGTACATTCCAGATTTTGAACCAAAATATGAAAAAAACGACTTCTGCGACATAAAGGGGCAGGAGATTGCTAAGCGTGCGATGGAAATTGCGGCATCTGGCGGTCATAACATACTTTTAATCGGTCCTCCAGGATCAGGAAAATCTATGCTTGCAAAGGCTTTGCCGTCAATTTTGCCAAGGCTGACGTTTGACGAGGCTATAGAGGTCTCAAATATCTATTCTGTTTCAGGTCAGCTCACTCGTGAAAATCCGCTGATTGTAAACCGTCCTTTCCGTTCACCTCATCACACGGTTTCAACTGCGGGGCTTTCAGGAGGAGGGAGCATACCGCGTCCTGGAGAAATTTCTCTTGCTCACAACGGAGTACTGTTTTTAGATGAACTGCCTGAGTTTAACAGAGGTGCGCTGGAAATTCTTCGTCAACCGCTTGAGGACGCTAAGGTAACTATCTCTCGTGCGGCAGGTTCAGTTACATATCCATGCTCAATAATGCTTGTAGCTGCGATGAATCCCTGCCCATGCGGATACTACGGACATCCTACAAGAGAGTGTACCTGCGACCCTAAAAAGGTTCAAAAATATCTGTCGAAAATTTCAGGTCCTATGCTTGACAGAATTGATTTAAACGTTGAGGTTGATTCGGTTAATTACGATGACCTATCCTCCTCAGAAAAATCTGAGCCGTCCTCCTCTGTACGTGAAAGAGTTCAAGCTGCAAGAAACATTCAAAACGAAAGGTTTAAAGGAACAGGCATATCCTGCAATGCCAAGATAACAGCAGACAAAATGTCAGATTTCTGCGTTATGACGGACGATGCGTCAGAAAAGCTCAAGGAAGTCTTTAACGAATATGGCTTTTCTGCCCGTGCCTATGACAAGGTTTTAAAGGTTGCAAGAACAATTGCGGATCTTGACAAAAGTGAAGTGATTCAAAAAAGTCACATCTTTGAAGCGACAAATTACCGCTCAATTGACCGAAAGTACTGGAGAAAATAGCTTGTAAATTCTAAAAAGTATCATATTAAATAATTTCACATTTTTTGCAAGGTAAATTTTATGTTGATTTTAGTTAATAGAATGATTTTTATGTATAAATTCTCTTGACAAGCTTCGGTAAAAGTGATATACTTAAAGCATAGAGAGATAAAAGCTTTATTGTACAGGTGTAATATACATTTGTATAAATGTTTGGTTTTTGACAAAACGAAAGGAGTGAATACTATACCAGGAGGTCCAGGAGGTCCAGGTGGAGGCTTCGGCGGTCCAAGAGGCGGCGGCTTTGGCGGACGCGGAGGCGGATTTGGCGGGTTTCATGGAGGTCCGCCCCCACCAAGACGCAGAGGCTGTCTAACAGGTTGTCTACCAGGGTGCTTAACATATGTGCTTGGAGCCATTGGTATAATTGCGCTGATTGCCGCACTTTTCTGACGAAATCATATTTTATCTTTTGAAAAGCTGGAGCATACTATATGCCAATGCTAAAAATCCTCAGTGACCTTTTTGACATTGAGGATTTTTCCATCAATCAAGTGTATTTCTTCGGATTTTTCATATCCTTTAACACCTAATTTCTCACATCCAAAATCAATTTTCACAAAATCATCTCTGCTGTTTATAAACATTTCAACAAGTCTAGAAGCACCCTATATCTTCATATACACAATTATTTACCATCCCAATTGTTAAAAATATAATCTTCACATTTGGCATTCTTTACAAAATAGAAATATGTGAAAATATTAAATTGTAAACCCAGCTTAGTCCATAAATGTGATTGAATTTCCGCTACATTTAATAAATCACAATTAAGAATAGGATTATGAGAACATAAAAATCATAGCAAATTTTAACGGTAAAATCCAATCCTAGTGCAAATAATATTCTCTATCTATCTTTAGTATATCCGACAAAACTCTTTTTGTCAAGTATTTAATGTGCGAAAATTCTTACATAAAAACAAAAAAGAGGTATGACTAAAAAACTTTTGGAGCCTTCAAAAATGAAAATTTAATTGAAAAATGTTAGTATAAACATTTTACAAATAAAAAGCACAAAAAAATCCAGACAAAAAAGTCTGGACTAAACCCGCTCCCCCTGTTGGACTCGAACCAACGACAACTCGGTTAACAGCCGAGTGCTCTA
>JAJQCE010000004.1:139218-203211 GCA_021202895.1 Ruminococcus sp. | reverse complement strand
ACGGAGCTTGTCGCCTCGTCCAAAATCAAAATCGGCTTATCGGCAATCATTGCACGCGCAATGGTCAGCTGTTGCTTTTGTCCCTGAGAAAGATTCAGTCTGTCGTTTAATACGGTGTCGTAGCCGTCGGAGAGCGTATGAATGAAATGATCGAGTCCGACCGCCTTGCACGCCTGCACGATTTTTTCGTCTGGCACGTTCTCACAGCAATATACCAGATTTTCACGAACCGTGCCCTCAAACAGCCAAGTATCCTGCAATACCATACAGAATTGGCTGTGTACATTTTCTCGTGTCAAATCCTTCGTGGGAATACCGTCAATCTTAATAGCACCGTTTTGAACTTCATAGAACCGCATAAGCAGATTGACCATAGTTGTCTTTCCTGCGCCAGTAGGTCCGACAATAGCAATTTTTTGACCAGGCTTCGCCTGCGCGGTAAAATCGTGGATAATGATGCGCTCTGGTGTATAACCGAATTTAATGTGTTCAAACTCCACATATCCCTTTGCCTTATCCAGTGAAGCGGTCTTGTTGCTCTCGTCCTCCATTTCCTCTGCCTCAAGAAATTCAAAGACACGCTCGCCGCCAGCCGCTGCGGACTGCAGCATTTGGAATGACTGGGCAATTTGCGACAGCGGCTGCGTAAACAAACGAACATACAGCATAAACGCAACGATAACACCAAATGAAATGCTTCCGTTGATGGCAAGCATACCGCCCACAACACACACTGCTACATATGCAAAATTGCCGATAAAGGTCATAACAGGCATCATCATACCAGAAAGGGTCTGCGCCTTAAATGCGCTGTCCCTCAATTTTTCGTTCATAGTTTCAAAGGTTTTTTCAGCCTCTTCCTCACCGTTGTATGCCTTTACTACCGTGTGACCAGTATAGATTTCCTCTATGTGACCGTTGATTTCGCCCAAATGCATCTGCTGACGCATAAAGTATTTCTGACTGTGGCTCATAATAACCAACATCAGCGCAAAGCCAATAATGGTTGCAACAATTGCCGTAAGGGTCATTATACCGTTGGTAACGAGCATCATAATTAAGCTGCCCACAAACAGAACAATTGAGGATACCAGCGTCCGCAGACTCTGGTTTAGTGCCTGTGCCAGCGTATCAATATCGTTCGTGACGCGAGAGAGCACATCGCCAGTAGAGGTGTGATTATAATAATTCATTGGCAGGCGGTTGATTTTATGAGAAATATCGGTACGCAAATTTCTTGTTAAACGCTGTACGAAGTTCGCCATAATTATTCCCTGAGCATCGTTGAGAATGAATCCACTGCCATAGAAAATAATCAGCGTAATACCGATTTCTGCAATGCTGTCCATATCAATGCCAGTGACAATTCCCTCTGTAATCAGGTCGGTCATATCCGAGAGCTTATCCGGTCCCAAAAGATTGAGTATTGTCGCAACGACCGCAAATAGGAGAGCAATAATTACCACTGGCATAGATTTTCTGCTGTAGACAATCAGCTTTCTCATAGTACCCGAGAAATCCTTTGCTTTCTCGCCGTTTCCGCCTCTGCCAGGTCCTCCCATCGGTCGTCTGCCCATTGGTCCTCTCGGCGGCTGCGCTATTTTAGTATTTGTTTCCATTAGGCAAGCTCCTCCTTTGAAAGCTGTGACATTGCGATCTGTTGATACACTTCACAATTTTTCATCAATTCCTCATGCTTCCCGATTCCAGCAACCTTACCGTCGTCGAGCACAACGATTTTGTCTACATTGCGAATTGTACCGATACGCTGTGCCACAATCATTTTTGTTGTGTTTTTACAATTCTTTTGCAAAGCGTTCCGTAATGCACGGTCAGTCTTATAGTCTAAAGCGGAAAATGAGTCGTCAAAAATCAGAATTTCTGGGTCACGGCAAACGGCTCTCGAAATGGATATGCGCTGCTTTTGACCTCCTGAGAAGTTTGAACCGCCCTGTGCCACAAAGCTGTCATATTTTTCGTCTAATTTATCGACAAATTCACTTGCCTGCGCCGTTTCAATTGCTTTTTCTACCTGCGCATTATCGGCTGCCGATCTGCCGTTATCACCGTATGCCACGTTTGAGCGAATAGTTCCGCCAAACAGCGTTGCCTTTTGTGAAATGTAGCCAATCTTATTGCGCAAATCCTTTTGCACATATTCTTTGACGTCTATGCCGTCTATCAGCACCTGTCCGTCGGTGACATCATAGAAGCGCGGTACAAGGTTAATAAGCGTACTCTTGCCGCAGCCAGTAGAACCGATAAACGCAATGGTTTCACCTTTGTGTACCTTAAAGGAAATGTTTTCGAGCACGTTGCCCTCAGCACCATCGGAATCTGGATAACGGAAGGACACATTGCGAAATTCAATTTCACCAGACTGACCAGGCTTGCCTTCTTTGAGTGTTCCGTCGATAATTCTGCACTTGGTATCCATAACTTCCATAATACGCTTGCCTGCAACCGAAGCACGAGGCAGCATCATAAAAATCATTACCAGCATCATAAACGACATAATCACATAAACCGCATATTGAGAGAATACGACCATATCCGAAAACAGGGTCAGCTTATCTTCCATTGCACTGTCATTAATCAAAACTGCGCCAACCCAATAAACCGCCAATGAAATACCACTCATAATCATCTGAATCGTTGGCATAAGGAATGCCATCACACGATAGGTGAACAGCTGTGTTCGCGTCAAATTGTCATTTGCACGATCAAACTTATCCTCCTGGTACTTCTCCGCATTGTAGGCGCGTACAACTTGAAGACCCGTAAGGTTTTCCCTTGTAACGCGGTTAAGGTCATCGGTAAGTATTTGCATCTTTCGGAATTTCGGGAATGCCAGTCCGATACAAATTCCTACAACGACCAACAGAACTAAAACAGCGACAGCTGTTGTCAGCGTCCATTCCCAAGCTTTTCCGGCAATTTTACAAATTGCCCATACTGCCGTAATCGGTGCTTTAATAAGCATCTGCAATCCCATAACAATGAGCATTTGCACCTGCATTACGTCGTTTGTAGAACGAGTAATCAGGCTGGCTGTGGAAAAATGCCCTATTTCTTCCATAGAAAAGTTCTGCACCTTGTGGAATAATTTTCTACGTAACACTGAGCTGTAATTGCTGGCGAGGCGTGCGGATGCTATCGCTACTATAATAGAGCTGATCAGACTTCCCAAGGCACACGCCAACATCTTTCCGCCAGAGGAAAGAATATCGGACATCTTGCTGCCTTCTGTTTCAATCAGCAACGTAATATCCGACATATAGCTTGGCATAGTCATTTCAAGCCACACCTGCACCACGATGAACGCCACTGCCAGAAGCACCAAGCCCCAATCCTTTTTGCTTAAATACTTAAGTGTTCTAATCATGTTTTGTTTTGCCTCCATTCGACTTTTTTATCTCTACCTGCTGCGCCAATTTTCTTTGCAGCAGTACCGAACACAGTCCAAAGTATTTGATAAATATGGCTTGTTCCGGATTTTTTACACTACAGTCTGCCGATGTCTTTGAAAAATCTTTGAAAAAATTCTTGACTTGCAGAAACCTTTGTGCTATAATAAAATTATACAACACTGGTTGGATAAATTCAACCATCAATTTTATTCTACAGTAGTTTATCCAACTATTTTTAAAAATAGTTGGATAATAAGGAGGAAAAGTCATGGATTTACGCGTTGTCAAAACCAAAAAAGTGATTCGAGAAGCTTTCCTGTCGCTGCGGCAGCACTATCCGCTAGAAAAAGTAAAAGTGACAGACATTTGCCGAATTGCGCTCATAAATAAAAGTACTTTCTATAAATATTATGTGGATGTTTATGCGCTATCCGAAGAATTGGAAGAAGAGGCAATACAAAATTTTTGGGACGGCTTTACAGAAAAGGACTGTCTGATTTATGACCCGAAGCAATTTTTTAAGGGACTGCAAAACAATGTACAAGCCAATTTGGATGCGCTGCTGCCGCTCTATCAAGACCGATTTTCCATCTTTTTTACAAAGATGGAAAAAAAGCTAAAAGAATATTATACCGGATTTGCCCGCTCCGAAGAGGAAGAGATTCAGCTTTCTTTTCTGATTATAGGTACGCTGCACACCTTTCAGAATTATAGGAACAGCCAAAAATTTACGGCAGAGATTATTGAGGAATCGCTTGCCCATATAATCGAAAATATATTCTGTGTCGGACGTAAACCTCTTTCGGAATCGGAGGAGAATAAAATGCTTAACGATCAACAAACAGAGAGAAGGTCATAAAATGTCATTTCATATTTTTAGGAGTCGGTTATACTGGCGAAAAAACTGGGACTCCTTATGTAATCGTTGCGGAAAATGCTGCTATGCCCGCTCTGTAAAGAGCGATGGAGATGTAATCATCCACTATAACAAGCCCTGCGAAAATCTGGATCCCCAAACACATTTATGCAAAATTTATAAAGACCGTTTCCGAAAATGCAACCACTGCGGGAAAGTCACGCTGTTTACGGCATTGTTTAATCCAACCCTTCCAAAAGACTGCAACTATGTGCAGACCTTTCGGTTATGGAAAAAATGAAAGCAAAATTTCATTTTTATTTTTGCAGAATCTGTAAAGCCTTTTTCTTGTGCAATGCAGGTTTTATAGTCTGCAGCATAGGGGATTTTCTATTCGATTTTAAACAGCTTTCCGCCTGTCGCTTCGACAATCATCTTTGCCGCCTTTTTCGGTATTTCCGACCGTGATATATTGGTATTTCCCGCCGAAATAATTTTCGTCCGTTCTTGAACAAAAAGCGATAAGCCTTGTCATAAAAATCACTATTCTTGCTTTATCTGCTTTACCCATTTGTCAATCTCGCACTGAGGGGTTCTCAGCACTGATTCGTTAAAGCGAATATTCACCCCCCTCCATAACCTTAGCTCCCCTGCACGCCCTTTGAAAATCCTCAAAGGTATGTCCCAGCCAGCCGCCGTTAGTCGCAAACGGATAAATTGTCTTGCCCTTTAAATCTGTTTCGCTTAAAAAGCTACTCATTGCAGGAGCAAGCGTGTACCACCATACGGGAGTGCCTAAAACAAGCGTATCATATTTTTCTAGGTCTATATCCATTTGCTTTAGCTTTGGCAAATATCCGCTGTTTACCTCACGCTGTCCCTGCTCCACCACATCGTTATAGCTTCCCATATACGGCTTCACTGTGCGAATTTCAGCTATCTCAGCACCAAGCTCATCCGCAATTTTTTCAGCTATACCCCGTGTATTTCCTCCAAAAGAATAGTATATAGCTATCACACTCATACTCTATCTCCGTATTTATTTAAGCTTATAATATTCATCGTCTGAAACAGGCTCACACCATTCGTTTTTACATTCCTCGCCTGAAACCTCTATTGCCAGATGTGAAAACCAGCTGTCAGGCGCAGCTCCGTGCCAGTGCTTTACTCCCGCAGGAATGTTTACCACATCTCCCTGATGAAGCTCGCGCGGCTGCTTGCCCCACTCCTGATAATATCCTCTGCCGCCCGTGCATAGCAGAATCTGACCTCCGCCTGACTTAGCGTGATGAATATGCCAGTTGTTGCGGCAGCCTGGCTCAAAGGTTACGTTTCCAATCACCGTCTGCTCGGTTGAAAGCATATTGAGATAGCTCTGACCTACAAAGTACTTTGCAAATGCGGTATTCTCTTTTCCTCTTGGGAAAATATCCTTAAATTCTTCCATTGCTTGTTTCCTCCTTATTTTTTACTGAAAACCGGGAATATGCTGTACTCTCCGTAGCTTTCGATAGTATCAATGCTCTTAAGCGTCTGCATATCCTGATCTGAAATTTCAAAATCAAGCTGTGCATTTTCAGCCATATGCTCAGGGTTTGCCGTCTTTGGCAGCGGCAGTGTGTCAAGCTGAAGTGTGTAACGAATACAAAGCTGTGAAACGCTCACCTTGTAACGCTCCGCCATTGAAATTAACTGTTGATTTTTCAAAATCTCTCCGTGCGCAATCGGAGAATATGCCTCCGTAACCATCCCGCACTTTTTGTTATACTCAATAAGCTCAAACGGCGTGTTGCTGATATGCGCCAAAAGCTGATTTACCATAGGTGAAATTTCACATTCGCTCAAAAGACTGTCAATGTCCGCTTTCTCAAAATTAGAAATTCCAATTGCACGCAGCTTCCCTGCTTTGTAAGCATCCTCCAATGCTCTCCATGCCTCACGATTTTCCTCGCTGTAGCTGCCTCCTCTGAAATCCGACCACGGCTGAGGAGCGTGTATAAGCATTAAATCGAAATAGTCTAAGCCCGCAGTTAAAAGCGAGCCGTCAATCGCCTTTGCCGCCGTTTCATAGCTCTTTGCTTCGGCTGCAAGCTTTGTGGTTACAAAAATCTCACTGCGCTTTTATACCGCAGCTTTTTACTCCCTCGCCTACTCCCCGCTCATTTCCGTAAGCCTGCGCAGTGTCAATATGTCGATAACCTAGCTTAACTGCGTCCCTGACAACCTGAGCGGCTCTGTCGTCTGGAATAAACCATGTGCCAAGTCCCAGCTTCGGAATTTCAACTCCGTTTGAAAGCTTATATTTTTCCTGAATAATCATGAATTTTTGCTCCTTTCACAAAAAAAATGAAGTGTATTAAAGCTGATTTGCTTTGATACACTCATTATACATCTGTTTTCATACTATGTCAAATACTTATTATCTATTATTGTTCCATGCTTTTCAGGCATTTTACGTACTTGATGAAGCGTTTTACTGCGGCGGAAAACGGCTGATTCCTTTTCCATGCAATTACAGACGTGGAATACAGCGGCGGCGACAGCGGCACCATAGATATATCGGTCTGATCCATAAACGGCATTGAACCTTCAATGGTAAGCGCATAGCCTAAGCCTGCCTGAACTAGCAGAGCAGCATTTGTACTCAGGTTGCTTACAGCGGCAATATTTAAGCTTTCAAAGCTTTCTCCGAACCAGTTTGCCACCTCGCTCTGCACCTTTTGGCGGCTGGGGAGAATCACTGGAATATCTGAAAGCTCCTTTGCGGTCACGGCTTGACGTTTTGCAAGCGGCACACCTAATGGCATAAGAGCCGCCCAGCGTTCCTTAACTGGCATACGCATATATTCATAGCGTTCTATGTCGATAGGCTCAAGAAGCAGTCCTATGTCCGTCAGACCGTTTTCCATACGCTTTTTTATACTGTCTGCATTTGCAGTGTAAACCTCAAAGGAAACGTGCGGATACTGCTGCCGAAAGTGAGCAATCCATTCGCATAGCAGCTTTACGCTGGAAAGCTCGCCGCAGCCGATTGAAACGCCTCCCTCGACCATTTCCTCGCCAACCGAAAGCTCATTCTGAGTTTTTTCAACGAGTTCAAGAATTTCCTCAGCACGGCGCATCAAAAGTATTCCCTCATCGGTGAGCTTTAGCGGGCGACTGCTGCGTTCAAAAAACTGCACGCCAAGCTCCTCCTCCAGAAGCGTCATCTGGCGGCTCAGAGTAGGCTGAGTGATATAAAGCAAACTGGCGGCTCTGGTGAGATTTTTCTCTCTTGCCACAGTCAAAAAGTACTTCAAAAGTCTTGTTTCAATCATAGCCATTTCATCCTCTATATTCTCGTTTTAATACCATCTATTACAGGCTTTTTATTCGCTCTGGTTTTAGCTTTACAGCTTAAAAATTCACTCAGCTCAATATTTTAAAACCATTGTAGTGCAGATACGACAAGGGTTTTAGAGGTAAGCAATAGTAAATTGTCTCAGACCCATGACGCAAAGCTTGCCGATTCCAATATACTCGCATATAGAAAGAAAATCAGAAAATTCCTCAAAGTCGCCGCTGAAAACAATACTGCCTACAAATCCATTCAAATTCATCTTTGTATCAGTGCGAGAAGAATATCTTGAAATCGGTTTAAGCTCAAGGCTTTGAGAAAGCGTTTCAACTGATTTTGCATGGCTAAAAAGCTTGTTGAAATCGATACAAAGCTCAATATCGCAAGCCTTCATTGCAGAGGTTGCACGCCTTATGCAGGCTCTGATAAAGTAGTCAAAATCTGTGCGCTTTTTTTGCGATTTATTTATCCAGGGAGTAGTAAAGGTTACGGTTAGCTCGCCGCTTCCAAAGCTTTGCTTTTCAATTTCAAAAGGCTCAAAATCGTTCCAAATAAATCCGTTGTAAATTTGATTTGAAGTGAAAATATCCATGACAGAGCAAAGCCTGAATTTATGATGAAAAAGTGTCAGTCCATTCATTAAAACACGGAAAATATCGCCTGCACAGGACATTCCATCTCCAAACAGAATAATTTCAAAGCTGATTCTATTTTCAAATGCAATGCTGTTTCGCACAACATAGGGATTAACGCTAAGCTGTGAATCTCTTGTATCGGAAGTGAGCAGCATTTTCTTTGCGCTGCATTCAAAAACTGACAGACAATCGTCACAGCTCATCTTATCATAAATACACCTGAGCTTTATCAGCTCGGTTCCAATTGCGCCCCTTACAGCCGAACCCATCCATTCGGGAAGCACGCTTGTATCACCATACATTTCAATTTTAAAGCCGTATGCTTTCAAAATAACACCACCAGATTTATACAGCAAATTTCCCATCAAAAATATCATAGCTTTATAGCATTAATTGACTAAACAAGAGCCAATTCTTTATTTATCTCAATATTTCTTATCTGTTCTAATGATTCATGAATTGTTTCAAAAATTTTATCATACTGCTCTGATACAGTTTGGGAGGGGATATTAATTTCAATAGATGAATTTTCATAATCCTCATCACTGGCATGATTTATATGATTGCGAATCCATTTTATTTCTATGTAATTATTAAGAGCATCTTTTATATTCTGCAAAGATGTATTTAGCTTAATTTCATCAGGGAAATTATCAATACAAAGCTTATCTGTTCTTATTTTTTTTATATCACATGAATCTCCTGATTCTTTTTGTATATTTAAATATTTAGACAACAACTTTTTATTTTCCTTAACACGATCTATCAAGTCATCTTTATCTTTTGGTTTACTATTTTTGATTATTGTATTTAAATAATCTTTGATTTCTTTATCTTGAATTTGCTTTACTGAATCCGAAAACTCATATTTAGAATTACAAATCTTATGAAGTTCTTTAATGAGTAGCTTCAATTTGCTATTTTTATTTTTTGTTTTTATATTATATTTTGAAAATGCATAGCCTATTTCATTACGCGCAACTTCAATCTCTCTCTCACTATCGGTTAATGCATTTGCCAATATTTTCTCATAAAAAAGAGTTGCATAAGCATTTGACTTAGTAGGACTATTTTTACTTTCTTTTTCAATTTCTTTATAATATTCACTATCTGTGTCAACCGACAAAATATTTTTTGTGAAAAAATATTCTGGGATTTTCTCCACATAAATTGTCAAAGCCTGCTGTATATATCCATTGTCCAAACACCACTGAATTATTTGTGTATAATCAATTTTGGGTTTTCCACTTTCATCGGAAAAAAATTTAGACTTTATAAGCGGAATCATAAGTTTAAGCAGAAAAACATTTTCTGCTCGAGCAATTTCGGATTTTTCAAGTGCATCAAGACTTTTACTCATATTATTAAGTATTTTATCTAAATCTCCAACGCTGCAAAGCTGAATTGAATATGAAAATTTACGCATGAAGGACAGAAGCTCATTTACATTTTCGTCTTCATAACCGTCAAAATATTCGCTCAGCTGCTTAGATTTACCCGTAGTTACGAACTCATTAACGGCATCAAGAATATCCATCTGCCGGTAAGCGTTTTCGCAGCTAAAAAAATTTTTTGTGTCTAACGAGGTATAGTAAGCTTCAACCTTATATCCGTAATAGGTTAAAAATTTAACAAGTTGCTGAATGAGAACAGATATATTTCTAAAACCACCAGCTATATCCAAATAAATATTGACCTCATCCTTTTTCTTTCCATTTGCCAGTTTATTAATTTCATCCGCTATATCCTTTAATGGCTTGTCAAAGTTATTATTTTCTGCTGATTTACCAAGATCTATTTCTGAAAATTCAGGAGATTGACTTTTTATAAAATTTTGAACTGAATATTTAAAATACTCAAGACTCGTTTTTTTTGCATTTTTAAGTATATCTTTAAGTATTTCGATCTCAATTTCATCATTTTTTACTTTGTCAGTATATAGACAAATAACATTATCTATCTTTTCACCATTCATATTAAGCTTTTTCATCAAATATTTACAGCATGCTTCGTTAGTCTGCAAAGCTTCTATTTCGCCAACAATTTCATCATTATATTTTATTTTTTCTTTACTACATACACCTTCTTTTGTGCTGCTGAGCAAACTAATATTCGTTATCAAAATATTCATTTTCCGACCTCCAATTTAATATTCCCTGAACTGAACAAATTTAAAGACAGATGTTCTTACAGAGTTTCCATCTTCATCAGTTTTCTCAATTATAGTCCTTTCAGATGTTGCTGCAAATACTGATATTTCAGCTGCTTTGAGTCTGTTTACAACAGCAAAGCAAAGCGTCATTTCTCCCTGCGCAACTACAGCGCAGGGCTTCATGGAAATTATTTTTCCAGAAAATGACTGCGCCATTTTTTCTACATCAGCTTTTGAAGCCTGCGGCTTTACATTAGGAAAAGGCAGATCTATAACCTCTCCCCATTTTTGTGCAGCCGATTTTTGCTCATCGGACCAAGCCTCGTACTTGTGGTTTGTAAAATTAACAAGCATTTTCTCACCTATCTCGATTTCTTTACTTTACAAAGTCTGGCACAGCAGCCGAAAACATAATTTAATTCTTCAAGGCTTAATTTTTCAAGCTCAAAGCTGCGACTGTTTATAAAATTGCACCACGGTTCAATTTTGTTTGCGGACTTTCCAGATAAGCCTAAGCGATAGCTTACATTTTTGCTTCTATAGTTGTCCTTGCAATACTTCAAAACCTTGAATAAAGAATCACTGCTGTCTATGCACTTTCTCTGCAAATTAAAAACATAAGTCTGTGCAAATCTGTAAAATTTTTCATAATCCGCTTCAAAGTCCATGCTTTTAACCAGCCTGAGCAACTCTTTTCTTTCCATTTTAACACCGCCTTTATTCTTTGTATTTCATTATATAAGTTAATTCCTCTACTATACTGTCATAGCAATCATTTGAGCAAAGACAGCTTTCATCATTACCAATAATATATTTCTTAGCCCATTCAATCGCAGCTTCTTCAGTAAGCTTTTCAGAATCAAGCGTAAAGCCTGTACATTTGAAATTAACCGTTCCAAACCCCTGAGCCTTGCATCCACCCAGCTTATGTGAAAATTTCTCATAATCTTTCAAATCATCACTTTTTGACGCTATACCCAATCCAAAAAGCAAAAGTGACAGCTCTTTGTTATCTAAATTTTTAAATGTAATTTTCCCTTTGAAAACAGCACCTTTTTTTACAGCTTTTATTCTCTGGGATTCGTCAGAAACAGGATCACAATTAGTGAAATAAAATTTATATCCGTAATTATAGCCTTTCTCCATATATTTTTCTGAATTTATATGTGGAGAAAACTGTTTTCCGACACTACAAGAAACTAGCGCAAATTTCTCAGCGGCAAAATCGGAGAAAATCAGTTTTGAGGCTACCCCCATCGAGCCGAACATATCGCAAATAATACAAGTGCTGACACCCGGCTTGCATTTTATTTTTTGTTCGTTTTTCAACTTAAGGTTTTTTTCATTAGGTATGCAACCGTCTGAAATTGCTCTGCAAACCTGACGCAAAGCGCCCTTTATGCTGCTCTCAGGAATAATAGCTTTTTCGTCCTCAACTAGGGTTTCAGCATACAGTGAATTTTCACTAAAATCTACAAATCCACTGCCTAAATATAAGTTATCCACAGCGGTAATTTTCAATTCAATAGAACCGCTATGCTTGCCATTTTTATTTTCTGAACCTTTGACATAATTACAATTTGGTTTGTCGGGAAATTTCACAAATTCATAGTTTTTAGACGCTGAATTTTGATTGAAATTATTCAAGAGTATCACCTGCTTTCATATTGCTTGACTGCGTTTTGCAAAGACTCATAGCTTCCGCAAGGTATGGGCGTCAAGTTCTCATCATAGCCCTTGCTAAGAATCATTTTAAAATCATTTACTTTCATTTTTCCAAAGCCTCTGCTAACCTTGCCGCCGATAAAAATCATCCCAACGTCAATCGCTTCAATTGCATTTAATATCATTTTTATCTCATCATCAGTGACATTCTTTAAAACAATATTGCATTTGAAATTCCCTGCCGTTACCGCTTCAAGATTGTTAAGAGATCCCGTTTTTGCGCTCTGCGAAACTGAACCAACTGCTGTGCTGTATCGAATAGTAGATCTAATCGTATCCATATCTGCATAGGCATCATAAAAGCAAATGCAGCTCTTTAAATTGTTCTCTTTTGCCGTATATCCAAAAAGCTTATCTATTTGTTCATCAGTATAAATCGTATATAGATAATGCTTTACAATTCCCTTAATGCTGCTCCCAGGGATTACATAGCATTCTTTTCCTTTATCCATACCTCTTAGAAACATATTGTCGGGACGTTCTGGATGAATTGAATTTTTCGACCCAGAGGAAACCAAAACAGGTCCGTCGGCTGAAAGGTTAAAGGATATATGAACCTTAGCTTTCTTTTTTATCTCCTCATCCATCTTTAAACCTCCTCCGAAGCATTAGGATTTTCCATAAATGCGTACAATCTTTCCTTCAAATCATCCTTGCTGATTGATTTCTTACTTATATCCTTTAGTTTGATTCTTCCTAATCCTCTTGTAGTCATACCGCCTACACTTATATAATCCCCCTCACAGATTCCATCTCCCTCAAGAATACGGATTATAAAATCAAGATACTTTTCCTGATCCTCATCAAGGTTTTCTGCAATAAGCTCAAAATCAAATGTAGTTCCTTTAGGTATTATTTCATAGTCATATTTGACGCCTTTTTTCGCAGCGCCTGTTCTTCTGTCAATCCCAACTCCATCGCGTTTTTCGTATTTGCAAACCCCTTCTCCGCTGTAATAGCAGTCCTTAAAATGAAGCTTGCCTGCAAAAAATCTTCCGCCAAAAAGCTTGCAAACGTCGCAGCACGCATCATAATACTTCTGCGCCGCCTGTTCATTAGATAATTCTCCATTTTTATGCTTTTCCTTTATATCACTGTCCGATTTATCATCAACACATTTTTTTTCACTTTTGTCATGAATATCACAAACTCGAATATCCGAATTATTACCGCTTACTGATTTCATAACCGCTTCAAATTCGCTTCTTACAACGCCCTTTATTGATGAGCCGGGTATTACAGGATTACCTAATGAATCCTTAAGCACGCTGTTATCAACCTCAATAGGATTAAGACTGCTCTTCTCTGACGAGCCTATGTGCAGCGGATCTACCGCTTCAAGCGTTCCTTTTATAATTGTTTTATTTTCAAATTTAGTATATAGCATTTAAATCAATCCTTCCTTAATGTTTGCACAATTTCGTTTTTTTCTCCATCATCTTGAAATGTTTCGCCGTCTTCCAATGATTTAGGTGCTTTGCTTGCCCAGATTCTGCTCTGCCAATACATATATCCGAAAAACAACTCTAGATTTTTACGTTTTTCCTCATCTGTTGCTGAGTCAGAAATAATCCTTTTCATTTTTTCTTTGATTAATTGGCCGAATGCTTTGCCACAACTGCATTTTTTGTTCCACGATGATGTATCATCTTTTGCTTTTGCTATAGTGTAGTCAAACATCAAGCGAATTTCATCAATACATTCCGCTCCTGAACACTCTCTTGCAATATTGCGAAACTGACCGCAGCCTACTCGCTCTTTCCCATCAGCATTATCACTACTGTCAAAAAGATCTTTAATTTTTTTCTCACCAATTTGACTTTCCAGTCCTGTGACAATATTTAATATTTCCTTTTTATTCATCATTACCAACCCCCAATTTATGTATGTCGTGACAAACTTTAATTTGTCCGAATCCGTCCTTTGTTTTCTGCCCGATACCATCATTTTCAAGCTTTGCAAGCAGTTCAACCGCTTGTTCTCTGTCACTTATATCAAGCAAAACAGACGTACCCTTTAAAACCAAAAGCTGCGGCTCCTTCTGCTTCCACTCGCCCCACTTTTTTGAGGTGTCGTATCCGCTGTAAATCTGAGTTTGCGCATAAACCTTCTCAACTAAAATCGGAGCATTTTCCGCGCCGAAAAGAGCGTTCTGCCAGATTTTCAGATACTCCTCTTTCGTGTGGTTTGTACTTATTTCACCGAAATCAAGAAGAGCGTCTGACATAAACAAAAGCGCCGCCTTGTTTTTTACTTTAAGCCTGTTTTCAAAATCCTCAACGCTATCAATAACGCTTTGGGAAGAAGCTTCTGCCGCATCTGTTATACTGCTTATTTTCATTTTTCCAAAGCCTGCTGATGAAAACTTTCCGGCATAAATAATTTTCCCCTCATAAATCATTCCACTGTCGCAGTCATCTATCACGGCAATAAATTTTTGTCCTTTTTTTATCGCCTTTACCGAATAAAGACTGCCGTCAAGAGCCGTGTGAGAATTGTAATCTACAGATGTATGCGTAGTCAGGACATATTCAGGCTTTACAGCTTCATATTTACCGTTCTCTGCTTTTCTTACAAAGCCCTTAAGACCTTCCATTCTCTTTATTCCCGATGTACATTCAGTGCACTCAAGCTTTCCACTTTGTACAATAACGTCCTGCAATGGGTGCTTTATGCCGTTAGCTTTGCAAACTCTTGCTGTAAACGGTGCCGGAAATGCTCCGCCGCAATAGGCATACGAAAAATACATATCAGAAAAATTTTCACATATTTTTTTATTCGGACAGCTTTCACATTTGCCGTCCTTATCCTTAATCTCAACAAAATTCAGTTTTCCGTCTTTAGACGGCTTGTCCGCAAAAGGACACTGAAGCAAAATATCATTAGCAAATGCCGCTCTTAAAACGCTGCCTCTGATAAAGCCTTCCGATTCAAGAAAGTTGTCGGCAATTCTTACTCCGCCGCTGAAAAACGGATCAAGAAGTTCAAATTCTACAGTTTTTCGCATAACCATTCCCCCTCCTTTGGTTTAATATCCGCTTCAACAAATCCCCAGCCTCGGCTTTTACCAAGTCCGATATAGGAAATCATCCTGACAGCTTCAACAAGCACAGCCTCGATTTTTTTCTGCTTCTGAATGTCCAAATTAACAGGATAATAAACCGATATATCTCCACTGAAAACCACAGGAACCGCTTTCTTTCCAAAGGCATTGGACTTTTCATATCTCTCTACCGCCTGCGAAAAAACCAATGCGCCGTCAACTGCCTTGCGAAGATGTCTGTCAACCGAAATGTTGCACCTTGTTACATACTCAAGCTCCTGCTCGGTTTCAAGATTGTCAAAATATATTCTTGAACGCTGAAATCCGCCCTTTCCAAACATCTGACAGGTCATGCATTCGCAGGGCTTTTCCGCATTTTCTTTGCCAATGCAGGATATACCGCTTTCGTCATTTACCTGCTCCCAAAGCTTTGAAAAATTTTCACGCATATAGCCCTTGATGACGGTTGCAGGAATATAAGCCTTTCCGTCTGTCATGAGCATTATGCGCTTTCCTGCCGAGTCGGTTCCACCGTTTATGTGCATCGCTGAAAGCAGCCTAACCTCAATAACATAATCAATTTTCATATTCGCCGCCTCCGAATTCTAAAATGTCAATCAAATCGTCCCAAAGATATAGATTATTTTTTTCTGTGTATTCGCTGTTATAAAACGCTCCATCAAGCGAAAAGCTATCAATATTTTTTTCCAGCTTAATCCTTTTGTCGTCACTGATTTTTGCGTTAAAATACTCAAAAAACAGATTCGCTTCCTCTGAAGATTCACAATTTTTAAAAGCCTCAGACAGGTTTTGCAGCATAGTATTTACATCAGTCTTATCTCTTTTCATATTAGCTGCAAAATCAATTATTTTTTCCGCCGCTTCAACTGTGTACGGCAAAAGCGTATTATTTCCACGCTGAGAAATCGAACCCTCGTATGTATTGAAAACTCTGAAGGACAAGCTCCCCTTTGAATCTGCCTTCTTTTTTACAAGCTCCTTTGCAGCCGCAAGCTCCTCCTCCGCCGCCTCAAGCATTACCTTTACAGGCGTATTGGTCTTAGCAATACATATGCCGACAGAAAGCGTAGAATTAGTATCAGGATAGTTACTGCCAAACACTCTTTTATACTCATTTATAAGATCAACTGCAAGCTTAATAGAAACCTTTGCGGGTACAATTATAAAAATATCATCTCCGCCCACAGCGACAATCTCAAAATTCTTTGCTCTGACTTTTTTCAATGAATCATAAACAAGCTGCGGCATTTGTTTCTTGACAAAATCACTGAAACTAATCATATCGCTGATTTTTCTAAAGCCTTGCACTATTCCGCCCATGTTGTTTCCATCTGCATAAATAACCGCAATGTGATCTCTGTCAATATCACTGAAATCCTTAGGCAAAGAAAGCTTTTCCCCTGTACGGTCCATGTACTTCTTGTGATAAACGCTCTTTTGCTCTATACCTGCAATTGTTTTATGCAGACATCCTGCGCAAAGCTTGATTTTATCCTTTGAATATAAAGCAATGCGCTTTTTGCATTTTTCGCAGTAATCGTTCTTTTCTTTAAGCTTTTCTGCATTAACCTTTACATCCTTATAATCTGCGTCATTGCTGTATTCAAAAAGCCTATCTCTCAAAAGCTGCGACTCAGGCGCAGCTTCAAAGACAAGCTTTGACAATTTGTAAGCGTTAAGCTCGGCTTCAAATTCTCTTATAACATCATTGTAATTATTTCCTAAAAAGTCCGACAATGAGATACTTTCAGAAAGAGCAAACGCAATATTTGCAGTAACTAAACATTTTTTCGCTTCATTCTCTATTTTTTTAACAATATCCTTATCAACATTTTCCGGAACTACAGCAAAAAGATTACCGCCTCCGTTATACAAAACGCAGTCGAATCCTGCAATTTCATTTACCTTTGTCGGAACAACCGTTTCCTGAACATAGGTTATAAGAGCGCTTGCTCCTCTTATGTCGATAAGTTATCATTCTCAAGATAATAATTTTTGATTTTAAATGCTCCGCCCTTAAAAAGTCTGATATTTATATCGCATTCCAGCTTACTATCAGTACCCATAACCTTCAAAGCATTATCCGCATAGCTTTCGGCTTCCTGTTCATTGTATGCTACACTGATATACAAACCCTTTAATACATCAAAAAGCTTTTTCTGAGACAAAGAAAACACCTCCATAATTTTTCCATTTTTATTTCACTACATTTTTCGGCAAATGTCAACATAATTTTTCATATTTTTCTTGAATTTTTGTACTTTTTGCAAAAAAATTGCGCAGTATATGTCATAAAACCACATACCGCGCAACAAACTGTCATCACAACAGAGCTAAACTATTTCTCTGATTTGTCATATCTTTTCTTAACCGCCTGCGAAAGAATAAATTCAATTTGCCCGTTAATTGAGCGAAAATCCTCCTCCGCCCACTTAGCTATGTCGTTCCATAAAGAAGGCGGCAATCTTAAAACTATCTGCTTTCTTGCCGTTTCCTTTTGCTTGACGCTCCTTTCACGCTCCTTGATTTCACTCTCCAGCACAGCTATGCTTTCTAAACGCTCCTTAAGTCTGCGCTCTTTTTCTTCAAGTGAAGCTTCATCCGCCATGCCGCACTCTCCTTTTTGCCCTCTCTTTTTATCTATTTAAATCAATAAATCGAACCGCTGTTGATTATCGGTTGAGTGTCCTTGCTTGAACAAAGCACTACCATAAGATTTGAAACCATCTGCGCCTTACGCTCCTCGTCAAGAATTACAATCTCCTCATCGCCTAACTTGTCAATCGCCATCTTAACCATGCTTACCGCACCGTCAACAATCTTCTGCCTTGCTGCGATTACCGCAGCCGCCTGCTGACGCTGAAGCATTGCTGCCGCAATTTCCTCAGAATAAGCAAGATGCGTAATTCTTACCTCTTCAATTGTGATTCCCGCAGACTCGGCGCGCTTTTCAAACTCCAGCTTCATACTCTCCGCAATTTCAAGTGAAGATCCTCTCAGCGTCTTTTCCGCATGAACGTCGTCGTCAATATCGTCAGTTAAATCATACGGATATAGCCTCGCTATGTTCCTCACCGTCGAATCGGTCTGAATGGAAAGATAGTCCTTGAAATTTTCAACGTTAAGCACTGCCTTTGTAGGGTCGCTTACCCTCCAGATTACTACAGCGCCTATCACAATCGGATTCCCCAAAACGTCGTTTACCTTCTGCACTCCGTTGTCAAGCGTCATTGCCTTAAGCGAAATTTCCTTGCTAAGCTTTGTACTTACATTAGCCGTATTTTCTGCTTTAATATCCGAAACACGCTGTTCAACTATTGCATTAAACTCAGGGTTGATTGCCGCCGAAAACGGGTTTACAAAGTAAAATCCCGCCTTGTCAATCGTCCTGTAATAGTCGCCGAAAAGCGTAAGTACCAAAGCACAGTTCGGATGAACAATCCTAAGACCCGGATAGATAAAAAGCGTTGCCAATACTATAACGCAGCCAATGCCGATAAGTATACCGTATATTCCAAATTCATCGTCCATCTCTATCGCTGAGAAAATAATCAGTGCTACTCCCAATAATTCCGCAAAAATGTTTAAAAACATCACTCCCATGCCGTTAATCGGCTTTTTGTTGTTTACTTCAATAATCTTATTTTCCATAATCAATAGTCCTCTCTTGTCAAATTAAAATCAAAGTGATATCACATTGATATCATTATACTGCAAGAAATTTTAATTGTCAATAGCTTTTTCAGAAAATGTTTCACAAATTTTCAGCATAATTTTTGTGCAAAAGCGACAAAAAAGGACGCCAAGCGTCCCTTTTCAAATTTTTAACCCCAGTAATCGTTCCAGATATTAAAGTAGCCCCACGGAATCTTATAGGTGTATTCCACCTTGCTGCTTGTAGGCTTGCTGGAGGTGTTCGACCAGTAATAAATCTTCTTGTTGTGCTTGATATCGCTGACTGTAACCTTGTTGTAAAGTGCACCGTAAACCGCAAGCTTAACCTTGGCTGTGCAGTTTGCGTATGTAGCCCCATCCTTGGTAAGCCTCGACGAGGACATAAAGTTGCCGCTCTTGTAAATGACATCCTGAATTGAGCTGTACTTTTTATAATAAGGCGCCCATGTGGAATCGTTAAGGTACTTTGCCGCCTCGTATCTATTGACAACACAGTCCGCAACATGAACTATAGGTTCATCCCAGACAGAGCTGTTAATCATTCCAACCTCGTGATAAACTATACGGCACATTGCCTTCCAGCCTGCCTGGTCGTAGTCAATTCTAGCTGTTTTAAGCGTCTGAACGCTTGAAAACTTGCCCTTGACATCACTTGACGTTGCTCTGACCTTGAATTTGTAAGTAGTATTGCGCTTAAGCCCCGTCACTGTGTAAGAGGTCTTTGAAGCTTTCACTGTCTTAACCTTGGTCCAGCTGTCGTACTTTCCGCCCTTGATGTAAATCTGATACCTCTCGGCACCAGAAACTTCATTCCATCTTATCGTCAGCGCACTTGTCTGCTTGTTGTAAGGATGAGTAGCACTGCTGTTGATTCTTGCCTCTCCCTTGAGCTTAACCGTAGCAAGCTTAGTTGAAGCAGTGATTGCCGAGCTTGCTTCGCCCCAATAATTTACTCCGTCAATTTTGATGTAAGCCTTAACCTTATATTTATAAGCAGTTCCTGCTTCAAGCCCTGAATTTCTATAAGATGTGGCTGAACCTTTCTTTATTGTAGCTATTTTGTCCCATTTCTTAGTTGATGAATTGTATCTGTAAATCCTGTAACCAGTTGCGCCGCTGACCTTATTCCAATTGATTCTTACAGCTGTTGTTGTTGAAGTGTAGGACGATTTAGCTATTACCTTTGCAACTTCAACTGTTGAAGAAGCCGATACGCTTAAAGCTGTCGGAATTACACTGTTATCAGAAACCGAGATCGCTGAAGCGGTAATCATAACCGCCGCCATCAATAACGAGGCTGCCCTCCTTACAAGCTTTAAGACTGCTGAACTTTTTTCACCTGATTGTGTCATAACATAACCTTAGATTTTAAATCTAAAAGCCGTTTCACACCCTTTCGTTAATTTGTTGCGGCACGTTTGTACCTTTTTGTAGTCCTGTTTTTTTATTCATATTCGAGTTTGTCATTAAACATTCTCAATTTGTAATCTGCGGCTCGAAAAAGTAACAAATTGATTACAAATCACTACATTATTGTAACACAGCTTTTCTGAAAAGTCAATAGGAATTTTGAAATTTTGTAGGATTTATCTATATTGACGAAAATAAACACGTTTTTTTGTGCAACATTCACGTAAAAATAATGCGATATGAAATTTTTTTCATATCACACGGTTTAAAAGCATATAAATTACAAAGCGCAGCTCACACCAGCAAACGCAAAAAATGGAAAGAAAGAGGCAAAGAAAATGAATTATTATCCAGAAGGCGGACTTTATTTGTCCAATGAAAATCAGAGAATCCTAAGATCTCAATCTCTGCTTGATGAGGCTTACGAAAAAAAGCTGATACTGGAGGCATACGCTGTAATGTGCGATGCAGAGCATAATATGTATGTAGATATTCCAAACGCAAAGGCAGTTATCCCAAGAGAAATGGGGGCAATTGGAATATCAGACGGCAGCACAAGGGATATTGCGCTATTGTCAAAGGTGAACAAGCCGATATGCTTTATCATAGATAGTATAGCTTCAAGCGGCGATGAAAGAGAATATATTTTGTCAAGACTTGCCGCACAGGAAAGCTGCATGGAGAGCTACATATCAAAGCTTCTTCCAGGAGAAATCATACCTGCAAGAGTAACGCACCTTGAACCGTTCGGAGCGTTTGTTGACATAGGCTGCGGTATTCCCTCGCTGATACCGATTGACGCTATCAGTGTTTCAAGAATTTCCCACCCAAACGACAGATTTTACAATTCGCAGAGCATTTATGCCGTTGTCAAAGAGGTTAGCGAAAATCGCGTTTTTCTTTCACATAAGGAGCTTCTCGGCACTTGGGAGGAAAACTGTGAAAAATTCGAGGTCGGCTCTACCGTTTCAGGAATCGTACGCTCAATTGAAAGCTACGGAATCTTTATAGAAATTGCTCCAAACCTCGCAGGACTTGCCGAACTAAGAGCGGATATTTATCCTGGTCAGTGCGTCAGCGTCAACATAAAAGCCATGAAGCCCGACAAAATGAAGCTCAAGCTTGCAATAGTAGACGCCATGGGCGAAGCTGCTCCGACAACAGGTTTTGATTATTTCCTGACAAGCGGCAGGCTTAAGGAATGGCACTACTCCCCAGAAAACTGTCTAAAAACCGTGGTGAGCAGCTTTTATTAACTGTACAGATATTTGTACTTATAAATTTATCGTACAAAGTTTCGTTCATAAAAAAAAGAACCGACGTAAAATCGGTTCTTTTTTCATCTTATTTACTCTTGCCCTTGATTTTTTCCCAGTATGCTTTTGCCGCTTGTTCATTTTTATTTTCGCCGTACTCGTAGTAAACGTGCGCTTTAATTTCATCAGGCAGGTACTGCTGCTCAATCCAGTGGTTTTCATAATCATGCGGGTAAAGGTAGTGCTGTCCCTTAACCTTAGCGTTTTCGCCGTCAAGATGCACGTTTTGCAGATGTCTGGGAAAATCCGCCGAGCCATGCTCCTTTATATCCTCAAGTGCCTCGTCAATCGCAAGCACGCTGTTTGATTTAGGCGCAGTCGCAAGAAGAATCACAGCTTGAGAGAGCGGCAGCCTCGCTTCAGGAAGTCCAAGCTGAAGCGCACTGTCCACACATGATTTTACAATAGTCACTGCCTGCGGATATGCAAGCCCCACGTCCTCAGACGCAACGCAAAGCAGACGCCTTGAAAGTGAAATTATATCCCCTGCGCTGATTAGCCTTGCCGCATAGTGAAGCGCAGCATTTACGTCTGAACCTCTTAAAGATTTATGAAGTGCTGAAAGAATATCATAATGACTGTCGCCGTCACGGTCGTATCTCATATTACTGCGCTGAGTTAAGCTTTGAGCCGTTTCAAGCTTCACAGTAATTGCTTCTCCATCATTTTCTGACGAGTACATACACAGCTCTGCAGTGTTAATCGACTTCCTTACATCGCCGCCGCAGCCAAAGGCGATATGCTCGCAAACGCCGTTTTCCAGTCTTACCTTGATTCCTGTTTCGTCCGCTAAAAATGAAAACGCTCTGCGAACTGCCAAAGCAATTTCAACAGGCTCAACAGGCTTAAATTCAAATACGGTAGAGCGGCTTATTATCGCATTATAAACGTAGAAATACGGATTTTCAGTGGTAGAGGAAATCAGCGTGACGCTTCCGTCCTCTATGTATTCAAGCAGCGACTGCTGCTGCTTTTTATTAAGGTACTGTATCTCATCAAGATATAACAGCACTCCTCCTGTGCCGTAAAGTGTGTTTGACTGTTCAATCACATTCTTAATATCCGCAGTTGAAGCAGATGTACCGTTGAGCTTGTACATAGTCATATCGGTATTCTCAGCTATAATGCGTGCGACAGTAGTCTTGCCCACTCCCGACGGACCGTAAAAAATCATATTAGGAATTACGCCGCCGTCAATTATCTTTCTAAGCGGTTTGCCTTCGTCCAATAAATCCTTTTGTCCGACAACCTCGTCAAGCGATTTAGGACGAAGCCTTTCAGCAAGCGGAACAGCCATAATTTTTCACCTCGTGTTTTAAAATGTACTTTTATTTAAAGTGGAGCAGAGCAAGATAAGCTCGCTTAATCTTGGCTGCGAACGCTTGCAATAAACGTTCGGAGCGTTATCTCCGCTGGGTTTCAGTAGGGGATATAATCCCCTACTGAAAGTCAGAATGTCTGGTAAGAACATTTGTACCGCATGGCGCAAATGTTCTTACAGCCGCCTAAGAGGCGGGGACATTATACTTTTATTATAGCACACCGACCCTGTATTGTCAAGCCAAAGGCATAAAAAAAGCACCCCAAAAGATTTCGGGGGCTTTTTACTCAGAGCGTGTTCACATAAGCCGCTCTAAATTTCCTTTTTATCAAATGCGTCAAACATTGTCAGCAGGAAAACAACCATGTGCGCCGCTATCACCGTAATTGCAAAGCCCAGTGAGTGCTGTGCAAACGAGGAATTGCCGCTTGCTATGCTTGTAAGATCAAGATTAGCAAAGAGAATGTATCTTGCCCAGTCAAAGCCTAAAGAATTAAGCATAGCTACAAGCGTGTATCCGCTCAACGTCAGGAATATACTTAGTCCTACCGAAAGCGCAGAGTTTTTGGAAAGCGCTGAAATCGCCATAGCGAACGTTCCCATTGCAACAAATTCAATGCTCCCGACTAGCCATTCCACAGCGGCATGAGAATATGCGGACGAGCTTACTACACCCCCGTCAACCACCTCAAGATACGAAGCGCCAAACTCTGAAAAGCCTGTGACAATTCCCGATGTAAGTACTACAATAACAAATGACACAAGCGTAAGTATATAACCAAAGCTTATAATGGTAAAATATTTTGAAAGCAGGATTTTCCATCTCTTTACGGGATTTACTAAAAGAAATTTAACCGTGCCTGTAGAATATTCATTCGCAACAATCGAGCCTGCCGCAACCATAACCACAAGACCCACAAGAGTTATGAATATAGACGGATTGACCAGAGAGTACCACATTATACTTAAATCTACAGTGTCGTAAAGAGCGTCCTCATCAGCAGCGTCGGCGGCGTTTACGGCTATGTTATTTTCAAGGCGGTAAAGTCCCAGCGTTATCTCGTCTTCATACTCGCTTTGAGAATCTGTGCCGACGTAGGCTTCAAGATTTTCCTTTGCGTACATAATCTCTGTGACAAGCTCGTCCTGCCAGCTGCCGTTATAAGCTATATCGTTCTCAATGCGATAATCAAGCTCCCATATTCTTGCTTCATTGTCGGTATATTCTGCGGCAGCCTCAAAAGAGGCTTTCCAGTCGCCGCCGTTTACCCATGGATCTAAAATATTCTCAGCCTGCGCCGCAGTAAGCTCACTTTGCTCTATGAGCCAAACCATCTGCATTATATCCTCGTCCTCAACATAGTCAAGCTCCAAAGTGTCAAGATAGGTGTAAAGCTCGACAATTCTTTCATAGCCGTCAGGCTTAGTTGAATTGTACCACTCTATATCGCTTGTATAATCAACCTCATTTGAACCTTGATAGTAATAATCATTGTCGCTGAATTCAACAATAGCCTTGTAGATGCCAACCACGCCGATTGAACCTAAAATCACAAGTACAATTAAAAGCTTGGTGGATACCTTCTTTAAAAGCTTGATATACTCGTTTTTTACAAGCCTGAAAAATCTGCTCATTCTAATTCTCCCCCTTTTTCTGTGTTTGTAAGCGCGATAAATGCATCCTCAAGGGATTTCTGCTCTGTCTGCGCAACAGCGTAAACGCTTATCCCACGCTCCACAAGACGCTTTACAACTGCCGCTGTGCTTTCATCAGCATTTTCAGACGGCACCTCAAGCTGAAGCTGTCTGTCAACAATGTAAGAATTAGTGTACAGCGCCTGCGCCGCTTCGGGGTCGCTTAGCTTTATTCTCACCGTAACGCTGTCACCCATAGAACGCTTTGTAAGTTCCTCAAGCGTGTACTCGCCTACCATTTCACCCTTTGAAATAATTCCCACACGGTCGCACATCAGCTCCATTTCGCTCATCAGATGAGATGAAACGATAACGCTGCAGCCCTCATCGTGTGCCAGCGATTTTAAAATGTCGCGCAGATCTCTTATTCCCTCTGGGTCAAGTCCGTTTGTCGGCTCGTCAAGGATAAGCACCTTTGGATGATGAAGTATCGCCTGCGCCACTCCCAGACGCTGACGCATACCGAGCGAATACCTGCTGATTTTATCGTTAATACGCTCTTCAAGCTTTACAATCTTTGTAACCTCGTCAATTCGCTCCTTTGTAACCTCTCCTCTCATTCTAGCATACTGTTCAAGATTCTGTCTGCCCGTGAGATATTTGTAGGTTTCAGGATTTTCTACAATTGAACCCACCAAAGCTATAGCCTTTTCAAAATCACGCTTGACATCAAAGCCGCCTATCTCGGTTCTGCCCGAATCCCCCTCAATAAGTCCGACGGCAATTTTTATAGTGGTGGTTTTGCCTGCTCCGTTAGGTCCTAAAAATCCGAACACCTCGCCTGCATAGGTTTTAAAGGAAATGTCCTTTAGTATCTGCCGCTTTCCATAGGATTTGCAGAGGTTTTCAACCTTAAATAATACATCATTCTCCATCGCTGTCAACCTCGCTTTCCATTTCAGATGAACCCGCTTCACTCTGTGACTCTGCTTCTGACGAAGCATCTACCGCTTCATAGTTATCGCTCCACCAGCCATAGCCGATTGAATTGACAATTTTCCATTCGCCATCGTCAAGCTCCAGCACCAAATTCTCCTGATAAAAAGTTATATCAATCTTGTAAAGCTGCTCGTCGTCACTTTCCTCATTTTCATCTTCATCCTCGTCAAAGGTAATTACTATGGCGCCATCATAGTACTCATCGTTAAGCGTTATCAAATTATCACATTCAAAATTAAAAAAGTACGGATTAGATGAAAAAACCATATTTACAGTATATGTCAGCGTCACATAAGCACCGTCACCGCCGTATTTTTGAATCTGAATATCCGAATCCGCTATATAGTAGTCTATGCTCTCAAAGTGTCCGCTACCCTCATAATCGCCGCTAAGATAGGAAAGTATATCGCTCTTTGTATCCATAGCAGTTGAGTAAACCTCCGACTGTCCGCCTGAGCTCCAGTACTTATTAACCACATCTATGGCAGGCTGATTTGACTTTACCTCGTTCATCTCAACAGAGGCTTCGCAGGCGTCTGATATGTAGCTTTCAACAACAGCGTTTATATCCGATTTGTAGGTGTTAAACTGCACATTCTGATAAATCACATACCCTACCGTACCTGCAAGCAAAATTCCTCCTAGCACAAGCCCTCGATTGATTCTTCTAAGCTTCATGGTTTTTAACCACACCTTTCGATTTATTTTTCGCAATATTGCTTTTTACATTTTCAGTATAGCATAAAAAAAACCTATGTCAAGCAGCTTTCAGCGGATTTAAGGATTTCTTAAGAAAGCTTAAGAAAAACACCTGATTCAAATTTTGACGCCTCCAAGCTTCTAGCTCTTATTTTTATCCAAAAAAGTGCTTGACAATAGTATATTTTAATGATATAATAAAAATGCAAAGCTTATATTTTAACAATCAGGAGGACAATCATGAAAAAAGATTATTTTGATTACATATGGACAGATAAAAAGAGAACGCTTTTCGGGCTTCCGCTGTCGTTCACACGCTATTTTCTTACAGATACTAAATTTATAACTCGCACAGGATTTCTAAGCGTTGAAGAGGATGAGCTGGAGCTTTACAAGGTTACGGACAAGAAGCTTGTAATACCGTTAGGACAGCGCATTTTCGGCTGCTCTACAATAGTGCTCAACGTAAAAAACGATGTTGATACTCCCGTCAAGGAGATTAAATCGATCAAGAATGCCAGAGAGGTTTTGTCGCTTATAGACAAGCAGATTGACGTCAATCGGGACAAGTATAACATTCGAGGCAGAGATATGTACGGCGATGCTCATCACTTCAGTTCAGACTTTGACGGCGGCTTTGATGATTTTAATTAAAAACACTTCAGCGGTGAATACGCTTTCACCGCTTTTTTATTAGAAATGCCCTTGGAGAATTTGTATGGACAAAAAGGATTTTGAACAGCTTGACGAATCGTGGGAAACGCTTAAAAGCTGCGATAAAGCTGTTTACATTTACGGCATAGGAAATGCCTGCGAGAGAATTTTAAAAGAGCTTGAAAAACGCCAGATTAAGTGTAGCGGAATCTTTTCAAGCGATGATTTTGTTGCTAAAAAAAGCTTCTGCGGCTTTGAAGTCAAAACTCTTTCACAGCTTGAAAGCGAGCATGAGGATTTTGCGGTCTGCATGGCTTTTGGAAGCAGTCTGCCTGACGTAATGGAGCGCATAAGCTTGCTCTCAAAGCGGCATACGCTTATTTTCCCTGACCTTGCGATTGCAGGTAATGAAAGCTTTACAAAGAGCGGCTTTCTTGACCGCTGGGAGCAGGCTAAAACGGCAAGAGAGCTGCTTTGCGATGAACGCTCGATGGAGATTTTTGATTTAGTTGCCGCATTTAAAATCAGCGGCGATATTTCCTTTTTAGAAAGAGCGTTCAGCGTAAATTCTTTTGAGAAAATAATTGAACCGAACGAAAACGATATTTACGCAGATTTAGGAGCGTATAACGGCGACACAGCTTTAGAATTTTTAAGAATGGCGGGAGACTGTAAAAAAATCTATGCCTTTGAGCCTGACAAGCGTTCGTTTCGCAAGTGCGTAAAGCGGCTGATTAATATTGATGAAACGGTTTTTGTCAATGCCTGCGCATGGAATTGTGACGACTTGACTAGCTTTTCACAGAGCGGCGGCAGAATGTCCAAGGCTCAGAGCGGCTCGGAAAAAGTCAGCGCGCGCTCTCTTGACAGTGTGCTTAATAAAAAAGAATGTAACGTGATAAAATATGATGTAGAGGGAGCGGAAAAAAGAGCGTTGCTGGGGAGCAGAGAAACAATTGAGCGTTTTCACCCAAGGCTTGCGGTGAGCGTTTATCATCGTCCCTTTGATTTTATTGATTTAACAATGCTGGTACATTCCTTTAACCAAAATTACAAGCTTTATTTAAGACAGCCGCCGTATTTTCCATCGTGGGATTTGTGCCTTTATGCCGTGTAAAATCAAATTAAGAAAGTCTTAAGAATTTTCTCGGTGCGTTCTTAAGATTTTTGTTTTACAATAGAAATGCTTAAAGCAAAGCAAAGGAGAATGACAATGGACAGGGTTAAGGTTTTGGTTACTGACGACGACAGGGATATAGTCAGAGCAATAGCAAAGCTACTTGAGGCGGAGGGCTTTTGTGTTGTAAAGGCTTATGACGGCTTGCAGGCTCTTGACGCTTTGACTGAAAGCAACGACATCAAGGCGATAATAATAGATATAATGATGCCTAATTTAGACGGACTGAGCGCAGTAATGAAAATACGAGAGAGCAAGAATATACCTGTGCTTCTTCTAAGTGCAAAATCAGAAGAAAGCGATAAGGTGCTTGGTCTTTCTATGGGAGCGGACGACTATATAACCAAGCCCTACAGCCCATCCGAGCTTGCCGCAAGGGTTAAATCGTGCGTGCGCAGATACACCATGCTGGGCGGTGAGAAAAACAGCAATGACGAGATTATTACTGTGGGCGGACTTGAATACAACGTCAGGGAGAGAGCCTTAAAGGCTGACGGAGAGGAAATAAGGCTTACCGCAAAAGAGCTTAGCATTATGGAGCTTTTTATGAAAAATCCCGGACGCATTTTTTCAGCCGAGCAGATTTACACAAACGTTTGGAACGAGGACGCATACGCAGTTGAGAATACCGTGATGGTTCATATCAGACATCTGCGTGAAAAAATCGAGATAAATCCTAAGGAGCCAAAGTATATAAAGGTGGTGTGGGGAATTGGATACAAGCTTGAAAAAAATCAGTAGCTTTATAAGCAAATTTGCTTTCAGAGCTGTTGCCGCTGTGAGTGCGCTGATTTTTTTTGTCGCAAACATGATAGTTACTCCGCTCTACTGGACTGCGTATCAGAATTTTAAGCAAATGTACAACGAGTACAGCACAGGCTCAGGCACTCAGGATATTGCGATTTCACGCGCAATAACGATGAGAAACGCTGTCTATTCAGACCTTTGCATGATAGGAACGGTCTATCTTTCAAATTGCAGCAGCGGGAGCTTTTCAGGCACATCGGCTTTGTTTAACAATATCTACAACAACAGAACTTTTTTTATCAACAATGAGTGTTTTGGGATTGAAAACGCTTCGGAAGATGTAATTAAGCTGGAACAGACCAAATCGAATATTTCAGGAATTGACAGCGATTATTACTATTTTTATGTCGAGTATGACGGCGAGTATCTGACTAATATTGACGGAATAGATTCCTCCTTAAGCAGCAATGAGCTTACCCTGCTGATAAATAACTACAGCGATTACTATTATCTTAGGCAAAACGACTCGGTAAGCAAGTCTGTGCCTTACGATGAAAGCGGGCTGGTAATTAACGGTGTAAGCTACACCGTTTCCGACGGCGAAGGCGGAAAAGCGACAGAAAGCGAAAGCATTGACGCTTCATCAATGTTTATCGGAGCGGCAGGAAAGGATAACTACGGAAACTACACCCTCTGCTTTTCAAATGATGGAGATATAGTGCTTAGCAGCTACAGCGATGATGATAATTATATCAGCGGCTCGAGACCATACTGTGCGCAGCTGCAAACCGAAAATACAGCGGCGATTTCATACGAGGATTTGTATGTAGAAGACGATGAGGGAAACTATTATTATGATGAAAGCAGCAACACGATTGTTGTAGAGCTTGACGACGAACGTTTTATTGAGTGCGTTGCGCTTAACAACGGAGCTTATGACATGGATTCCGTATGGCTGGAAACCGAGGAGCTCGATAACTATTTATTTGAAGAGATAGACACATCAAAGCTTACCGTTTTTATGACGCCTAAAACAGATTTAGTCAAGGCAGCGGCTGCATTTGCCGAAGCTTCTCAAACGCAGTATAATGTCTTAGGCGTTTTGAGAATTGTAATACCCATATTGGCGGTATTGTCATTGGCTATGTTTGTTCTGTCCGCAGTACTAAGACCTGCCGAATGCTACCGTGAGGATAAAAAAACGATAGTAAATTCTCTGTTTAAAATCGACCTTTCACTGATAGTGTTTGTGATAACGTTGGTTTTGCTTTATAATCAGTACGGCTATTACTACTATTCCGACTACTATGAAAGCTTAATGCCAGGCATTGTAAAAGCAACCGTTGTTTACCTTGCGGAGTGTGCGCTTTTACTTGCGTCAGTTTACGGGATTATAAGGCACATAAAGGCTTACGGCAAAAGCCTTGACAAAATGCTTATTAAGGATATAAAGCGAGCCGTACCGAAGCTTTATACTAATCATTTAAAGGACAGAATTGAAAGCTCGGCATACGTAAAATGGAAGCGTTCGCTCAGCCTGCCCGTTCGTTTTTCTATTCGCACAGGAATTTATCTTGCAGGTATTTTTGCTCTTTACGCAATCAGTCCGCTTTTCTATATAGTTTTTATATTGCTGATTGTGGCGGTGTGGTCGGTGCTTTACTTCGCTTATATCGGTAAAATTATAAGAACGATAGCTATGCTGGAGCGGCAAATTGACAACATGATGTCGGACGATGAAAAGAAGCCCGTTAAGATAGCGTCCTCAAATCCGATTTATTCAATTTCCAAAAAGCTAGATGGAATTTCAGACAAAACGCAGGAGGCAATAGCAAGTCAGGTTCAATCGGAAAGGCTTAAGGTGGAGCTGGTTACAAATGTTTCGCACGACCTGAAAACTCCGCTCACTTCAATTGTAAGCTACGTGGATCTGCTTAAAAAGTGCGAGCTTTCGGACGAAGCGAGAGATTACGTTAAAATTTTGAGCGTCAAATCAGATAAGCTCTGCGATATAGTCAAGGATGTTTTTTCGCTTGCAAAAACCGTAAGCGGAGTTGAAGTGAACTGCGAGAATTTAGATTTTGCAGTGCTTATCCGTCAAGTTCTCGCCGATAACGAAGACAAAATAGCTCAGGCAAACAAGGACTTCAAGCAAAGCATTAAGCTTGATAAAGCTCCGATATATGCCGATTCAATTAAGCTTTACAGAGTTATTCAGAATCTCTTTGACAACGCTCTGAAATATTCGCTTGACGGCACAAGAGTTTATGTGGATTTTTATTCAAAAGCAAACGGCTATGAGCTTACTTTAAAGAATGTTTCGGCATATGAGATGAATTTCACTGCCGATGAAATAACCGAACGCTTTGCCAGAGGCGATAAGTCGAGGACAGACGGTTCAAGCGGCTTAGGTCTTTCAATTGCGAAAACCTTTACCGAAAGCTGCGGCGGCAGGTTTGAAATTGATATTGACGGCGATGTTTTCAAGGCAAGCGTATGGTTTGAGCAAAGAGAAGAAAATATATCCGAGGAAGATTTTAAAACAACCGAATATCCCTGATAATAAAAAAGCTCCCGCCAGCTTCGGGAGCTTTTACTATAGCTTTTACTTATTGTCTGCTCTTGCTTATCGTCATGTCCTTGACCTTCATAAGCCTTGCGTTTGAGCTTCTTTCGTTTTCACTGAGCTTAACGTCAATATACTTTATAGTTTCCTCGTAGTTTGGAATCATTATATGCTCAAGTGCGTTTACGCGGCGTCTGGTCTTTTCAATTTCGTCCGCCAAAAGCTGACAGCTTTTTTCTACCTCCGCAAGTCTGAGCATTTTCGGAAAAACGTCGCTAAGCGCTTCAATTGCTCCGTCAAGGTCGCAGGAGGTGAAAGCCGTTCCATATGAATAAATGTCGCTTGAATCGGCAGTCTTGAACTTGGTATTGAAAACAGGCACGCTAACGCTCATGACGTTTTTGGTTTCAAGGGTGATTTCAGCCTGCTGCTTTGGCATTAAAAGCGCAGTTTCAAGAGCCGCAGTCTGCATAACAGAGCCTGCGATAAGCATATGCTTGTTAGCCGCTTCAATGCCCTGCTCAACCTCTGTTCTCAGCTGCTCGTTTTCACGCACAAGATCCATAAACTGCCGCATAAGCTCGTCGCGCTTGTCCTTTAAAAGCCTGTGACCACGGCGGGCTGACGAGAGCTTTTTCTTTAGCCTCGTAAGCTCCATTCGAGTAGGGTTTACGTTAATTCTTGCCAAAACGCATCACCTCTTGTCGTAATACTCATCAAGATACTCATCGTGGATTCTCTTTAGCTCGCTTCTCGGCAGCATTCTCAAAAGCTCCCAGCCAATGTCGAGCGTTTCCTCAATGCTTCTGTTGTTCTCAAAGCCTTGAGAAACATATTTATTTTCAAACTCGTCTGCAAAATCAGCATAGAGCTTGTCAGTCGGAGTAAGCGCCGCTTCTCCTAAAACTACCATAAGCTCTTTGGCATCCTTTCCTCTTGCGTAAGCGGAGAAAAGCTGGTTCAGCGTGTCCGAGTGATCCGCTCTGGTTCTGCCCTTGCCGATACCCTTGTCCTTAAGACGTGAAAGAGATGGAAGAACGTCAATCGGCGGCATAACGCCCTTGCGGTACAAATCTCTTGAAAGAATAATCTGCCCCTCTGTAATGTAGCCCGTAAGGTCTGGGATAGGATGAGTCTTGTCGTCCTCAGGCATTGTCAGAATAGGAATCATCGTGATTGAACCATCGCAGCCCTCCTGACGTCCTGCTCTTTCGTAAATTGTCGCAAGATCTGTGTACATATATCCGGGGTAGCCTCTTCGTCCGGGAACTTCCTTTCTTGCGGCGGAAACCTCTCTCAAAGCGTCCGCATAGGCGGTGATGTCCGTCATAATTACAAGAACGTGCATACCCTTTTCAAAGGCTAAATATTCAGCGGCAGTAAGCGCAGTCTTCGGTGCGCTTAGACGCTCGATAGCCGAGTCATTCGCAAGATTTATAAACAGCACCGTTCTCTCTATAGCGCCGGTACTCTTGAAGCTTTGAATAAAATACTCCGATTCCTCGAAGGTAATACCCATAGCGGCAAATACAACGGCAAATTTCTCATCGCTTCCTCTAACCTTAGCCTGCCTTGCAATCTGTGCGGCAAGCTGTGCGTGAGGAAGTCCGCTCGCTGAAAAAATCGGCAGCTTCTGACCCCTTACAAGAGTGTTCAGTCCGTCAATAGCCGAAACTCCCGTCTGAATAAACTCCTGCGGATATTTTCTCGCAACAGGGTTTATAGGAGTACCGTTAATGTCAAGCATCATTTCAGGGATAATTTCCTCGCCGCCGTCAATCGGATTTCCCATTCCGTCAAAAACTCGTCCTAACATATCCTCCGATACGCCAAGCTCCATCTGGTGACCTGAAAAAACTACCGCACTGTTGTCAAGGTTTATTCCAGCCGCATTTTCAAACAGCTGAACAAGCGCCGTGCTGCCGTCAAGCTCAAGCACTCTGCACCTGCGCCTTTGTCCGTCTGCAAGGCGAATTTCAGCAAGCTCGTTGTATTTAACGTTCTCAACGTCCTTTACAAGCAGCAGAGGACCTGCCGCTTCTTCTATAGTTCTGTACTCTCTTGGCATTAGAAATCCTCCTTTTGCTGTGCCTGTTCAGCTTCACGCTTTATTTGCTTTGAAACAGCTTTGTATTCGTCAGCAACATTTTCTTCAAGCGTGTACTTAAAGCGTCCGATTTTCTCAAGAACAGGTAAGGACGCAAGCTTTTCTATATCTGCGCCGTTCTGCGAAGCTGTAATTGCTTCGTCATAATATTCCAGTATGAGCTTCATCATGTTAAACTGCTTGTTAAGACTGGTATATGTGTCAACCTCGTGGAATGCAAGCTGGTGCAAAAAGTCCTCGCGAATAGAACGCGCAGCCTCCATCTTAAGACGATCCGCATCCGAAAGCGCATCCATTCCGACAAGCTTTACAATTTCGTTAAGCTCCGATTCGTCCTGCAAAATCTGCATCATTCTGCCTCTGAGCTTTATCCAGTCGGGTGAAATATTTTCGTCATACCAGTCCGCAAGCGTGTCAACGTAAAGCGAGTAGCTTGTAAGCCAGTTTATAGCGGGGAAATGTCTGCTGTACGCAAGCGAAGAATCAAGTCCCCAGTATACCTTTACTATTCTAAGCGTAGCCTGCGAAACAGGCTCTGAAATATCTCCTCCAGGAGGTGAAACCGCACCGATAACCGAGAGAAAACCCTCTCTGTCCTCACTGCCTGTCGTTACAACTCGTCCCGCTCTCTCATAGAACTGCGCCAGACGGCTGCTGAGGTATGCAGGATAGCCCTCCTCACCAGGCATCTCTTCAAGACGTCCTGACATTTCACGCAAAGCCTCCGCCCAGCGTGAGGTCGAGTCCGCCATAAGCGCAACCGAATAACCCATATCACGGTAGTATTCCGCAATTGTTATTCCCGTGTAAACTGAAGCCTCTCTTGCGGCAACTGGCATATCTGAAGTGTTTGCGATAAGCACTGTGCGCTCCATAAGAGATCTGCCCGTGTGCGGGTCGATAAGCTCAGGAAACTCGTTAAGAACGTCCGTCATCTCGTTTCCGCGCTCTCCGCAGCCGATATATACGATAATATCCGCCTCAGCCCACTTTGCAAGCTGGTGCTGTGTTACAGTCTTTCCGCTTCCAAACGGTCCAGGAATAGCCGCAACGCCGCCCTTTGCAATCGGAAACAAACAGTCTATTACACGCTGTCCTGTGATGAGCGGCTTGTCAGGCGAAAGCTTGCGCTTGTAGGGTCTGCCTCGTCTTACAGGCCATTTCTGCATAAGCGAAAGCTCGTGCGTCCTTGAATTATCCGCTTCAACAACGCAAACAATATCGTCAACGTGAAATTCGCCGCTCTTAATGCTCTTTATCTCTCCCTCAACGCCGTTTGGAACCATAATCTTGTGATTTACAAGCTCTGTTTCCTTAACTGTGCCTAAAACATCGCCGCCTGTAACCTTGTCGCCAACGCTGGCAAGAGCTTCAAATTTCCACAGCCTTTCACGGTTAAGCGACGGTGCCTGCGAACCTCTTACAAGCTTGTTTCCAGTACGCTTTTTAAGCTCGTCAAGCGGACGTGCGATTCCATCAAAAATTCCTCCTATAAGTCCGGGTCCTAGTTCCGTGCTCATAGGCTCTCCAGTTGAAACTACAGGCTCGTTTCTGCCCAGTCCTGCCGTTTCCTCGTATACCTGAATTGACGCCTTATCTCCGTGCATTTCAATTATCTCTCCAATAAGCTTAAGCTCGCTTACCTGCACTACGTCAAACATATTCGCACTTTTCATTCCACTTGCTATAACAAGCGGTCCTGAAATTTTTTCTATACTGCCTATTACCCTTTGATCCATATTACGCACCGTCCTTTTGCTTTAAAATATCGCTGCCCACTGCCTTTTCAACAGCCTGATGCAGTCTTCTCATTCCCTCTTTGCTGTTTGAATTTACGCTCGGAATAAGAATAATCGCAGGAACAAGCTTGTCCCTAAATTCATCTATAATTGCGGCGGTAGGCTCATACATCGCCGCCCTCTCGGATATAAAAATAATCGCAAAGCCGTTGTCAGCCAGACGCTTTATCAAAGCGGCAGTTTCATCATCAGGCGTATCGGCAAAAACTGTTAGTCCGAGAGCCGCAAAGCCTGCCGCCGCTTCCTTTTCCCCGATTACAGCCGCTTTATAAGTCGTCATAAAGCTTTCGCGTCCTTTCCGTAATTATTTCCTTTTGTATGCCAAGTCTTTTGCAGGTAAACAAAATTCTCAGATTTTTAATTTCCGCTTCCTTTGCAAGATAATAAGCCGCCAGCGGCTTAATGCCGAAGCTTTCGTACCTTGCGTCCTGTATAAGCTGAGTTATCCTGTCGTCGCACAGCCTTTCAAAAGCCACCGCTGACTGTTCAAGCGCCTCGCCAAGCTCTCTGTAGCTTGTCTGCTTAAGATAATCAAGCACGCTTTGCGTACCCTTTCTTGCGGCTTCGGCAAGATCATCGCAGTCTAAATCCTCGCACGGCGCAAGAGCGGATTTTATAAAGCTGACGCTCTTTCCCATGGCGGCACAGCGATATGCCGTTTTAACGTTCGCTCCAACCGTCAGCTCTCTTGTATACTCTATAAAAAATTCATCGCCGTATTTCAAAGCGTCCTTTGCCATAGCTTCAAGTGCCGCACGGTCGATAATCATCTCCGCAAGCTGTCCGTCGCCGCTTTCGGTAATAACCGAATACGCTTCCTTCGCCGCAGAGCGCATATGCTCAGGGAGATTTTCAAATTTCCTCTCAAGCACACTGCTGTAAAGCTCGTCTGAATCGACAAGCGTAGGATAAACATACAGCCGTTTCGGATCTGTATCGCTCATAATCGCCTTTAGCGCAGCCTTGAGATTTTGAAAATCATTCTTGTAAAGCAGTATGCAAAGCGCAGTATCGCTGCCGCCCAGATACGTCTTTAGAAAATCCCATACACGCTGCTGCTCATCGTCTATAGCTTCCACAGCGCTTCCTGATTCAAGGTCATAGCCGTGCGCAGCAAGTGCCGCTTCAGCCTCCGAAACAGTTTTAGCGGAAATCATTTTTTCAAAATCATTTCTGTCAAGCAAATGCGGTTCGACAGAGCGCACCGCCGCTACGGCATTTGCAAAGTCGGTCTTTCCCATCGCTCTCTCCTTCCGTGAAAATCCTTAATCGAAAAGCGCCTCGGACGCCGCCAATGTAATATCGCCGCTCTTAGCCTCCATCAAAGCAGCAATACTGCAATCATCGACAATTCGCCCGTAAACTACAATAAATCCGCCGTCAATCTCCGCAGTCACATCTGAAACCTTGATTTTGTACCCGCCCGTATTCGAGCATTCGTTAAGCTTCTTCTCAAAGTCCTTTGGCATACGCTTTAAATCTCTTTCGTTAAGCCGAACTTCGGCATCTGCGGAAAATTCAAGCGTCCTTGCAATCTCAAGCAAAAGTGAGAAATACTGCTCGTCGTCAAGCTTCAAAAGCTTCTCATAAGCAAGCTCACGCGCCTTTTTAATCAGCTCGTTCTTGCGCTTAAGCACTGCTCTTGACATCTGCGAATCCGCCGCCGACAAAGCGTTTTCATACTCGCTCGTAAGCTTGTCCTCGCTCTTTTTAAGCTGCTCGTCATACGCCTTCTGAGCGTTCTCATCTCCAGCCTTTTTAATTGCATCAGCCTTTCTTTTGGCTTCACGGCTAATGCTTTCACATTCTGATTTTGCCGATTCGTCAATCGAAGCCTTTATATTTTCCAGTCCTGACATAAGTCATAACCTCCGTCAAGTTAGATTTGAATGTTGTAAATCAAAAGAATAGATACCAACAGAGCAAGGATAGCATAGGTTTCAACCATAGCCGCCATGATAATACTCTTACCGCTCTCTTCAGGTCTTTTCGCAACGATTCCAACACCCGCTACAGCCGCGCGTCCCTGATAAATACCCGAGAACAGTCCGACTATTGCAATAGGCAGGCAGGCGGCAAGAAATGTAAGTCCCTGCGCAGTTGTAAGCGCAGCAGCTGAACCGCCGATAACTCCGATACGGCTCAAAAGCAGAATTGCCGTAAGAAGTCCGTAAAGTCCCTGCGTACCTGGCAGAAGCTGCAAAATCAGAACCTTGCTGAATTTTGACGGATCCTGTGAAACTACTCCTGCGGCAGCCTCACCTACCATTCCAACTCCCTTTGCGGAACCGATCCCTGCGAACAGCGCAGCGCATACCGCACCGACTACAGCCATAAAAATACCTAAATTACTCATTTTATTTCCTCCTAAAAATTATTGTTTTATTCTAAGCGGATCAAATTCACGTCCACCGCCCTCGTAGAATTTTGAGAACATCTCAACAAACTGAAGACGTGAGGAGTGAACGTATGCGCCTAAAAGATTTATCGCCATATTGGCAGTATGACCTATTACAAATACCACTACAAGTAGAATGGTTTTTATAACCATATTTTCTGGCATAACGCCTATGAGGTTTACTACCCCTGCTATGCTTCCCGTGGCAAGTCCAAGAGCGAGCAGCCTTGAATATGAAAGTATGTCGCTCAAATATCCCGTTGCGGCGTTGTAAAGAGCGTAAATTCCGCCGAACAAACGTCCGAATATGGATTTTGAAGTTCTGCCCGAAGTCAACACAATCAGTATAGCTCCCACCAAAGCAACCTTTACTCCTAAAGACGACAGCCATGACGGCACCTCTGTTAAAATCGAAGCCGCAGGCGGGCAAATGCCAAGTATCGTTATATAAATCGGGAAAACGTCAAGTACGGCGTCAAGCGTACCCTTTTCCTTCTGCGTGATTCTGAACGAAACCCATAGTCCTGCAAACAGGTGTATTATTCCCAGCGCAAAGGACACAAGCAGCAGCTTGATAGGGTCGTCGAGCGGTTCAAACCACAGTGCAATGCTGTCGATTTCCTTGCCGAAATACTCTCTTGCGACAATCTGAATTATATCTCCGAAAAAGCTTCCGAACAGCACTCCGAAAACCATCGTGCTTATTCCGCAGTTGCGAAACATCGTCAACGATTTTTTCATGTTCTCGCTAAGCTTAAGCTTTTTAATTGCGAACTGACAGCCAATTGCCATAACCAGTCCGTAGCCTGCGTCTGAAAGCATCATTCCGAAAAACAGATAGTAGAAAAACGACATTACGGGAGTAGGGTCTACATCGCGTTTGTTTGGATAAGCGTACATTCTCGTGATACCCTCAAGCGGCTCTGAAAACTTTGAATTTTCAAGCAGCACTGGAACGTCCTCTTCCTCGTCAGGCTCATAGCACCGAACCGCCGCCGTGTATTCTTCCTCAAATTCTAAAATCGTCTTTGAAGCGTATTTCTCTGGAATATAGCCCTCAAGCACAAACACTCTTTCGCCAAATCCCAAATCACCCAAAGCCTTATACTTGTCAACCCTTGTTTTAAGGTACATTGCCGCAAGCTCAAGGTTATCTCTCTCTTTTTCATATGAGCGTATCTGCTTTACAAGCTCCTCGCTTTCCTCATCAAGCTTGTCCGCTTGCTTCTCAAGCGAGGTGTAAAGCTCTCTCGGCGTAAGCTCGCCCTTTTCAGACAGCGGAACGAATCCCAGCTCGTCAAGAGCGTCCTTAGTCTGCTCCTCCTCGTCCTTGTGGCACAGCACGAAAATGTTGGTCTGACGTTTTGAGAGGTAAACAATTTCAAGATCGGCTTTTTCCGGCAGGTAGGTTACAAGCTCATCATATTCTATGCTTTGCATAATCGTTCCGACAAACGCCCTTGACGTTTGAGTTTTAGCAAAATCAAGCGGCATATCGTAGGTAAGCCAGCTTTCAAGCGTGTCCATGCGCACTCTCAATTTCTCGGCGGCGGCATGATTATCCGCTGACTTTTTGCTGAGATTATTTATAAGCGACGCATTTCTAAGCGACTTGTCAAGCTGCTTTGAAGCCTTATCCATACTTTCACCGTCAAGCGAAACTCCATCTCCCAAAAGCGATTCAAGCATACCCTTGCTCGGGCAGTAATTGTTCAAAACCTTTGAAGCGCTTTCTACAAGCGAAAGAAACTTTTCAAACTCTGCGCAGACCGATGAGGTATCGGTCTTTTCAAGCTGTTCCTCTGTGCAGTTGATAAATTCAACCGTTCCCATTCTCTGAAGTGAATCGATTATTTTCTTGCTGTCTTTAAGCAAAGCTATTATCTCGATTCTCTGCATTTTTGCCTTAGCCATTTTTCGACAGCTCCTTTTCAGCACCGTTTTTGTCAAAAAGCGTCAAAATTATTTTATTTACAGCGTCGTCCATACGTACAGCCGCCAAGCTGTCAAGCCTGAAAAGCTCCTTCTGGCAGTTGTCAAGCTGCTCCTTTTGAACCTTGCTTACCTTGGCAAGAATAAAGCCTCTCATTCTTTCCTCTTCGGCTTTCGCTTCATCTATGCGCAGCCGCACCTGCTTCTCGGCATATTCATGAGCCAGCTCCTCCTGACGCTGACCCTCAAGCCTAGCCGCTTTAATCCGCTCCTGCGCAGCCCTTTCCGCCGCTAAAACCTCATTTACAGTTTCCTGAGCCATATAACGCCCTCCTTTGCAATTCAGACTGATAAATCCCGTTTGTTTTTCGCCGCATATGTTTACTGATAGTATCGCAGCTTTTCTATAAAAGTATTCCTCAGCTTCAAAAGCAATGAAAAATTCTGTCAGACTATTTTAATTTCAAAATAAATAATACCATTTTGCCTCACACACCTTAACGGTTAAACATCTGCAAATGTGTAATTTTTAAACATTACAAGCAAAATTTCGGAAAATATTTCTGCTTGGAAATTTAATATCCAAAATTAGATATTCCCAAAACATATGATAACATAAAAGCCACTTCAAGTCAAGGCATTTTTGTGAATAATGTGCCTATTTATTTTAAAATCCGCCTACAAATAAATCCAAATTTTCAATAAAAATCAAAAAAGCCGCACTAAAATGCTGCCCCATTGAAGTAACGATATTTTTAACACGTTCATTTGTTAATCGCCAACGGTGAGCGAACAGTATTTTTTCTTCCAGTTTTATTATAACACATTACATAGCGTTTGTCAAGCCATATTTTAAAAAAATTCGATTTTTTCCAGCACAATCGAAACACAATCAAACCCATAAACACAGTGACCTGCTCTTTTAAAGCTTCTTTTTAAGGCGGCACATCCGCTTAAGCAGCAAGAAAAGTCCTAACATCAGTTAGAGCCCAGTCAAGCTAAAGTCGGGGATTATCAAGCATAAGTACATGATAGTCAAGCTAAGCAATTCACTTTTAAAGCGAAGCAATGCGCAATAAGCTCGCCTGCTTGAGCCTGCCTTGAAGTAAACCAATGCCCGACAGCACTAAGAACCCTTGTTCCATTCAGAGCAAGAGTTCTTAAGCGCACAAAAAGTAAAAAATCAAATTTCTAGCTTTCGCTCGAGCTTTTCACTCTATAAATCAAATGCGAAGCAAACGCTTAGGGCTTGCAAGCAAAGATAGAAGCAAAACTCCTAGGGCGAACAGCGGTAAGAACATGGTACAAAAGTTCTTACAGGCGGGCATAACAAAGCAAAAGCCCGAACAAAAGTTCGAGCCCGTCCAGTGTCCGTCCAATCCAAAATAGGGAGAGTTTGACTGGTTCTGCGAAGCAGAATTGAAGTCGTTTAGACTTCAAAAGTCAAACTCTTAGGGCAGACGGTTTTTGCGCAGCAAAAACATCATGAAAAGCTATATCTTTTGTTCGTGTCTGTCCCGACGCGCCGCAAGGGATTCGAACCCCTGACCTACTGGTTCGTAGCCAGTCACTCTATCCAACTGAGCTAGCAGCGCAAAACTATTTTCAACTTTGTTATTATACCACAAAAAAAATCTCCTGTCAATAGTTCGGCAGGAGATTTCACAGTTATTTAATAATTCGCACAAATTTCAGCACTGTTCGAGCGTAAAAATGTAGCTCGCAGGGTGTGCGCCATCCTGAACCATAACCTCCTTTTCAAGAAGCTTGCTCTTAGGGTTCTTTTGCCAGTCCTTTTGAGTGCGAAGCTTCATGCCGCTGCCCTCTACCCACGCACGAATGTGCGCATTGGAATCACGGCGTGCAAAGCCTATATTGTCCGCTTCAAAGCTGCCGTCGGGACTTAGGTTAGTCAGAGGCTGTGAATCGCCGAACTGCGACATGCTTAACTTCTGCTTTACTGTCAGCTTAAATTTCATTGTTCTCACCTCCTATTTGCTCCGTTTCAATCATTGCTACATCCTTGAGCTTGCGGTTAATCGCTCTCGTTCTCGTGCCTATAAGCTTGTCAAGCTCCTCGTCCGCCTGACGAAGCCTGTCACGTGTCTTGTCAAGGACGCTTTCAAACTGCGAAAATTCCTTCTTTGCTTCCTCAAGCACCTTCCAGACCTCGCCGCTCTTTTTCTGTATCGCAAGGGTGCGAAAGCCCATTTGCAGACTGTTTAGCATCGCCGCCGTAGTGGACGGTCCCGCAATGTTTACCTTGTAAAGCCGCTGAAGCTCCTCTACCATGCCAAGATTTACCGCTTCGGCATAAAGTCCCTCAAACGGCAGGAACATTATCGCAAAATCTGTCGTGTAGGGAGGCGCTATGTACTTGTCTCGAATGCTCTTGGCACAGCTCTTAAGCTCTGAAATGAGCAGCGAACGGCGGCGCTTAATCTCCTCGCTGTCGCCGTTTTCATAGGCTTCAAGCAGATTCGCATAGCTGTCGCCAGGGAACTTTGAATCGATCGGCAAAAGTACTCCGTCGCCATCGCCTGTGCCGGGAAGCTTAACAGCAAAATCAACTCGTTCCTTTGCTTTCGGCGAAACGGGAATCTGCTCATCGTACTGCTCAGGAGCTAAAATTTCCGAGAGAATAGAAGCAAGCTGGATTTCTCCCATAATTCCCCTCGTTTTGACGTTTGAAAGCACATTTTTGAGGTCGCTTACGCCGCTCGCCACATTTTTCATCTCGCCTAAGCCCTCGTAAACCTCCGCAAGCCGCTTGTTCACCGCTTCAAATGAGCGTGAAATTTTGTCGTCAAGCGTCTTTTGCAGCTTCTCGTTGACAGTGCCGTTTATCTTGTCAAGGCTCTCTCGGTTCTCCGACCTGATTTTCTCCATGCTAACGTTGTTGTCAACCCTGATTTTCTCAAGCGTGCCAAGAGTTTCAAGACGAATCTTGTCAAGCTCGCCCTCCACGGCCTTAATTCTCGCCTCAAGAGATTTCGATTGCTTAAATTGTTCGTCACGCAAGCTATCACCCAGATGTGAAACAGAAGCCGTCACAGTTGACGAAAGCTCAGTGCGAAGGCGGCTCTGCTCGTCAAGCGTGCGTTTGTTGGCATTAAAAAGCTGCTCGCTAAGCTTTGCAATCTCCTCATCAGAGCCGCCGCTCCTGCCAACACCATTAAATTTAACCAAAATAACGCAGCAAAGCGCTATCAACACAAGTACGCAAGCTAAAATAATATACTCCATAAAATTTCCTCCCTATTCCTCTTTCAATTCGCTCTTAGAATCCTCGTCAAGACTCGATTTGTTAAAATGCCTGACAATTGCGTCAGCTGCAAAAAAGCAAGAGCTTACACTATATTTTCAATATTTTGAGCAAATAAACCTGCCTATTGCTGAAGCTGCAAAACCTAAATATACCGCTAAGCTTAATGAAAATATAAACAAATTATCAGGGTCGGCAATTTGCTCCTCTATGCCACAAGCAAGCACAAGCACAGTCAAAAGGACAATAAGCGGCACAAATAAAGAGGTATAAATAAACATTTCATTAAAAAACCTGACTAAACCTTTGGACGAATCATATTGAGCGTTAGCTTCATTTAACTTACCCGAGCAAACAATTATAAGTGCTTCAAGCACGCTGATGACCGCCAGAATTGCAAATGCTCCAAAAATTATTGACTGATTAGACTGCAATATAGCTTGATAAAATATGTACAAGCCAAATGGTAAAGTGATTAAGCTTATTATTAACCCTTTCCATTTTAAGCCACTTGCTTTTACAGTCTGCGTTGGCGCAGGTGCGGTTTCTGACGCTATAGCTCTGCTCTCGCTGTTTTTCGGCAGTGTCTGCGTTAGCGCAGGTGTGGTATCTGAGGGATACGATTGGCTGTCGATATTGCTAAGCTTCTGCTTGCCAGTAGATGAAACATTAAAAGTTTTATCGTCTGAAACTAAATTGCCAGCAGATTGCGCTTTTGAAGGTCTTGACGATAGTGGAGGTGGAAGCTTGAAATTTGGCACACGAATTCTCACGTCATCATAGCTAAAATCATCATCATCAAAAGCTGAATCGTCACGCTCCTCATCGTCATAATCAAAATCTAAATCGTCACGTTCCTCATAGCCAAAATCACCATTGTCATAGCTGTCGCCAAACGAATGATCACCAGGTGTTTCACCGCCCGACAGCTTATATTCCATGTAATCAAACATATTCATTCACTCCTTATTAAAATTCTTTTCTTTATTCTCTCTTTTAAGTCTCATTTGAGCTTCAAGGCAAGCAAGCATACCAACGACCAAATCACACAGCCTACGTAATCAGTTGAGCCTAATCAAAAGATAAAAAAGCAGCGTGAGCTTGCGATTTTGGTATCAATCTATTCAACCTTAAAATTCTTATATATCTCAGGAAATTTTTTCTTCAGATTTACCACTCTGCCGTCAAATGTGAAGCAGTGCGTGCTGTTCGCCGTGCAGACAAGCTCGTTTGTTGAGTGGTTTGTCATTTTGTATTCAACGAAAAGCCTAGTCCCCTTAAATTCAGTAATATTCACGTCAATATCAACGCTTTCGCCGAATCGAATGCTGCTTAAATACCTACAGCTAACCTCCAAAACCGGGCTTAAAATCCCCATCTCTTCAAGTGTGACAAAGGACGCACCGATTTTGTCGAGAAAGAAAACCCTCGCCTCCTCCATCCAGCGAACATAGTTTGAATGGTGAACAATCTGCATTTTGTCTGTTTCATAATATTGCACAACGTGAGTGTAAATCATATTCCACCTCTTTTATCAGCTGATACAAAGCCAATAGAATAAATATTTTAATTCTTAGAACTAATCAATCCAAAGTCCGTCAACCCTCAGCACCTGACCGCAGATGTAGTCGGCTTTTCCTGAAACTAGAAAGCTCACCGCATTTGCAACGTCCTGCGTAGTGCCAGCTCTTCTCAAGGGAATCTGCTCGATTAAATCTGCACGTTCATCTTTGCTTAAAAATGCGTTCATTTTCGTGTCGATAAAGCCTGGTGAAACGCAATTTATCCGCACTCCGCTCGGTGCGCACTCCTTTGCAAGCGACTTTGTGAAGCCGATAAGCCCTGCCTTTGCCGCAGAATATGCCGTTTCGCAGGAGGCTCCGACCTCTCCCCACACGCTCGCTACATTTACAACATAGCCGCCGTGTTGCCTTAGCATTGATTTAATCACAGTCCTTGTAAGCCTCATCGCTCCGAGCAAATTCACCTCAAAAACCCTCTCTAGCTCCTCGTCAGTTAAATCAGTGAACAATCCTACGGATTCACACCCTGCACAGTTTACCAGTACCGCAGGCTCGCCTAAAGCTTCACAGCAGCCGCTGTGGGCTTGCTCAATCGAGTTCGCACTTGTAAGGTCAAGCCGCACTGCCGCCGACCCTCGCTCAAGGCTTTTAATCTCGCCGACAAGCTCATTTGCACGCTTTTCATTCTCAAAATAGCAGGCGCAGATGTCGAAGCCGTCGTGTGCAAGCTGCAAAGCCGTCGCCGCTCCGATTTCCCCCGAAGCACCCGTAATTAAGGCAGTTTTTCCCATATGCTCATCTCCTGCTTTTGGCACTTATGTTTAAGCTTGCTCTAAATTGATAATCAGTTCAATCTATTTGTACGGATTTTCCTCCCTGTACATCGCACCTGCGGAGTGGTTGTACTCTCTGTCGGCAACGTCTAAGTATTTCAGCACCTCGAAAAGCTCCTTGCCGTAGTGACCGAATACCACCGAACCATGGTGCGGATAGCCCTTTTCAATCAGCACATATCTGTAAAATCTTCCCATTTCCTTGATTGCAAAAATGCCAATCGTGCCAAAAGAGCGTGTCGCAACGGGGAGAATTTCACCTTGCGCCGCATAGGCTTTAAGCTCCGCATCGGCGGTTGATTGCAGCCTGAAAAAGGTGATTTCACCAGGCTTTATGTCGCCCTCAAGCGTGCCTCTTGAAATGTCAGGCTCTCTGTCAGGCTCAAGGCTTCTGTGCATGATTCTCTGGAACTTCATCTCAGGGCTTTGCATTATGCAATGCGAGCCGTTTCCGCAGTGGAAGCCCATAAATGTGTCTCGCTGTGTGTAGTTAAATTTTCCCTCAATTTCTTCTCTGTAAATGTCGCCTGGCACAGTGTTGTTTATGTCAAGCAGTGTGACGACATCGTCCGACACGCACTCGCCTATGTATTCGCTCAGCGCTCCGTAAATGTCCACCTCGCAGGCTACGGGTATACCCTTTGCGCCCAGCCTGCCGTTTACATAGCAAGGTACAAAGCCGAACTGCGTCTGAAAAGACGGCCAGCACTTGTTTGCAAACGCAACAAAGCTTCTCTCACCCTTATGCTCCTGCGCCCAGTCAAGCAAGGTCAGCTCGTACTGCACCAGCTTCGGCAAAATCCCAGCCATCCTGTTTCCATTTCCAAGCTCAAGCTCCATTTCCTGCACAACTGCGCCGATTCTCTCATCGTTTTCATGCTCGTTAAATGCCGCATACAAATCAAGCTCGGAATTTTCCTCAATTTCCACACCTAAATCGTACAGTCTGGCAATCGGTGCGTTGCAGGCTAAAAAGTCCTGCGGACGAGGTCCGAACGTGATTATTTTCAGATTTCTAAGTCCGACAATCGCTCTTGCTATCGGAATAAAGCCGTGAATCTCTTCAGCCGCCTGCGAAGCTGTAGCCACAGGATATTCAGGAATGTAGGCTTTCACTCCACGCAACTTTAAATTGTATGAAGCATTTAACATTCCACAATAGGCGTCGCCTCTGTTATCAATCAGCGCACCTCCGCAGTCGTCCTCCGCCGCCGCAATAAACATAACCGCTCCGTCAAAGTACTTAGCCAACAGCGTTTCCGAGCTTTCGGGTCCAAAATTTCCAAGATAAACGACAAGCGCATTACACCCTGCCTCGTTAATCTGCGTCAGTGCCTGCCTCATATCAAGCTCGTTTTCAATCACAGTCGGACATTCGTAAATCACATCGTCAGGGTACTTTGACCTTATCTGACCAACCACCGCTTCTCTGCGGCTTTGCGAAAGCGACTTAGGAAAGCAATCCCTCGAAACAGCCGCAATCGCCACCTTAATATCAGGTGTGTTCTTAAAATTTTTGCTCATAATATCAGCTCCTAAAGATAATAAATAACATACTGTTCATTGTTGACTACAAAATTAAATTAACCCTAGGGACAGTTGGGCGGCTCGAACCTATGTTTGAGTTTTTATTTTGCTATGTCCACTGTAAGAACCTTTGTTCTGTAAAGAACTAACACTCTTACCAGAGTTATTTCCTGCGGCAAACTCCCATATTTTAGTATGAGAAGCTTGGAACAAACTAATCGTTCGTCCCAATTCCCCTAGTTTTGTTAGATGTATGCGAACCAAGACTTGAGCCTAACTTAAATCATTTTTAAGGGTCACTTGGGGCATACCGACCCTACCGACCCTACCGACCCTACCGACCCTTGGGCTGACATTAGCCTTTGTTTGAGCTTTTATGTTAGTTAGTCAGCCCTAGAGTTTGCCTGTGGCAAACTCCACTACTTTTTGTTTGAGTTTGCTAAGTATTGACAGCTGCTCTTAAGCTTTGATAAAGCTAAAATAGATAATATCTACTATTTCTCTAATATATGGAAATAATAGTTTGCTAAGAGAAGCTCGCTCTGTTAGAGATTGCCATCAAGGCTCACAAGCCTGCGCATGATGAAATAATTGACAAAATTGTCGCCTTTATGCAGAGCAGGAAGCTTGTTCAGTATACTCCGACAACGCTTTGCAATCAATGCTCCGCACTTAGGCGAAGCTTGAGTGTTCACCGCTGGTTGTCAAAAAGAAGCTTAATATCATCAAGAACATTCTTGAAAGTGAATATTCTATCAAATTTTCCAGTAAAAGGGCAGAAAAAGCTCGTCTGATAGTCCTTGAACGTGTTTTGGATAACTAATCAAAGGGTCGGTAGGGTCGGTAGGGTCGGTATGCCCTTAATGACCCTTAAAAATGATTTAAAGCAAGAACTCAACTGCTCACTTTTTTCCTCGCCTGATGTTCACTCTGAACTGACAGCCGCAGGACGGACAGCGTGTGCCGTGCTTGCCCTTTACCCTTGGCAGGCGCAGAGTTTTGCCGCAGTTTGGACACCTCTTGAAATAGTAGTCGTTCCTTTGCGCATAACGCTTGTAAAAACTTTTGTTCTGTACGGAATTGAAGCTCCTGCCGGCTTTCCTCCGACCGCCCTTAAAGAAGCCTATGAGCTTAAGCGCATAGCCGTTCTCCTTGGTGCGCTGTGCGATATTTCTCGAAAGAAATCTGTAAACTGCAAAGACAAACACCGCCAGCCCCAAAAGCTGCAAAAGCCACGACTGCACAAACATATTTACAAACATCAGCGCAATGTAAATCACAGCCAGAACATAGAACATCTCGTCCATGCCATATCGCCCCTGCATAAACTGCATGAGCTTGTACCTAAAGTTATTCATTTTATCGCCTTTCCTTTTCTCTCTACACGTTTTTGTCACTTGTTTTTCACACAAAGGCAAAAGGCGAAAGCCATACCGACCTCCGCCATCACCAGTGCATTATGTTTTTCTAGTCTTTGTTTATATTTAATCATTTGTTCTAACAAATTTATCTGAAAGCCTACTCGTCGTAGTACTCCTCCTGCCTGTCGTACACCTTTTGAACTGTGTACTTCTTTGTAGCCTTGGTGTTCTCGCTTATATCCATAGCGTCAACCCAGTCAGCGAGCAAATCCTCAAAGTCCTCGCCCTTCATCTCGTCAAGCAGCGTGTCCTTGTTGTCCTCTATATAGTCCTCCCTCTCAAGCACGTCCGCCGTGACGAAAAGGTAGTAATAGTCGTCGTCCTCGTAGATAGTCGCTTCGCCGTAGTCAGCCGAGAGCATTTCGTCAATCATAGCAGTGTAGTCCTCATCATAGTAGTCGCTGTCCTCGTCAACGTAGTCAGAATAGTTAAGCATACTTTCGTTAGCGTACTCGTCCTCTTCTTCGTCTTCGTCCTCTGAATCCTCATCGTCAGAATCCGAATCCTCGTCAGAATCCTCGCTTGAATCTTCATCGCTTGACGAATCGTCTTCACTGGAATCCTCGCTGCTCTCGTCCTCGCTTGAGGTATCGCTCTCATCGGAATCCTCATCGCTTGACTCCTCGTCAGCCGAAGCTACACTTGTTTCCTCGCTTTCGTCCTCGCTTGAGGTATCGCCCTCGCTTGTTTCCTCGCTCTCGTCCTCGCTTGACGAATCCTCCTCTGAATCCGAGCTTGAATCCTCCTCACTGGAAGAATCGTCCTCACTGGAATCATCAGATGAATCCTCGTCAGACTCCTCGTCCTCTTCCTCCTCAGCCTCAAGCTCCTCCTGATAAGCGTCGTACTCGTCTATAATAGTGTCAAACTCCTCAAAGGTAAGGCTCTGCGCCTCCTCTAGGTAGCCCTCGAACAGCGCAAGCGAAGCGGCGTCCTCCTCTTCGGCAGTGTCCTCGTCCTCCTCAGTGCTCTTGGCAATCGAGATAAGCTTGTAGCGAATGTAGTTTTCGCTCAGGAAATCCTCAATTTCGCTCTCTTCAACCTCCTCAATGCCGCCCTCAGCGTAGTAGTAGTCAAAGATCGCCTGATACTTGTAGGAATATTCATAGCACCTTGTCAGTGATTCCTCGCTTATTCCCTCGTACTCGTAGTACTCCTCAGATTCCCATGCGCTCGCCACACTCTCGTCAAGCTCCTCCTGATCCTCATCCGAAAGCGTAAGCTCAAGCTCGTCAAACTTCGCCTCCACCGCAGCCAGATTTTTCACATCGTCCATAGCCGCTTCCTTGACGTAGGTCTTAAAGTCCACCCCGTCAATTTCCTGGTCAAAGCACTCGCTTAAGTCTGTAACCGTGCCGTTGTAGTACATTGTGTACATCTGGTTAGTCATTTCATTGAGCAGAAAATTTATATAGATTCCCACATTTATCTTTTCACCGTTTGCAGTAATACAGTAATCGGTCGAGGAGGTACACCCTGCCGCCGAAGCCGTAACCGCACAAGCAGCGAAGCCTGCCAAAGCCCTTTTTAGCTTTTCCATTTCTTTTAACAATCCTTTCGCTTTTTTAATTAACTGTCAACCTTTATTATACTATTTTTCCCTCGTCAAGTCAAGAGCTTTAGTAAAATCTTTGCGATTTTTCAGACTTTTATCACTTTTTATTTACACAAAGCGTCCTATTCGCTCTCCGAGCTAAGCGAATCCTGCGTGACTGCCGATATGTCGTCAAGCGTGAAAAACTCGTCGTTTCTGTTCTCTCCGTATGTTGACATATACACCTTTTCAAAGACCAGCTCCTCCTTCGGACGCAAATCCGCATCGTCGTCCTCATCGTCCTCCGCAGGCTGAACCACATCCGCGCTCATAACCTCGTCATAGGCGTCAAAGCCGTCATACACCTGCGCAAAAATTGTGTACTGCTGTGAAAAGTTCGGCACGCCGCCCTTTTGCTTGAAAGCCTCGTTCAGAGTAGTGTTGTCGCTCGCCGAATCAAGCTGAGAAACCGTTTCCTCGTCAAACTCAATCGTGCCGATAAACAAAGCTCTGCTGCCTGCCTGAATCTGCGAATTGAAAGCCGACTTCTGATTTCCGTAAGCGGCAATCGCTCCGTAAAACGGCCACAAATCCTTTGACTTTTCCGCATCGCACTCATCCGTGTTCGTTTCATCATCGTCCGTGCCGTCAGAGGTCTTTGAGCCGCCCATAAAGTACACGCTGTCCTGCACTGCAAAAACGTATGTTCCGTCATAATATCCAGATTCTACAAGCGAGATGAAATACTCGCAGTATTCGGGAGCTTCGTCAGGGAAAAGCACCGCCTTGAAGGTGCCATAATTTGTTTCGTACACCACTACAGGCGCATCGTCCTCTGGAAGCTCGTACTGTATAAGCTCAGCGTCAGAATAGTCCACCGATTCACTGCCGCTGCTTGAAATAAGGTAAATAGCCGCAAACACCAGCACAAACACCACTGCTATCATAGAAAACTGAAAGTATGTCATCATGCGCTTTCTGGCATACGGCGTACCCATTGTTGAATTGTTTCCCTTGTCTACATAAGGTTCGTCCCTTTTCATTTTAGTCCTTTCTGTTCTAGCTCTTTATAAGCTTAGTACCCTCTCTTGTGTCCTTAACGCTGTAGCCCAAGCTCTCAATCTGCGCTCTGATTTCGTCCGCCTTAGCAAAGTCCTTAGCCTTCTTAGCCGCCGCTCTTTGTTCAGCCAAAGCTAAAATTTCAGCGGGAGCCTGCTCGCCAGCGCTCTCGTTTGCCCTCTTAGCCGCCTTAACCAAATCAAGCGACAGCACCCTGTCAAAGTCCTCGATAAGCGCAAGCTTAGTCGCCGCATTTGTATCCGCCTTAAGCACGTCATAGAGCGCCGTTATCGCAAGAGAGGTATTTAAATCATTGTCAAGAGCGTCTGTAAACTTAGCCTTAAGCCGCTCAAAGTCCGCACTGTTGACTTCTTCGCTTGGTTCTTTAAGCAGAGCCGCAGCTTTAGCGACAAGCTTGTCATAGGAAGCCTTAGCGTTGTCAAGGCTTTCATAGGAAAACGCAAGCGATTTTCTGTAGTGCGAAAGCAGGCAGAAAAATCTGTAGACAAGCGGATCATATCCCTTGCTCTCAAGCAGAGAAACCGTCATAAACTCGCCGCTCGACTTGCTCATCTTGCCGCCTGCGGTATTCAAGTGGTGAACGTGAAACCAGCAGCCGCACCACTTATGCCCTAAAAACGCTTCCGACTGAGCAATTTCGTTATTGTGATGAGGAAACTGATTATCCACGCCGCCGCAGTGAATATCCAGATACTCGCCCAGATTTTTCATGGAAATGCAGGAGCATTCGATATGCCAGCCAGGATAGCCCAAGCCCCATGGCGAATCCCACTTAAGCTCCTGATCGTCAAACTTTGACTTAGTAAACCAAAGCACGAAGTCCGCCTTATTGCGCTTGTTTTCGTCCTCCTCAACTCCCTCTCTCACTCCGACCGAGAGGTTCTCCTCGCTGACGTCGCCAAATGCGTAATACTCGTCAAGCTTAGAGGTATCAAAGTAAACGTTCCCGCCTGCGAAGTAGGCGTAGCCCTTATCCACCAGTGAGGAAATAACGCTGATAAATTCGTCTATGCAGTCGGTTGCGCTCTCGACAACGTCAGGAGTCTTGATATTAAGCTTCCCACAGTCGGCAAAGAAAGCGTCTGTGTAGAATTTCGCAATCTCCATCACAGTTTTATGCTCTCTCTTTGCGCCCGAAAGCATTTTATCATCGCCCGTATCGCCGTCCGAGGAAAGATGTCCGACGTCGGTAATGTTCATAACCCGCTTGACCTCAAGTCTGCAATAGCGAAGATACTTCTCCAGCACGTCCTCCATTATATAGCAGCGCAGATTTCCGATATGCGCATAATGGTAAACTGTAGGTCCGCAGGTGTACATACTGATTTTCCCCGCCGTATGAGGAACAAGCTCCTGCGTTTTATGGGTTTGAGAATTGTAGATTTTCATAGTGAAAGCCTCCAGTTTTTAATTTTTCAGCTTTGTCAAAAAACGACTGCTAACTTCTTTAGCATTGACGCTCGCCTTATTTATACTTTTAAATCGTATCTGAACATTCAGATCTATATATTTATTTCCATTGTCAGAGTATATATATCCGTAATCGTGTCTTGTAGCAGACGGTCTGTCAAATTCCGTATTTTTAAGCAGATACTGCTCAAAATAATTGCGGTTGTAAATATGGTAGCATAATACGTCGCCGTCTTTTTTTATGATTATATATCCGCCTGTTGCAGAATCAATGCCATCCCATGGTTTTCCAGGCGTCATACCAAGAGCGGCAGCCGTTATCATTTTTTTGAATTTGTATTTGTAAATATCTGCACGGTGATAATTTAACGGATTTGTCGCTTCAAGTATTTCCGTTATTGTTTCGCAGTCTGACAAGCCGTCGTCAAGAAATCTATAATGCAGCAATATCATCTGCGCATATATCTCAGGGAGAAAACTGTCAATCAAAATCAGATTATCCTCAAAAGTTCTATCCGAAAATCCGTCAAACAAAATTTCAGAGGACCTTTCAAACAGCTTTCCAATGCGTACTTTCATATATTCGCGGGCAATTGTTTTATCAATAGAGTTTATTTCTTCTGCATCGTCGTCGGTAAGCCCTGTGATTTTGTATCTTATTCTTGTATTCTTGCCTGCGTTTAATAGCGTAGACGGAGAACCAATATCTGATTTTACCGAAAAACCTACCGTCGGACTAAAACCAGTATATACATCATGCACCTGCATGGTTATATCCTCTTTATCCTTTACTGGAGCCTTTATCTTTTTTATTCTCATTTTATTCATAAAACTCTCTATATCGGGTATTTCAAAAGCTCCTTTTTTGCCTGCGTCTCCTGAAAAAATCTTTTCAAATAAAAATATAGATTTTTCATCTAAATCCTCATCTAAAATCTCTTCAACCAAATTATCATTTACAAATATCTTAACAGTTTCTCCCGTTAAATATTCATTGAAATCGTCGTCTTCTTTTCTGATTATTTTTATTATGGGAAAATATACATCCTCTACTCTATTTACATTTTCATCAGCGGCATATATTTTTCTTTCAGCCAACAGTTTAATAAACGCATAAAATTCCGACCATTCCCCTTTGTTATAAGAAAACCTTTTGTTCATAAAAACATTGCCCCTTTTAATTCTGCCGCCAAAGCCTCAATTACATTTATCGTTACGGTATTTCCAAATTGTTTATATAAATGGGTGTCTGATAATACAAGCTTATAGCTGTCGGTAAACCCTTGCAGTCTAGCCCATTCTCTGGGCGTAAGCTTTCTTATGCTTTCTTTGTTAATTTCCCCTTTTATGTGAGTAGTCGGCACAAGCGAATGTTCTCTCTCGTCTATAATGAGATTACCCTCTCTGCCCATTCCTCCACAAACTAACGCTCCAGAAATAGAATCTAAATCCCTGACTACATAGCCAAAACCGTTACCTTTAGCCTCATGCCTAGCTTTGTGTTTTTTTAGTGTTTCCAGATACGTTTGAGAAAGATAGTATTTTGACGGAATAGGGGCGTCCTCTAAAATATCTCGTAAACATACCCTTTGCTTTGTTCCATCGGGAAATTTAAATCCGTTAGGAAAAAATTTTTCGTTCAAATCATTCCTGACGCATACGATATATATTCTTTCTCTATTTTGAGGCACGCCAAAATCCTTGCTGTTGAGTACCTTTTCGTATACTCTGTAGCCTATTTGTTCAAAAGCGTTTTTTATAATCGCATAGGTTCTTCCCTTACCGTGAATTTGCAATCCCTTTACATTTTCACAAAAAATCACTTTTGGCTTATGATAATCGCATATCCTTACAACGTCCTGAAAAAGCGTTCCTCTGCACATTCCTTTATAATCATCGCTAAATCCCTTATGTTTTCCAGCGATGGAAAAAGCCTGACAGGGAAAACCAGCTAAGCATATATCAAACGCAGGTATAGTCTTTTCGTCAATTTTTGTAATATCTCCAGAAATTTCAAAATCATCTTTAAAATTTGCTCTATATGTTTTTCGAGCAAATTCATCCCATTCGCTTACAAAAACAGTTTCAAGACTATTTCCAAAAGCATTTTCAAAGCCCTTTCTGATTCCTCCTATTCCTGCGAATAAGTCTATGCTCTTTACCATACTTATCGCCTTTCCTTCTCCAATCTCTCGACCTTCTCCTCCAGCACCTCTATCTGCTCTCTGCACCTGTTAAGCTCGGCGGAAATAGGGTCCGGAATGTGGATCTGGTCTATCTCCTCTGTTGCGGGAACGGTCTGTCCGTTCACTCTTACTATTCTCGCAGGCACGCCTACCGCAGTAGAGTTCGGCGGAACCTCCTTGAGCACAACTGCGTTCGCCGCAATCTTCGCTCCGTCGCCAACCTTGAAAGGGCCTAAAATCTTTGCTCCACAGCCTACCATGACGTTGTTTCCTAAGGTAGGGTGACGCTTGCCGTGATCCTTTCCCGTGCCGCCTAGCGTGCAGCCCTGATACAGCAGGCAGTAGTCGCCTATCTCGGCAGTTTCGCCAATAACAACTCCGCTGCCGTGGTCAATCAGCAAGCCCTTGCCGATTTTAGCTCCCGGGTGAATCTCAATCCCAGTAAAAAATCTGCTCACCTGTGAGATTATTCTCGCTATTACAATCATTTTTCTCTCGTAAAACCAGTGCGCAATGCGGTGCAGTATAACTGCGTGTATGCCTGAATATGTCAGTATAATTTCAAGTCCGCTGCTCGCCGCAGGGTCGCGCTGCTTTATAGATTCAATGTCTGTCTTTATGTCATCGATAAAATTCAATTTGTACCCCTCCGATTATTTATTAGGGTCGATATATTTCCAATAGGTTTTAAGGTAAATTCCGCCGCTTATTACAGTAAACAAAACGCTTATCCATATCAGCGCCTCATTCACGGCGAAAACTACGCTTGTGTTTTTAAAAGCTGCCTCTAAAATCATTATAGCGATAATCGCAAGCATTGTGAAAGCAGTCTTGAGCTTTCCCCAGATTCCTGCCGCAACTACAACGCCCTCGTTCGCCGTCACCATTCTTAAGCCCGACACAGTAAATTCCCTTGCAAGTATGATGATAACAGCCGCCGCATCGCACCAGCCGTTCGAGCAAAAACAGACAAGTGCGCTCGTCACAAGCATTTTGTCAGCCAAAGGGTCGAGAAATTTTCCAAAGTCTGTTACTAAATTGTTCTTTCTCGCAATTTTCCCGTCAAACCAATCGGTAATTGAAGCCGCCGCAAAAATAACAAGCGCAAGCCATATGTGCCCTTTAAAATCAAGCAAAAGCAACGCTACAAAGAACGGTATCAGCACAACCCTCATAACCGTAAGCTTGTTCGGTAAATTCATAGCTTTTTCGCCGCCTTTCGTTTTACTCTACAGCAGTGCCTAAAAGGTCGCAGTCAAGCGTTCCCTCTATCTCCACCTTAACATAATCTCCTGCCGTCAGCCGCTTGCCTGAAGCAGGTCTTGAAAAGAATATTTTCCCGTCAATCTCAGGAGCGTCCTTTGCGCTTCTGCCAAAACAGCACCCTGCGTATCTGTCAAAGCCCTCGACGACAACCTCAAGCGTGCTTCCTATCAGCCGCTCGTTAAGCTCGTCGCTTATAAACATCTGCTGCTCTGTGAGAACGTCGCTGCGCCTTTGCCGCTCGTCCTCATCAATCTGATCTGCAAAGCCTGCCGCCGCAGTGCCCTCCTCTTCGGAATAGGCAAAGCAGCCAAGCCTGTCAAATTTGATTTCCCCGATAAACTCGCTCAGCTCGTTAAACTGCTCCTCAGTTTCTCCAGGAAAGCCTGTGATAAGCGTGGTTCTTATGGTCACATCAGGTATCGCCGCACGGATTTTTTTCATAAGAGCGGTAAGCGTGCGCCTGTCGCCGCTCCTGTTCATTCGCTTCAAAAGCTCTCCGTTGCAGTGCTGAATGGGTATATCCATGTACTTTACCAGCTTAGGCTCGCTTGCAATTACATCTATAATCTCATCAGTGATGCGCTCAGGGTAGAGGTAAAGCGTGCGTATCCACCTGAATTCGTCAATTTTGCAAAGCTCTCTTAAAAGCTGCGGCAGACGGCTCTCACCGTACAAATCCTCGCCATACCTCGTGGTATCCTGCGCCACTACTACAAGCTCGGTAACTCCGTTTTTCGCAAGCCATTTCGCCTCGTCAAGTATGCTCTCTATAGAACGGCTGCGGTATTTGCCTCGTATCGATGGAATAGCACAGTAGGTACAGCAGTTTGAACATCCCTCCGCTATTTTCAGATATGCGTAAAACGGCTGTGTGGAAATTACCCTTGAACCGTCAAGCGGCAGACAAAGCTTGTCGGCAAAGTACTCGCCATCGCTTTCTCCCGACATAACCTTGTTGATAATATCCGCAATTTCTCCGTCACAGCCAAGCCCCACCACAGCGTCAAGCTCCGGCAGCTGCTGCATAATCTCGTCCTTGTATCTCTCGGCAAGACAGCCTGAGCATATCACAGCCTTAATCCTGCCCTCTTTTTTAAGCTCCAGAAATTCCAGAATGGTTTCTATAGCCTCCTGCTTTGCCGATTTGATAAATCCGCAGGTGTTTACAATCACCACGTCCGCAAGCGCCGCGTCCTGCTTAAGCTCAAAGCCGTGTTCGCGAAGCTTGAACATCATTCTCTCAGCGTCCACCTGGTTTTTCGGACATCCCAGCGATACCATTCCCACTTTTGCCGCCATAGTGCGTTCTCCCTTTCTCTTAAAATCAATCATCTTTTATTATCTCATGTTTTTATCCTTTTGTCAAGCCCTTTTAAACTATTTTCATTTTTTAAACAAAAAAATAAAATCTGTCCTACTTTTTCTCAGCCGATTTTCTCCCTTAAAAGCCTTTGAAAAAAATATTTTCATTTTTTACAAAAAGCTATTGACAAAATATAATTTTTCGGTTATTATTATAATAGGTTAGTATATGGAGAACAGCCTTGAAAAAATTACAGCATGACTTTCATGCAAAAATAGGAGGAAAATATATGTCAAAATTTTGTACTTCCTGCGGAACACAATTAGCTGACGACGCTACATTTTGCACGACATGCGGAGCGGCTCAGCAGGTTCAGCAGTCACAACAGGGACAGTCACAGCAGGTTTACGCCCAGCAGGTTCAGCAGTCAGGCGATGCAGGCTTTGCTCAGGCGGCAAGCGGAGTAGCTCAGGCGGCAGGAAATGCGGCTCAGGCGGCGGGTAATGCCGTTAAGCAGACCTTTGACGGAGTGACGTTTGATTCAGTCAAGGATTCAATGTCGGTTGACAACATAAAGAACATTGGCAAGACCAAGAACAAAAACACCATTATCGGACTTTGCGCCGTTGCGGTAGTTCTCATCATAGTTGTAATTATACTATGTTCAATTTTCGGCGGCAAGAGCTATGAAAAGCCGATCAAGTATATGTGCAAGGCGATAGAGAACGCCGACGGAGACGCTCTTGAAAAGGCTTTCCCGGACTACTTAAACGAGATGGCTGACGATTACTTTGTCGGCGATGATTACGACAGCGTTTCAGAGTATTATGAAGAGCAAATGGAGGATGCGCTTGACGCGCTTGAGGACGAGTACGGAAGCAACATCAAAATTTCCTACGACGTAATTAAGAAAAAGGAAATTAAGGAATCCGACCTTGAGGATCTTGAGGACGAAATCAGCGATTACTATGACGAGGACGTCAAGGTAACTAAGGGCTACCAGCTTAAGGTTGAGCTGACAATCAAGGGCAAGGAAGACGATGATACCGAAACCGACTGGATTAACGTCTACAAGATTGACGGAGATTGGGTAATAACCAACTCTGTATTCTGACGATAATTTAACAAAAGTAAAGCTCCTCGGATGTCATTTCTGAGGAGCTTTTAGTGATATTTTCCATATTAGCCCAGTTGCCCGCTCGAACGGACAGCATAACGCACAAAAACCAACTGAAAAATTTGCAAGATGCTTTTGCGGAAATGGTGTGGCTTTTTTCAAGCTCCTTTGACAACGCTGCATTTTTTGTAATATAGCAGTGATAGTTAAAAACAAAAAGCCTGTGAGTGAATATACACAGGCTTGTGATTACTAAAAGCTTTAAAATAGTCGCCAAGCACAAAACTTAGCGTATGCTTTTATCGGCTGAGATAAGCTTGTGTTTTTCTTTCGCAGGCTTATCTTAGCTTGTAAAAATCGGAGTGACGGGACTTGAACCCACGGCCTCTACCACCCCAAGGTAGCGCGCTACCACCTGCGCCACACCCCGAAATGTGAAAATCGTTTCACAGTTTTCTATTTTACCACAAAAAGCCGCCTTTGTCAAGTGCCTTTCGAGAAGTTTTTTTAATATACTGTTAATTTTAATCCGACAAAAAATCAAAAGGAAATCCCTAGTCCTTTACTTTGTAAAAATAATTAGAATGGTTTTTACCAAAAAAATACGAATCATCTCTTGAAAAAATGTAAACGATATGGTATAATTACATTAAGAATACAGTATAGATTTTGCTAGGGAGGGAAAATTTATGGCTAAAAAGAATAAAGACAAGAGCGAATACAGCTGCTATGTAAATCGCGAGCTATCTTGGCTGAAATTTAATGAGCGTGTGCTTGAGGAAGCGGAGGATTCAAGCGTTCCGCTGCTCGAAAGGCTTAACTTTATTTCAATTTTTGAAAGCAATCTGGACGAGTTTTTTATGGTAAGAGTCGGCGGACTTCACGATACTATGCTCGTTTCAAATGACAAGAAGGACAACAAAAGCGGAATGACAGCAGCTGAACAAATTGACGCAATTTTGAAAAACGTTCGTCCGCTTCTCAAAAGACGCGATGAGGCTTATAAAAATATTATCTGCGAGGTTGAAAAATACGGTGTGAGCATGGCTGATTTTTCCTCCAGAGAAAGCTCTCTTTCAAAGCAGGAAAATGAGTTTTTAAAGGAAATGTTCGAGCAGGATATTAAGCCTGTGCTTTTTCCTGCCGTTATGGGCAAAAAGCAGCCGTTTCCTTTCTTGAAAAATAAGGAGGTCTACGGATTCGCACTGTTAGAAACCAAAAGCGGCAAGAAAAAAATTGCAATAGTCCCATCGCTTTCGCCGCTCTTTAAGCACACAGTTGATATTCCACAGCTTTCTTCGGACAGCGAGATTAAGAAATTTATGATGGTTGACGATCTGATTTTTCACTTTTTCGAGGATATTTTCCCTGGCTATACAGTAGCGGAAAAGGCGCTGATAAAAATCATCCGCAATGCCGACATTGACGAATCTCGTGTTTACGATGAGGATCTTGATTACCGTGAGCATATGTCCGAGGTTGTCAAGATGCGCAAAAAGCTATGCCCTGTCAGACTGGATCTTTCAAATGAAATTTCATCTGCGGCTTTAAATGAGCTTTGCGGCTATCTTCAGCTTGACAGAAAATGCGTTTTTATAAGTGGTGCGCCTCTTTCAAACGATTATGTGAAAGCGATAAAGGAACGGCTTTCGGACAATGAGGAGCTTAGCTACAAGCTGAGAACGCCACAAAAATCGCCTGCGCTGAATGACAATTCTATTATTCCGCAGATTTTAAAGCACGATGCTTTGCTGCACTATCCTTATGAAAGCATATCGCCTTTTCTGAGGCTTTTGCATGAAGCGGCAAATGACAAAAATGTCGTTTCAATTCAAATGACGCTGTACCGCCTTGCTCCTCACAGCAAGGTTATAGAGGCTCTTGTCGAGGCTGCTGAGAACGGCAAGGAGGTTAATGTTTTAGTTGAACTTAAGGCAAGGTTTGACGAGGAGAACAACATCAACTGGTCAAAGTGGCTTGAAAAAGCAGACTGCCGTGTCGTTTACGGGATTGACGGGCTTAAGGTTTACTCGAAAATTTGTCTGATAACCCGGCACAGCGGCAAAAGTATTCAGTACATTACTCAAATTGGCACAGGAAATTACAATGAAATTACTGCGCGGCTATACACCGACTTGTCGCTCATCACCGCAAACAAGGAAATAGGTCTTGAAACGAGCGATATTTTCCGCAAGCTTCTGATGGGCGAAACGGTGAGAAAGGTAAACAAGCTTCTTGTTGCTCCGAACTGCCTGCAAAATGAGGTTATAGAAAAAATTGAGCGTGAAATTCAAGCGGCGCAGAGCGGCGAGGATGCGTATATCGGTCTTAAGCTCAATTCGCTGACGGACAAGATAATCATGGACAAGCTGATTGAAGCTTCTCAGGCGGGAGTTAAAATCGATATGGTTATAAGAGGAATCTGCTGTCTTAAACCGCAGATTGAAGGCTTCACTGAAAATATACACATCAAAAGCATAGTCGGACGACTTCTTGAACATTCGAGAATTTATATTTTCGGCACAGCGGAGCGTGATGAAATTTACATTTCATCTGCCGATTTTATGACGAGGAACACTCTTAAGCGTGTCGAGGTTGCAGCTCCTATTTTAGACGAGCAGCTCAAAACAAAAGTCAGAGATATTTTCAATATTTTTCTCAAAGACAACGCAGCCGCAAGAGTGATGAATAACGATGGCAGCTACACAAAAAAAGCGCATACAGCCGAGCCTTTTAGCGCACAGGAATTTTTGTATGATTTAGCCTATAAAAACCGTTCTGAATGTTAAGCACAGCAAGACTTAATTTTATTAGCTATAAAGCCGTGGGATAATCCTGCGGCTTTTTGCTGTAAAAGGCATAAAAAATTTGTTTTATTCTTTTTTAAAATTCTCTAATCAAATTCTAATCTTTTGTATTTATACTGTAAGTAAAGGCAATTGATGAGGAGGGTTACTATGAGAATACTTTTAGCGGAGGACGAAAAGGATTTAAACAATATAATTACACAAAAGCTAACGATAGACGGCTACAGCGTTGACAGCTGCTTTGACGGCAGAGAGGCTATAGACATTCTTTCCTACACCGATTACGATGCGGTTATTCTGGATATTATGATGCCGAGAGCGGACGGCTTTGCGGTGCTTAAGTATTTAAGGGAGAACGACAAAAGCACGCCTGTGCTATTTCTGACGGCAAAGGATTCGGTGGACGACAGGGTTAAGGGACTTGACAGCGGTGCGAACGATTATCTTGTAAAGCCGTTTTCTTTTAAAGAGCTTACCGCCAGAATACGAGCGATGACAAGAACGGCGCACGGTATTTCTGATAACAAGCTCTGTGTCGGAGATTTAGAAATGGACTGCGCAAGGCGAAGAGTTACGCGGGGAGGCAAAGATATAATTCTCTCCGCCAAGGAATATGCTTTGCTTGAGTATCTGATGTACAACGCAGGTATCGTACTTTCCCGTGAGAAGATTGAGGACCACATCTGGAATTACGATTACGAGGGAGGAACGAATGTGGTTGACGTGTACATAAGCTACCTGCGCAGAAAAATTGACAGCGGCTTTGAAAACAAGCTTTTGCACACTGTTCGGGGACACGGATATGTTATCAGGGAGAGTGAGAGCAAATGAAAAAGCTTTCGGCAAGAGCAAAAATAACGCTTTGGTTTTCAATCGCTCTGATACTTATCGTACTGCTTACATACATTTTAATTTTCTCAGTAAATCATCAGGTTATTCAGAAGACAATACGCGACAATCTGATTGAAACGGTGGAAAATAACGTTGACGAAATAGAATTTTACAACTACATAGGCAAGGACGATTTTGAAAACGATATAGATTTTTTTCTCCAGTACGGCGATGTTTATCTGGAAATAGACGATGATTTTTTAGATGAGGTAAATCAGGTTTATACTGCGCTCTACACCTCTGACGGAGAATTTGTTTACGGAGAAAATATAATTGCGTCTGAAACGGCAAAGCTTGAATTTTCCAATTCTTCGGTGCAGAAAATCACTGTGGAGGGAGAGCTTTACTACATCTACGACAAGCAGCTTGAAGCCAAAGGACTTGAGGGCTTGTGGCTTAGAGGAGTTGTTTCGGAAACTCAGGGCGAACAGGACTTTACCACGACTGCAAGAATATCTCTAATCATTCTGCCGCTGCTTGTGATTGCAGCGATTGTCGGCGGTTTTTTTCTTGCAAAGCACGTGCTTTCACCGATAAAGCAAATTTCGGATGCAGCGGCAAAAATCCGTCAGGGCGACGACCTTAAGCAGCGAATTGAGATTGGCGACGGAAATGATGAAATTCATCAGCTTGCAGAGCAGTTTAATGGAATGTTTTCACGGCTTGAGGATTCATTCAAGGCACAGCAGCAGTTTGTTTCGGACGCCTCGCATGAGCTTAGAACACCTGTTGCGGTGATACTTGCACAGTGCGAACTAAGCGAGCAGAAAAACGACGGTAAGACTGACGATATTAAAATAATAGAGCGTCAGGGCAAAAAGATGAATCGGCTTATAAACGATATGCTCAGCTTTACAAGAATGGAGCTTAATCCGCAGAGATACGCTTTTGAAAGGCTTAATTTCAGCGAGCTTTGCGAAATGCTTTGCTTTGATATGTCGCTTATAAAGGAAAAGGATATAACGCTTGAAGCTGAACTTGAGGAGAAAATTTTTATCAATGCAAATTCAGAGCTTATAAGCAGGCTTATTTCTAATCTGATAAGTAACGCCTACCGCTATGGAAATCAGAACGGTCACATCTGGGTTAAGCTTGAAAGTGAAGGCGGCATGACTATGCTTTCTGTCAGGGACGATGGGATAGGAATTGCAAGGGAGGAGCAGCAGAATATTTTCAGACGCTTCTACCAGTCGGATTCTTCAAGGAGCAGCGGCGGCACGGGTCTTGGACTTGCGATGGCAAAGGAAATCGCACAGCTTCACGGCGGAGAAATAAGCGTTGAAAGCATTTTAGGACAAGGAAGCACATTTACCCTTACAATTGAAAAACTAGCGAAATAACGTTGTTTTTTAACCGCACTTTTTTCAAAAAGAAGTGCGGCTCATTTTTTTTGAAAAAAAATAAAAAAAATTTTTTCTTCTAATATTGTTCTAATCTTTCTCTGTTATACTTGTATCATAGACAAAAGCAAAAAACCAAAAACCTTTAAGGAGGGTATCTATTATGACTAACATTATTAAAGCTTGTTTTTCAACAACAAAAAGAAAGGTTATCTCTATTATCTGCATAGCATTGGCGGCGTCTATGCTGGGGACAACCACAGTTTACGCAGTTTCCAGATCCACTGCAATAGGAGAAGAAGCAGCTGAAAATTACGCTTTTGCAGACGCAGGAGTAGATCCTGCCGCAGCGGAAAATGTAAGGAGCGAATTTGAGCTTGAGGACGGAATATTTGTTTACGATATTGAGTTTGACGCAAACGGCAGCGAGTACGAATATTGGATTAAAGCCAGCGACGGAACGGTTGTAAAAAAGGAAATCGAGATCGTTTCTTTGGAGCAAGGCACAACGGTTACAGCGACAATAACTCTTGACGAGGCTAAACAAATCGCTTTGGCGGACGAGGGCTTTTCAGAGGATGAAGTCACCTTTACAGAAACTAAGCTTGAATATGACGATGGAATGTCAATCTACTCTATAGAATTTTACACCTCTGATACTGAATATGAGTACGAGATCAACGCTTCTACAGGCGATATTTACAGCAAGTCAAAGGAAACTCTTTTAACCTCCAGCACTGAATCAACCGAAAGTGCGGCTTCTATAACATTAGAAGAGGCAAAAGCTATTGCTCTTGAGGACGCAGGCTTGAGCGAATCTGACGTGACATTCACAAAGACTGCAAACGATACAGATGACGGCGTGGCTGTTTACGA
>JAJQCE010000004.1:108169-139118 GCA_021202895.1 Ruminococcus sp. | reverse complement strand
AATCTGACGTGACATTCACAAAGACTAAGAGCGATACCGATGACGGCATACAGGTTTATGACATCGAGTTCACTACAGCTTCAAGTGAGTACGAATACGAGGTCAGAGCTTCTGACGGCAAAATTTTAGACAAGAGCGTTGAAGCGATTGAAAGCACCACTGCAAGCTCTGGCAGCTACATCAGCGTGAGCAAGGCTAAGCAGATTGCGCTTGACAAGGCTGGACTCAGCGAATCTCAGGTTACCTTTGAAAAGGCAAAGCTTGAAGAGGACGATGGCATTATGGTTTACGAAATTGAGTTTAAATGCTCTGGAATTGAGTACGAGTGTACAATAAATGCTTCAAGCGGCAAAATTCTTGAATACGAAGCTGAAAAGGATTAAAAAACTGACGCATATTAAAAAATGTGACCTGTCAAAATTTGAAGTCGCCGAATTTGTCGGCGGCTTCTTTTTTAAATGTTTGTTAAGTATAATATCTTCATATTAAGGAAAACCTTATTAACAAAAAATTTAGATTTAATTTCTCAAAAATGCTAATATTGCACGGAAATTTACTATTTTACTATTGCAATTGTGGTGAAATTGATATAAAATATTAGTAAAGGCTTGAACGCTTTTTTAAACAAAAATCGATAATATTTTAATATCTGAACACTTTTTTGGAGGTAATACTATGAAATTTGCTGACGGATTCTGGCTTAATCAAAGGGGATATGAGGTAAATTATGCTAATCAAGCATTTGAAATCGTTCCCTGCGAAAATGGATTTACCGTAGTCGCAACGCCGTTTGAGGTGTACAATCGCTCAATGATGCTTGGCAGTGCGAATCTTGAAATCACCTACACTTCAACGCAGGAAAACTGCATAAAGGTGAGCATTACTCATCACAAGGGCTACAAGGACAACGGTCCGCACTTTGTGCTTGACGAGGGCAGCTTCAAGCCGCAGGTTGAGATTGACGACAAGCAGGCGGTAATCGTTTCAGGCAACACTAAGCTTGTAGTTTCAAAGGAAAAATGGAGCTTTCAGTTCTATTATAACGATGTTCGTCTTACAGGCGGCGCATGGAGATCTACAGGCGTAATTTTTGAGAGCGCATTCAAACAGCAGACCCGCCTTGCGACACAGGCTGACGATACATTTTGGAGCTATCCTGCAAATCCTGAGAGAACCTACATCAGAGAACAGCTTGATACTACAGTCGGCGAATATTTTTACGGCTTCGGCGAAAAATTCACTCCGTTTGTCAAGAACGGCGCAGTGGTTGAAATCTGGAATGCTGACGGCGGCACCTGCTCGGATCAGTCCTACAAGTCTATTCCCTTCTTTGTATCCTCGCGTGGATATGGAGTTTTTGTAAACAGCACCGACAAGGTTTCGTATGAGGTTTGCTCGGACACCGTTTCAAAGGTTTCAATGACCGTTCCGGGGCAGAATATGGAGTACTTTGTTTTCGGCGGAGAAAGCATTGCTCAGGCTCTTGAGGGCTACACTACTCTCACAGGAAAACCATCTCTTCCGCCTGCATTTTCATTTGGTCTTTGGCTTACAACCTCGTTTACTACAAACTATGACGAGGAAACTATCACATCGTTTATTGACGGCATGGCACAGCGTGATATTCCGCTTCAGGTATTCCACTTTGACTGCTTCTGGATGAAGGGCTTCGAGTGGTGCAACTTTGAGTGGGATAAGAGTCAGTTCCCTGATCCACCTGCAATGCTTGAACGGCTTCACAAGGACAAGGGACTTCACACCTGCGTCTGGATTAACCCCTACATCGGACAGCGTTCAAAGCTCTTTGACGAGGGGCTTGAAAACGGGTACTTTATCAAAAAGGACGACGGCAGTGTATTCCAATGTGACGAGTGGCAGCCTGGAATGGCGATTGTAGACTTTACAAATCCTGATGCCTGCAAGTGGTATTCAGAAAAGCTGCGTGCGCTCTGCGAGATGGGAGTTGATACCTTTAAGACCGACTTCGGCGAGAGAATACCTACAAAGGGCGTGAAATATTTTGACGGTTCAGACCCGATAAAGATGCACAATTTCTATACATATCTCTACAACGAGTGCGTATTTAACGTGCTTAAGGAGTACTACGGCGAGAACAAGGCGTGCCTCTTTGCAAGAAGCGCAACTGCGGGCGGTCAGAAATTCCCTGTTCACTGGGGCGGCGACTGCTCGGGAAATTACAACTCTATGGCTGAAGTGGTAAGAGGCTGTTTGTCGCTCTGCATTTCAGGCTTTGGCTACACCTCTCACGACATGGCAGGCTTTGAAGCTACAGCTACGCCTGACATCTACAAGAGATGGGCGGCGTTCGGAATGTTCTCATCTCACAGCCGTCTGCACGGAAATCAAAGCTACAGAGTGCCGTGGCTGTTTGACGAGGAGGCTTGTGATGTTCTGCGCTTCTTCGCAAAGCTAAAAGGCAAGCTTATGCCGTACATCTGGGCGCAGGCGATAAAGACGCACGTTACTGGCGTCCCTATGATGAGAGCTATGGCGATAGACTTTGCAGACGATCCAAGCTGCTTAACGCTTGACAGGCAGTATATGTTCGGCGATAACATTTTAGCCGCACCAATCTTAAACGATCAGGGAATTGCGCAGTACTATGTTCCAAAGGGCAGATGGACGGATATTATTACAGGAAAGGTTTTCGAGGGCGAAAGGTGGTATACGCACAAGTGCAGCTATTTTGAAATGCCTGCTCTTGTAAAACCTAACAGCATTGTTACCTTCGGCGCATTTGACAAGGACGTTGAGTACGATTATCTCAACAACGCTGTCTTTACAATTTACGAGCTTGACGACGGCAAGAGCGCCTATGCGCCTATTTATGACACGGAAGCTAACAAGGTATTTGAGCTTACAGCTTCAAGAAAGGGCAATTTGATTGAGTGCAGCTACACCGACACCGACAAGCCGTTTACTGTCAAGGTTGCTAACACCGACAAGGAGGTAAGCGTAACTCCCTCCTGCGGCGGAAAGGTTATTATAGAGCTTTAAAAATAAATCCCTGAAGCCTTAAAAGCTTTGGGGATTTTTTGTGTGGCTTACAGGCTTGAAGCTAAGGAGTATATGCTTAACGCTTACCCCTCGCTAAAGTCGAGATACAGTGCAGACGACGGCAACACTGAAGTTTACTATCTCAAGTATGCCACAGCGCAGATTTGCTCGTTTACCGATGAGCCTAAGACTATTACCTTCTAAAATTAAAAGGGAGAGCTTCACAAAAAGTGCGGCTCTCCTTATTTTTTACTGCGCTAAAATCTCATCTATTTTTATTTTTTCGTCCTCGCTGAAATCAAGCCTTTCTATGCACTTCACATTGTCAGCTATCTGACTAGGGCTGCTTGCGCCAATTAGGACGGTAGCTACCGCCTTGTTTGAAAGCACCCACGAAAGCGCCATTTGTGAAAGGCTCTGCGACCTTTCCTGAGCAAGAGCGTTAAGCGCACGCAGCTTTGTAAGCATTTTATCATTAAGCTCATCGCCAAGCCATGTCGCACCCTTGCCAAGACGTGAATCCTTCGGCACGCCGTTTAAATATCTGTCAGTCAGAAAGCCCTGATAAAGCGGAGAATAGATTGAAAGTCCAAGCCCATTTTCATATGCAAACTTGTCAAGTCTGTCCTCCTCAATACTTCTGTTCAGCATTGAATAAGACGGTTGTATTGCAACAAAAGGAGTGTGCAGCTCTCTGAAAATTGTCGTTATCTGCTCCGCCTGCTCTCTGCTGTAATTTGATATGCCGATATAGAGAGCCTTGCCCTGTCTGACAGCATTGTCAAGCGCAAGCGCAGTTTCCTCAAACGGAGTATTCGGGTCGCAGATGTGGTGATAGTAGATGTCCACATAGTCAAGTCCCATACGCTTTAAGCTTTGGTCAAGCGAAGCGGTAAGATATTTCCTCGAACCGTTTCTGTCGCCGTAGGGTCCTCCCCACATTCCAAAGCCTGCCTTGGTGGAAATGCACATTTCATCACGATAAGCTTTCATGCCGCTAAGAATCCTGCCGAAGTTGGTTTCCGCACTTCCAGGAAAGCCTGCGCTGTAGTTGTTGGCAAGGTCAAAATGGGTGATTCCTAAATCAAAAGCGGTGTGAACCATCTTTTCCATATTGTCAAAGCTGTCGTTGCTCCCGAAATTGTGCCAGAATCCAAGCGACACAGCAGGCAGCTTAAGCCCACTTTTTCCACAGCGATTGTAAATCATTTTGTCGTATCTTTTCTCATTTGCAGTGTACATATAAATCCTCCTTAATCCTCAAGATTTTGGCACAGCGTAATAACAAGCAGGTCGTCAACGCTTGGGTTTTTAACGAAAATATCCGTCGTTTCAACTCTGCGGTAAATCCCGTCATCGCCCATTTGCCTAGTTACCAGCGTAACGGACTTTTCAGCTCTGTTATATGCGTCCGTAAGTGAATTTATCGAAAATGTCCTTTTAAAGCTCTCCTTGTCGTCAGGGTGCATGGTTGAAGCTCCATGCTCGATAAGCTCCTCGAAAACTCCAGTTGACGGGCAGGATTTTGACGAAAAATTGTCATACGCCATCATGTAAAAGCTGTTCCTCGTCAAATTTGCCATTATCACAAGCGGATATTTGTAAAAAATCGCCTCCATGAGCAGATTTGTAACGCTTGTCTGCGGCTGTGTGAGCAGTATGTCCTCCGTCTGAGCACTTTCAGGCTGTGAACTTAGCTTTGCAAAGTCCTCCTCTGGCATAGGACGAGCGAACAAAAAGCCCTGAATCATGCGGCAGTCGCAGGTTCTCAAAAAGCCCAGCTGCTCTCTCGTTTCAACGCCCTCCGCAACGGTGGTGAGCTTAAGTCGGTGAGCAAAGGTGAATATGCTTTCAAGTACTATTCTTTCCTTTTCGTTTTCACAGTTGCCGCTTAAAAGAGAGCGGTCGATTTTCAGCACGTTTGCCGACACGTCCTTGACAAGGCTAAGCGAGGAAAGCCCGCTGCCAAAGTCATCTATCGCTACGTTAAAGCCGTTTTCTCTTATCTCGTTTACTATCTCTACAATTGAAGATATATCCTGCATAATCGCAGATTCTGTAAGCTCAATTTCAATCAGCTCATGGGGCAGGGAATATTTATCAACCGTCTGACAAAGCCTTGAAATTAAATTTTCCTCATCAAGGTGCTTGCGTGAAAAATTCACAGCTATTCTCAAAGACACGCCCTGCTCAAGCTCTTTTCTTAAAAAAACGCAGACCTTTTCAAGAACGTACCAATCTATATCCCTAATAAGATTGCTCTGTTCGGCAAGCGGAATAAATTCTCCGGGCAAAATTACCTCTCCGTCACGAACCCATCTCACCAACGCCTCTGCGCTCATAAGCTTGCCTGTAAGCGCATCATACTGCGGCTGATAGTAAACTACAAGCTCATCATTCTCAATTGCTAAGCGTATTTCCTTTTCAGTAATATTTTGCATAGCCATTCACTTCCTCCTGTTACAATAAAATTAGTCGGCAAGTCCACAACAAACCAGTCATGGTATACATGCGCTCATTTCTGAGCGGCGCCTTCACACTTAAAATAATCCCTTGTATCCCTTGCGGTAACTCCCGAAAGCGTTATCAGCGAAATTATATTTGGAACTGCCATCAGACCGTTAAAAATATCTGCAATATTCCAAACCGCCTCAACAGTCATGTATGGTCCGATAAAGACCGCCGCAATGTAAAGCCAGCGAAAAGCAAGCGTAAGCGTCTTGCTCGAATGTCCCCACAAATATGTAAGACAACGCTCCGAATAATAGCTCCAGCCTAAAATTGTAGTGAAAGCAAAAAACACAAGGCAAGCCATCAGCACAAACGACGAAGCCTTTGACGAAAACGGCAAGCCCGACTGAAAAGCCGCATTGGTTATTTCCACTCCCTCAAGGCTTGTATCGCTCCATGCGCCTGAAATTACAATCGAAAGCCCTGTCATTGTGCAGATTATTATCGTATCTATAAATGTTCCCGTCATGCTTACCAGACCCTGACGGACAGGCTCCTTTGTCTTTGCGGCGGCTGCGGCAATAGGAGCAGAGCCTAAGCCTGCTTCGTTTGAGAAAATCCCCCTCGCTATTCCCTTTTGCATAGCCGAAACCATAACGCCGAGCGCACCTCCTGCCGCCGCCTTGATTCCAAATGCGCTCTGTACAATTTCAACCACTGCCGCAGGAATTTCAGAAGCGTTGCAAAACAGAATAATCAGACAGCAAAGCACATAGGCAATTGCCATAAACGGAACTACAACCTCTGAAATTTTAGTGATTCGCTTGATTCCGCCTATAATAACCAGAGCGGCGCAGACTGTCACAATAAGCCCTGAAATTACGGTCGTCCATGTATATTCGCTGCCAAAAAGCGTAAAAGCGACAAAGGACTTGTCAGGGTCAAAGAAATTGTTCGCCGCTGAGGAGATTCCATTGATCTGCGTAATTGTGCCTATTCCAAGCAGTCCTGCGAGCGTGCCAAAAAGCGCAAAAAGCTTAGCAAGCCATTTCCACCTTTTACCCATTCCTCTTTCAATATAGTAAAAAGGTCCGCCTAAATAATGCCCGTTCTCGTCCACTGTACGATACTTAATTGCAAGAAAGCCCTCCGCATATTTTGTCGCCATGCCGAACAGTGCGGCAACCTCCATCCACAGCAGCGCTCCTGGTCCGCCTGCGGCAATTGCCGTAGCAACTCCGACAATATTTCCCGTTCCTATCGTCGCCGAAAGAGCGGTACAGAGTGCGCCAAAGCTGGAAACCTCGCCGTCGCCGTCCTCCTCGTTTTTCACTACATATTTAAACGCCCTGCCGAGCCGCCGAAGCTGTGTGCCTCGTATGCGAAAGGTAAGCAGTATTCCGCAGCAAAGTATCAAAATTACAAGCGGCATTCCCCAGACCAGACTATCAATTTTTTCTACAATTATGGAAAAGCTCATACCTTAAAACTCCTAACAGCCAATGCTTAGCTGTTTAAAAGCATACCACAATTTCAAAGCTTTGTCAAGTAGTTTTTGCAAAGCAAAGCTTTTCAAATTTAGACATTTTCAGAGCTAAATCACATTTTAATTCTGACGTCAGACATATCTGTGAATAATTTGACATGGGAGATGTAGAACAAGCTTTTGCAAAAAACTATAGTCGTTAAATTTATCATCTAACATTTGTAAATCAAACAAAGATTATTTTTGAGCACTTTTTTCAATTATTTTTGATAAAATATCTCGTACTCCCACTTCATACTCATCAAAGTCATCAATGTTGGTATCTTTTAACCATAATTGTCCCTCACCAACATTCCCCCTGTGCTGTCCAGATGAGTAATACCTATTGTTTTTGACCTCATCACTGGATAGCACCCAATAACGTATCACATCGCGCCACACGGCTATCCAAACAAATACATCACAACAGGCAGGTTTGATTTGTTGAAAGTTCATAATGGATATACGGAATACAGACTATCCAACACCTCATCGCTAAGATTATATCTGCCGCCACATGCCTTATTCATAGTGGAAATTTGAACTTTGAGTTCCTTAATCAATTTCTCCATGTACTATACTCCTTACATATATTATTTGCTTTTCGGACAAATTATATATTGAAAATATATAATTTTCTATAGCTTCTATCTTTGAGTTATCTCCGCATAATACACTGTCAACTAAAGCTGTTAATTGGTTATTATCATCTTCTGTTATTTCAGGAAATGGCAATTCAATCAGATTTCCCTTTAAAATCTTTACTTCGCCAAAAAGCTTAATATATAAAAACTGGTACAAAGCTGAATTTAGGAATGCCATCACTGCTTTAATACTCATGAATGGTATAGAGGGAATCAAAATATTTGCACTGTTTAAAAACAAACTTGCACTATCATCATAGGCAAAAACAAGCTTGTTTGATATGAATTTATATACCAATTTTTCAGGCGCACGATAGATTTCCTCTCTTGCGACTTGTTGCAAATTATCTCTATTATACAGGATATAATTTTTGGCTGGGTGCAAAACGTATTTCTGTATTTCTTTACCAGTATATATTCTTTCCATGCCAGGGAGACATTCCGAAAAGAGTTTGCCCTTATTATCCCCAGTGACAACTCCTAATGCCCAAATACTATTTTGAAGCGAAAATTTTCCTTTGTCTTTAACGAGCCGTATAATGGAGACATCATCTCCAGACAGAAGATTAAACACTAAATTTTCAGTTTCATAAATTGTTTCCACATGGATAGTCTTTTCTGTATTGCCCGTATGTACACAAAAAACCTCATTATCAGCATTTTTTTCGCATTCGATATCTATATATTTTGTTGTTACCCCTGAAAACATATCATCATATGTCGTGACGCTTACTAGTCCAGCGGTTTCAAGAATAAATTCCCTTATATCCTTATGTGCTTTAACATTTAAAATCGCCTCTGGAAAAAGGAATCTTATTGTCCCAGTTTTTTTCAACTGATCAAACGCTTTTACAAAAAAGCATGAAAACGATTCTTTTGATGTCAAGCAGTATGCGGATTCTGTGTTGTTGTCCATTGCCCCCCCAAGGCGGATTCGTGGCGATATAATCAAATTTTCTCCTGAAAATTGGATTTTCTTGTGTAAAAGAGTCCTCCGCTAAGTAATCTAACCAATAAATTTGAGGAATGAAACTGATGTCTTTAAATTTGAGCAACATATTGATTTTAGAAATTAAGACGGCCACTTCATCATTATCTACGCCATATATCTGATATGGATTTTTCGCAGGGACGCTTAACAAAAAAGAACCACTTCCGCAACACGGGTCAAAAAACAATTCTCCATTGGATAAGTTAATTTTTTCCGTCATGTTACAAGCTATTTTTTTTGGTGTGTAGTATGAGCCTGTTATATTTTTCTTTCCTTCTTGTAAGTATGATTGATAAATCAGCCCTAAGATATCAAATTCATCGTTTGGTAGCTTTAACATACCCAATCCACCATCTAGGTCAATATTAGAATATTCGCTTAAAGTTGCAGAAACATTCTCTCTTTCATATATTCCTGCATTTTTTAGCAAAGTTATCCCTAATGTGTAAATAGCAGACATTATATCAATATTATGGTCGTCTATGTAGTCGAGTACGTTTTGTAGAAATAAAATATTTTCTTTATTTGAGATGTACTCCAATGGCAGAACACGTTTTTTTGATTTTCTCTTATTGGCACGAGTTGTTAGACGACCATCAAAACTTGCATTGAGTTTTTCCCAGTTTCTGACGGTTGACCCAGATACAATATGTTCTGCGAAACTGGATTGTTTCTCTTTTGCACTATTCACAATATCATCCTCACAATTTAAATAGACACAGACTTTTACAAGTGTTTCGATTGAAACAAACTCTCTTCTATAAATTTCCGCAAGCTCATTCATCGAATCACTTGCCTGCTGCATTTATTATACCACATCCCGCCCCTCACTGTCAAGTAAGCCTTAAAACTATTTTTAATTACAGGTTAATTAACCTCCCTCGCCTTAAAAGAGTATACCGTATTAATCGCTTTGAAAATCGAGGTGATTCTTTTGGATATAAGGCTTTTGAGCGATAGCTTTAATTTATGGTTGTGGTATTCTTTGCTCGTGCGTTGATCTGGGAAAACCCTGTTTCTGGTTGACCGTCATTGGTGTGTATTATTTGCTTAATTGCTGGCATTCAGTTGATGTGCAATGGAATTACTGGCTTATACATTTCTAAAACGTATTCTGAGATGAAACGGCGTCCGCAATATATTGTTAAATTGCATCAACCTAGCAAAAATGATCAGGAGCAACAGAAAAAATGATTGCATTCGATACAAAAAACCAGTAGAATATGGCTTCGATTTTAGAGGCATTCTTATGCAGCGCTGCACAAAGATTGCCTACGAATTTGTGCGGTGCCGCCTTATGAAAGCGTTTTTTCACAATGCTTTGCGGCTTGTGAAGAAGCGCTTTTTTGTGTAGTGCTGTTTTGATGCTGTTTTTAGTTGAGTCAGCAATCCTTCGTTCCAGATTCCGCAAATTAGCTCACTTAATTCTTCTATGGATAAATCATCTGGTTTTGCAAACCAGTGAGTCAACACTGTCCACATGCCTGTCATGTAAAATTCTAAGATTAGAACGGCCTTTGTATCCACTTTTGAAATTTGAAAGCGTTCCATGATAAAAGGCATGGCAGTCTTTTTGATTTTTTGAAAAATATCAAAATGCACATCATTTTGCAAAATAAAACTTGCGAAATAATCATATTCCTGTAAAACTTCTGATAATCCAATGACAAATTGTCGATTGAAATCTGGATCATCCACTTGAATCGATTGGATCTTTTGCAAACCAACTGCAACGATTTCATCTTCCATATACTCTAACAATGCATATACATCCGTAAAGTATTGATAAAACGTTGTGCGGTTATAGCCTGCAAGATCGGTGATTTCTTTGATTGTGATTTTGCTGATGGTTTTTTGGGCATATAATGTGCAAAAAGCGCGAATGAATTTATTTCGCGTGGCATCTGTGACAGCTGGATTTTTTTTCATAAGGAACCTCCTGATAAAAGAGAATTTTTAGAAGTACTTGTTATCAACCAACATTTCACGTGGAATTGTTGGTTGACATTACTTTTTTTCTATGATATAATAATTATACAACAGTTATTGGATAATGTCAAGGAGTTCAATTGCCAGTCATTACAATCGAATAACAGTTGTTCAATAACGTCAAGGAGGAAAATCAATTGCCAATCATTGCTATCGAACATTTGACAAAGGATTATGGGCATGGACGTGGTGTATTTGATGTCAATATCTGCATCGACAAGGGCAAATGTTATGGATTCTTAGGACCAAATGGCGCAGGAAAGACCACGACCATACGTCATTTAATGGGGTTTTCCAAACCACAAAACGGAAACACATCAATTTTGGGGAAAAACAGCTGGGAAAATAGCGCCTATTTACAAAATACCGTGGGATATTTGCCAGGAGAGGTTGCGCTTCCTGCTGGCTTGTCTGGCACTGCTTTTCTGCATATGATGGAACAAATGCGTGGTGTAAAAAATCAGGCATATTTGCAAAAGCTGCTCGAACGCTTTGAGCTAGATCCTCATATCAGCATCAAACAAATGAGTCTCGGCGTTAAGCGAAAGCTTGCAGTTGTCACTGCGTTTATGCATGATCCGGATATTCTCATTTTAGACGAGCCGACCTCAGGACTAGATCCCATTATGCAGGAGACATTTATTGCGTTTATTCAAGAAGAAATGCAGCGTGGAAAGACGATTTTTTTGTCCTCGCATATTTTTCATGAGGTAGACGCCGTCTGCGACCGCATTGCGATCATCCGAGACGGTAAAATTGTGTCCGAATTTCAATCAGAAGAATTGAAACGTAAGCATGATCGCATTTATCGTATTACGTTTTCCAACATGGAATCTTATCTAAGATTTATAGAAAAGCCGTTTACATTTACCTCCAAAAACAAAGAGAAGCTCCGAGCAAGAGTACAAATCCCAGCGGATCAAGTCGGTACGCTGACAGCAAGTCTGAAAGACTTTATCATTGCCGATTTTGTAGAAATTCCCTTTACTTTAGAGGATTATTTCATGGAATTTTACGATACCAGACATCATTTTGAGGGAGTGAAACAATGAGCAAGCCTATCATCACAATTGATCATTTGACAAAGGACTATGGTCAAAACAGAGGCATATTTGATGTCTCTTTGGAAATTCAAGAGGGTGAGGTTTTCGGCTATTTGGGGACGAACGGTTCTGGCAAGACGACAACCATTCGGCATATGATGGGCTTTTTAAAAGCCGATAGCGGTACTGTGACGGTAAATGGACTGCATCCATGGGAACAAGCACCACAGGTGATGGAGCACGTCAGCTATATTCCAGGGGAAATTGCCTTTCCAGATTTGAAAACTGGAACGAATTTCTTCAAGATGCAGGCGCAGTTTCTTGGGGTTCAAGATTTTTCTTATATGAATCATCTGATCGACTTGCTGGGGTTGGATCCTTCTGCGAATTTAAAACGAATGAGCAAGGGCATGAAGCAAAAAACTGCTATCGTTGCCGCTCTAATGGGAGATCGAGAAATTCTCATTTTGGATGAGCCTACCACTGGTTTAGATCCTTTAATGCGTGAAACCTTTTTAGAACTAATCCGTCAGGAAAAGCGCAGGGGCAGAACGATTTTTATGTCCAGTCACATTTTTGAGGAAATCGAGGAAGTCTGCGATCGTGTGGCAATTATCAACAACGGCATAATACAGAGTATCCTCAATCTTTCTGAATTCCGCCACAATTCTGTACGAACTTTTTGTGTGGAATTTGCAGATCGCACATCTGCTGAAGCATTTTGCAAGCATCTGCCAAACAGCAGCAGAACGAATGCACAGGTAACGTTTCAAGCCTTGGCGGAGGATGTAAACACTGCTTTTCATGCGATGGACGGTCTATCGGTTCTCTCGCTGTCAGAAAGTCACCCAAATTTGGAAGATTCTTTTATGAAAGCCATTCATAAAAGTACAGAAAAGGAGGCACAAGAACCCAAATGAAAACAACAAAATTTTTCTCATGGCCACTGATGAAGCAAAGTATTCGTTCCAATCGAGTTTTGTTGATTGCCTGTACAGTTGTCCTCTGTCTAATGACAGTGGTGACCACCTTTGCAGGGAATCTGATTGGTTCCACGGAGGATTCAAAAGATTATACAGAAGTCCAATCGGATTTTTACAGCTATCTCTATGTCCTGGCATCCTATAACGAAATGGCAGGCACAACGCTTAGCTATGATGATTTTGTAGAAACAGACGATCTTACGCAATATGATGCCGCATTTGAAATGATGTCCGCACAGTCGGAAAATACCTCTTTCAGCAGTGAGGAATTTGCAGCGGTTGCAGAGGAACTATCAGAATCAGAAATTGAACTCGACACCTATATTTCTAATTTTGAATATGTTTATGCGCTCGGTTCGATTCAGGGTTGTTTCTCCGAAAGCGACTTAGATGTAGAAACTATGATGAGCAATATGTTAGAAATTATGGGTATTTCGTCTGATCTTATAGAAAATATGAGCGAGATGGATACTTCCGCAATGCTGCATCAAATGTATTTTACGGTGATGTGTTTATTGCCAATTTTACTCTTTCTTATTTTTGCCAGCAATGCACTCGTTGTCGATCAAGTGGACAAAGGCTCTATGGCGTATATTCTCTCTACACCAACAAAACGTAGTGCCGTTGTAATTACCCAAGCGATTTATCTGATTGTTTTTCCGCTGATTATGGTGGTCTGTGGATTCATCACAAAGCTTATCGCATCTCAAGCGATTGTAGGAGAAGTCAGTGTGGCAGAAAACGCTGCGCTTTATGGCGGGCTATATCTTTTGACAGAAGCAATGGCAAGCATTTGCTATCTAGCAAGCTGTATCTTTAACTTGAGCAAATATGGGCTTGCATTGGGCGGCGGCTTGAATGTTTGGTTTTTCTTGTGCTCTCTGCTCGGTATGTTCGGTTCGGATAATATGGTACAGATGGGTATGGGTGTAGAAGAATTGGGAATGTTCAATCGTATGTCACTTGTTGGGTTGTTTGATATCAATGCACTTGGTACCGTGGGTTCTGGTGCAGTCGATTACGCCTTCGTTCCAAAGCTGATTGTATTGGTAGCTGTAGCAGTAGTTTGCTACTTGGTGGGCGCTATTCGATTCCAGAAAAAAGATCTCCCATTGTAATGTGATAAGGGCATTTTTAAGGCAACACCTCACAAGTCTCCGCACCAGATGCGCCGCAAGGGCACTCCCTTCGGTCGCAGTAGATGGCATGCAAAGCTGTAGGCGGTCTTTATGCAGTGTTGCTTTAAGAAGATTTATGGCACTCCACAGATTCTGTGGGTGCCGTTTTTTAGAATTTTTTGCAAAATGCTTGCACAATGGGAAGGGTGTGCTATAATAGAAAGCAGCAACACTGTCGCAATTTTTGTCGCACAAATTTTGTGTTGTGTTGCGCAATTGGAAGCACAACATGAAATAGATGCGGCAAGAACACAGATTGCAGAAGCTCCAGGGGCAAAGACACGAGAAATCTTGTTTACATCTAGCGCAACAGAGAGTAATGATTTAGTGCTGCGAGGAATCGCAATGACTTATGGCAGACGGCGTAAAAAATTGTTGTTAGAGCTTATTCCGAAAATAGCGATGGACGTGAATGAGTTTACGCCAAACAATCACAGCGCAGGAAAACTGGATCAGCGCAGCATACTTTTCATAGCGAACCAAAAGCTTGCGAAAACGATCGAAAAAAGAGTGGATTACCTCGACAACCCAGCGGCGGGCGTGAATTCTGGATTGCGTCCCTGGTCTGGAACGTTCTATTCCTTTGCAGGGTTCCGTTCTTTTTCCAAAATCTCGTCCTTGATCGCTCTCCAAAATTCATCTGAATTCGTCCATGCCTGATAGCTTTTCTTCTCGCTTATTTTTATCACCTCAAAGACATTATACCACATCCCACCCCCAACTGTGTCAAGCAAGCCTTAAAACTATTGTTAATCACAGGTTAATTAACCTCCCTCGTCTTAAAAGAGTATACTGTATTAAACGCTTTGAAAATCGAGGTGATTCTTTTGGATATAAGGCTTTTGAGCGATAGCTGTGCGAAAATTAAGCTTAGCAGTAACGAATGTGAGGAGCTTGGAATAAGCTATTATGACTTTTCACCTGACAGCATTTCCGCCAGAATTTTTTTGGCAAGCGTGCTTGCCCGACTTGAGGATATGGGTGCGCAGACTATGGGTGCAGATAAAATCACAGCTGAAATTTTTGAACAGTATGATGGCGGTCTTATCATTTATATTTCAGGTGAGGGCTTTGGCTCTGCTTGCAATGAAGCTGAAAATACCTGCGAATTTGCAATCAAATGTAAAACGCCTCAGGAACTGATAGCCGCCGCAGCGCAAATACCTGAAAATGCTGAATGTGAGCTTTATAAGCTTGACGGCAGCTTTGTTCTCATTTGCAGCGATTTTTTAGCCTGCGCAAGCTCGGACATTGTGGAAATCGCAAAAATAAGGGAGTACGCAACGTTAATTTCCGATACTCCCATAGCTCTTATTAGAAAAATCACCGATGACTAGAGCGTGTTCACTCTCCTCTGAGAATTTCAACCGCACGGCTCATACTTTGCGCTTTAAACAGATACGAACCCGAAACAAGCACGTCTGCTCCGCTTTGCCTTACAAGCTGAGCCGTTTCGCCGTTTATTCCGCCGTCAACCTGCACTCTGAGCTCCCTGCTGCTTTCGTCCGCAAGTGCCCTTGCCTGCTTTACCTTTTCAAGCGTGTGCGGCAAAAATTTCTGTCCGCCAAAGCCTGGCTCTACCGTCATCACAAGCAGCATATCCACCTTTGACAAATACGGCTTTACTGCGCTTATCGGCGTGTCAGGCTTTACCGACAAGCCGACCTTACAGCCAAGCGAGCGGATTTTATCAAGCGTCGGCTCTATATCCTCAGCCGCTTCAATATGTACCGTTATCGAATCTGCTCCAAGAGCGGCATATTTTTCAACGTGACTGATCGGGTTTACAATCATCAGATGTACGTCAATCGGTATCGAAATATGCTTTGAAATGCTTAAAAGTACAGGCTCGCCGAAGCTTATGCTGGGTACAAAGCTGCCGTCCATCACATCATAATGAATCCAGTCAACTCCTGCACTCTCCGCTCGCACTATGTCGTTGGAAAGATTAAAAAAGTCGCTCGCCAAAAGCGAAGCCGCAACTAAATTTCTCATATCCCGATACCCCCTTGTATACTTAATATTTTTATTATATCTCAAAATCTCTCGTAAGTCAAGACCTTTGCTGAAATTCTACACCTGCTTTAAGCCCTCGTCCAGATCCAAGCTGTATGCAGGGATAAATTCCTCTAAAAAGACCTCTGCTTCCTTTACGTCAAGCGCATGAATTGCATTAAGCGTCGCCTGCTGCGCCGTAGCAAATTCCTCGTTTCCCATTTTATACTCCTCAATGCACTTAATCAGCGCAGAGAGCTTGTCCGCAGCCTTTACAAGCCTCCAAAGCTCATTGTCGTCCTCCTGCGCACACAAAATTGAAGTGTACTCCTCTTTTAAATCGTCAGGAAGATAGCAAAGAATCTGATTTGCAGCTTCCTCCTCAATCTGAGCGTAGACAGAACGAATCTGCGAGTTGTAATACTTTACCGGAGTGGGCATATCTCCCGTTATAATCTCTGTAGCGTCATGGTACATCGCCAAAACCGCACAACGCTCCGCATTGACGTTTCCACCGAAACGCTTGTTGCGTATAAGCGCAAGCGCATGAGCTATAAATGCCGTTTCAAGCGAATGCTCGCTGATATTTTCCGTTATCGTGTTTCTCATAAGCGCCCAGCGGTTTATGTACTTCATTCTTGAAATAACCGCAAAGAATTTTTCACCATTGTCCACTTTAGCTCCTGCTCCTTTCTTTAATCAAGTTAAAGGTCAAAAAAGACGGGAACTGACTCCCGTCAATTTTTATATTTTCAAATGTATTAAGCAACGTTCACTATGCTCAAAAGCACACCTGCCGCAACCGCCGAGCCGATAACTCCGGCAACATTCGGTCCCATTGCGTGCATAAGCAGATAGTTTGTCGGATTTTCCTCCTGACCTACCTTTTGCGACACTCTGGCGGCCATAGGCACAGCTGAAACTCCTGCTGAACCGATAAGCGGATTTATCTTCTTGCCTGACGCTACATACATAAGCTTTCCTAAAAGTATACCGCAGGCAGTTGCAAGTGAAAATGCAATTACTCCAAGCAGAATAACCTTTCCGAACGCAAGTGTAATTATATTGTCCGCTCTAGTTGTTGCTCCAACGGATATACCTAAGAAAATGGTGATAATATTCATCAGCTCGTTCTGCGCAGTCTTTGCGATTCTGTCGCAGCAGCCCGATTCCTTAAGCAGATTGCCAAACATAAGCATTCCAACCAACGGAGCCGCACTTGGAATTATAAGCGAAACTACTATTGTAACAAGTATAGGGAAAAGTATCTTTTCTGTCTTTGAAACGGTTCTAAGCTGTCCCATTACAACCGAGCGTTCCTTTTTGGTCGTAAGCGCTTTCATAATAGGCGGCTGTATAATAGGCACAAGCGCCATGTAGGTATACGCCGCAAGAGCTATAGTTCCTACTCCTATGTCATCCGAGCCTGACAAAAGCTGTGAGGAAACGTAAATCGCCGTAGGTCCGTCCGCTCCGCCGATAATGGCAATAGACGCACACTCCGCTACGCTCATTCCAAGCACTGCCGCACCGATAAAGGTGAAGAATATGCCGCCCTGAGCCGCCGCACCAAGCAGGAAGCTCTTAGGATTCGCTATCAGCGGTCCAAAGTCGGTCATTGCACCGATTCCTAAGAATATCAGCGGCGGATAAATCTGAAGCTTGACGCCTAAGTAAAGAATATCCAGCAGACCGCCATGCCGCAGAATGTAGCCGTAGTCTAAGTAGTGCGTGTTTATATACGTCGCCCCATCCGCCAAGCTTTCACTAATCGTACTAGGGTCTACCTCGCTTGTCTCTATATATTCCCAAAATTCAGGGTGATACATCTCCGCTCCAGGCAGGTTAGTAAGCAGCATACCAAATGAAATCGGTAGCAGCAAAAGCGGTTCAAATCCCCTTGCAATCGCAAGATACATAAATACAAAGGAAATAAGTATCATTATTATATTCTTCCAACCGCCGTCAACCAAAAATCCGGCAAAGCCCGATTCCTGACACAAGTCAACCAGCGTGTCAAGAAAGCTCTCTATTATAGCCATATCTATTCATCATTCCTTTCAAAATATGTGCGCTTTGTTCAGCAAACCAAGTAAAATACCTTCGGCAAATCAAAACGGCTTTGTCGCTTCGGCAAGTCCTGCCGCCGCCCATGCGTTTCTAGGCGATACGCCCGACGACGTGCGCTTAATGTTCCTGACTGCAAGCTTTTTGCCCGTCTGTGCGCCGTATGCCGCAATCGCTGCCGCTATAACCGCCGCAGTTTCCTCCTCAACATCTTCAAGCTCTATCGCAGGAGCTGACGCCGCAGGCTTAACCTCAGCCTTTTCAGGCTCTTCTGACTGCTGCGAAGCTTTCTTTGCGTCCGCTCTGGCATTGACAGCCTGAAAAATCTTTCCGTACAGCCATACAAGCGCAATCAAAAGAACAAGTATCAAAAAAACCACTGCAATTCCCGTAATAACAACGCTTGCTATCGTTTCGCCCGACAAATCCCTGTCGGAGGTGTAAATAACGTCATCAGCAAGCAGCATCATTCTATTATACATTACTTTTCTCCTTTTCTATAAACGGCAGACTATCCCGCCGCATTATTGTAAATATCAATCAATCACTATTTATTATACACTAAATCATCATAAATTACAAGAGCTAAATCCCCAAAATTCGGTGAAACTTTTCAAAAAAATATCGAATTTTTTTGCACAATATTATTAACATTTAACTATTTCCCAATCGGCACATTTTGTTCATAAAATTTCATTGCTTATTTTAAAAAAATCTGCTATATTAATTCTATAGAAAATTAACCGAAAATTTTGCCAACTACAGGGGAAATCGCTAATGTTTGAAAACCTAACGGAAAGCCTGAAGGAATATGCGCCGAATATTTTTTATGCGCTCATCATTTTTGCGGCAGGCTACATAATTATAAGGCTTGTGGTCAAGTCGCTGAGAGCAGTTTTCGCAAAATCTCAGCACATTGACGAAACGGCGTGGTCCTTTCTTATTTCGCTTATACGCACCGTGCTGTATGTAATACTTTGCGTAATGATACTTTCCCAGCTTCAAGTTCCGATGTCGTCTATAGTTGCGGCGTTAGGCACCGCAGGGCTTGCGATAGGTCTTGCGCTTAAGGACAGCCTTGGAAACGTTGCAGGAGGCTTTCTTATAATGTTCAACCGCCCGTTCAAGGTGGGAGATTATGTGGACGTCAAAGGGAGTGAGGGCACTGTAAGCGAAATTACTATCCTCTACACCAAACTCCTCACCATTGACAACAAGGCGATAATGATACCTAACGGCACAGTTTCCTCCGCTACGATAACAAATTACACTCAAGAGGCGATGAGGCGGCTTGAGCTTAAATTTGACATTTCATACGATGCTGACTTTCACAAGGCTATGCGCCTGTTGGAACGTGTTATTTCAAGCAATTCGCTTTCGCTCAACGACCCTGATCCGCCGTTTGTACGCTTAAGCGAATACAAATCAAGCTCCATCCGCTTAACCGCAAGAGTGTGGGTTAAATCGGAAAATTACTGGGAGCTTAGATACGCTCTGCTTGCCGAAATCAAGGACGCTTTCGACCGTGAGGGCATTGAAATTCCCTACGACCAGCTTGACGTACATATTGACAGTGAAAAAGCTGAATAAGCTTCTCCTCAGTGTCCGTACCATTTTTAAATCTTAAAGCCCCCTGCCTGAGACAGAGGGCGTTTTTTCTGCACTCATTCACTTGCAGAACTTCTCAATATAATTATCTATGCACTGAGCTATAATCAGCTTTGCGTCCTGTGCGCCGTGAACATCGTCAATCAACGTATCCTTGTGTTCAAGCTGCTTGTACACCGTAAAAAAGTGCTTCATCTCGTCAAAAATATGCGAGGGCAGCTCGGAAATGTCAGTGTAGTCATTGTAGCTGGGGTCTGCAAGCGGAATGCAAATAATCTTCTCGTCCTTAGCTCCGTTGTCCATCATTGTAATAACGCCTATCGGATAGCAGGTTACAAGCGACATCGGAAAAAGCGTTTCTGAGCAAAGCACCAAAACGTCAAGCGGATCTCCGTCGTCCGCATGAGTTCTCGGAATAAATCCGTAATTGGCAGGATAGTGCGTAGATGTGTAAAGGATCCTGTCCACTCTCAAAAGCCCCGTCGCCTTGTCAAGCTCGTACTTTACCTTTGAGCCTCTCGGTATCTCAATTACAGCGGTAAACTTGTCGCTTGATACCTCCTTAGGCGACATATCGTGAAGTATATTCATTTTTTCCTCCTGTGTTATCCCGATTTCTTGTGAAGATTTCTAAACTCCGCCGGCGAAAGCATCTCATGCTTCTTAAACACTGCACAGAAATACGAACAGTCGTTGTACCCTACCTCCGACGCAATTTCATTGATATTCTTCTTATCCTCCAAAAGCAAAATCTTCGCCTGCTGTATTCTCGTTCTCGCAAGATATTCAAACGGACGCAAATTAAGACATTCCTTGAATAGCCTGCACAGATACTGCGGAGATAAATCAATCAAATCACTAAGCTCCGCCAATGTAATATCATTGCGGTAATTCTTGTTTATGTAGTCGATTACTGGCTGAAGCTGATTAAGCTTTGCGCCGTCAAGAAAGCCGTTCTGTAGGTTCACTACTCGGTTAAGCTCAATAAAAAGCTGATACAAATGCGCAGAACACTGCTGTGCGCCGTAATAATAGTTTGTCCGCATAAGATACAGCATTTTCTTGAAAATAGCGTCAACCGAATTTAAATCGTGAATGTGAAAAACTCTCGTCTTTTCAAGCTTGATATACTTCATCACATAGGGAATCTCTCTGCCCTCAAACGTCACCCAGTGGGTTTCCCAGAACTCCTCTGTCGGATAATATTCATGCGGAACCTTGGGCGGAAGATAAAAGCCGTCCCCCGCTCTGATTTTATAGGTTTCGCCCTCAACCTTAAGCACTCCGCCGCCTCTTACGCAATATATAATCTGATGATTGGGATAGCCGTCCTCACGTATGAAGTGAAACTCTCTGTCTCTTGCGCCTATCCCCATTATATACATCGGCAGATTAACCTCGTCGTTTAATACAGGATAATAAAAATCAGTCACTATATTCAGCCTCCCCTGATTTCATATATTGTGATTTTATCATATCACAATACTTATACATTGTCAAGAGGATTTATGAAAATTTAATAGAATTTTTTCAAAAAAACACTCATTTTTGTTTCTTTTGCACTGAAAACTAAACGATTATCTGCGAAAGTATCAAAGCCACTCCGACAAGGCACAGAAGCAAAGCTTTTTTCAAGGTGGTTTTCTCTCTTATCGTGCGAAATTTATTCTTGCCGCTAATGCAGAGCTTAACTCTTTCCTCCGCCTTAACTCTTGCGTTTCTCACAGAATAAATCGGTGCAAAAACCCTTTCCTCGCCGTCAAGCTCATAGACAAATCTCAGCTTGTAATAGCTGTTCATCGAAGCGGATCTGTTCTCCTCTACCGCTTCGTCAACCGTCGCATGAACCACAGTGGTGTACTTTTTCTTTCTCACAGGTCTTAGCTCCCACAGAAGTCTTATTCCCCACCAAAGAAAAAATATTCCTCCGAACAGAACAATAGTCCTCAGCGCAAAAATCGTCATTTTCAGAGCACCGATATTTTCCAGCACTTCCTCTACACTGCTCAATAAAAGCATAGCTTCCTCTCTTTCTTGCTTAAACAAAAGAAACCGCACAAAAGCGGTTTCACATCAGCTAATGTGTCATACCTCGCCAAAAGGCCTGTCAATGGATAAATTTTTTTGCCTTGTTTACAATCAGACGGTCGTTTTCATATGCCAGCATATTAGCCGCAATGTCAATTTCCACCCATTTTACCTGAGCAATTTCATTTTCCTGCGCTACAGGCATACCTTTTTTTGCCATAGCTACAAAATAAACAACCACCTTTTCAGTATCCTTTCTGGGACTGTATGTCACAAGCTCTCTGAAGGTGGGGTCTATAATAACGTCCATGCCCGTTTCCTCTTTAATTTCACGCAAAGCAGTTTCAGTTTCGCTTTCCCCAGGTTCAACGTGTCCCTTTGGGAAAGACCAGTGTCCGCTGTTTATATGCTTGATTAAAAGAATCTCCGTGTTGCCGTGATACTTTCTATAGACAATTCCACCGCAGGATTTCTCGTGCAGCATTTTAAAAACCCTTTCTATTTAAAGTCCTGCCGCCTTGGTTTTTAGCTCAAAGCAGCTTACATCAAGCCGCCGTTTCGGACAGCTTTTGTAATATTAACTCCTATTATATCACATTTTTACCCTTTTGTCTACTATACTTTTTGACTATTTTGAAAATTTGTGATAATTTTCTGTCCAAAAAAGCCGTACAAGGAGGCTTTTCCCTGTACGGCTTAAAGCTATGCGGCCTTTGCGGCGTTTTTTCTTAATGAAATCGTTCTGAGCCTCCCTGCAATTGACGATATTAACGGTGCTGCCGCCGCAAGAAGCAAGCTTATCGCAAGAGAGTATGCGTCAGGAATAACAAACGAAAAAATCCTTGCAAGAGCAGGCACAAGCATACACGCCGCCACGCACACAGCAGATGAAACCACCGCCGCAAGAGCATAACCGCTCCCCTTTAGGCTTATCTCAAAGAGCGTCTTGTCCTCGCTTCTGCACTCGAAAACGTGTATCAGCTGAGAAAAAACCAGCGTGAGCATAGCTGACGTCCTTGCCGCTTCAAGACCTGTGCCGTGAATTAGGATCAGCGTAAAGCAGCCGAGCGTTGAAATAGCTATAAGCACACCTCTCCACACAATTTTAGTCATAAGCCCGCCGCTGAAAAAGCTGTCCTTTTCCGAACGGGGCGGCTTGCTCATAATGCCCTTTTCAGGGGGTTCTACAGAAAGTGCTGCGGCAGGAAGTCCGTCTGTCACAAGATTCACCAGCAAAAGCTGTGCAGGAACAAGTGCCATCGGCAGTCCCATAATTATAGCTCCCAGCATCGTAAGCACCTCGCCTATATTGCAGGCGATAAGATAGCGCACAAATTTTCGTATGTTCGCATAAATGGTTCTGCCCTCCCGCACTGCGCTTACAAGCGTTGAGAAATTGTCGTCAAGTAAAATCATATCCGCCGCCTGCTTAGTCACATCAGTACCGCTCAGGCCCATTGAAACTCCGATTGAAGCCTCCTTGATCGCAGGAGCATCGTTTACTCCATCGCCCGTCATAGCGCAGACAAGCCCCCTTGCCTTGCAGGCTCTGACTATCCTGAGCTTGTGTAAAGGTGAAACTCTTGCGAAAACAGCTATACTGTCTATTTTTTCAGCAAGCTCCTCATCGCTCATCATATCAAGCTCCGCTCCCGTGTAGACCTCCTTTGAAGCGGTAAGTATTCCTGCCTGACGAGCTATAGCGCAGGCGGTGAGCTTGTGGTCACCGGTAATCATTATCGTACTTATCCCCGCACGGCGGCACTCTCTTACAGCCTCAGCCGCATTTTCTCTGAGCGGATCGCTTAATGCTGCAAGTCCTAAGAATACACAGCGACCGTCCGCCGCCTCGCAAAGCCCGATAACCCGCAAACCCTCTCGTGCATAGGATTCATTTTTGCTCAAAAGCCTGCTCTTTTCACTCATGCTTAGCTCTGCAAGCTGTCCACTCTCGTAACGGCAAGTTGACATTGAAATTATAACCTCAGGCGCACCCTTTGTAAAGGCTATCCGCCTGTCGTTTTGATCACGACATATTACCGTCATATACTTATCTGCGCTGTCAAACGGCTTTTCGTCAATGCGTGTGAGCAAAAGCCGCTCGCTGTCAACTCCGCACAGCGAACACAGCTCCAGCAAGGCTATCTCCGTCGGATCTCCCTCAAATATTTTCAGCTTGCTCCTTGCTCTATTGCGTTCATTTGAAGAGAAAGCAGTTTTTCTGACAGAAACGTTGCTGCACAAAGCGGCGCACAACAGCGTTTCGCTCAACGTCGAATCCTCCCACGCCATATAGCTGTCCGTTTCGCCATCCTTTTTAAGCCCCCTGCCTCCGTTTTCAGGCGCAGTGTACTCGTTTAAGCTTTCCGACATAACTAAAAGCTTTCTGACCTTCATTTCATTTTTTGTAAGCGTTCCCGTCTTGTCGGTGCAGATAACATTCGCACAGCCCAGCGTTTCAACCGAGTGAAGCTTGTGAACCAGGGCGTTTTGCTTTAACATTCTCCTTACCGCAAGCGCAAGCGCAATAGTCACCGCCGCAGGAAGCCCCTCAGGAATTGCCGCTATAGCGATAGTGACGGCAGTAAAGAACATATCCATAACGCCTTCGCCCCTGATTAAGCCTGCGATGAAAACCAAAATGCAGACGCCTATACAAATAAGCGCAAGTATCCTTCCAAGCTCGCCAAGCTTTTTTTGAAGCGGCGTCTGCTCCTCGTCAATATCGGAAAGCATCTGAGAAATCGAACCCATCTGCGTTAAGCTCCCTGTCGCTATCGCCTCACAGCGCGCTTTTCCTTTTAACACCACCGTACCCATATAGCCTATGTAAGGAAGATTAAGCCCACCTTTTGTGCTTTCGCCGTTATATTCACGCTTGTCGGCAGGAACATTCTCGCCTGTCAGAGCCGATTCGTCACAGCTAAGCGCAGTTTGCGATAAAATCACACAATCGCACGGAAAACGCTCTCCCGCCTTTATTTCCAAAACATCTCCGATAACAATCCGAGAAGCAGGCAAGGTGACAAGCTGTCCGTCACGGTAAGCCCTTGCAGTCGGCGCAGTAAGACGCTCCATCTGCTCAAGAGTTTTTTCACAGCGGTACTCCTGAATAAATCCCAGTGCGGCGTTCATAATTACAATTGCCGCAATCGGAACAGCATCCTCCCAGCCGCCTATAAAGACGGAAATAGCTGCGGCGACAATCAAAATCATCACCATCACATCGTGAAACTGTCCAGCAAATATCCTTAAGGCGCTTTTTCGCTTTTTCCTTTCAAATACATTTTCACCTCCCTGCTTTAAAAGCCTGTCCGCCTCCGCCTGCGTAAGACCTATTTGATTTTGAAGCTGATTTGCCGCTGTAGGCATACTGATCACAGTCCTTTCTGTTTTTATTCTATAATATGGCTTGTCTTAAAAGGATATTGTTAATAAATCGTAAACTGAAAGCCGTATTGATGACTTAGGGCTTGAAGAAATAGAAAAAATGAGTTATAATATTATTGAGGTATAATAACATTATATAAGTGGGATAGTGCGAAAATGTACGAAACAGCACCTTGACGGGCGCAGTTTTAAAAATTCTTTTGGAAAGCGTGAGAATCTTATGGAAAGAATCAGAGGCAGAGCCGCTTCGGGCGGTATTGCTTTCGGCAGACTTGTGTTTTTTCAACGTGAAGAGGAAACGGTTAAAAAGCACAGGGTAGTGAACCCACAAATCGAACTGGAAAGATACGAATACGCAAAAAAGATGGCTCTTGAGGAAATTGACGGACTTTACAACCGTGAAATTGAACATATCGGCAAGGATCATGCAGATATTTTCCTAATCCACAAAATGCTTGTCGAGGACGAGGATTTTGTCGAAATGATTCAGGATATTATACTAAATGAATCCTGCAATGCCGACTATGCCGTTCATCTTGCGGCTAATCAGATGGCAAGTCTGCTCGGACGCATAGAGGACGATTATATGAGAGCCAGAACTCTCGATATTAAGGACGTTTCACGGCGGCTTATAAGGCATATTCAGAACAAATCCGAGCAGAGCATGAAATTTAACAAGCGTACCATTCTCTGCTCAATGGACATTGAGCCCAGTGAAACCACTAGACTTGACAAAAGCTGCGTCAAAGCGATATGTACCTGCTACGGAACTGTCAATTCTCATTCGTCTATACTTTCACGCTCTATGAATATCCCGTCTGTGGTATCCTTAGGCAAGGCTCTTACGGAGGAATACAACGGCTGTGAGGCAGTCGTTGACGGGTATTCTGGGATTTTGTACGTAGAGCCTGACGAGGAAACGATTCGGCGCATGATTAAAAAGCGCGAGGAGGAGGGCAGAAAGCACGAGCTTCTCAAGCGTCTGAGAGGGCGCAGAAACGTTACGCTTGACGGCATTGAAATCGGCGTTTACGCAAATATCAGCGGTCTTATGGATATGAAATACGTCGAGGAAAATGATGCAGGCGGAATAGGGCTTTTGAGGAGCGAATTTTTGTATCTGCAAAACGATGATTATCCCGATGAGGAGCTTCAGTTCTACACCTACCGCCGTGTCCTTGAAAAAATAAACGGCAAGCGTGTGATAGTCCGCACACTTGATTTAGGCGTAGACAAAAACCCTGATTTTTACGATGTGGGAGAACAGCAGAATCCTGCTATGGGTATGCGCTCGATAAGAATCTGCTTTGAGCGTCCCGATGTGTTTAAAACACAGCTCAGAGCCTTGTACAGAGCCTCCGTTTACGGCAATCTCGCTATACTTTTTCCGATGATTGTAGACCCTGATGAAATCAGAAAAATCAAGACGATTACAAAAGAGGTCTGCAACGAGCTTGACAGCGAGGGGATACCCTACTCGCACAGCGTTGAGCATGGAATCATGATTGAAACGCCTGCGTCCGTTATGTTAAGCGATGAGCTTGCAAGAGAGGTTGATTTTTTCAACGTCGGCACAAACGATCTGGAGCAGTACACTCTTGCTGTGGACAGGCACGACCCCAGACTTGAAAAGTATTGCCGCCCAGACCATATCGCAATTTTGAGAATGATAAAGATTGCCGCCGACAGTGCGCACCGCTACGGCAAATGGATAGGAGTGTGCGGAGAAATAGGCGGAGAGCTTTCACTCACCGAGGCTTTTCTGGCGATGGGAATAGATATGCTTTCCGTTTCGCCGACCAACATTTTGCCACTCAGAAGAAAAATCCGTTCTCTTGACCTAAGCGATAAAACAGCCGCTTTGAAAAGACACGGTGTTCTAAGAGATATTGACATTGACGAAGTTGACAAAAACAGCTCGGAGAACAGGCTTAAAAAGCACAGCTGAGCATATAATAATTTAAAGGACGGTAAAAATTATGAACAATTCTTATGAAAGCCCATTTTGCACACGTTATGCAAGCAAGGAGATGCAGTATATTTTTTCTGCGGACAAAAAATTCACCACATGGCGCAGGCTCTGGGTTGCGCTGGCAAGAGCGGAAATGAAGCTCGGACTTCCCGTCACTCAGCGGCAGGTTGACGAGCTTGAGGCTAATGTGGAAAATATCGATTATGAAACGGCGGCGGAGCGTGAAAGAATCGTTCGCCACGATGTTATGGCACACGTTTATACCTACGGCAAGGCTTGTCCGAATGCGGCGGGAATTATCCACCTTGGAGCGACCTCCTGCTATGTCGGCGACAATACGGACGTTATAATAATGCGGGACGCACTTAAGGTTGTCAAGAGAAAGCTGGTAAAGGTTATCTCTCAGCTTTCACAGTTTGCCGACAAATACAAGGCTATGCCCTGCCTTGCGTACACTCATTTGCAGCCTGCACAGCTTACCACAGTCGGCAAGCGTGCGACGCTCTGGTGCAACGAGCTTTTGATGGATCTGGAGGATCTGGATTTTCAGCTTGGCAGACTTAAGCTTTTAGGCTCTAAGGGTACGACAGGCACTCAGGCTTCGTTCATGGAGCTTTTCGAGGGCGATTCCGACAAGGTTAAAAGGCTTGAGGAGCTTATCGCTGAGGAGATGGGCTTTGACGCAGTTGTTCCCGTGTCAGGTCAGACCTACTCTCGCAAAACCGACTTTGCGGTTTGCTCGGTTCTTGCTTCTATCGCACAGTCGGCGATGAAATTCGGCAACGATATAAGAATTTTGCAGTCCTTTAAGGAAATAGAAGAGCCGTTTGAAAAGGGTCAGATAGGCTCGTCCGCAATGGCTTACAAGCGCAATCCGATGAGAGATGAACGTATCTGCTCGCTTGCAAGATATGTAATGTGCGATGTGCTGAATCCCGCTTTTACGGCAGGAACGCAGTGGTTTGAACGCACGCTTGACGATTCGGCAAATAAGAGAATAGCTGTAGCGGAGGCGTTTTTAGGAGTTGACGCAATACTTAATATCATGCTCAACGTCACCGACCCTGAAAACGGACTTGTCGTGTACGACAAAATCATTCGCCGCAGAGTTATGGCTGAGCTGCCATTTATGGCAACCGAAAATATCATGATGGACGCAGTTAAAAAGGGCGGCAACCGTCAGGAGCTTCACGAGCGCATCAGAGAATATTCGATGATTGCAGGCGCAAACGTTAAAAAAGAGGGACTTGACAATAACCTCTGCGAGCTTATCGTAAACGATCCTATGTTTATGATTACGCAAGAGGAAATAGACGAAATTATGAAGCCTGAAAACTTTATCGGCAGATGCCCTCAGCAGGTGGACGAATTTATTCAAAGCTGCGTGAAGCCTGTGCTGGAGAAAAACGGCGTGTCGGACGATACGGCTGAAATTAACGTGTAGGGGGATTGAATTTAGAGTATGACAGATTTTTTGGTTAAACGCTTTGTGAAAAATTATGAGGACGTAAACGATGTGAATGTCAGAAAAGACTTCAGTATGCTTTCAGGCATTGTCGGAATAGTCTGCAATATTTTTCTCTTTGCGCTCAAATACTTAATCGGAACGCTGTCGCACTCTATTTCAGTAATTTCCGATGCCTTTAATAATCTTTCCGACTGCGCAGGCTGCTTTGTAACGCTGATAGGGTGCAGGCTTGCGGCAAAGCCTGCCGATAAGGATCATCCTTTCGGACACGGCAGAATGGAATACCTCACCTCGCTTACAATCGCAGGAGTTATCATCGCAGTGGGAATTGAACTGCTCATAAGCTCCGCCGACAGAATAGCCAATCCGACAAGGACGGTTCTAAGCGCAGTTGTTCTTGCTTCTCTGCTTTTGTCAATAGCCGTCAAGCTTTGGATGAGCCGCTTTAATCTTAAATTAGGCAGCTGCATTAACAGCTCCGCCCTGCTTGCGGTTTCAAAGGACAGCCGCAGCGATGTACTGACAACCTTAACAGCGGCGGCAGGACTTATAGCATCAGCTTTTACCAGCCTGCCGATTGACGGAATCATGGGAATAGTCGTTTCACTGTTCGTGCTTTTTTCAGGCTATGAAATTATCCGCAATACAGTCGATTTGCTTTTGGGCAAGCCAGCAGACGCTCTCCTCACAGAGCAAATTCGCAGACTCGCTCTAGAAAACGAGCATATAATCGGTATTCACGACCTGATAATTCACGACTACGGACCATCAAATATGATAGGCTCCTGTCATGCTGAAGTCAGCAGTGAAGAAAATCTTGAAGAAATTCACGACGCTGTAGACTGCATTGAAAGAGAAATTCACAGCAATCTCAATGTTTTAATGACTATACACATAGACCCGATACGGCTTAACGATGACAGGCTTAACACCTGCCGTGAAACGGTTTTGAGCATTGTCAAAACGATTGACGAGCGTCTGAGTATTCACGATTTCAGAATGGTAAGCGGATCAACGCACACAAATTTGATTTTTGACATCGTTGTGCCGTTTGACTGCGAATATACAGACGAGCAGATAAAGCGACTGATAGATGCCGAGCTTGACAAGGAAGATGTTAAATATTTCACCTCAATCACCTTTGACAGAGAATTTTGAGCGTGTTTGTGAATTTTATTTGACATGGGCTTGACAAACTGAGTCTTTTCGTGTATAATAAAGATAGATGAGGAAAGCTTTCTTAAGGAGGACAGCGTAAGGTATGAGTAAATACGAGCAAACGCCGCAGCAGGACGATACGGATTTCCTGACGACGGTAAAGGGTATAATTGCGATTTTCGCTACAATTCTTGTCGTTGTTGTAATAGTGATGCTTTTTGCGTCAAATATGTTTGTCTCAAGCTCCGAGCTTCAGCAAAGCACAAAGACGGGACACTTGACCGAAACACAGTATGTAGAAGCCTCAGACAGCACTACAGAGGAGGTTGTAACAACTACAGCCGCTTCAGATGACGACGAGGACGAGGATGAGGACGAGGACAGCTCTGAGGAGCAAACCGATACTTCAAATCTCCCTGAGGGACTTGATACGTCTGTTGCAGGAACCTATGTGGTAAGCAGTGCGGTTTATCTGCGATCTGAATCAAATTCGTCAAGCTCTACTATAATGACACTACCCAGCGGTGCGTCAGTTACCGTTTACGGGAGCGAGAATTACGGCTGGTACTACCTTTCCTATGAGGGAACCTACGGATATGCCTACAGCAGCTATCTTTCAGCACAGTAATAAGCTAAATTTTGAAAACTGATAATATATCTGATTTTCCGCTTCTTACTTAAAAGGAGCGGATTTTTCATAAGGACTCTAAAAGGACTTAAACGAAAAATCAGCGGGATTTGTGACGCTTATCCTTGTAAGGAAAAAGTTGTATCATTTTCTAAATCCTATTTAATTTAAAAGGCGATTTTCACTAAATTTTAATCATAAGAACAAATTTTTTGTGCAAAATGACGAAAAAATACCCTTGACAAAATATTTGAAGCATGATATAATTTAATCAAATAAATTGGATTCTATGAAAAAGTTCAACAACCAAAAAGGAGGTTAATCTTATGCAAAAGAAACATTTGAGCGCAATTTTAATGACTTTAATAGCGGCCGTAACGCTTATGACATCGGTAGTGCCTGCATTTTCTGACGCTTCAATTTCCGGCAGCATTACTGCGTCCGCCGCCACAACGGTAACTATCAAATTCAATGCAAACGGTGGGAACGTTTCAACGTCTTCCATGACCTACACAGAGGGAAATACGCTTGGCGCTCTGCCGACGCCTACAAGGAGCGGCTACAAGTTTACAGGCTGGTACACAAAGAAATCAGGCGGCACAAAGGTTACAAGCAGTACAGTTTTGAGCATTGTTAAAAACCGTACTTTCTATGCGCACTGGACAAAGAAATACACGCTCACTTTCAATGCCAACGGAGGAAGTGTTTCAACTACCTCAAAGACCTACACCAAGGGCAGTACGCTTGGCACTCTGCCAACGCCTACAAGGAGCGGCTACAAGTTTACAGGCTGGTACACAAAGAAATCAGGCG
>JAJQCE010000004.1:0-108069 GCA_021202895.1 Ruminococcus sp. | reverse complement strand
ACGCCTACAAGGAGCGGCTACAAGTTTACAGGCTGGTACACAAAGAAATCAGGCGGCACAAAGGTTACGAGCAGCACAGTTTTGTCTGTAGTCAAGGACCGCACTTTCTATGCGCATTGGAAAAAGAAATATACACTTACCTTTAACGCAAACGGAGGGAGTGTTTCAACCACAACAAAGACCTATTATAAGGGAAATACTTTAGGAACTCTCCCTACTCCTACAAGAAGCGGTTATAAGTTTTTAGGCTGGTACACAAAGAAATCAGGCGGAACTAAAGTTACAAGCAACACGGTTTTGTCTGTTGTCAAGGATCGCACATTCTATGCGCACTGGGAAAGTACGGCTTCTTATGTTACGCTGACTTTCAATGCCAACGGAGGCACTGTTTCTAGTACATCTAAAACCTACACAAAAGGAAGCAAAGTCGGAACTCTCCCTACAGCTAAAAAATCAGGCTACACCTTTAAAGGCTGGTACACTAAAAAATCCGGCGGCACACGAATTAGCTACAGCACTGTATTAAACGATTATTATAACCGCACATTCTATGCGCAATATGCTGTGCCGTCCTTTGCAACGCTCAGATACAGCTTTGAAAATTCGCTTGACGACTACGGCTACACCTCAAGCTATTCTATACCATATAAAGCTTACAAATATATGTTTGACGATGACTATGCGAAATATGTTTACAGCGTTGTCGGAAGATCAAGCTGGGGCGGAAACTGCTTTGGAATGTCGTCAACCTCTGCGCTTTTCAATACCGGAAAGGTAAAGCAGCAATCGTTTAACAGCAAAATTTACTTTACCAAACAGCTTTCTCTTGACGATTCGAGCAGTACCTATGGAATGACTGTGCGCGAATTTATCGAGTGTATGCAGGTAGGACAATATGACGCAGATATTCAGGAAACCTTCTATGACAACATAAATGACATTTCCACGCTTGTGACAAAGGTAAAGAAGTGCCAGGCAGGAAGCGGCTCTCCTGTAATAATTGGACTTTACAATAACAGCGCCGGTCATGCGGTTTTGGCATACAGATGGAAATATGTAAGCTCAACTAAGGACAGAATTTACATCTATGACTGCAACTACGCAGATAGCTACAAGTACATAACGCTTTACAAGAGCGGCAGCTCCTACACAGGCTTTAGTTATGAAGACTATACCGATTTGACATGGTTCACAACAAGCAACGTTTACGAGGTCTGGTCTAACCGTGATTCCTCTACCTACTCGTCTTTCTCAAGCCTTGCGGTATCGCTTTCAGATATGAAAATTTACAATTCTGACGGCGAGCTTTGCGCTGAAATTTCTAACGGTGAATTTGAATCATACAGAGATGAGATTTATCAGGCTGTAAGCTTTGGAACAACGCTTGAAAGTGCGCTTATCTATCTTCCCGATGACGAATACACTATTGTAAATCAGCAGGACGATGAGCAAATAAGCGTAACCTACTACTCTGACGGAGAATATGCACAGACACTTAGCGATGCGGACGAAATTACCATTTCGCAGGACGTCAGCGAGGTTGAAATTTACGATTCTGACGGTGCGGACTATGAGATTACCTTCTACTCTGACGGAGGCGAAACGACGCAGAGCGGTTCTCTTGACGATGGAACTTACATTATAGACGAAAGCGGAGAGCAAGCCTCATAAGCTAAAAATTATAGACATAATTAAAAACAATAAAACGGTATCGTTAAAACGAGAGTATCGTTTGAAGTGATGCCGTTTTTACATTCAGATAAAAATCGAAAGGAAGTACTGATATGGAAAAAGAAAGACTTTTCTGCAAGGGCTACACATGGGGATTTTTCTCAGGGAGCGGAGTCTTTGACACTCCTCAGGCGGAGTACTCAATGGAGCGGCTTGCGTCAAACGGGCTTGACTGGATATGTATCCCTGTAAACTGCTTTCAGGAGAGCTATTACTCGCTCAATGTAGTTTCTCTCTTCGGCAGAACGCAAACCGATTCAGAGGTTGAATTTGCAATAAGAAAAGCAAAATCGCTTGGTCTGAAGGTATGCCTTAAGCCGATGGTAGACTGCCTTGACCACGCATGGAGAGCAAGAATAGACTTCCCGCTTGAAAATCCACGCTACTGGGAAAGATGGTTTATGAGCTACACTCACTTTTTGCTTCACTATGCGAAAATGGCTGAAAGAATGGAGTGCGAGATGCTCTGCACAGGCTGTGAGATGATAGGCATGGACAAGCAGACCGACTACTGCCTTAAGCTTATCGAGGAGGTAAGAAAGGTTTACCACGGAATTGTTATGCACAACATAAATCACGGCGATGAGATGGATTTCCCATGGCTTGCGGCGGCTGACGTTATCGGAATCAGCGCATACTATCCCTGCTCAACTCCTGACGACAACTCGCTTGAGCATATGAAAGCCGTCTGGAACGACGTTGCGGATATGCTTGAAAAGGTTCACAGGCATTATGATCGTCCCATAATGTTCGCCGAGCTTGGAGTGAGAAACGTCCACGGCTGCACGCAGTTTCCGTGGGATTTCAAGCACCGCCCTGACGAGCCGACCGACAACGAGGAGCAGGCTAATTTCTACGAAGCCGCACTTTCATGCAGCTTTGACAAGCCTTGGTTCTCAGGCTACTTCTGGTGGGACTGGAAAGCGATTTTGCCGCCGCCCGAAATTGCGGCTGAAAACAGAGATTTCACCATCTATCAAAAGCCTGCCGAAACGGTTTTGAAAAAATGGTACACAAAATAAAAGCAGGCAACGCCGCACACAAAGCTAGATTACGTGCTTTGTGTGCGGCGTTGCCTTAAATCCTTTTATCAGATAATCTAAAATCTCAATTCACTGTCTGAATTCGGCTTTGAGTACTTCCTTTAACTGCTTGTTTTTAACTATAAAATTTGGAACAACGGCTGAAAGAATTAAAAACAATGCGACAATTACAGCGCAAATGATAAGGCTTATACCAGACAAATTAACAACAGTCGTATTTAAAAATGTAAGCTTTCCGACTAAAAAAACCAAGACGTCAACAGCAATTGAAATTATGAGAATGAAAATAAAGTTTACAATATTTACAAAAGAACAATATCTCCATGTCGCTCCGCACAGACAAAAAATCGCAAAATTTTTTTGATTTTTCATTATTATAATCATACTTGACGTTATAGCTGTGAATATAGTTAGAATTAAAATAATAACAGATAAGGGCATTAAAGTATAAAGCTGCTCGTTAACATATTCTGTGCTTCCTTTGTATAAACTGTCATTATTGCCGATTATCTCAAAACCATAATCGTATGCCATTTGTTCTAATGTATCCGAGTCATACATATTTTCAGGGAAATTCACTATAATCGATGAATCATACCTAAAAGCGGAATTTATTTTGCTTTTCTCCGCTATGCTCTGAGTGGTTATAAAAAAAGGCTTATCACCGCTTGATTTGGTAAAAAGATAACACAAATCTCTGTAGTCACCATGATTCTCATACAGCCCGGGTACACCTTTGCCATATATGTACTGATTAAAAGAAATGATACCACAAACTTTAACTTTATACTTCTCTTGATTGTCATCATACAGCTCAAGAACGTCTCCAACGTTTAGTCCGAATCCATCCACTGCAAGACATTCGATAAAATCAGAATTGTATTTTGGATAATTTCCTTTTTCTAACCTTGGCGGAATAATATCCATAATATCATCGGGATAAATCTTTGCTATGCTTTGAAATTCGTAATCCTCTGTATTCAGACCTATCGATTTAATTCCTGTGACGTTTGTTGCCTCTGTAAATACATCTAAAACCTCATCTTCATTCCTCATAATTATATCAGCAGAGGATGGTTCTATAACCACTCCTGAACATGATAATTCATCCTTACATACGCTGAAATACTCGCTTCTTTCCGTAACAGCCGAAGTGAAAATTATAATCAATGCAAACACAATAGCTACCTGCAGCGAAATAAGTATATTAACAATTATATTGTGTTTAAATAATTTTAAACAAATTTTCATTATATTTCCTCCGAGATTTTTAATTTCCCTCCAATAATATAAGTAAGCATAATTTCAAGCACAACAAATGAAACTAAAACATAACCTACAAACATCATAAGATAAACAATGATTGAAAATGAATTGATCATGTTCGGAAAATAATCGAGTAAAATCGGATATAATAGCTTGTTAAAAAGAAATTGAGCCAGCAAAAATACAGGAATATTTATGAGCGCTATCTGTGCTATGAACATTCTTATTACTTTATGCTTTGTACAGCCGCAAAGTCTGTAGATAATTATTTTTCGCTTGTTCTGAGAAACAGCATAGCCATAAATCAAGACTAAATTCACTGAAAAAAGCAGAGTAACGACACTGGAAATAAGTATCATCGTTTTATAAAAAAAGCTGTCTGCTGAAAACGTCAGATCCATATCCTGCAGGTATGCTTTTTCAGGCATTATATTGTTGACGGCATTTTGAATCTCGTTATATTGTCGATAGGTAACAGTGCTTTTAAACGTTATATTAACAGTATCATGCATTGCCCGAAGCGGAGTATCATCATCTAATGAAGTAAAAGGGATATAGATCATCATATCTTCAGGATCCAATGTCTCCGCTTCTCCTAATAGTTTATATTGCTGACCATTTATCTCAAGAAATTGCTCGTCACTTTCAATTTTTCTTGCACCGTCATTTTGTCAATATACTGTGCCTGTTGCATATTCTGACGCTTCGTCAGTAAAAAGAATTTGTCCGGCATATGCAACCTTCTCACCGGACAAATACTGTTCATCAGAAAATAATTTTGCACTGTCGCCATGAGGAATCAATCCTTCAGGCGTAACTTCAAATTCAAAATCATAAAAATTTAAACTATATACATTGTCATCCAAAGTAGCACCGCACATAACATAGTCAATATCCTCCATTATATTTTCAGGCAAAGACATTAAAACCGATACGAGGTCGCCCTTTAGAACAGAAGAATACTCGTTAGACATTCTCTCTTCACCGAAAGCCTCGATATATTCTGTATGTGAAGTGTTATAATCAGAATACCCCAACGCTGATATAGTAACAGTTTTTCCTTCGATTTCACCTTGAGTGATTTTTGTATGATAATTTTGATAAATACCGTAAACAAAGCAGCTCGTAATTGCTGTAAGAATACTGCTTGCTATTAAAAAAACAAGGAGTATCTTATTGCGAAAGGTTGCTCTCAAAGTTTTAAAAAACATATTTTTCACCAAAATTTTATTTTAACTTAAGTGGTCAGACTAATGGTGAGCGTTTTTTTGCTCTTTTCGCCTCCACTAGCAGATGCCTTATAGATGTGGATAAATTACTTCATTTGAAGTCTCTCTTCAGTTTTATTATACCAAAAAGCATTATTTTTGTCAAGGTTTTTTCAAAAATTTATGATAATTTTGTTGCTTTACACAAATCGCTGTTGTGAATCAGACTTAGATTTGTAACTTGTAAATAAATAATTATTTGTTTTTACTTGAAATTAAAAAAGGGTTTCTGCAAAAAGACTAAGTAATGCAAAAACGCTCTGCAATCCTAACCGCAGAGCGCTAATATTATCTCTTTTAAGACAACACTGCTCACAGGGATTGTTGCAAAGCTTTCCCTAGTACGCCTGCACTCGCTCAACTACGTATCCGTCCTCTTCAAGCAGGTCAAGTATGCCGCCGTCGCCTAAAAAGTGCGCCTCTCCGACTACAAAAAGCACCTGCTCGTCCTCGCTGAAAAGCTCCTGCGCCGTCAATGCCATAGCTTCGTTTCTGTCATACAAAAGCTGCTGGTTGTACTCCTCATAAATTTCAACCTGCTCATCGCTCATCTCGCTTAAATCCGCAGTGTTAAGCTCCTCTACAGCGTCGGTGTCGCCGCTTTTCCACGCCTCGTATAAATCAATATACTCTTGCTTGATTTCATCTGCGCTTTCCTCACTGTAGCTTAAAAATGTTAAATCATATATCTCATCCGAAAACCCTATCAGCATTTCATACTGAAGCTCCATAGACTCAACCTCGTAAATCTCCTTGTCATCCTCGTGTGCCATTGTAAGAAGCTGCATATCAAAGCCGAGCGAGGAATCAAGTCCGCTGTCGCTAAGCGCAATGCTTTCAAGAAGCGAGCTTAAATACCACGTCTGATAGCTTTCATAATTTGAAATATCATCGCCCATATACGCTAAATAGCTTGAAATACCGTCATAGGCTTCGCTTGAAATGTGGTCTGCTATCGTTTCACCGCTAGGATAGGTTAGCTTGTCAGTGTACTTAAGTGCTGCTGAAACGGATTTTGACGAATCGGCTATATCACACTCCACTGCAAGTATGTCTGCGCTTTCATAAGCGTCCGTCACATAATCAGGCAGCGGATAGCACTCCTCTTTAAGTGCGTGCATTGAACCCATCATGTACATAGTATCTCCGTCAGGAGAGGTAACGAGCCACATTGCAGGAGTTATCTCTGCGGCGTCCGCTTCGCTGTCATTCGTTTGTGACGAGCTGTCCGCTTCGCTTTCATGTGAATCAGACGGCAACGTGACGGCAGGAGCGGCAGTCTGCGTCTGAGATGAGCTGTCAGAGCCTAAATCGTCAGAGGCTGAACAGCCGCAAAGCAAAGCCGCCGTCAAAAGCGCAATTACCCATTTTGATTTTCTGTTCATACAGCCTCTCCTTTGTCTGCTTTTCTTTTAAATGAAAGTCTGCTCTCTGATGAAGTAAAAATCCTGTCGCTTGTGAAAACCCTTATCGCAATCACCATGCAGATTATTAAGAACACAAGCTGGTAGATAAGTCCGCCCATATAGAGCGAGGTCTTGTCGAAAATAACGTTGTCTGTCGCCATAAATGTGTGCGTAAACGGAATTGCATAGAGCAGATATTTCACTGCTCCAGGCAGTGAGCTTATGTCTACAAACATAGCCGCCATAAAAGGGAAAAGAGAAGCGAACATAATCGGCATAGTCAGCACCTGAGAGGACTTGACGCTCTTTGCAAACGCTCCTAAAATCATAGATATGCTTAAAGCGATAAGCGTTGACAAAAGCATTTGTATGCCGATAAGAATGTAGTGCTTTGTTGTCATGGCAAGACCGAGCGAGCTTATAATCTGCGTGTAGTCGTCAGAAAGTGTCGTTGTCATTGACGAGGTTACGCTCTGCATTCCCACCATGTAAATTACCGCATTAAACAGTGCTACAACTGCGGCGGCAAGCATTTTCGCACTAATCACAGTGATTCTTGAAACAGGTGCGCTGAGCAGCGTTTCAAGCGTCTTGTCAAGCTTTTCACCAGCCACGGCGTTTACCATAGTCTGCGAGCCTAAAAGTATAAGTATATAAACCACCAGCGGCATCATAAGGCTTTGAGAATAAATGCTTGAATACAGCAAAAGCTGTGAAATCTGAGCACTGCTGTCGCCTACCACAGTCTGCTCAACTACATTAACAGGACTTTCAAGAACCTCAACCTCCTCATCTGTCAGTTCGCCCTTTGAAACCTTGTCTGTGTAAAGCGCGGTTTTTACCGCCGATTCTATGAGCGAAACCGCTGTTTCAGAGCCTGTGTTTATGTTCGCCATGCTTGCAACGGACGTCATGCGGCTTATGTAAATCAGCTCAGCCTGCTCGCCGCTGCTTATGCTTTCGGTAAAGCCCTGCGGAATTACAATAAAGGTCTTTATCCCCAGCCTGTCAAGCTCTGCGGCATAGTCGCTTGATTCAAGAGTAATCAGCTCCACCTCGTTTTGTATATCTGCACTCGGATGCTCAAGATAGGCAAGCACAGATTCTGTAAATTCAGTGTCGTCAAGGTCGCATATCGTTATCCTTGAGGATTCCTCCTCCGATTCCTCAACCGAGCTGCCAAGAAACTCACCCATGAGAGACATGACTAAAAGTATAAATATCAGCATTATTATCGTCTGAAGCGTGAGCATTTCTCTCAGCTCCTTTTTAAAAAGACTAAAGAACTTCACTTTTTTTCACCGCCTTTTCAAACACCTCTTCAAGGTTCTGCGCCTTGTACTCCTCCAAAAGCCGCTTCGGCTCTCCACATTCCAGCAGTCTGCCGTTCGCAATTATTCCCACTCGATCCGATATGTATTCAATCTCAAGCATATTGTGCGACGAAAGCAAAAACGTCATGCCGTCCTCACTGGCAAGAGAGCGGATCATTCGCCTTATCTCAAGCGCATTTATAATGTCAAGTCCCGAGGTAGGCTCGTCTAAAATTGCCAGAAGCGGCTGAGGCATTATCGTTCTCGCAAGCAAAAGCTTTCTCGTCATGCCTCTTGAATAGCTGTCGATTTTATCGTCAAGCCTCTCCCCTAAACCGCATATCCTTTCCGCACGTTCGGCAAAGGAAATAGTCTCCGTCTTATTTTTTGCGTACATATCCGCCATGAATTTTAAATATTTTCTGCCCGTCATGTTCTTGTAGGCTCCCGCTTCGTCAGGCAAATAGGTAAGCCTTTCACGCACCTGCGCAGGTTCGCTTTTAATCGAGTGACCGCCGACATAGGCGTCGCCCTCAGTCGGAATAAGCAGTGTCGCTATCATTCGTATTGTTGTCGTCTTGCCTGCTCCGTTAGGTCCTATAAGCGCAAAAATCTCCCCCTTTTTTAGCGCAAAGCTTACGTCCTTACAGGCGTAAACGTCCTTTTTGTAAGCCTTAGAAAGTCCTTCGACCCTTAGTATCATGCTGTCGCCGTCAGCCATAGTTTGTTCCTCCTTAACCGTTTAAATTGTTCCGCTTTAGTCAGTCAATCGCTTTTTTATTCCTGCCTTTAGACCTTTATAAATAATATCCCTTGCCTTTATCGCCTGCTCCTTTGTTGCAGGCGCAATTCCTTTAAGTCGGTACTCTATCCCCAGCTCGTCATATTTTTGCACTCCCATTGTATGGTAAGGCAGTACATCTATCGCCTTTAGCGAGGAAATCCTTGAAATAAACTCGCCGAGCTGAAGCAGCGACTGCTCATCATCAGTAACGCCTGGTACAAGCACATGACGAATCCAGACGTCTATACCTCTCTCGCCAAGGCGCAGCGCAAAGCTCTTTACATTCTCATTATCCTGCCCTGTGAGCCATTTGTGCTTTTTTGAATCTATATGCTTAATATCCAGCATAACCAAATCAGTGAAGTCTAAAAGCCGCTCTATTTTTTCCTTGTCAGGTTCGGCGTAGCTTATTCCTGATGTGTCAAGGCAGGTGTGTATCCTGCGCTTTTTGGCGGTCTTAAAAAGCTCTGTGACAAATTCAGTCTGCATGAGCGGCTCTCCGCCTGTGCAGGTTATCCCTCCGCTGCGGACAAATTCCTCCACACCGTCAAACTCCTTCATAAGCTGAGAAACCGTGTACTCCTTGCCGCTCTTCATTTTCCATGTATCGGGATTGTGGCAGTATGCGCAGCGCATAGGACAGCCTGAAAGAAACACCACGAACCTTAGTCCCGGTCCGTCAACAGTTCCTAAGCTTTCAACAGAATGAATATAGCCTACCGTTTCAGACATAATTTTTCCCTCTCACACAAAGCCTCTTTGACAATCCTTCCATCGGCAAATTTCGCCGCCAAAAACAAAGAGCCGCATATAACCAAGCCTTCGTCACCGCAAAGCTTTAAAATTTCCTCTCTCACCGTCTGCTCTGCGCTTAAGCCTGACGCTTCGGCAGCCGCTCCATGACTGATGAGAATATCCCTTAGCTCCTCACGCTTGCTCGCTCGCTCATAAAAGCCGTCAACTGTGACAAAACGCTCTGCGGAATGTGCGATAAGCCTTGCCGCCGAGAAGCTGTCCTTGTCCGAAAGCATACCTATAATCGCCGTCTTTTTCCCCTTTATCCCATCAAGAGTCTTAGCAAGAGCCTCTATTCCCTGCGGATTGTGTCCGCCGTCAACAATGATAAGCGGCTCTTTTGACAAAACCTGAAGCCGTCCTGCGACCTGCGCTTCAAGTCCAAAGCTTAAGCTCTCATGCGAAATATCAAATCCCACTTTTCTCAAAGCTTTAGCGCACTCAATTACCGTAAGCGCATTTATTATCTGATGAATACCGCCCATAGCTGTGTGAAAATGCTGTCCTTTATATTCAAACTCGTTCCCGAAAACCGAGCTTTGCTCCGCTTTAACATCATTCATATTGCAAACCGTAAGCTCACAGCCGCACTCAGCCGCCCTTTTTCTCACTATATCCACAGCCGCCTTAGGATTTTCAGCCGACATCACAGCCTGTGCGCCGCACTTTATTATTCCTGCCTTCTGACAAGCAATTTCCTCAATCGTTTCACCTAAAATCGCAGTGTGATCAAATGAAATTGACGTTATCACCGATACAAGCGGCGAGGCTATTGCGTTAGTCGAATCAAGCAGACCGCCAAGCCCCGCTTCAAGCACGACTATATCGCATTTTTGCCGCTTAAAATACAGCATAGCCATAGCCTGCGTGATTTCAAACTGTGAAAAGCCGCTATGCGTTAAATTTCTTCCGCAAAGCCTTAGCTGTATCTCATCGGCAAGCTCATTAAGCTGCTCATTGCGTATATTTTTACCGTTTATGCGTATACGGTCGTTAAATTCAAATATATACGGCGAGGTAAAAAGTCCTGTCTTAAAGCCCTCGTGTGCAAGCGCATCGGCAAGCATCTGCGCACAGCTCCCCTTGCCGTTTGTACCTGCAAGGTGGACAAACCTAAGCTCATTCTGCGGATTTCCCACAGCTTCAAGAAGCGTCCTGATTCTCGATAAATCGCTCACCCTTTTTCCAAGCCTGCTAAAGGAATTTACAAGCTCCTCATACCGCTCCATTCTGCTCATCATCTCCGTGAATATAATCAAAAAGCTCCTGCGCCGTAAGCATATTAACTCCTGCCGTTTTCGCAAGCTGTTCTGCTGAAGCCTCCCTAAGCGCCGCTTTTGTCTTGTACTCTGTAATTATTTTCTGCGCTTTTTTCTCGCCTATTCCCTTAACGGAGGTAAGACCCAGCGTAAAAGCGTTCTTTTGGTGCTTAGCCTTAGTGTAGCTTATCGCAAACCTGTGAACCTCGTCCTGAATAGCCGTCACAAGCGCAAACGCTTTTCTGTAGGAGGACAGGCTTATTTCCTCATCGTCAGAGGTTGCCGCTCTAGTTCTGTGCTTAGAATCCTTGACAAGACCGAAAATCGGCACGTCTATTCCCATAGAGCGCACAAGCGGCGTCACCACTCCGACATGACCCTTGCCGCCGTCAAGCAAAACCAGATCGGGCATTATCGAAAAGCCCTCGTCCGACTGCTCAAAATACCGCTTGAATCTCCTCTCAACCGCCTCGCACATACAGGCGTAGTCGTTTTGCTCTGTAACAGTTTTAATTGAGAATTTCTTGTAATATTTTTTGCAGGGTCTGCCGTTTTCATAAACGACCATTCCGCAGGTCATATCAGACGAGCCTAAATTCGAAATGTCGTAGCACTCTATATACTCGGGCGGCTTTTCAAGCCCTAAAGCCTTTGCAAGCTCCTCAAGTGCGTCAATCTCCCTGCCCGTCCTGCCGACCTTAAGTGAAAGCTGCTCTCCTGCATTTGATTTTGCCAAAGCGGTAAGCTTGACAAGCGAGCCTCTCTGCGGAACGCTGATTTTAACCCTGTGTCCGCATTTTTCGCTCAGATACCTCTCGATAAGCTCAACGTTTTCTATCGGCTCATCAAGCAAAATATCCCTTGGAATATCCTCCCTTGACGAATAAAATTCTGTGATAAAGCCCTCTCTCAGAACGCTCCCCTCGTCCTCCATTCCGATAAAAGCCGTGTACTTGTCAAAGAGCCGTCCCCCTCTATACATAAGCACGCCTGCGCAAGCCTCTCCGCTTGAAAGCGAAAGCGCAATTATATCCATATCTCGCAAATCTTCAGTAACTATCTTCTGCTGCTCGGAAGCTCTTTTAATCGCTGAAATTCTATCTCTGCATTTAGCCGCAAGCTCAAAATCAAGACGCTGAGCCGCCTCATTCATCTGTTTTGTCAGCCGCTCCACGCTCTCCTGCGAGCCGCTTTGTATATACCTAATCGCCTGCTCAATTATCTGAAAATACTCCTCCTGAGAAACTGCTCCCCTGCACACTCCCATACACTGCCTGATGTGAAAATTAAGACAAGGACGCTCTTTCTTAAAATCTCTCGGAAATTTTTTAGAACAGGTTGGCAGCATAAAAATCCTGTTAGCCTCGTCCACAGCCTGCTTTACCGAATAGGAGCTTATAAACGGACCGATATAGCGAGCGCCGTCATTCTCCTTTTGCAGTACGGCGCTTATTCTCGGATACGGCTCGTCAGATATGCGGATATAGCTGTAGCCCTTGTCGTCCTTTAGCAGGATATTGTACTTCGGCGAATACTGCTTTATCAGCGAGCACTCAAGCACCAGAGCTTCAAACTCGCTGTCAGTCACGATAAAATCATAATCCGCAACAAGAGAAACCATCCTCCACACCTTCGGCAGATGATCCTGACCCTTGCGAAAATAGCTTGAAACTCTGTTGTGCAGGTTCTTAGCCTTTCCTACATATATTATCTTCCCCGAATTGTCCTTCATAATGTAACAGCCGGGCTTGGTTGTAAGCTTAAGCGTTTTCTCACGAAGATAGACAAGCTTCGGATTCTGCTCTTCGGTGATATACAAGGTTCGTTTCTCCTTTTTTAATACTATTTTAGGGCATATGACAAAAACCAATGCCGCCTTTATTTAATTCTACCACAATTCTTAGATAATTTCAAGATATCTACTGTGAATATTTTTATCAGGCTTGACGTCTGGGCACTTTTGTGGTATACTTTTAAATAGAAAAAAACAATTGGAGTGAGCTGAATGATTTACACCGTTACCTTTAATCCCTCGATTGACTACACAGCTTGTGTGGACGAGATTACCCTTTCAAAGACCAACCGCTCATATGACGAGCAGATTTTTTTCGGCGGCAAGGGTATAAACGTTTCTATGGTGCTTAAGCAGCTTGGAGTTGGGTCTAAGGCTCTGGGCTTTACCGCAGGCTTTACGGGGGCGGCTTTAGAAGGCTATCTTGAAAGCATAGGTATAGACTTTGACTTTGTGCGGCTTGACAGCGGCTTTTCGCGGATAAATGTAAAGCTTAAGGGCTTAACTGAGACGGAAATCAACGGCAGCAGTCCTGACATACCGAAGCAAAAGCTTGAGCAGCTTTTAGACAAGCTTGACAAGCTGCAAAGCTCAGACGTCTTAGTTTTAGCAGGGAGTATTCCAAGGTCTGTTGACGAGGATATTTACGAGGTGATTTTAAAGCGGATTGAGGGCAAGGGTATAAGAACGGTGGTTGACGCTTCGGGAAAGCTGCTGCTTAACTCGCTTAAGTACAAGCCCTTTCTGATAAAGCCGAACCTTGACGAGTTAGGCGGTCTTTTCGGAGTTAATCTTACCGACAAAGCGCAGGCGAAGGAGTATGCGCTTAAGCTTAAGCAGATGGGAGCGCAAAACGTGCTTGTTTCAATGGCAGGCGACGGAGCGGTAATGGTTGACGAAAACGGCGGAGTTTACGAGATAGACGCCTTTAAGGGCAGTATGAAAAATTCAGTGGGCGCAGGAGATTCAATGGTCGCAGGCTTTTTAGCGGCGATTGAAAGCGGCGAGAGCCTTGACTTTGCGCTTAAGCTTGCAACGGCCGCAGGCTCGGCTACAGCCTTCAGCGACGGACTGGCAGTGAAGGAGGATATTTTCGCTCTGCTTAGTCAGCTTGATTAAATAAAAATGGGATGGAATTTTTAAAAAAGGAAATGATTTTTATGGGAATGAACAACACGCCGTCAGGAGAGCGCACGCATATCGGATTTTTCGGATGCACAAACGCAGGAAAATCAAGCGTAGTGAACGCTGTGACTAATCAGGAGCTTGCGATTGTAAGCGACGTTGCAGGGACGACTACCGACCCTGTGCTAAAGGCGATGGAGCTTTTGCCGCTTGGTCCCGTTGTGATAATCGATACGCCTGGAATCGACGACAAAAGCGGACTTGGCGAGCTTAGAATCAAGCGGACAAAGCGCATACTCAACAAAACCGACTGCGCCGTGCTGATAGTTGACGCTCAAAGGGGCTTGTGCGAATCGGACAAGCAGATGACCGAGCTGTTTAAGAGCAAGGGTATTCCCTATGTAATCGCCTACAACAAGAGCGATTTGGCGAAGCCTGAAAGAGCTTTAAGCGAGAATGAAATCTATGTCAGCGCGGCTACAAAAGAGAACATAAATGAGCTGAAAGAAAAAATCGCCTCTATAGCCAAGGTTACAGAGAGCGACAGGCGGCTTGTGGGGGATTTGTTTGAGAAAGAGGAGTTTGCGGTACTGGTTGTGCCGATTGATTCCGCCGCACCTAAAGGCAGGCTTATTCTCCCGCAGCAGCAGGTTATCAGAGATTTGCTTGAAGCAGGCTGCACAGCTTTAGTCTGTCGTGAAACGGAGCTTGAAGCCACGCTTAAGGGCTGTGCTAAGAAGCCGAAGATGGTTATCACCGATTCGCAAGCCTTCGGATACGTGTCAAAGCTAGTGCCTGACGAGATAATTTTAACCTCGTTTTCGATTCTGATGGCTCGCTACAAGGGCTTTTTGGAAGATGCGGTAAAGGGAGCGGCGGCGATTGGACAGCTTTGTGACGGCGACAGGGTGCTTATCAGCGAGGGCTGTACTCATCACAGGCAGTGTGACGACATAGGAACGGTTAAGCTTCCGAGATGGCTTGAGAGCTTCACAGGCGCAAAGCTAAGCTATGAATTTAGCTCGGGTACAGGCTTCCCGGAAGAGCTAAGCGGCTACAAGGTGATTATACACTGCGGCGGCTGTATGCTTAACGAGCGTGAAATGCTCTACCGCATGAGCTGTGCCAAGGACGCAAATGTGCCTATGACAAATTACGGAACGGCGATTGCGTATGTCAACGGCATTTTAAAGCGCACGCTTGAGCCATTTCCTGATTTGCAAAAGCTTGTTTAGAAAGGATTAAAAGATGGATATTAAAGAAAAAATGCACAGTGATAAGCTTAGCTGTGGGGAATCCGCACAAGGCTTGAGAAAGGTAAACAAGCAAGACTGAGAGTACTATTTCAAAGACAGGAGGACTAACCTATGAAAAAGCCGCAAAAGCTTGCGATTTATACGGCGACGCTGATCTTGCTGTCCTTAGCGGCGATTGCGCTTAGATTTTACCTTGAAAAGCGCGAGGAGGAGCAAAAGAGCGATATGACTGTTCCTGCGGCGGCGGTTACGGTTTCTGACGGCGAGGAGATTGACGTTGACGGACTTAGTGCAGGCTCAACGCTTTTGAAAAGCTATGGGATAGAGGTTACTTCGGGCGAGTGCTTTGTGAGATTTACCGTACAAATGCTTGACAGCGACGGAGCTTCCTTTAACGACAAGCTTGAAGCTAAGCTTGAGGAAATTGACGAATACGAGGCTATGCTAGACCCTGATTCTGCAAGCTATCTTGCCTTTTTGCAAGCCTACTATTCCCTGCAAAACGAATACTTCCAGCTTGAAGCCAAGGCGCAGCTTTGCTTTGACACACTCTGCTTAGAGCTTAACCAGGGTGAGATTACCGAAAGCTTTTCCTATTCAAGCTCGCTGCTTGAAACGCTTGAAAGTCAAGGCAAAATCACCTTTGCAAACAGTGATGAAGGCTCGCTTTTCTACAAAGAATACGATGAGGAAAGCCCGTTCACCAGAACCTACTACTACAGCCAAAGGCTTTCGGCAGGCGATACCGCTCTGCTCTTTTCAAGCATAATAATTCCAAAGGACTGGGACACGCTCACCTGTGAGCTAACCTACTTTCAGGGCTACGAGGACAACACCTTTCAGGAGGAAACAAAGGAATTTACCTACATAGAGCTTCTTGACGAGGGCTTTTCAATCAACGTGAGTGCGGAGATTGTGGACGCAGACGACTTTGACAGTCCGCTTGCCGCATTTAATTCCGCTCAGACGCTTGCGGTTACTACCCTTGATTCATCAAGTGCAGATTAAAAAAGGCTTGTGCGTTTTAACACAAGCCCATTTTTTCTATTCAAGTCCAAGCAGTACAGAATACTCCTCGATAAATGCGTCTGAAACAATGCCGCCCGCTTCGCCGTTCGGGTGACCGCCGTACTTAGCGACGCTCGGCGCGTCCTCGTCACAAAGGAGAGAGGCAAAGTCAAAGCAGTAGACTCCAAGCTCCGAGCAGGTGCTTTCGAGCATTTCATTGTACTCGGTGCGAACCGTTTCGTAATCACCCTCGTAATCCTGCGGAGGAGAATTGAACACCACCACCGAGCAGCCTGCCGCCGTGCATTTTTCAATCAGCGTCCGAACGTAAGCGTCAATTTCATCTGCGCTGTTGCCTCCGTCGCCGCCGTACTCGCCTGAGCCTATATCGTTAGTTCCAAAGGCTATAATCACAACGTCCGCAGTTGTCACACGCTCCAGCCAGTCGCCGTCATATGTGGCATCGCTTGCTCTTGCCCAGCCAAGTCCGCAGTTCCAGAACGAGTAATCCTCGCCCAGCTTCTGAGAAATCTGCATAGCCCAGCTTTCGTAAGCCATATAATCGGTCATGCAGCCCTGTGTGATTGAATCTCCGATTGCGGCAATGCTGAGCTTAACCTCACGCTTTGCGCCGATAAGCTGCGGCAATGCAGGCTCTGCACAGTAGACAAACTCCTCGCCGTCGTCAGAGGATGTAGTCGAAGTGAGATCCGACATATTTGTCGCAGGAATTTTACTTCCAGTAATCGTCCACTCCCACACGAGATAGTGACCCTCCTCAAGTGAGAAATTAACAGGGTCGCTCCAGAACTGTTCGCCTGATGAAACCTCCCTTGAAGCCGAGCCGTCAAAGGTGACGTCAACATAATTTGTAATCTCATCATCGGTGCTTGTACCGCCATCGGCTATCCTTGCGCTCTCAATGGTATAATCGCCCGTTTCAGCCCCGACATGAACAGGACTGCCGTTGCTGTAGGTAGAATCAATCTCATTTGAAAAATAGAAGCAATACTCCAGCTCACCGTATTCCTCGACTGGAAAATAAGCTCGGTAGGTAACCGATTCAGCCTTATTTATACGAGCGTTGTTACCCGTTGAAACAACAGTGTTTGAAAAATATTCATTAAACATATCGTCAGCCTCCTTATGAGCAGCCTCAGTCTGTTCCAACGAGGTCTGAACAGACGAATCCTCAGCCGAAGAAGCCAACGAATCCGACTGCGACGAATCGCTCCCACCGCAGGAAACCGCCGACAGCGCAAGCGTTGCCATCAAAGCTAGTGAAATCAATTTTTTCATAATATACCTCCTAAGCTGTTCACTCTTACCTTAAATCATTTTTAAGGGTCATTAAGGGCATATCGACCCTTAAAAATGATTTAAGCTAGGCTCAAGTCTTGGTTTGCGTACGTCTAACATACCCCGACATCGTCACTGATTTTTAAGTAAATTATCGTCATGGATGGTTGTAGTTCATAACCTATATTATAAGTCAAACAACTATGTGCCAATCCCTAGCAAGCCCGAACAAAAGTAGGGGACATTTGCGAAGCAAACGTCTAAGGCGGACGGTGGAAAGAACACTAGTTCCATGCGGAACAAACGTTCTTACATGCAAAGCAAAAAACCGCCTACCCAGTGTCCCCGAGAGGATTTGAACCTCCGACCTACCGCTTAGGAGGCGGTCGCTCTATCCAGCTGAGCTACGAAGACGTGAAACTAGTATTATTATACCACGCTGATTTGCTTTTGTCAAGAGCAATTGAAAAAAAAGCTTGCAGTTGGGACGAACGATTAGTTTGCTTCAAGCTTCTCACTCTAAAATAGTGGAGTTTTGCGAAGCAAAACTCTAGGGTGGACTAACTAAGATAAAAGCTCAAACATAGACTAGTGTCCACCCAGTCCTAGCATTTTGCAAGCAAAATGCCCTATTTTAGTTTATGGGCATAGCAAAATAAAAGCCCAAACGTAGGCTAGAGTACATCTAACCAAACTAGGGGCATTTGACTGGTTTCGCAAAGCGAAATTGAATGCGTTTAGCATTCAAAAGGCAAACTCTTAGGGTAGACGGTGGTAAGAACACTAGTTCTGTGTAGAACAAACGTTCTTATATGCTGCGCAAAAACATAACGAGAAAGCCGAACGTAAGTTCGTGTCCGTCCCGAGTCTCCCTAGGGCTAATTTAAGTTAAGAACTTAGCCTGTCTTTCTCTGAAACACATCAGTGCGCCTGACGAGTACATAAAAAATTAACAATATGCTGTAAAGAAAGTCTATTGACTAATTTGTCTGAATATCCTATAATAATAAATGCGTATGTTTTACGGTGTAATTTATGAGTTAGGAGAAGATGACAGTGGTAAAGGTAGTGAAATTCGGAGGCAGCTCGCTGGCAAGCGCAGAGCAGTTTCGTAAGGTGGCGCAGATTATTTATGCGGATGATACAAGACGCTATGTAGTTCCAAGTGCGCCTGGCAAACGCTTTGACGGCGATACTAAGGTTACAGATATGCTGTATAGCTGCTATTCTCTGGCGGTTAAGGGCAAGAGCTTTGACAGCGAATTTGAAGCGATTAAGGACAGGTATAACAGCATTATTGAGGAGCTGAACATAGATTTAAACCTCGAAAAGGAGTTTGAAACGATAAAAGCTTGCTTTATCGGCAGAGCAGGACGCGACTATGCGGCTTCGAGAGGCGAGTATCTTAGCGGAATGACGCTTGCGGCTTATCTGGGCTATGAGTTTGTAGATTCAGCGGAAATTATCTTCTTTAACGAGGACGGCAGCTTTGATTCAAAGCGCACTGCAAAAGCAGTCGCCAATCGGCTTGAAGCTGCTGAAAGAGCGGTTATTCCGGGCTTTTACGGCTCTATGCCGAACGACACCATCAAGACCTTTTCAAGAGGCGGCAGCGATGTCACGGGTTCGATTGTAGCGTCAGGAGTCAATGCGGATTTGTATGAGAACTGGACGGACGTTTCAGGCTTTTTAATCTGCGACCCGAGGATTGTTGAAAATCCTGAGCCGATTCGCACCATCACCTACAAGGAGCTTCGAGAGCTTGCCTATATGGGAGCAACAGTGCTGCACGAGGACGCTATTTTCCCTGTTCGCAAGGCGGGTATTCCGATAAATATCAAGAACACCAACGAGCCTGACGACGCAGGCACATTTATAGTCGAAAGCACGAGCCAAAAGCCGCTTTACACCGTCACGGGAATTGCAGGGAAAAAGGGCTTTGCCGTTGTCAATATTGAAAAGGATATGATGAACTCTGAGCTTGGCTTTGGCAGAAAGGTGCTGGAGCAGTTTGAGAAAAATGGTATTTCCTTTGAGCATATGCCGTCGGGAATTGACACTATGAGCATTGTGGTTCATCAGGAGGAGTTTGTCAAAAAGGAGCAGGAGATTTTATCGGGCATTCACAGAAACGTCCATCCTGATTTGATTGATATTGAAACGGATCTTGCGCTGATTGCCGTCGTCGGCAGAGGCATGAAGTCGGAGCGAGGAACGGCAGGGAGAATTTTCTCCGCTTTAGCTCACGCTCACGTCAATGTCAAGATGATAGACCAGGGCTCGTCAGAGCTTAACATCATAATCGGAGTCCACGAGCGCGACTTTGAAAAAGCCGTCAAAGCCATCTACGAGATTTTCGTGCTTCAAAGGCTGTAGGCAGCTGCAAAGAAGACTTAAAAGCAATAATTACCGCCCTCGCTTTAAAACGAGAGCGGTTTTTTATGTTTTGCACCGCCGCTTTTAGAGCTATTGATAATTTTGCATAAACAAAGGCTGCAAAATTCATTTTATTTGTATGTTGTAAGGAAAAATTAACAAAATATGCAGGAAACTATTCCTACTTATTCATTTTCACGGCTTGACAAATGAATGAAAAAGGAGTATAATAGTTGTAGAGGAGCATTTAAGCTTTGCTCTATTTCATAAAAAGAAAGGACTGTTTTTCGCATGGGTATGACTCTAACCGAAAAAATCTTAAGAAAACATCTCGTGGACGGCGAGTATGTCAAGGGTGAGGAGATTGGAATAAAAATTGACCAGACTCTTACTCAGGACGCTACGGGAACTATGGCTTATCTTGAATTTGAAGCTATAGGTATTCCAAGGGTAAAGACCGAAAGAAGCGTCGCCTATATCGACCACAACACGCTCCAGTCAGGCTTTGAAAACGCTGACGACCACCGCTTTATCGGCTCTGTAGCCAAAAAGCACGGAATTTATTTTTCACGTCCGGGCAACGGCATCTGCCATCAGGTTCACCTCGAACGCTTCGGCGTGCCGGGCAAGACACTTATCGGCTCTGATTCTCATACCCCTACGGGCGGCGGTATCGGAATGATTGCAATAGGCGCAGGCGGACAGGACGTTGCTGTTGCGATGGGCGGCGGAGCCTACTACATCACCTGCCCCAAGGTAGTCAAGGTAAACCTCACAGGTGCGCTTTCACCGTGGGTTTCAGCTAAGGACGTTATCCTACAGGTGCTTAGAATTATGAGCGTCAAGGGCGGCGTAGGCAAGGTTATCGAGTACTGCGGCGAGGGAGTTAAGTCGCTTTCAGTGCCAGAGCGTGCGACAATTACCAACATGGGCGCAGAGCTTGGAGCTACAACCTCTATTTTCCCATCAGATGAAATAACTCTTGAATTTCTTAAGGCTCAGGGCAGAGAGGACGTCTGGACGCCTCTTGCGGCGGACGACGACGCTGAATATGACGAAGCTATAGAAATAAATCTTTCGGAGCTTGTGCCGCAGGCAGCCTGTCCTCATTCTCCCGACAACGTTAAAACTGTCGAGGAGATTGGAAAGCTCAAGATAGATCAGGTATGTATCGGCTCATGTACCAACTCGTCCTTTGTCGATATGATGAAGGTGGCTTTTATTCTCAAGGGCAAGACTGTAGACCCCAGCGTATCGCTTGCGATTGCACCGGGCTCAAAGCAGGTTCTCAACATGATTGCTCAGAACGGTGCGCTTTCGGATATGATTGACGCAGGAGCGAGAATACTTGAATCCGCCTGCGGACCGTGCATAGGAATGGGACAGTCGCCGAACTCGGCAGGAGTTTCGCTCAGAACCTTTAACCGTAACTTTGAGGGACGTTCAGGAACAAAGGACGGACAGATTTACCTTGTTTCCCCTGAAATGGCAGCGGTATCGGCTCTCACAGGCTATCTCACAGATCCGAGAGAGTATTTAGGAGAAATGCCTGAATTTAAGCTCCCCGAGCATTTTGTCATCAACGACAACATGATAGTCGAGCCTGCTTCGGCAGAGGAAATGGACAGCGTTGAGGTTCTGCGCGGACCAAACATCAAGCCTTTCCCAGAAACATCTCCACTTGACGAAAGCATAGAGTGCAGTGTTTCCTTAAAGGTAGGCGACAACATCACCACCGACCACATTATGCCGGCGGGTGCGAAGATTCTTCCGCTTCGTTCAAACATTCCGAAAATTTCAGAGCATTGCTTCACCGTATGCGACGAGGATTTTCCAAGACGAGCTAAGAACATGGGCAAGTCGATTATAGTCGGCGGTTCAAACTACGGACAAGGCTCGTCAAGAGAGCATGCGGCTCTTGCTCCGCTGTATCTTGGCGTAAAAGCCGTGCTGGTTAAGAGCTTTGCGAGAATACACCGCGCGAACCTGATAAATGCAGGTATCCTACCGCTCACCTTTGTAAACGAGGACGATTACGACAAAATCAATCAAGGCGACGAGATTGAAATTGAGAACGTAAAGGCAAGCGTGCTTGCGGACAAGACCGAGCTTACCGTGCTTGACAAGACTACAGGCGCAAAAATCAAGGTACTCTGTGAGCTTACAGGCAGGACAAAGGACATAGTTCTTGCGGGAGGACTGCTTGACTACACAAGAGAAACGCTGGAAAAGAGTGAAGAGTGAACAGTTAATAGTTAATATGTTTGCTTTTGGCAAACCTGTTTAAATACAAAGGAGGAAAATGCAATGGAAAAGATTAGAATGAAAACGCCGCTCGTTGAGATGGACGGAGATGAGATGACGAGAATCATCTGGAAAGAGATTAAGGATATACTTATTCTCCCCTATATCGACCTCAAGAGCGAGTACTACGATCTGGGACTTGAATACCGTGAAAAGACCAAGGATCAGGTGACGATTGATTCGGCTAACGCTACAAAGAAATACGGAGTTGCGGTTAAGTGCGCGACCATCACACCGAACGCCGCAAGAATGCCCGAATACAATCTCTCGCAGATGTGGAAGTCGCCGAACGGAACTATCCGCGCTATGCTTGACGGCACAGTGTTCAGAGCGCCAATTCTGGTAAAGGGCATTACTCCCTACATTCCCACATGGACAAAGCCGATTACGATTGCCCGTCACGCTTACGGCGACGTCTACAAAAACGTTGAAATGCAGATTCCGCAGGGTTCAAAGACAGAGCTTGTCTGCACTGCTCCCGACGGCACGGTAAGCCGTGAAACGATTCACGAATTTGACGGCAGCGCAGGAATTATCCAGGGTCTGCACAACCGTGACGATTCGATTTCCTCTTTTGCGAGAGCCTGCTTTAACTATGCTCTTGACACCAAGCAGGACGTATGGTTTGCTACAAAAGACACCATCTCGAAAAAGTACGACCACCGCTTTAAAGACATCTTCGCTGAAATTTTTGAAAGCGAGTACAAGGAGAAGTTTGAAGCGGCAGGAATTGAATATTTCTACACGCTTATTGACGATGCAGTCGCAAGAGTGGTACGCTCCGACGGCGGATATATCTGGGCTTGCAAGAACTATGACGGCGATGTAATGAGCGACATGGTTGCAACTGCCTACGGTTCGCTTGCTATGATGATGTCCGTGCTTGTTTCACCTGAGGGAATATACGAGTACGAAGCCGCTCACGGAACTGTTCAGCGTCACTACTACAAGTACCTTAAGGGCGAAGAAACCTCTACAAACTCTGTCGCTACGCTTTTTGCATGGACGGGTGCGCTTCGCAAGAGAGGCGAGCTTGACGACCTGCCTGAGCTTATGGCATTTGCCGACAAGCTTGAAAAGGCGACAATCCAGACAATTGAAGAGGGAGTTATGACGGGAGATTTGTATCTCATCTCAAAGCTTGAAAACAAGACCAAGGTGAACACCGAGGACTTCCTCAAGGCGGTTGACGAGAGATTAAAGGCTCTGCTGTAATTTAAAAGTTAATATCGGACGGCTGAAAAAGGATTTCCTTTCAAAGCCGTCTTTTTTTGCGTGTAAAGATTACATCTAATTTTCATCTTTAAAGGCTTGTATTTTTTATTAAGATATGCTATAATTAATGAAAACAGCATAATCAGCAAAAACATCTGGAAAGGAAATAAACAAATGGATACTTTTAAAGAGTATATAGTAAAAAAAGAGCTTACGCAGTCGGAAAAAATAAGCCGCATATGTATAATTGTAGCGTCTATCGCACTGGCGTTTTTCTTTATCGCCATAACCTTAGGCACTGTGCTGATGATGTTTGGAATTATATTCGCAGGACTTAGCGTATATTTTGGCTGGCAGATAATCACAAGATTTTTTGTTGAATACGAATACATTGTCACCAACAGCGACCTTGACATTGACAAAATCACAAACCAGAGCAAGCGCAAGCGGCTTTGTACCGTTGATCTGCACAAGGTGAGCGAATGTGGAAAATACAGCGGCAACGTCACCGTTTCAGAGGACGAAACCTTAATTCAGGCAAGTGCCAACAATCCTGAGCTTGACGACTATTATTTAAGATTTACGCACAAAACCTTTGGAAACGCAGTTTTGGTTTTCACTCCCAGCATTGAGGTGCTTGAGCTGATTCAGCAGTTTTTCCCGAGAACGGTTAAGAAGCTTATATGATTTACTCCGTAGGCTGCGATATAATTGAAGTCGCAAGGATAAAAAAATCGGCTGAAAGCGAGAGCTTTATGTGCCGTGCGTTTTCCGCAGAGGAAATTGAACGCTTTAGCTTGACGCCCCACCCTGCGCAGTCTATGGCGGGAGCATGGGCTGCAAAGGAAGCCTTCGCAAAGTCGCTTAAGACAGGTGTCAGAGGCTTTTCGCTTGATGAAATTACTATTGCTCACGATGAGCTTGGCGCACCGTATTTTAAGCTTTCAGGAAATGCGAAAAAGGCGGCTGAGGGACTTGAGCTTCACTTAAGTATTTCACACACAAAGGAATATGCGCAGGCATTCTGCATAGCCTGCCGAAAGGAAATGTAACATGAACCCCGACAGATTACTTACGCCGAAGCAGATGTCGCAGGCTGAAGCGGCTTCTGTAGATTTAGGCGTTTCGCTTGATACGCTTATGGAAAACGCAGGTGCGGCGCTTGCGAAGGAAATTTCCAACACCGCCGCTGAAATTGGCGCTCACAGTCTGCTGTTTTTATGCGGCACGGGAAACAACGGCGGCGACGGCTTTGTCTGTGCAAGGCTTTTAGCTGAAAATATGCCTTGGTTTGAAATTTCCATCTGCCTTGTAAGCGGCGAGCCGAAAACTAATCTTGCCAAGAACGCTTTTTCCAAGCTGCCTGAAAGCGTGCGGATGTGCGATACTTCAAACGCTGAGCCTGAAAGCTTTGACATAATCGCCGACTGCATTTTCGGCACGGGCTTTCACGGAGAATTCAGAGATAATCTCTCTGACTTTTTAAAAGCAATCGGCAAAACCAAAGCCTGCAAAATCGCCTGCGATATGCCGAGCGGAATCGACTGCCTAAACGGCAAGACCGCAGACGGCACATTGAGATGCGACAAAACCGTCACCTTTCATTCTAAAAAGCTTGGCATGGTTCTTTTGCCCGCAAGAGAGCTTTGCGGCAGAGTTACGGTTTCCGATATATACATTCCCAACAGCTGGGAGGAGCTTTTAGACGACAAAACCCTGACGAAAGAGCTTTTTGCTAGTGACCTGCACAAGCTTATGCCTGTCCGCTCCAGCTATTCTCACAAGGGCAGCTTCGGAAAGCTTCTTGCAATATGCGGCAGTGAAAGCTACATCGGTGCGGCGGCAATTTGCTCAAAAGCTGCGCTTCACACAGGCTGCGGAATTGTAAATTTAGCTTCGCCTAAAAGCGTTATAGCGTCAATCGCAGGGTTTGCGCCCGAATGTGTCTATACGCCGCTTGAAGCCGACAGCAACGGCTTTATAAGCGAAAGTGAAATCCCAAGGCTGATTAGTCTTGCAAACGAAAGCTCCGCTGTTTTAGTAGGCTGCGGAATCGGACAATCAGGCTCTACGCAAAAGCTTGTCAGTGAGCTTATTAAAAATGTAGAAAAGCCGCTCATTATAGACGCAGATGGAATAAATCAGCTTGCGAAGAATATAGATATACTGAGGGACAAAAATTGTGAGATAGCTTTGACCCCGCATATCGGCGAGCTGGCAAGACTTGGCGGTACAGACAACGCTTCGGCTGCAAGCGAAAGATACGCTCTTTGCCGAGAGCTTGTGCAAAAATACGACGTTATAATTCACAGCAAGGACGCTTCTTCCGTTACATTCTTTAAGGACAAGGCGTATGTGACTAGCTTTGGCTGTTCGGCTCTTGCAAAGGGCGGTTCGGGAGATATGCTTGCCGGAATAATCGGTTCTCTTGCGGCGCAGGGAGTTGACTTAAGCTTGAGCTGCTGCCTTGGCGACTACATAATGGGACGCACAGCTGAAATTCTCTGCAAGGATTTTTCCGCCGCCGCTGTAACGGCGACTGACATAATAGACGCATTTAAGCGCACTCTCACAGCTTTATAAAAAAAATACACAAAAAATTAGCCCTCGATTTTTCAATCGGGGGATTTTTTATCGGAGGTATTCTATGAAATTCACACGCTTAATAAACTGTGCAGTATGCTTAACCCTTGCCGCTTCGCTCTTTTCCTGCTCAAAAGCTGAGGAATCAACAATTTCGCTGCCTGAAAGCTTTAGCCTTAACGCTTTAATTACAGACGGAGATTTTGAAGCAAGTGCGAAAATGAAAAGAAGTGTCGGCGGCTGGCAAATTACCATTACCGCTCCTGAAACAATAGAGGGAATGAAAATAAGCTACACCGACATCGACTGCAAAATAGAGCTTGACGAGCTTAGCTACACAGTTTCGCTTGACGAGCTTTCCAACTCATCTCCGCTTAGGCTGACTGTAAATGCGCTTGACAAATGCGTAAAGGGAAAGAAAGAGGGTGAAATTTTAAACGAAGAATACAGCTTTGAATTTAACGAGGACGGTTCGCCAAAAGCACTTGAGATAGGAAGTATAAGCGCAGTGTTCAGCGAATATACATATTAGAGCGGCTTATGTGAACACGCTCTTAGACAAAGCCCTGCTGAACCAGAAAATCCTTGAGCTGAAAAAATCTTCTCTCTACAGGATTTGCAAACTGCTTCTGAGCGAGCATTTTTTCAAACTCGTTTCTGTCTACCCATTTGACAGCAACAGTTTCGCCGTCCTGAAGCACAATTTGAGATAAATCAACGTTCTTTCTGACAAAGTAGCAGTCAACAAATGCCGAAGCTTCTCTTACAGACTTGATAAATTTCATCTCGTCATCATCTGCCTTAATCCCCGTTTCCTCAAAAAGCTCTCGCTTTGCCGCCGTAAGGCTGTCCTCTCCCGCAAGCACAGAGCCAGCAGTCATTTCCCAACGGTCAGGATAATTCGGCTTTTCATACGAGCGAAGAGTACATAGCAGCTTGCCGCGCATATTCATAGTCACAATCGTAACCACAATATGATACTCGCCCTTTTTAAACTCATGTTCTCCTCTCTTTACGGTACGATTCAGCGGCTTTCGGTTCTCATCGAAAACGTCCCAGTATTCAGACACTAAAACTCCTCCTTTACCTGCTTTTTTTCTCTGAGCCTTTTAAAAAACTCAGTGAGGATTTTTGAACATTCCTCCTGCATCAGTTCTCCGATAATTTGCGGAGTGTGATTTAACCCCTGCTCAAACAAATTGAAGCATGAGCCGCACGCACCAAAGCGCTTGTCATACGCTCCAAAAACTACTCGCTCAATGCGGCTGTTTACCGCCGCTCCTGCACACATAGCGCAAGGCTCAAGCGTTACATAGAGCGTACAGCCGCTAAGCCGCCAGCTTCCAAGCGTTTTTGAAGCCTCTTCTATAGCGATAAGCTCCGCATGAGCAAGCGAGGAAGCGTTCCTTTCACGGCAGTTATATCCCTCGCCGATTATTTCGCCGTCTGAATCAATAACAATCGCTCCGACAGGCACGTCGCCATTACTTGCAGCTTTTTTTGCAAGCTCCAGACAGTATTCCATATAAAGAAAATCAATATCCATTTTATATAAACCTCACTGAAAGAATCAACTCGACAAGTGCGAGCAGTAAAAATACGTCAATCCATCCCGAGCTTATCAAAAGCCTCATTTTCTGAGCGATTGTAAGCTCTGTTCCATCGCCCGAAAGCTCCAATGATTTTGACAAACCACTGTTCATATGCGCTAAAGAAATAAACGAGCAGATTATTATTACAAGACTTACAGCTACCTCAATAAGCCTCAAAGGCAGGTTTGAAGCGTCTGCGGAAATTGTATTTAAAAGCGACGACAGATTAACAACTGCAAGCCTGGTGATTACCGTGGAAACGAGATTGCCGTTTTGTATAGTTATTACACCTAAAATAACGCTTAACACAAAAATATACATCATCTTTGAAATATCGTGATAGTAGCAGGCTGAGCATATCGCCGACAAAAACAGCGCAAAGAAATCTCCGAACTGTCTGAAAAGCTGCAAAACATAGCCTCTGAAAAGTATCTCCGCTAAAATCGGAAAAATCAGCATATCCGTCGCATAGTACACTCCAAAGGCTGCGGCTGAATCCATGTCCGTGCAGTAGTAGTAGCTGATGTCTAGATTTACAAGCGAAAAAAGCTCGGTGAGAAAATAGTCAAAGCAGCGGCTTACTACCAGAAAAATTAGAGAAATAAAAATACCATAGGTGAAGATCCTAACATTAAATTTCTCGTTCGGCACGGCGATTTTGTGCGGAATTTTCACAACGAACGCAACAATAAAAATCAACACGGCAGGAGTTAAGATTTTAAAAACCGAATAAAGGTACACCTGTTCGGCAGTGACTACAGGCTGAGTATCTCTCTGCGAATAATAAACCCAGCCGAAAAATGGATTGTCATAAATTATATTTGCAACTATATAATAAAGTGCCTGAAGCGCAAGCATTACAAGCATCAGTATTCCTAAGAATCCAAAGCAGCGTTTGAGCGCACCTCTTTCCGCCTGAGCCGCAAGCTCATCGGCATAGCCCTCGCCGTCAATGTAAATATGCTCTCTGGTATCATGAACAAAGCGGTATGCGAATTTATTTTCTGAATTGTTTCTCCACTCTGTATAGGCGTCAGAGTATTCCTTGCTCTGATTCTGGTAAACCCTCTCCCCTGCAACGTCAACTATATAATCCTTTTTTTCCTTGTTCACCTTGGTTCACCTCACTTTTCAGGCAAATAAATTTCTGTAATACTTTTATTATAACATAGCAAGCAAAAAAGGTCTACAAATATGTGCGCTTTTTTACTGTTTATTAACAAAAAAGCAGGCTCGCAAAAAACGAACCTGCTCATTGTTATTTAACTAATTACTCGTTAATCTTGGTAACAACGCCTGAACCTACAGTTCTGCCGCCCTCACGAATAGCGAAACGAAGTCCCTCTTCGATAGCGATAGGTGTGATAAGCTCAACGTCCATAGAAACGTTATCTCCAGGCATGCACATTTCCTTGTCAGCGGGAAGTGTGATAACACCTGTAACGTCTGTTGTTCTGAAATAGAACTGCGGACGATAGTTGTTAAAGAAAGGTGTGTGACGACCGCCCTCGTCCTTCTTAAGAACGTAAACCTGTCCTGCGAACTTGGTGTGCGGATGAATTGAACCTGGCTTGCAGAGAACCTGTCCTCTTTCAACCTGATCTCTTGTGATACCACGCAGAAGCGCACCGATGTTGTCGCCTGCCTCAGCATAGTCAAGAGTCTTTCTGAACATCTCTATACCTGTTACAACTGTGGTCTGCTTCTCATCGGAAAGTCCAACGATTTCAACCTGCTCGTTGAGGTTAAGACGTCCTCTTTCAACTCTTCCTGTTACAACTGTACCACGTCCAGAAATAGTCATGGTGTCCTCAATCGGCATCAGGAACGGCTTAGCGTCGTCTCTTTCAGGGCTGGGGATAAAGTCGTCAACAGCGTCCATAAGCTCGATAATCGACTTGTATGCCTCGTTCGACAGATCGTCCGGAGCTTCAAGTGCAGCGAGAGCTGAACCGATGATAACAGGTGTGTCGTCTCCAGGGAAATCGTATGTCGAGAGAAGATCTCTGATGTCCATCTCAACAAGCTCTAAAAGCTCAGGATCGTCAACCTGGTCAGCCTTGTTCATATAAACAACGATTGCAGGAACACCAACCTGACGAGCAAGAAGAATGTGCTCTCTTGTCTGAGCCATAGGACCGTCTGAAGCCGCAACTACGAGGATAGCACCGTCCATCTGAGCCGCACCAGTGATCATGTTCTTTACATAGTCAGCGTGTCCTGGGCAGTCAACGTGAGCATAGTGACGCTTGTCAGTTTCATACTCAACGTGAGCGGTGTTGATTGTGATTCCTCTTTCTCTCTCCTCAGGAGCCTTATCGATCATGTCGTAAGCCTCGTACTGAGCCTGACCCTTCATAGCAAGAGTCTTGGTAATAGCCGCAGTAAGTGTTGTTTTACCGTGGTCAACGTGGCCGATAGTACCAATGTTTACGTGGGGTTTGTTTCTTTCAAATTTAGCCTTTGCCATAGGAAATTTCCTCCTTAAAAATATTTTGTACAAAATACATTCGCATATATTTATTATAACAGAAACGAACTGATTTTGCAAGTGTTTTTTTCAAAAATAATCAATTTTTTTGCTTTACTTAGCTCTCTTTGCTTCTTGCGGAAACAATTTTCTCCGCAATTGACTTAGGAAGCTCAATATAGCTGTCAGGTTCCATAGAATACTGACCTCTTCCCTGTGTTCTCGAACGCAGATCGTTTGAATATCCGAACATTTCAGAAAGCGGAACAAGCGCATTTATCTGCTCTGCTCCCGGTCTTGCCTCCATGCCTTGAATCTGTCCGCGGCGAGAATTAAGATCTCCGATAACATCTCCCATATAGTCCTCAGGAACAATTACCGTAACCTTCATTATAGGCTCGAGAATTACAGGTGTAGCCTTTCTCATAGCCTCCTTGAACGCCATTGAGCCTGCGAGCTTAAACGCCATTTCAGACGAGTCAACCTCGTGATACGAGCCATCGTAAAGCTCTACCTTGACGTCGACTACCTGATAGCCTGCAAGCACTCCCGCTTCCATAGCACCCTGAATACCAGCGTCTACAGCAGGAATATACTCCTTTGGAATAGCTCCGCCGACAATGTGGTTGATAAACTCATAGCCCTTGCCTGATTCGTTCGGCTCGATATTGATCTTGACGTGTCCGTACTGACCCTTACCGCCAGACTGCTTGGCATACTTATAATCAACATTAGCGTTTGCCTTGATTGTCTCCTTATAGGATACCTGCGGTGCGCCGACATTTGCCTCGACCTTAAACTCACGCAGAAGTCTGTCTACGATAATCTCAAGGTGAAGCTCGCCCATTCCTGCAATAATAGTCTGCCCTGTTTCATCGTCCGTCCATGTTCTGAACGTCGGATCCTCCTCAGCAAGCTTGGAAAGCGCAATTCCCATCTTTTCCTGTCCTGCCTTGGTCTTAGGCTCGATAGCCAGCTGAATAACAGGCTCTGGGAATTCCATCGACTCAAGGATTACGGGATTCTTCTCATCGCAGAGCGTGTCGCCCGTCGTGGTATTCTTAAGTCCGATCGCAGCGGCAATATCGCCTGCGTAAACCGTTTCAATATCCTTTCTATGATTCGAGTGCATCTGAACTATACGTCCGATTCTCTCACTCTTATCCTTGCAGGCGTTGTAAACGCTTGAACCTGCGTTGAGCATACCAGAGTACACTCTAAAGAAGCACAGCTTTCCTACAAACGGGTCTGTAGCAATCTTAAACGCAAGCGCCGCAAACGGCTCTTCGTCGCTTGACGGTCTTTCAACCTCTTCACCTGTTTCGGGATTTACTCCCTTGATATGGTCAATATCAGTCGGAGCGGGCATATAGTCTACAATAGCATCAAGCAGCTTCTGTACGCCCTTATTCTTGTATGAAGTACCGCAGGTTACGGGAACCATTGTGTTCGCAATGGTACTCTTTCTGATAACCGCTTTCATTTCGTCAATGGAGATTTCCTCCTCGGCGAAATACTTCTCCATAAGCTTCTCGTCAACCTCTGCGAGATGCTCAAGCAAATCAGCGTGATACTGCTCCGCCTTTTCAACCATATCCTCAGGAATATCCTCAACCTGAATATCTGTACCCAAGTCATTCGTATAGATATAGGCTTTCATCTCAAGCAGGTCGATAATTCCCTTAAATTCGTCCTCAGCGCCAATCGGCAGCTGAATCGGAACTGCATTTGTTTTTAATCTTGTATGGAGCATATCGAGAACGTTGTAAAAATCCGCTCCCATGATGTCCATCTTGTTTACATAAACCATTCTCGGAACACGATAGTTGTCAGCCTGACGCCATACGGTTTCAGTCTGAGGCTCAACCCCGCCCTTTGCGCAGAGAACAGTTACCGAGCCGTCAAGCACTCTGAGAGATCTCTCAACCTCAACAGTAAAGTCAACGTGTCCCGGAGTGTCGATGATGTTCAGTCTGTGTCCCTTCCAAAAGCAAGTGGTAGCCGCAGAAGTAATTGTGATTCCTCTCTCCTGCTCCTGCTCCATCCAGTCCATGGTTGCAGCACCCTCGTGAACCTCTCCGATTTTATGGTTAATACCTGTGTAAAACAGGATACGCTCAGTAGTCGTAGTCTTACCAGCGTCAATATGTGCCATGATACCAATATTTCTGGTATCCTGCAACGAACAATCTCTTGCCATAATTTCCCCCTGTTATACTTACTATTACCATCTGTAATGAGCGAACGCCTTGTTTGCCTCCGCCATTCTGTGTGTTTCGTCGCGTTTCTTGCAGGAGCCGCCCGTTCCGTTAAGAGCATCTAAAATCTCCGCCGCAAGTCTTTCTTTCATTGTAGCCTCGTGTCTTTCACGAGAATATTTGGTTATCCAACGAAGTCCGAGCGTCTGACGTCTGTCAGGACGAACCTCCATAGGAACCTGGTAGGTAGCACCGCCAACACGGCGAGCCTTAACCTCCAGTACAGGCATGATGTTTTCCATCGCCTCTTCAAAAACCTCGAGAGCATTGCGTCCCGTCTTTTCCTCTACAATCTCAAACGCTCCGTAAACTATCTTCTGCGCAACACCCTTTTTGCCGTCAAGCATGATGTTGTTTACAAGACGTGTAACAAGCTTTGAGTGATAAATAGGATCCTCAAGAACATCTCTCTTTGTAACCTTACCTCTTCTTGGCACTGTAATTCCCTCCTTCACAAAAATGAATTCACAGGTACTCGCTCTACAGGCTTATCCTATAGCCCCGATCAGCACTGCGGTAAGGTGATTGTATATATAATCACACCGCCATACTGTGGTCTTCGCAGTTATGCGACAATGAGTTTTTACCTTTTTTTGAATGTTTTTGGTCTTTTGCTTATTTGCCTGCCTTAGGTCTTTTTGCACCATACTTTGAACGTGCCTGCATTCTCTGCGCAACGCCCTGTGCGTCAAGCGTACCTCTTATAATATGGTAACGAGTACCAGGCAGATCCTTAACACGTCCGCCTCTGATAAGAACAACGCTGTGTTCCTGAAGATTATGTCCGATTCCAGGAATGTAAGCTGTAACCTCTGTACCGTTTGTAAGCTTAACTCTGGCAATCTTTCTCATAGCCGAATTAGGCTTTTTAGGCGTTGCGGTTCTTACAGCCGTGCAGACTCCTCTCTTCTGTGGGCAGCTCTGATCAATCGTCTTTTTCTTCTTCGAGTTATATCCCTTCTGAAGCGCAGGTGCGGTTGATTTCTTCTCAAAGGTGTCCCTTCCATTCTTAACCAATTGGTTAAAGGTTGGCATATTATCTCTCCTTTCGTTAAAAATTTATGTTGACATACAGTGTCAACACATATTTTATTATACACCACTACCTCCAATAAGTCAATAGCAGTTTACAAAACATATACGTTTTTTTTACCTTTTTGTAACTTTTTTCGTTAGATAAAACAAAAAACGGTAGTGTTAATTTTATGTATTCACGAGAAATATGACAGAAAATTTGCAAGCGGAAAACGTACAAAGCCGTTTGTATGAACGGAGCTCATAATGCGGTCTTTGCGCAATGCTGCACTAAGAAATTCTCCAGTCAATCGGTTCAAGCCCATTGCTCTTTAAAAATTCGTTTGTTTTGGAAAAATGACGGCAGCCGAAAAAGCCGTTGTAGGCGGAGAGTGGAGACGGGTGCGCCGCTGTCAGAACCAAGTGCTTAGGATTTGTAATCAGCACCGCCTTTGCACGGGCATTTGCGCCCCAGAGCAGAAAGACAGTCGGCTGCTCACGCTCGTTTAGCAGCCTTATAACTGCATCGGTGAGGCGTTCCCAGCCCATGCCCTTGTGTGAATTTGGCTGCCCTGCACGCACGGTGAGAACGCTGTTGAGAAGCAAAACTCCCTGCCTTGTCCAATCGGTAAGCTCGCCGTGATTCGGCGCAGATATTCCTAAATCAGCTTGAAGCTCCTTGAAAATATTCTGAAGCGACAGCGGTGCGGCAACTCCCTTTTTCACAGAAAAGCAAAGCCCGTGAGCCTGCCCTTCGCCGTGGTAAGGATCCTGCCCTATGATAACCGCCTTTACATTTTCATACGGAGTGTATCTGAGCGAATTAAATATATCGTACATATTGGGATAAATAGTACGGCTTGAGTACTCGGCTTTGAGAAATTCACGAAGCTTAAGATAGTACTCTGAGCGAAATTCGTCCTGCAAAAGAGCGTCCCAGCTATTTCCTATATGTACCATGGCTTAAAACATACTCGCCACAGAGCCGATAACTATTCCTAAAATCATAGCCGCCACAACAGCAAGCACGATAATTCTGAGAATCAGCGGCTTATCACTCTTTTGGTATGAATCATTATTTTTCTTTGACATAAAAATTACTTCCTTTCATCATCAATCCGTCCCTAACGGATTTTGTTTTTTATCCTTTTCCTTTGCCCTGCCGTCAAGCTTAGAGATAATCGAGTCTATAAGCCTGCCGTCCTTATACTCGAAAATAAATATCAGCAGAATACACAGCAGCCCGACAATTGATAGAACTATTCCTGCTGTAAGATAGCTTGGTTCAAAGCTCATCTCGATTACATTCTCTCCCTCTTCAAGCGGAATGGTTATAAGCGCACCTACCGCAGTTTCACAGCTTACCTCTTTGCCGTTTACCTTTATAATCCAGCCCTCCTGGTACGGAACAGTAGTGAAAAGATAGCTGTCGTCACTGTCAGAATTACAGCTTACCGTTACAGAGGTGTTGTCAATCTGAGTAACCTGAGCGCTGTTTGACTGCAAAAGCTCTGCAGTTTGCTCAAAGGCTTCGGTGTCAAGCGTGTAGAAAAGGTTGTCGCTCCAGAACGCTTCCTTATCCTCATTTGAAATTGTAATTCTAATTCTCACGTCCTGATTTTTTAAAAACGAACCGAGATTTAAAATCGAATAGTTGTCGCCTACAAAGAACTGTCCTGCATAGTCCATTGTGCCGTCGCCGTTTTGGTAGCTTTCCTCGTCAAGCACCCAGATTGTGCAGCTCCTCTCGTAGTCGGTCGGCAAATACATATACAAATCCCCGTCCCTGTTCATCTCTACAACATAGTCGACATGAGTTTCGGCGGCGCTTTCATCAGTAGCATAGAATTTTGTAGTTTTTCCATCGGTAAGGGTGGCGGTGGTGACATTTTCAGTTTCCATATTTTTCGGAACTATCCTTGTAAAATATTCTGTTATTCCATCGCCCGAAGCAAGCGCACTGTAAAGCACATTTTGATTTTCAAACGGATTGTCGTCAACCATTTCTATCGAATTTATATTTTCATCGCAAACTACTCCCCAGCCCATTGCATAGGGGTTTTGATAAAACTTGTAGGTTGCGCCGTCCTCCTCAATATGAGTCGCAAGCTTGTACTCATCAGGGATTTTTATAGCCTGATAGCCGTCGTCTCCCTCGCTGTCGTCTTCTACTATATCCATCAAATACTTGATGTTAAAAATCGAATCAGTGATAAGCGTTGCGCCGTTATAGCTAGTGTAGTTTCCGCCGTAGGCATAGCCTAGCTGCTGCAAAAGAAGAAGAGCGGGTGTGTTCATAACAGAGCTCGAATGTGAAATTCCACTGTAGCCCGTTCCCATCGGGTCGTTTACCGAGCGAGGAGTAGTCGCCTCCATGCGGTAGACTGAATCGTCAAACTGCTGAATGTGTTCTACAGCGTCAATGGTGTTTGACATATACGGCTCATAAGAGGTATAATCGCTGTAAACTACATCCTCATCTATCTTTTGAAGCGTGTCCATAGAATTTGCAAGCATTTCCACTCCGACTGCAACACATAATACAAAACACAAAATTCTTGACGCCGTATATTTTTTCTTTAAATACAGCATGAGAAAATACACTGCAAGCGCAAGTGCGGAGAACCATATGCCGCCTATAACCGCAGAGGTTTCGCCGTCTGAATCGGTGACGGAACGGAAAATTTCAAAATGCTCATAGTTTTCCCTTTCGCACCAGATCAGATAAACCATAAGTCCGAAGAAAACTCCGCCGATTTCCTTAAAGCTTATTCCGTCCAGATTTTCAAACGCTTCATATGCCATTATGAGCAGGAGGAATGAAAACACAAAGGAGTAGCGGTAGGGCAGCCAGTTCGGAACCTGAAAGCCGTGGAGAACTATATCGGTCGGACGAATGTACATAAGCACTGCGGTAAGCGCAAGCAGCAAGCCGCTTGAAGCTTTGCGCTTGACAGAGATTTTTTTATTCATGAAAAACAGCGGGACAAGAATCAGCACAGCCGTGCCGCAGTAAATCATCGGCAGACCGTCAGGATAAACCGTGTCGTAGCTAAGCGGAAACAGCTTTGTGAGAAAGGTGAGAAAGTCAAACTGCGTCGCCATAGACCAGTCAGGAGTTGAAAATTCAAGCTTGCCCAGCTTAAGCGCATTGTAAATCGGCAAAAGCACTCCGCAGGCGGTGAGAATCGCCGTTACAGCGCTTCCTGCGAATTTTAAAATCGAGGAAAACCAGCGCTTCGGAACCCTTCTGCCCTCTATGCCGAAATAGCAGTAGACGAAGTAGAAAAATGTAAAAATACCCACCATATAGCCGATATAGAAATGCGAAATAAACATCAGCGCAAGCGGAATTGCAAGCGGCAGCATTTTGCCCTTGTAGATAAGCTTTTCCACTCCCAAGCATATTAGCGGCAGATAGATAAGTCCGTCAAGCCACATAGGGTCCATAAGCTGAACCACCATGTAGGACATAAGCGCATACATGGTTGAAAAAATAACAACAGAGGTGTTTTTCGCACGCTTGAAATTTTTTTCGTCAACCGCCTTTACTTTAGCTGTATTTCTAAGGTAAAAGGCAAAGGTCACAGCCGCCGAGCCGATTTTCAAAAGCTGCATTGCTTCAACCGCTCCGCACATTGCGCTGCGTGGGAAGAGCAGAATCACAAACATAAACGGGCTTGAAATGTAGTAGGCGAAAATCCCGAACATATCGCCGGAAAGATTTCTCGACCAGCTGTAGATAAGACTGTCTAAGCCTCCATCGCCTAAAATTGCATCACGAAAAGCCTCGTAGTAGTAAACATACTGCGCATTTAAATCAAGCACCAGCACCGAACCGTTGCCGAAAGGATGAACGCCGAAAAGCGCATATGCCAGATACATTATTACCACAGGAATCAGAAAAACAAGCAGGTAAAGAGCGAACGGTTTTGCTGAAAATACCTTTTCTAAATATGAAAAGCCCTGAGAGAGATTTGAAAGGTATGCTCTTTTGCTTTTCTTTGGTTTGAGCCCTGCTGATTTTTTTGTTTCGCCGTCAGACTGAATTTGAGGCATTTTATTTTCTCCTGTCCTTGTCATTTTTATCAAGATTTAATCTTTCGCTTACAATGTAGCGGGGACGCTGTTTTATCTCTTCGTATATTTTTGCAATGTAGTAGCCGATTATACCTAAGCTAAGCATGATAATCGCAGAGGTGAAAAGCTGAAGCAATATAACTGTCGGAAAGCCCTCCGCAGAGCCGCCCCAGAGCTTGTTGTACAGAGTGTCAAGCGTCATAATCACTGCGATTATAAAGGTTACAGCTCCTGCCGCCGTTACAATCTGCATAGGTGCAGAGGTGAACGAGGTTATGCTTGTCACTGCGTATTTCACCAAGCCTTTGAATTTAAACTTGCTCTCTCCTGAATTGCGCTGTTCAACGTCAAAATAAACACACTCGGTTTTAAAGCCGACCCAGCTTGACATCGCTCTGAAAAAGGTAAGCCGCTCGGGCATTCTCAAAAGTGCGTCCACCGCCCGCTTGTCCATCAGCTTAAAGTCGGACGAATCGCTCATATCAAGCCCTGAAACCTTATTTATCAGCTTATAAAAAAGCCGTGCGAAAAATCCGTAGGATTTCTTCTCCTCTCCCCTTGAACGTTTTTTTGCTTCAACTATATCCACATCGCTGTTTTCCCAGATGCGGTACATCTCGACAAGCGTCTTAGGCGGATGCTGTAAATCGCAGTCCATCACGGCGCAGACCTCGCCGTTCACCGCTTCAAGTCCTGCAAAAATCGCCGCCTCCTTGCCAAAGTTGCGGCTAAGGCAAATCGCCTTGATTTTCTCATCGCTCGCCGCAAGCTGAGTAAGTCTTAGCCATGTGCGGTCGGTTGAGCCGTCGTTTATAAAGATAAGCTCGTAGTCTATATTGTAGGAATCAAGGGTGCGGCTTATTGCCGAAGCCGCCGCAGGCGCATTGTCCTGCTCGTTAAATGCAGGGATAATCACTGAAAGCAATCAAGTCCGCTCCTTTCTTAAAATCACACCGGGTGCATTACGTTAAAGTCCATTCTCACACGGTTAAACGCCGCCGCAACAAAGAAAACGTAGACGTACATAATTATTCTGGCGGCAAGCATAACAAACTGCACAACCGCCTGAGCAGTGCAGTCGGGCATACAGTGCGCCGCCGTTTCACAGACAAGCGCAACAGCTCTGAAAACGGTAAGCCTCTTCCACAGCTTTGAAAGCCTATCAAGCAGAGACGGGTCGTTGACCAGCTCGTGCATGGGAGTGATATGCTTTATAATCGAATACTGATTGTAAACGACAGCCGCCACCGAAAGAAAGCCCACCGCCGTTAAAATCACATTTGCAGACGTTCCTGAAAGAGTTCCCGCCTGATAAAGCAGAGCCGCCGCAAGTCCAGCAACAGAAAGAGCTCCCGCCGTCACAACCTGTCCGTTAAAACGCTCAAAGCCGTCTGCGACCGCCTGCGCTTCTCTTATTCCGACAAACATAAAGACTGCGCCCAAAAGCTTGAGAGCGTAATTTATCCATGACGAAAAGCTCACGTCAATTGCGCACAGCACAAAGCCTACGTTAAAAAAATTCATTGTTAATGTACCTTTCTTTTGTGTATCACTTTTTAAATATGTATCTGTATATCCGTACTTTATGACAACCGTAAGCCGAAACACGGCTGTAATATTTTCACCGACTGATTTTAATCTTAGTCATCGCTAAAACTGTAATCATCATATATGTCATCTACAATATCAAAAGTATCATCTTCGACAGTAGCGTCAATACACCATTTATCATCTATATTATAAACAAAAATATCTCCGTCAAAGGTTTCCTTATCATCTTCACCCTTAACTGTTATTTCTACTTCAAGCTTATAGCCTTCTGTAACATCGACCTTTTCATCATATTCATCTTTGATTTCGTCTTCTAAATCCTCTAGGTCATCGTCGTCAAGCTTCTCTTTATCAGTAACCTTGTAAGAAACCTTGATGTCATCGCCATACTCATCTTCAAGATAATCAAGACCGTCTTCTAAGATATATTCCTCGAACCATTCTTCTGTATCACAATCATAGTACTCTTCAAAGTTATAATCCATATAATCAACAAGATAATCAGCATAAGCATCCGCAAATGCGCCTCCGTCAGCTTCTTCTATCGCCAGGCATAATTTCTCAATCGGCTCCTCATAATCCTTTTTGCCGAAAACAAAAATCGCAAGCAAAACCGCCGCCGCAATGATTACAACTAATAAAACTGCGCAAAGCCCGATAATCGTGTTATTGTTTTTAGCCTTGCCTATCTCCTGTACAGCTCCTATATCGCCGGCATAATTATAAGAAACCTCGTCAAAGGTCGGCTGTGCGTTATTGTTTGCTGCTGAATAAGCCTGATAAGCTGTGTTCGGATTAACCGCATCAGCCTGCTGAGCCGCTCCGCAGTTTGGACAGAAAGCAGTATTATCATCAATCTGCGCTCCGCAGCTTGTACAAAATTTAGACATATGTATCTTCTCCTTACATAATTTATTTGTCATACTCCGAGGTTTATCCCTCCATTTTAATTATACAACAAAAAAGCTCTTTTGTCAATAGACTTCAGTGATAAGAAATAAAGAATTTTGTCAGCGCACTCACACTTTTAAAAGATAATTTGATTCTTTGCTTTAGAAGTGCCTAAATATTCATATGCTCATCTTCACCCATGTAAAAGCTGCACATATGTAAGCGTAAGCTAACCGAATTAAATAAAAAATATCGTGATAAACAGGTAAAAAATTTAGAAAAGGGTATTTACAAAACAAAAAATTAGTGGTATAATATAAATGTAATTAATCCGCCAAGTCTTAATGGCGGAAATTTTATGGGAGAGACCGCACTTTAAAATTAAGCGGCGGCGGTGCGTTTTGCAGTGAAGTCAGAATGTACCTGGATTTTCTCCCGAAATACGAGAAAGGAATGATTTTTGAAATGGCAAGAAAAATGAAAACCATGGACGGAAACAACGCTGCTGCATGGGCTTCCTATCCCTTTACAGAGGTTGCTGCTATCTATCCTATCACGCCGTCGTCGGTAATGGCTGAGGTGACAGATCAGTGGGCGGCAAAGGGACAGACCAACATCTTCGGAACACCTGTCAAGGTTGCGGAAATGCAGTCGGAGGCAGGAGCTTCAGGTACCGTACACGGTTCACTTTCAGCCGGCGCACTTACCACCACCTACACAGCTTCGCAGGGTCTTCTTTTGATGATCCCGAATATGTACAAGATTGCAGGCGAGCTTCTTCCCTGCGTAATTCATGTTTCCGCAAGATGCGTTGCTTCTCATGCGCTCAACATCTTCGGCGACCACTCGGACATCTATGCCTGTCGTCAGACGGGATTTGCAATGCTCTGCTCCAGCAACCCTCAGGAGGTTATGGACTTAGGAACAGTAGCGCATCTCTCGACAATCAAGGGCAGAGTTCCGTTCCTGCACTTCTTTGACGGCTTCAGAACCTCTCACGAGATTCAGAAAATTGAAACGTGGGACAAAGAGGACGTTGCTCAAATGGTTGACTACGACGCAATAGCCGAATTTAGAAAGAGAGCTATCAACCCTGAGCATCCTGTGCTTCGCGGTACGGCTCAGAACGGAGATATTTTCTTCCAGGCAAGAGAAGCCTGCAACACCTACTACGATGCTATCCCAGAAGTAGTAGAAACCTACATGAACAAGGTTAATGAAAAAATCGGTACAGACTACAAGCTGTTTAACTACTACGGTGCACCAGATGCTACTCATGTAATTGTAGCTATGGGTTCAGTCTGTGACACGATTGAGGAAACTATAGACTACCTCAACGCAAACGAGGGAACAAAGCTTGGTCTTGTAAAGGTTCGCTTGTATCGTCCTTTCTGCGCAGACAAGCTTGTCAAGGCTCTGCCTGACACAATTGAGCAGATAAGCGTTCTCGACAGAACAAAAGAGCCTGGTTCACTCGGCGAGCCGCTGTGGCTTGACGTTGCCGCCGCTCTCAAGGGAACTAAGTTCCACGATGTACCCGTTACATCAGGAAGATACGGACTTGGTTCAAAGGACACAACTCCTGCACAGATTAAGGCTGTTTACTGGAACGCTTCATGGAAGGAAAGCTACAAGCCTAGATTTACAATCGGTATCACCGACGACGTTACAAATCTTTCCCTTGATTCGTCAGAAAAGATTGACACTGCTCCTGAGGGTACAACCTCCTGCAAGTTCTGGGGTCTGGGTGCTGACGGTACGGTAGGAGCTAACAAGAACTCTATCAAGATTATCGGCGACCACACAGATCTCTATGCTCAGGCATACTTTGCTTACGACTCAAAGAAATCGGGCGGCGTAACGGTTTCTCACCTCAGATTCGGAAAAACTCCGATTAAGTCCACCTACCTCATCAATATGGCTGACTTTGTTGCCTGTCACAACGAGAGCTATATCGACAAGTACGATATGGTTTCAGACATCAAACCGGGCGGAACATTCCTGCTCAACTGCCAGTGGTCAGAGGAAGATCTTGACAAGCATTTGCCGGGTCAGGTTAAGAGATACATTGCGCAGAACGACATTAAGTTCTACATTATAAACGGAGTCAAGATTGGAAAGGAAATCGGTCTTGGAAACAGAATCAACACCGTACTCCAGTCTGCATTCTTCAAGCTTGCGAACATCATTCCGCTTGACGATGCGATTAAGTATATGAAGGATGCGGCTACCGCTTCTTATTCAAAGAAGGGCGAGGCTATCGTCAAGATGAACCATGACGCTATTGACGCAGGATGTCAGCAGGTGGTAGAGGTTAAGGTTCCTGAAGAGTGGAAGAATGCTGGCGATACCGCTATGGGTATTCCGAACGTGAGCTGCTCAGACAAGGTTCTTGAGGACTTTGTAAACGAAATTCAGATTCCCTGCAACGCTCAGAAGGGCGACACGCTTCCTGTTTCGACGTTTGTTCACATGGCGGACGGCACGTTCCCACAGGGCTCTGCCGCATTTGAAAAGAGAGGAATTGCAGTTGACGTTCCCGCATGGGACAGCGCAAACTGTATTCAGTGCAACTTCTGCTCATACGTTTGCCCTCACGCTGTAATCCGTCCCGTTATCATGACGGAGGACGAGCTTAAGAAAGCTCCTAAGCTTGCAAAGGAAAAGGCTGTCGCCTGCGTGGGTATGCCAGGATATTACTTTGTTATGACAATGTCGGCTCTCGACTGCACAGGCTGCGGCTCATGCGTAAACGTTTGTCCCGGAAAGAAAGGGCAGAAGGCTCTCTCCATGGCTCCGCTGGAAACACAGCTTGCAGAGCAGGAGGTATTCAACTACGGACTTACTCTCAAGGACAAGCCCGAGGTTCACGAAAAATTCAAGGAAGCTACTGTCAAGGGTTCGCAGTTCAAGCAGCCGCTGCTTGAGTTCTCAGGCGCTTGCGCAGGCTGCGGAGAAACGCCTTACGCCAAGCTTGTAACTCAGCTGTTCGGCGACAGAATGTACATTGCAAACGCTACAGGCTGCTCGTCAATCTGGGGCGGCTCGGCTCCCTCAACTCCTTATACTAAGAACGCAGAGGGCAAGGGTCCCGCATGGGCTAACTCACTGTTCGAGGACAACGCAGAGTACGGCTACGGAATGTTCCTTGCGCAAAACACAATCAGACAGAGAACAATCGCTAAGGTTCTGGAGCTTTCAAAGTCAACAAAGTCCGCTCCGGTAAAGAAAGCCTGCGAGGAATATCTCTCAACCGTTGACGACGGTGCAAAGAACACGCCTGCTACAAAGGCTCTGATTGACGCTCTTAAGAAGTCCAAGACAAAGGCTGCGGAGGAAATTCTCAAGGACGCAGATTTCTTAAGAAAGAAATCGCTCTGGATTTTCGGCGGCGACGGTTGGGCTTACGACATCGGCTTCTCAGGACTTGACCATGTTATCGCACAGGGCGAGGACGTAAACATCTTCGTATTCGACACCGAGGTTTACTCCAACACGGGCGGACAGTCCTCAAAGTCAACACCTACAGGAGCTATCGCGCAGTTTGCTGCGGCAGGTAAAGAGGTTAAGAAGAAGGATCTCGCAGGAATTGCTATGACATACGGCTATGTATATGTTGCTCACATTGCTATGGGCGCAGACTACAACCAGTGCATCAAGGCAATCGCAGAGGCTGAAGCTTATCCTGGTCCATCGCTTATCATCGCATACGCTCCATGTATCAACCACGGTATCAAGGGCGGCATGAAGATAGCTCAGACAGAGGAAAAGAAAGCGGTACAGGCAGGCTACTGGCATTTGTACAGATACAATCCATCGCTTAAGCTTGAGGGCAAGAATCCGTTTATCCTCGATTCCAAGGCTCCGACAGCGGACTACAAGGAGTTCTTAATGGGAGAGGTTCGTTACAACGCTCTTGCAAGACAGAATCCTCAGAGAGCCGAGAAGCTCTTCGACAAGGCGGTTGCGAACGCAAACGACAGATACGATTATCTGCTCCGCTATGCTAAGCTCTACAACAACGAGGCTGAGGCTAAAAAGTAAAGCTCTTACCTTTTCAAAGGTTTGCAGATAAAAAAGGACGCTGTGATTTAAAGCAGCGTCTTTTTTTCGGAAAATGTTTTGTGAAAACGGTTGCAATTCTCTGATTTTTGTGGTAGAATGTAAATAGTGAATAGTGAACAGTTAAGGTGGTTCGCCTGTGGCGAATGGATTTGAATAAAAGGGGAAGCGTATTATGATTTATGATGGTGTGAAAAGGCTTATTTGCTATGGACGTCAAAGGGGGCTTATAGATCCGCTTGACGAGATTTACTGCACCAACCGTCTGCTTAAGGCTTTAGGCTTGGACGATTATGACGAGCCAGATTGTGAATTTGAAAATGTAGATTTGGCGCAGACGCTTGAGGAGCTTACAAGCTATGCGGTTGAAAAGGGGCTGTGCGAGGACAGCGTAGTTTACAGAGATTTGTTTGACACCGAGCTTATGACAATTATTACTCCGCCGCCAAGTAAGCTCAACGCTGATTTTCGCAGAGATTATTCAATTTCTCCGCAGAAAGCGACCGAAAACTACTATAAATTTAGTCAGAACACAAACTACATTCGCTGCGACAGAATAGCTAAGGATGTCAAGTGGACGGTTGACACAGAGTATGGCAGGCTTGACATTACGATAAATCTTTCAAAGCCTGAAAAGGATCCGAAGGCTATAGCCGCTGCGAAAAACGCTGTGCAGTCAGGCTATCCTAAATGCCAGCTTTGCTGTGAGTGCGAAGGGTATGCTGGCAGAGTGAACTACCCTGCAAGGGGCAATCACAGAATTGCAGCGATTGACATTTTAGGCGAGCCATGGGGCTTTCAGTATTCGCCTTACGTTTACTACAACGAGCATTGTATAGTCTTTAACAAAAAGCACACGCCTATGGTGATTGACAAGAGCGCATTTGACAAGCTGTTTGATTTTGTGCGTCAGTTTGAGCATTATTTTGTAGGCTCAAATGCGGATTTGCCGATTGTCGGCGGCTCGATTTTAGCGCACGAGCATTTTCAGGGCGGACACTATACCTTTGCAATGGAAAGAGCGCAGATTGAGCAGGCAGTTGAATTTAAAGGCTTTGAGGATATACAGGCAGGAATTGTCAAATGGCCTATGTCGGTTATACGCATAAGCTCAAGCGACTGTGAGAGGCTTTCGCTTCTTGCGGACAAAATTCTTTCCTGTTGGAGAGCGTACACTGACGAAAGCGCATTTATTTACGCTGAAACTGACGGAGAGCCGCACAACACAATTACACCGATTGCAAGAAAACGCGGAGAGCAATTTGAACTGGATCTTGTGCTGAGAAACAACATCACCACCTCCGAGCATCCGCTTGGAGTTTACCACCCTCACGCAGAGCTTCACCATATCAAAAAGGAGAACATCGGGCTTATAGAGGTTATGGGGCTGGCAGTGCTTCCTAGCAGGCTGAAAGCGGAGCTTGAGCAGCTTAAAACCGTTATGCTTGAAGGCGGCGATTTAAGAGGAAATGAAGAAATTGCCAAGCACGCTGACTGGGCGGAGAAAATTTTAGCTGAAAAAAATCCCATGCCGCAAAATATAGATGAAATTCTGCACGAGGAAGTAGGACTTGTCTTTGCCAAGGTTCTCGAGCACGCAGGAGTTTACAAGCGCAGTGAAAGCGGCAGAGCGGCATTTATGAGATTTATTGACAGCGTAAACGCAAGGTAAAGGAGAATAAATTTATGCACGAAAGCTTGCTTACAATACCGATTAACGAGGTCTTTGAACCAAAGTGCGGCTGTCCGATATGCCGCATGAGAGATACGCTTGAGCAGCACAGCGTCGAGTACATAATGGGAGCTGCGATGATGGAGCCTGACGTAAGGATAGAAACGAACAAGGCGGGATTTTGCAAGGAGCATTTTGAGCAGATGAGAAATTGCAAAAACCGTCTGTCGCTTGCGCTTATGCTGCAAAGTCATTTGCAGGAGCTTCAGAAAAACGTTTTTGACGATAAGAAGCTTTTTGAAACTACAGACGGCAAAAACCGCCGCACTACTGAAAAGGTTTCAAAGGTGACAAATGACTGCTTTGTTTGCAACAAAATCGAGTGGGGGATGACAAGGCTTTTAGATAACCTTTTCGACCTCTACAAAAACGAGCGTGAATTCAGAGAGCTTTTTGAACAACAGGAGCTTATCTGTCTGCCGCACTACAAAATGCTTATGAAAAAGAGTGAAGCCGACATGGACAAGTCCTGCCGTCACGGCTTTCAGTCAGATTGCACGGAGCTTGTGAAAAAATACCTCGACGAGCTTGAAAAGGACGTTTCGCACTACTGCAAAATGTACGACTACCGAAACACGGGTAAGGACGCAGACTGGGGAAATTCAAAGGATTCAATAGAGAGGGCGATCAAGTTTCTGACAACAAGATAAACAAAAAGAGCGTTTGGAAAGCTTTCCAAACGCTCATAGTTTTTATTTAAAGCACTTAGCTCACTACTAAAAGGGATGTGTCAGTCGTTTTTAAAGACAACTGCAAAGGTCTTGAAAATGATTTTAATATCAAGCCAAAGGCTTCTTTCCATTATGTACTTTTTGTCGTAGTAATCGCTCATTTCATCTGAAAGCATATTTTTGCCGTTAATCTGCCAGTAGCATGAAAGTCCAGGCTTGACCAAAAGACGTTCAGGAGCCATTTTTTTCTGCTCGCTCTCAACAAACGGACGAGGTCCGACAATAGCCATATCGCCTTTAAGGATATTAAAAAGCTGCGGCAGCTCGTCTACAGAGGTTTTTCTGATAAATTTGCCGAGTCTGCCTAAAATTCTCGGGTCGTTCTTTATTTTAAAGAAGTGCGCCGAGCACTCATTTTGCTCCATCAGATCCTTTTTGGTGTCCTCTGCGTCCTTGTACATACTTCTCAGCTTATACATATAAAAACGCTTGCCGTTTTTACCGACTCTTTCCTGCTTGAAAATAGGACTGCCTGGGTCTTTAATAACAATCAAAAGAGAAAACAGCACCAGCGGAATCAAAAGCACAGCGACAGCCGCAAACGAAAGCACAATATCCATCGCTCTTTTGAAAAAATCATATACAGGCTTAGCTTCATATTTAAAATCAAGCTCCGGAGCAGTATGTTCAATATACTCTACTTCAATTCCTGATGAATTAAAGCGGTGCGCTTCGGCACTGTCAACAAAAACGCCTTCTTTTATTTTCATATCAATCATAGTTTTCATCTTCTTCTCTTAATTTACTGTAAACAAAGCTGCAAATTGAAATCTTAACCAAATTGACACCTATTTGTAATTAGGCGGGATTCATTGTAACCTTATTATAACACATCCTGCCTGCATTTGTCAACACTTAAACGGCAATTTTTTTCAAATTCTATTTACAATACAAAAAATTAAGCCATAAGTGCATTTTCTTTATACAATTTGACGACAATTTTCTTACTTTTTCCAATCAGATAGGACTTTAATATCCAGAAATTGTAAATCGACAATTCAAAAAATATTTTTGAAAAAAAATTTTCAAAAGGGGTTGACAAAGCTGAAATTTTGTGGTATACTAATAATGCGGTCGGGGTTACAGGGTGTTAAAGCTCTGTAGGCAAGTAATCTCGGTCTCATTTAACGCGGAGTGGAGCAGTTCGGTAGCTCGTCGGGCTCATAACCCGAAGGTCGTAGGTTCAAATCCTTCCTCCGCAATTTTTTTATCCACTAAGATAAGCCTGCGAAAGAAAAAACTAGCTTACCTCAGCCGATAAAAAACATACGTTAAGTATGCACTAAGCGACTGAATATATTTACAGCAAATTAGCTGAAGAATATATTCAGTCGCTTAGTGCATATCCGATAAATGCGGCAAACGGGACTTGAACCCGTACGTCGTATGACACACGCCCCTCAAACGTGCCTGTCTGCCTATTCCAGCACTGCCGCATAAGCTTTTGTCAAACGCTTGACTATAATATTATATCACTATTTTGTCCTGCTGTCAAGCGTTGTTTTTGAAGTAGATTTATTTTTTACATATTGTTAATTATTTGTACATCAAAGCCTTTAGCAGTCTTTCAAAAAATGCGGCACAGAGTTTAACGCCCGTGTGCCGCAAAGCTTTATTTTCTAATCTGACCGTTTCCGTTTACAAGCCACTTTTCGGTGGTAAGCGCCCGAAGTCCCATCGGACCTCTTGCGTGGAGCTTTTGAGTGGAAATTCCGATTTCCGCTCCAAGTCCGAACTCATCGCCGTCGGTGAACCTTGTCGAGCAGTTTACATAAACCGCCGCAGAGTCAACTCTTTTTTGAAATTCCTCCGCTGAAAACAGACTTTCCGTCACAATGCACTCGCTGTGACCTGTCGAATAGCTATTGATATGCTCAATCGCTTCACGCAGACTGTCAACCACCTTGATTGAAATTATGTAGTCTAAAAATTCTGTCACATAGTCCTCATCGGTCGCTAAAACTACCTCATCGCCTAAAATCATTCTCGTAAGCTCGCAGCCTCTTATCTCAACGCTATGCTTGTCAAGCCGCTCCTTGAGCCTTGGCAGAAAGTCCTCCGCAACGTCACGGTGTACCAAACAGCTCTCCACTGCGTTGCAAACTGACGGACGCTGTGTCTTGCCGTTGTCTGTGATGTCAACTGCCATGTTTAAATCTGCACTTGCGTCTACATAAACATGACAATTTCCCGTACCTGTTTCAATTACAGGCACTGTCGCAGTTTTTACCACCGTCTGAATAAGCCTTGCGCCGCCTCTCGGGATAAGCACGTCCAAAAAGCCGTTTGCCTGCATCATATCAAGAGCCACGCCTCTGTCGGTGTCCTCTACAAGCTGAACTATGCTTTCAGGCAGTCCCGCAACTCTTATCGCCTGCTGCATGAGTTTGACAAGGCAGATGTTTGAATTTATAGCCTCCTTGCCGCCACGCAGAATTACAGCGTTTCCGCTCTTTAAGCAAAGCGCCGCCGCATCAACGGTAACGTTCGGACGGGATTCGTAGATGATTCCGATAACACCCATCGGCACACGCACTCTTGTGATTTTCATGCCGTTAGGACGCACCTCGCCGCCGATAATTTCGCCTACAGGGTCAGACGCCGCACACAGCTTTTCACACGCCGCCGCCATGCCCTCTATCCTTTTGTCGTCAAGGCGCAGTCTGTCCTGCATAACCTCGCTCATTCCTCTTGCCGCCGCCGCTTTTAAATCCTTGAGATTCTCTTCTCTTATCATGTCGCAGTTGCGTCTTAAAACATGGGCGATTTCAAGCAGAGCATCGTTTTTCTGTGCACTCGAAGCGTTTGCGATTTCCGCCTTGCAGTCCTTTGCTTTAAATCCCAGCTTTTCAATGTAGTTCATCTCTCACCGCTCCTTTTGTGAAATAAATCTCGTGCCGACAGGAATTGAATCGAAAATCTTGTAAAGATTTTCAGGCTCCCTGCCGTTTGTAATTATCATATCAAAGCCGCTTTTCATCGCTTTTTCAGCGGCGTTTATTTTCGTAACCATTCCGCCCGTTCCGCGCCGTGCGCCCCCTGCCAAAGCTTTTATCTCATCGGTAATTTCAGTTACCTCTCTGACAAGCCGTGCGTCTGGGTGTCTGTAGGGGTCTTTGTCGTAAAGACCGTCTATGTCGGAAAGAATTATCAGCAAATCGGCTTTTGCAATCTGCGCCACCGTTGCCGCAAGTGAATCATTCTCGCCCACCTCAAGCTCCAGCTCGTCAATCGCCACAGTATCGTTTTCATTTACAATCGGTATAATTCCACGCTCAATTACGCACTCAAGCGCATTTTCAACATTCTTTCGCCTATCCTCAAGCAAAATGTACTTTGTCAGCAGAAACTGCGCCACCGTCAGCGAATATTCGCTGAAATACTTGTCGTACATATACATAAGCTCGCACTGTCCGACTGCCGCGCAGGTCTGCTTCAGAGCCGTATCATCAGGCTTTTCCATAAGTCCAAGCTTAGCCATTCCAAGTGCAATCGAGCCGCTTGAAACTAAAATTATATCGTTCCCTGCATTGTGAATGTCGCTTAAAATCTTAACCAGCTTTTCCACTCGCCGTATGTTAAGCCGCCCCGTCTTGTGCGTAAGCGTTGAAGTTCCCACCTTTACGACCACTCGCCGCCTGTTTTCCATTTTTCACAGCTCCTTTACTCATTCGGCAGATTTACAACATTTCTCGGTCTGCCCTCTTTCCAGCATTTTATATTCTCCGCCACCTCGTCAATCAGCCGCTCTCTCGTTTCAATTGGTGCCCATGCGACGTGCGGAGTTATCATGCAGTTTTTCACCTTAAAAAGCGGGCAATCCTCTCTCATCGGCTCATGCGTCAGCACGTCAATGCACGCTCCCGCAATTTTTCCCTCGTTAAGCGCCTTAGCAAGCGCATACTCATCGACAAGTCCGCCTCTTGCAGTATTTACCAACAGTGCGCTTTTCTTCATAAGCTTAAGCGTGTCTGCATTTATCATTTTTTCATTTTGCGTTGTCAGCGGACAGTGAAGCGAAACTATGTCCGATTCTCTCAAAAGCTGTTCAAGCGGCACTGCCAAAGCTCCCTGCCCGACCCTTGACGGTGTTCTCGTGCAGGCTAAAACCCTCATGCCGAAAGCCTGCGCTATTTTTGCTACCTGACTTCCTATGTCGCCAAAGCCTACAATTCCCATTGTGCGCCCTGCAAGCTCGTTTGTCGGAATATAAAAATATGAAAACAGCTTCTGCCTTATCCAATCGCCGTTTTCCACCGCCAAAGCATAGCTGTGCGCATGGCTGAAACAGTCTAAAATCAGCGCAAAGGTGTGTTGTGCTACCGCATATGCCGAATAGCCTCTGACATTGCATACCACAGCTTTCGCTTTAGTTGCCGCTTTGAGATCGATATTGTTATAGCCTGTCGCAAAAAGCCCGACATACCGCAGATTTTCACACTGCTCAAATACTTGCTCGGTAATTTGGCACTTGTTGCAGATTACAGCGTCGGCGTCACCTATAGCGTTTGCAATTTCACCGTCGTCTGTAAATGGCAGAATTTTTGTCTGTCCCAAGACGCATATCGGTTCAAGCGACGGCAAACCGTCACGTACAATGGTAGCTGCGTCAAGTATGACTATTTTAACCTCGCTCATTCGTCCTCGTCCTCAAAGGCATTGTCAACAGGGCGGCTCTGCTCAAGCCGCTGAGCTTTCTCAACATTGCATTTAGCTTTCCTTTCCTCATCGTCAGGCTCTATCTTAACGGTCTTTTTCTCTCTGGTGAATTTAACGTAAAACAGAAGTGCAAGCGCTAAAAGTACAATCTCAACCAAAGCCAAAATTGACACAACTGACGAGGTTTGACAGAATGAAAGCTGTGTTGCAAAGGTTAAGTCAACAGCGAACATTATCAAAAGATAATGCCACGAGCCTCTGCGGTAAAACTGCACGAGATAAAGCGCAGTCGCTATCAGGCAGAATATAAAGTGCGCTTTCATAGAAAGCGGTGTATAGACGTTTTGCAGCCCCTCTTCGGCTGTCGCAGTAAGATAATTTATCATTGCAGTTCCTCTTTTAGTCGTTTCTTATCTCTGATTTTTATGATATAAAACCATTATACCATGAAAATATTAAAATTGCAAGGGCTTATTTATAACTTTTCACAAATTACTCCCGACTGAAAATCGGGAGTGAATTTTTTAAATTTCACAAATGAGCTTTGACAGATAAGCCGTAAGCTCCTCCGCCATTTCGTACTGCTCATAAATTCTTGGATGTCCCGGAGTAGCCTTGCCTGCACGGGTAAATTTCAGATAGCTTACCTTTTCGTCAAGCTCGGCGGATATTTCCTCAACCGCCTTATCCCAGCCGTTTTCATGCTCAAGCACTGTCAGAATCAGCACAAAGTAAGCTTTCGGATACTTTGAGCGCAGATCGTTTATAATCTTCTTATAGCCGTTTTTCCACTTAAGTCTGTAGTCTGGGTTGTCTATGTCAAAATCATCGCCGTATTCATTATGAGGGTCGTTCTGTCCGACTGCGAAAATTACAATGTCGGGAGTGTACCTTGAAAAGTCCCACTCGCTCATGCCGCCTAGCGCTTCGGGGAAATAGCAAACCTTGTTATACGCCATTTCCATGCCTATGTAGTCGGGAGCGTGGTAGTAGCCTGTGTTGTCGAAAATTGAAATTCCACCCTGCGCTATATTGTAAAGCTGTGCGCCTAAATTTCTTGCGGTAATCCACGGGAAGCTGTACCATGCGTCGTCGTAAACGCCGCCGTGACCGTCAGGATCCGCCTTTGCGGTAAACTCTACAGCGTCCACAACCTCTCCTGCCGAAACGGAATCTCCATAGCACTCGATTTTAAGCTTGGGCGGCTCGTTCGGAGCTAAAAGCTCGCCGTTTTCAATTTCAAAGCCTAGAAATTCAAAGTAGTGAGAAGCGTCCTGACTTTTGTAAAAGATAAGCTCGTGAGCGGCGTCAGCCTCCAGCTTGTCGGCAAGGAGTATTGTTATCTCTTCTTCACTATGCTCAAAGCTCACCTTGTAATGCCTGCCGTCAATTACAACGCCTATGTGCATTTCATTGAAAAACTTGTGATTTCTTATTTTTGCACTGACTGCCGTTCCCTTAAAGCGCACTGTAACGCTTGTAGCGGCGTAGACAAATCTCGGAAAGCCGCCGTAAAGCTCGGTTCTGCCCATGTAGAAAAGCGAGTCGCTGTCAGGCGAAACATAAAGCTTGTTCATTTTTACTCCTCCTCGCAAGCCTTTAAATCAGCTTTTTCTTTTATGCAAATTCCCAGCTCGTCAAGCTGTGAAGCGTCCACTTCGGCAGGGCATTCGCTCATAAGCTCGCTTGCGTTCTGAACCTTTGGAAAAGCAACTACATCTCTGAGCGAATCCGCTCCAGAAAGCGTCATAGCAAGCCTGTCAAGCCCGAAGCCCATTCCTCCGTGAGGCGGCGCACCGTAGTGATAAGCGTCAACTAAAAATCCAAACTTTGCCTTTATCTCCTCATCGCTCATTCCTAAAGCTTCAAACATTCTCTGCTGAAGCTCATAGTCGGTGATACGCATAGAGCCGCTCGACAGCTCCACGCCGTTAAGCACAAAGTCAAACGCTTGTGCACGCACAGAAGCAGGATCGCTGTCCAGACTGTCCAGACACTCCTCAAGCGGCATGGTAAACGGGTGGTGCATGGCAATCCATGAGCCGCTCTCCTCATCGTATTCAAAGAAAGGCATTTGCGTGATGACAAGAAAATTAAGCTTGTCCTGCGGTATAATATCAAGCCGCTTTGCGATAATCAGCCTTAGCGCACCAAGTACAGGCAGAGCGATTTTTTCCTTGTCAGCGGCAATAAGCACCAAGTCGCCTTGTTCAGCTCCTGTCGCTTCAAGCAGACGCTCTAAATCTCCGTCAGCTAAGAATTTCTTAAACGAGCAGTTAGCTCCGTCAGCAGTGTAACGAATATAGGCAAGCCCCTTTGCACCTATGCCTTTAGCGTGCTCTATAAGCTTGTCTATTTCCTTTCTCGTGTAGACCGAAGCGGCGTTTTTAGCCGTTATCGCTCTTACGCTTCCGCCGCTTTCAAGAGCGGAAGCAAAAACTGGAAACTCTATGCCCTTTGCAACGTCGGTTATGTCCATAATTTCCATTTCAAAGCGCGTGTCGGGCTTATCAGTGCCGAAGCGGTTCATTGCCTGCGCATAGGTGTATCTCGGCAGCGGAGTTTCAATTTCCCTGCCCAGCACCTCCTTGCAGACGTGCTTTAAAAAGCCCTCGCCCATTTCGATAAGTCCGTCAACGTCGGTAAAGGACATCTCAAGGTCTATCTGTGTAAATTCAGGCTGTCTGTCAGCTCTTAAATCCTCATCTCTGAAGCAGCGAGCAATCTGCACATAGCGGTCAAAGCCTGAAACCATCAGCAGCTGCTTGTAAATCTGCGGCGACTGCGGCAGCGCATAGAAGCTCCCGTTGTGAACTCTTGACGGCACAAGATAATCCCTCGCTCCCTCAGGAGTAGATTTCATCATCATCGGAGTTTCAATCTCCAAAAAGTCGTTTTCATAAAAATATTCTCTCGCCGCCTTTGCAAGCCTGTGGCGGAAAATCAGATTGCTCTGAAGCTTTGGACTGCGCAAATCCAGATAGCGGTAACGAAGCTTAAGCTCCTCGTTTACCTTGTCGGAGTTTGTCACCTCAAAAGGTGTCGTCTGCGCCTTTGAGAGAATCCGAAGATCGCTTACAATAATCTCGACGGCACCTGTCGCAAGCTTGCTGTTCACGCTCTCGCGAGGGCAAACCCTTCCCTTTGCCATAAGCACGTACTCGCTGTGAACGCTCTGCGCTTTTTCAAAAATTTCCCGCTCTGTCCGATCGTTAAACGCAAGCTGGACTATTCCAGTGCGATCTCTCAAATTTATAAAGATAAGGTTGCCCATATCCCTAACTCTATCCGCAAAACCGCACACCGTAACCTCGCACGGCTCAAGCGGAATCTGCGCACAGTAGTGCGTTCTCTTTAGTCCCTTCATTGTATCAAGTGCCATATAAAATTCCTTTCTATATTTTAATTTTTTTCTGATTCTTCGCCAAAGCTCTCCTCACTTGGGAATGAAGAGAGAAAGCCCTTTACCTCCTGCGCTGAATTGTCCTGACAAATAAGCAGAAGTCCGATAACAAACACCGCCACCGTACAGAGCGCACCCTCGTATTCTTTAAGCGCCAAAAGGCAGAGAATCAAAAAGAGCAAAATCAGCGTCCATGTTGCGCAGACTATATAAAAAGGCACAGTTCGTCTAAGCTTTCCCGTAATCACAGAGCCGTCGTCGCTCTTTTTTATGCTGCCGAAAAAGCCTGCTGACGAGCCATCGTGCTTTTTGGCATGGTGATAGAAAACCTCAAAGCTGCCGCCGCTTTCCCAACTGCCGTAATAGCAGTCGTCCTGCCTGTGCGCCTTGAAAAATTTGTTTGCGGCGACAAGGCTGGGCTTTCTCTGAAAGTCCACAAGCTCACGGCGAAGCTTGTTTGCGCACTGCTTCGGAGTAAGCGTTGTGTAAAATTCATATTTTTTTGGAAATATAAAAAACATCCTCACATATCTCCTAGTCGTAATTCCCCGGATAAAAAATCTCGTCGTTAAGCTTTATTTCTCCGCCCTGCTCGGCGTCAACGTACATTCCGTAAATACAACCGCAACCTTGACATTGGAATTGATGAAAAAGCTTTCTCGTGTAGAATTTACCGTCGACGATAACCTTGTCAAGCGGACAGGTTTGGTAAACTATCTTAAGATCGTCTGCGTTTACCATCCGCATAAAGCTGTCAAGGCACATCATATATTCCTGCGGCGTATGAATCCTTACCAGCGGAATATCTCCACAAATTATACACCGATCCTTTTCGCTTGCCATAGCGTACCTCCTCACTGTTTGAAAATATCGTCCGCACCGAGCAGGAACGAAACCAGCACGCTTTCAAAATTGTATGCAAAGCTGCCGTCAAGCTTAATTTCGCTCAGCTCTCCGTTTTTCATATTCCTAAGCCTTGCCGAAGAGCTTTCAAGCTCGTAGTCGCCTATTACCATTGAAAATTTTGCGCCTATTTTGTCGGCGTATTTCATCTCTGCCTTAAGTCCTCGTCCTACTATATCGCACTCAGCCATATTTCCGTTTTCACGAAGCTGTGAGCAAAGCTGCATGGCTTTAATCTCCGCTTTTTCGCCCAGTGTGGCAATGTAGAGATCACAGGTCGGCTCGTTTTTAAATTCAACTCCCTGATTTTCCATAGTCAGAATAAGCCGCTCCAGCCCCATAGCGAAGCCCATTGCGGGAGTAGACTTTGCGCCAAGCTGCTCGATAAGTCCGTCATAGCGTCCGCCTCCGCAGATTGTACCCTGTGAGCCTATGTCGGTCGTGACGAACTCAAACACCGTTTTGGTGTAGTAGTCAAGACCTCTTACAATTTTTGGATTCACAGTGTATTTGATTTCCATTGCGTCAAGACAGCGTTTAAGCTTTTCAAAATGCTCGCTGCACTCGTCGCAGAGATAGTCTAAAATTATCGGAGCGTCCTTTGCAATTTTAGCGCAGTTCTCCTCCTTGCAGTCTATAACCCTCAAAGGATTGGTTTCAAGGCGGTTTTTGCAGTTGTCGCAAAGAGAATCCTGCTTGTCGGCAAAATAGCTCTTTAAAGCCTCAGTAAACCTAGCTCTGCAATTTGGACAGCCTATAGAGTTGATGTAAAGCTCCACTCCCTTTATCCCCGTTCTGTCAATTATCGACTTTGCAAGGGAAATAAGCTCTGCATCAGAGCGTGGATCCTGCGAGCCTACCATTTCACAGCCAAACTGGTGAAATTCACGCAGTCTGCCCGCCTGCGGCTTTTCGTGGCGAAAGCAGGAGAGCAGGTAATAAACCTTTTGCGGAAAGCTCTCGTTGAGCAAGCCGTTTTCGATAACGGCTCTCATAGCTCCTGCCGTCCCCTCTGGACGAAGCGAAAGCTCTGCGTCGCCTTTTGCGCTTACACTGTACATTTCCTTCTGCACAACGTCCGTTGAATCCCCTACAGAGCGCACAAACAGCGAGGTGCTTTCAAAGGTTGGAATACGAATTTCACTGAAGCCGTAAACCTGAGCTTCGCTTGTTACAATGTCCTCGACAGTGTGCCATTTGTCAATCTGCTTTCCGACAACGTCCTGTGTGCCGTTCGGTCTTTGAAATTTTAAAATCGCCATAAATTTTCTCCTTTCAAACAAAACAGCCGTCCCCGTAAATCAAGGGACGACCTGTGCCGTGATACCACCCTAAATTAGCAAAAGCAAAGCTCTTGCCTCTCATCATCTCTTTAACGCAGAGGATACGCACGCCCTTTTGTTCAGGCGCAGGCTGAATAGAGGCGTCTTGTCACAGCCGCTCTGCGGACGCTCTCACCGTACCGTCCTCGCTTCGCACAACGTTTTTGTGTGACCTTTTCTCCGTCATAGCCTTTATTTTATGATATTTAATTTCTAAATAAGAACTAACAAGGCGCACAGCCTAGCCTGTTTCGCCGCAGATTTTCACAGCCCAGCTCACAGCTTTGTATCCGCCTGTCAGTTTGTAGGATTGACTATATTTCTCCAGTCTAAATCCCCTCTGTCAAGCGCATGGATAAGCGCTTCCGCAGTGGCGAGATTTGTTGCGACAGGAATGTTATGTACATCACAAAGCTTAAGTAAATCCACTTCGCTCGGCTCATACGGCTTCGCTGAAATGGGATCTCTGAAAAAGAGAAGCAGGTCTATCTCATTGAAAGAAATCCTTGCGGAAATCTGCTCCGCTCCGCCCTGCGAGCCGCTCATATATTTTTGTATCTGAAGTCCTGTCGCTTCTGCGACAAGCTTACCTGTAGTGCCTGTGGCGCAAAGACTGTTTCTGCTTAAAATACCGCAGTAGGCAATGCAGAACTGAACCATAAGCTCTTTTTTAGTATCGTGTGCAATAAGTGCAATATTCAAAATAAAATCCCCCTCGCCTTAAAGAAAATTGCAGCTCGTTCCCTATAGTAAAGAGAACATAGATGTAGTTAATTAAAGAACCCTGACTCTTACGCCTTGAGTGAAAGCGGAATATGCTCGCCCTTTATTCTCCTTGAAATCGCTGAGAAAGCAAAGAATCCCATAGAGCTTGACGAAAGCGGCGCACCCTTTCCCGTAGCAAGCGGGATAGCCGAATCCTCTGGGATAACGCCTAAGAGCTGAACGCCTACAGTATCGATTATCGCATCAAGGTCATCCACGTCGTCGTATTCAAAAATTCTCTTGTTCGCCTTGTTGATGACAAGCCTCTGCTTCTGGTTGCCTCTCTTGTAAAATTCGTCTGACATCATTCTTGCGTCACGCACACAGACAGGGTCGGGCGTTGTGACAATCAGAATCAAATCGGAATTTGTTACAATGTCAAATACCGAGCCGTTGATTCCAGCTGAAGTGTCTATGATAATGTATTCAAAGTATTTCCTCATCTCAGAGGTAATCTTTTCAATATCCTCCGCCTTGAGCTGTACAAACGGATCGGACGGAGCGCAGAGAACCGAGAGGTTTGACGCAAGCTTTACCGTTGTTGTAGCCTTGTAAACATCGCAGGTGCCTTCAAGCACATCGCCTAAATCATAGGTGATATTTCCCTGCATACCGAGCATGATATCCATACATCTAAGACCGAAGTCAAGCTCGATTATAAGCGTTCTGTTGCCCTGCTTTGCCAAAGCGTAGCCCAAGCAGGCACTGATGGAAGATTTGCCCGTTCCTCCCTTGCCAGAGGTTACTGCAATTATTTTTGACATATTTTATTCTGCCCCTTTCGTGTATTCAGAAACTATGCGCACATTAGATTCGCACTTCATTTGTGTGCATATCGTGCGAAAGCGTCTTCAACCGAACGCAAAGCCGCCTTCGTCCGATCTGCTGCGAACCGCATACGCTGTCCTATTGTAATTGCCTGTGCAGAACACCGCTTGTCATTTACATATGCCTCTTCCCCCAGGACATATGTACGTGGTGCGTTAATATTACAGAGCAATTGGCAAATTGCCAAAAACTTACTCCTGACTGCGCACAGTGTTACCTACTATATATTTTACCACATAATTTGAAATTGTCAAAGAGATTTTTTAAAAAAATTTGAAAATCGTTATATTATAACAAATTCGAGGCTAATTTTTGTTAGTTTTGCACAAAAAATTGAGCAGATTTTTCAATAAAAGGATATTGAGGCTTGTTCTATTTGTCCTGAGCGAAGCATATAGATTAGACAAACTATTATGAAACGAGGGAAATATATGTTTGTTAAGACTGTAAAATTAAAAAAAGCTCCTGCGGTTGTCTGCACTGTTCTTGCAGCGGCGGCGGTAGTTCTGGTAGCGGCACTGTGTGTAGTCAAGGCAGCAGGCGCAGACAAGACCTACAAGGTTGAAACAGAAGCGCAGCGGCAGGCTCTTATTTCAGAGCTTGGCTGGGAAGCATCCGAAGAACCGACCGAGCATAAGACGGTTACGATCCCAGAGGAATTTGACGATGTTTACACCGCCTATAATGAGCTTCAAATTCAGCAGGGCTTTGATTTATCAAATTTTAAGGGAAAAGAGGTTGAAATTTATTATTATTCGGTGTATAATTATAAGGGACATGAGGACAGCGTTCAGCTTACGCTTATCGGCTGTGACGGCGTGCTTATAGGCGGAGATGTCTGCTGCACAGAGCTTGACGGCTTTATGCAGGGCTTGCTCAGAACGTCTGACGCAGACAGCGGTGAAGAGTCTTTAGATTCAAGTGAAGCTTCACAGGACGAAAGCGATGAGCAAGAGTCAGCCGCTGAGGAATCTGTGGAAGCAAATGAAAACGACAGTCAGGAAAGCGATTCGTCAGAAAGTGCGGAGAATTGACTTTGAGATTTTGAAATAAAATGGAAGTGCAGATTTATGCGAATTGATAAATTTATAGCCTCACAGCGCACCGACCTTTCACGGCAGGACGTCAAAAGGCTTATCCGAAAGGGCGAGGTTACTCTTGACGGTGAAAAGGTGACTAGCCCCGAAACGCAGGCTTTAGCCGATTCAGAGGTGCTTGTGAGCGGAGAAAAAATAGTCTACAGAGAACATATCTATCTTATGATAAACAAGCCGCAGGGCTATGTCTGCTCAACCTCTGACAGGGATGGAACGAACGTGCTTGAGCTTGTTCCGCCAAAGCTCAGGAGAAAGGGCTTGTTCCCTGCTGGCAGACTTGATAAGGATTCCGAGGGCTTTGTACTTGTTACGGACGATGGGGAGCTTGCTCACAAAATGCTTGCTCCCTCGAGCCATGTTCCCAAGACCTACTATGTGCGCCTTGAAAAGCCCTTTGAGGAGAAATACCGAGAGCTTTTTGCTAAAGAAATGAGCCTTGACGCTTTGGACGGCGAGGGAATGGAAAGCTGTCTGCCTGCCGAAATTTGTTCTGATGAGAGTGACGAGTGCGCCTGCACGGTAGTTCTTCACGAGGGAAAGTATCACCAGATTAAGCGAATGTTTGAAAATGCTGGAAATAAAGTGGTCTTTTTGAGGAGAATTTGCATTGGAAATTTACCACTTGAGGAAAATTTGCCGCTCGGAGGGTGTTTGGAGATATTGCACAAAGATGTTGAAAATCTTTTGACATCGAAAATTTAAAAATGGAATTTACTGGAAAAATTTTGCGATTTTTCGTCAATATCAATAAAGATTAGGGCAAAAGTTTAGTGAAAAAAACTCTTGTCACATTATGAAAAATTTGTTATGATATAAGTATAGAAAAAATGGTGCAAAAAGCTCGGCTGGGAAAAATGTAATTTTATTCCACTCTGTAGCTTGCACTGTTGTAAGTCGAAACAATTGCAAAATATTTTCAGGGAGGTTCTATTTATATGGCAAGTGTATCATTGAAAGAAGTTTATAAGAAGTATCCAGGCGGTGTAATCGCAGTAAGTGATTTTAACATCGATATCAGGGACAAGGAATTTGTTATCCTGGTTGGTCCTTCAGGATGCGGCAAGTCCACAACTCTGCGTATGATTGCAGGACTTGAGGAAATCAGCGAGGGCGAGCTTTACATCGGCGACCGTCTGGTCAACGACATTGCTCCTAAGGATAGAGATATAGCGATGGTTTTCCAGAACTACGCTCTGTATCCTCATATGACGGTATTTGACAACATGGCGTTTGGTCTAAAGCTGCGCAAGGTTCCTAAGGACGAAATTGCTAAGAAGGTTGAAGAGGCTGCTAAGGTACTTGACATCGCACATCTACTCGACAGAAAGCCTAAGGCTCTGTCAGGCGGACAGAGACAGCGTGTAGCGCTCGGTCGTGCTATCGTTCGTGAGCCTAAGGTATTCTTACTTGACGAGCCGCTGTCAAACCTCGACGCTAAGCTTCGTGCTCAGATGAGAACTGAGATTTCAAAGCTTCACAAGAAGCTGGGAACAACGTTTATCTATGTAACGCATGACCAGACAGAGGCTATGACAATGGGTGACCGTATCGTAGTTATGAAGGACGGTTACATTCAGCAGATCGACACTCCTCAGAATCTGTACAATTATCCTGTAAACCAGTTTGTTGCAGGCTTTATCGGCTCTCCTCAGATGAACTTTATCGATGCTAAGCTCATCAAGCAGGGCGACAAGTATCTTGCAGAGTTTGGTTCAGAGGACACCAAGACATCAAGAGGAGTTAAGTACACAGTTGAGGTTCCCGAGTCAAAGGCTGACGCAGAGGCTCTTGAGCCGCTGGTTGACCGTGAAATTGTTCTCGGCGTTCGTCCCGAGTGCATCCACGATGAGGAAATGTTCATCTCAGCTGCTAAGACGGGCGTTATCAACACCACTGTTGAAGTTACAGAAATGATGGGTGCGGAAACCTATCTGTATCTCAACTGCGAGGGTATCAACCTCACAGCCAGAGTTTCTTCAAGATCTACAGCAAGACCGCAGGATGAAATTCAGGTTGCTATTGACCCGAACAGAATCCACATCTTTGACAAGGAAACTGAAAAATCAGTTATAAACTGATCCGAAGGTTAAAGTCGGTTGAAAAACTAATCAATATCAGCTCCTCCTCTATATGGGGAGGGGCTGTTTTGGCAAATGAGTATGCTTTTTCAGCGTACAAAGTACAAAAAGGAGCAAATTATGCGTATAAAAAAATTATTGTGCCTTTTGACTGCCGCAGCTATGGTGTGCGGCATGGCGGCAGGCTGTTCAAGCGGCGACACGGAATCTGAATCGGAGGCTGTTTCCTCACAGGCGGAGGAGTCCTCCTCAGAAGCCGAGCCGCAAACGGACGAGGAATGGACGCAGGCGATGCTTGACAAGTCGCTCGTTTCATACGGCAACGTAACTAAAATGCAGGAGAAGCTGACTGCTGCACAAAACGGCGAGGAGATTAACATTTCCTACCTTGGCGGCTCGATTACCGAAGGTGTAGGAGCTTCAACCTCGGATTTGTGCTATGCAAAGCTTTCCTACGACCATGTAGCCGAAGCCTTTGGCACAGGCGAAAACGTAACCTACAACAACGCAGGCATAAGCGGTACTCCATCAAAGCTTGGAGTTCTGCGCCTTGACAGAGATGTGCTTGCCTACGACCCTGATATATGCTTTATCGAATTTGCGGTGAATGACGGCACGGATACCGAGTATCAGACTGCATACGAATCAATTATCCGCACGCTGATTGAAAATGATGTGGCGGTGGTGCTGCTCTTTTCGAGAACCTCTGACGGTTACAGTGCGCAGAGCTACTATATGCAGGAGCAGGGCGAGTATTACGACCTGCCGATGATTTCCTACAACGATGCAATAACCTACATGATTGACAATGGGCAAATGACGTGGGAGGAGTTTTCAGACGACACGGCTCACCCAAACGACAACGGTCATCAGCTTGTAGCGGATATGATTGCGAACTACTTTGACACGGTCATGGATCAGACGGCTGAGGAGTATTCCTATCCTGAGGAAACGCTTACAAGCGCATATCAGTACGGGGCGCATATGTATGAAAACACAGACCTTACCGCTGACAGCGAGGGAAGCTGGACGCAGATGAGCAATATTTCCTACTTCACAAACGGCTGGCAGCACGCAGGAGATGCGGACAACGAGCCGATAACCTTTACAATCACAGGAAAGTTTGTCTACCTGATTTACCACGAGGAAAGTGCCGCTTCGCAGACCTACGGTATCGCTCACATAACGATAACCAAGGACGGCGAGCCTTATGAGGAGATTGACGTTGATTCGGTTTCGTCAGACGGCTGGGGCAATCCGCAGGTAAGGTGCATAGGTATGTCGTCAAGCGAGGTTGAATACGAGATTACAATAGAAATGGCTGAGGGCAGTGAGGACAAGTATTTTGAGATTTTAGGCTTCGGATACACCGCTGAATAAGCTCAAGCCGCATAACAAAAACAAACCCCTTTTGTCGGAAATTCCTGACAAAAGGGGTTTTTAGCGTGTTCAGATAAGCCGCTCTGATATTAAACCAAAGCTGTGCCTGAATTATCAATGCTAAGCTCCTTGACTTTCCAGCCTCCTAAGCCTGCGTTTTCGAGGGAAAACTGCATTTTGCCCGAAAAGTAAACGTTTGATTCGTCAACTATAGCCATGACGGTAGGACCTGCGCCGCTTATGTAGGCTCCGTATGCACCGTGGTTGTAGGCTATGTCGAAAACCTCACGGCAGTTAGGGATAAGCTCCATGCGGTAGGGCTGGTGAAGCTTGTCGTGTACGGCAGTGCGGAGATTTTCAAACTTGCCTGTGAGCAGTGAAGCGGAAAAGAGCGCCGCTCTTGAAAGATTGTAAACTGCGTCCTTGTGGGAAATCTCTTTCGGCAGACAGGCTCTGGCTTTTTCCGTCTTAAGCTCAAAATCGGGTATCACAGCGACAAATTTAAGCTTGGTAAAGACCTCCTGCTTGACCCAGTGTACCTGCCGTCCGTCAAAAACAGCCGTCACAATGCCGCCCAGAAGCGCAGGAGCGGTGTTGTCGGGATGTCCCTCAATCTGTGCCGAGAGATTCACAAGGTCGTCAGTCGTCAGCGGATTGCCAAGCAGGGTGTTTGCGCCGACAAGACCTGCGACTATGCAGGCGGACGACGAGCCTAAGCCCCTTGCCATTGGAATAGAATTTGTCTGCGTAATTTTAAGCCCCGAAAGCTTTTTGCCGCACACCTCAAAGAGATCTCTTGCGGATATGTAAACCAAATTGCTCTCGTCTGTCGGAATTTCAACCGAATCAGCGGATTTAATCTTAAGAGTGTCAGACTCCTCAAGCTCCACGTAGTTGTAGTAGCTAAGGGCAAGCCCTAGAGCGTCAAAGCCTGCGCCTAAGTTTGCGCTTGTCGCAGGAATACGAATTTTTATCATAGCTTAAACTCCTATTTTATAACCTTTCCTAAAAGCTCGCCGCTGTGAAGCTTTATAATTTCTAGTATGTGTCCTATGTTCCCCTCGCCAGCATAGTGCTTGGAATCAAAGAAATTTCTCTTTAAATCCGTCCAGAGCAGGCGGTTTTCATCGCCGTGCGGCTTAAAGGGCTTGTTTAGCCTGCCGACGTACACCTCTACAAAGCAGTCGTCAATCGGGTAGCAGAAGTCAATCACTCTCGTAAGAGATATATCCTTGTCGGTTATTCCCGTTTCCTCCTCAAGCTCGCGGTATGCGGCGGCGGTATGTTCCTCGTTAGGCTCTATTTTGCCGCCCACCAGATTGAGCAGTCCCTTGTATGGATCCTTTGAGCGCATACACATAAGCCATTTGTCGGCGTCAAAGTCAAAAACCGCTATGCAGTTGTAGCCCTGCATCGTTATCATTCCTTTCAGGTTGTCGTTTTAGTGTCAACAAGCCTTATTTATTATACCACATTAGTCTTTATTCGTCAAGACGTGATTTTTGATTTTTAAAATGAAAATTTGCGGTTCAATTGAAAAGCGATTCGATTTAAGGTATACAGACGCTTAGCTTGCGGCTCTTTTACAGTTTTTTCAGTTCGTCAGAGCTAACTTTGCCCTTTATTTTCAACGACTTTTAAGGATTGTATATAAACTATACTAAATCGGTATATATTTAATGGACAGGCTACAAAAAATTAAAAAATTCGTTTTACATAATTAAAAGAGATATGTTATATTAAAATTAACAAAGCAAATAAACGCTTTGTTTTGAAAAATGATTTTTATATGACACCATAAAGGAGGATTATTATGGCAAAGTTTGTATGTTCAGTATGCGGTTACATTTATGAGGGCGAGGCGGCTCCTGAAGTCTGTCCTGTCTGCAAAGCGCCCGCTTCAAAGTTTAACAGGGTTGACGAAGAGGCGGAGGTTACATGGGCTGACGATCACAAGATAGGCTCTGCGCAGGGGCTTGACCCTGATGTAGTTGCGGCACTCAGAGAGAATTTTGAGGGCGAATGCAGTGAGGTCGGAATGTATCTCGCAATGTCCAGAGCGGCAATCAGAGAGGGCTATCCTGAGGTTGGTATGTACTATGAAAAGGCGGCTTACGAGGAAGCGGAGCACGCAGCTAAGTTTGCGGAGCTTTTAGGAGAGGTTGTATCGGCTTCTACCAAGGAAAATCTCGAAAAGAGATGGCTTGCGGAGAACGGCGCCTGTGAGGGCAAGCTGGCGCTTGCAAAGAAAGCCAAGGCTTTAGGCTATGACGCAGTTCACGATACGGTTCATGAAATGGCAAAGGATGAAGCTCGTCACGGCAGAGCGTTCAAGGCAATGCTTGACAGATATTTCAAGGATGATAAGTAAGCTTATAAAAAAATCGGGCTGTCGCTTTAAGACAGCCCTTTGCTTAGTCGTACCACCTGCTGAAGCTGTAGCGTTCAAACGGCGTCGGCGGCTCTTTACCCTCTTTGGAGAGCCTTTTTTGTTGTGAAAGCTGATTTTGCAGCTGCGGCGGCAGTGAAAGGAAAAAGTCATAGCTTCGTCTTTGCCTTTCAGCATTGTCCATTTTATCACCTCTAAAATCTGTTTGCTTCTATTTTTCGCATAAATAGAACAAAATATACTCCATGAAGCTTAAATTTTCGTTAGATTTTCATAATTAGGGCATTGACAATCCGCTAAAAAGCTGATACAATAATAAGTGTGTAAACTAGCTATATCAACTGCGAAATTTAGGAGATAACAAATGAAAAAAATGCTTTTTGTGTACAATCCCCGCTCAGGTAGGGGACAGATAAAGAATAATCTTTTTGACATTGTGAATGTGTTCACTGAGGGCGGCTATGAGGTTACTACCTACCCCACATTAGGCAAGGATGATGCTTATATAAAAATCTGTGAGCAGGCGCTTGACTTTGACCTAGTGACAGTCAGCGGCGGCGATGGTACGCTTAGTATGGCGGTAAAGGCACTGATGGAGCTTGACGAAAAGGTTCCGCTCGGCTACATACCAAGCGGTTCAACAAACGATGTTGCCTCATCGCTCAACATTTCAAAGGACATGGTACAGGCGGCGCAGGATATAGTTGAGGGCGATTTCTTTGAGTACGACATAGGGCAGTTTAACGACAGCTATTTTGTCTATATCGCCGCATTTGGAATCTTCACTGACACAGCCTACGAAACTCCGCAGAATCTCAAAAACCGTCTGGGACACGCCGCATATATTGTTGAGGCGCTTCGCCGCATAAACACCTACAAGGGCATTGAGCTGACAATCGAGCATGACGGCGTGACGGACAGCGGCAATTTTATTTTTGGAGCGGTTTCAAATTCGCGTTCAGTTGCGGGAATGAAGTTTTTCTTAAAGGACAAGGTTTTCTTTAACGACGGACTTTTTGAGGTTACGCTGGTGCGCACTCCCGAAACGGCTATTGCGCTTCAGCAGACGCTTAACGATGCGCTTATGAACCAGTTGAACACCAACAACTTTCTTTCGTTCAAGGCGTCAAAGGTGGAGTTTAAGAGCACAGAGGAGGTGCCGTGGACGCTTGACGGCGAATCGGGCGGTTCTCCTACGCAGGTGACGGTGATTAACCGTCAGAAGGCGGTTCGCCTTATTATCAAGGGTGCGGAAGAGGAGCTACCTGTGATTGAGAGCGAATGATTTTGCAAAGTTTTCAAAAATTTCATATACTTATGCTTGACAATTATACTTGTTAAGTGATAAAATAGCTTTGTATGATATATTAACTGCTGTGACGAAGACAGTAGCTTTTGACTGAAAGGGTGCGTTGGCACGCAAGCGAGCCATGGACGGTGGAAGCATGGTGTGAGTAGGTCTTAAGTGAAAATCACTTCCGAGCTTCAAGGCTGAAAAAGAATTGACTAAGCCTTGGCGGTATCCCCCGTTATAGGGAGTGCATATGATGGTATGCTCAAAACAGGTGGTTTAAGCGTTAAGCTTTTTATGGCTTTCGTCCTTTTTTGAGGGCGGAGGCTTTTTTGTATTAAAATTATGAAAGGGATGAGCGGAAAATGTACAAAAAGGTTGACACGAGTCTTAACTTTGTCCAGAGAGAAAAGCAGGTGGAGAGCTTCTGGGAGGAGAACAAAATCTTTGAAAAGAGCATTGAAAGCCGCAAGGACGGCAGGGAGTATGTATTTTACGACGGACCTCCTACCGCAAACGGCAAGCCGCATATAGGACACGTTCTCACCCGTGCGATTAAGGATATGATACCTCGCTACCGCACGATGAAGGGCTGTATGGTGCCGAGGAAGGCGGGCTGGGATACTCACGGACTTCCTGTAGAGCTTGAGGTTGAGCGCAGTCTTGGACTTGACGGCAAGGAACAGATTGAGGAATACGGTCTTGAGGACTTTATCAAAAAGTGCAAGGAATCGGTTTGGCAGTACAAGGGTATGTGGGAGGATTTCTCTGCGTCAGTAGGCTTTTGGGCCGACATGGACAACCCTTACGTTACCTACCACAACGATTTTATCGAATCGGAATGGTGGGCGCTTAAGGAGATTTACGACAAAGGGCTTTTGTACAAGGGCTTTAAAATCGTACCCTACTGTCCTCGCTGCGGAACTCCGCTTTCATCTCACGAGGTCGCTCAGGGCTACAAGCTTGTCAAGGAGCGTTCCGCTGTCGCTCGCTTTAAGCTTGTCGGCAAGGACGAGTATTTTCTCGCTTGGACGACTACTCCATGGACGCTGCCGTCAAACGTTGCGCTCTGCGTAAATCCGACTGAAGCCTACTGCAAGGTAAAGGCTGCGGACGGGTACACCTATATACTTGCTGAAGCTCTGCTTGACAGCGTGCTTTCACCGCTTTCTAAGGACGGCAAGCCCGCCTATGAGGTGCTGGAGCGTTATGTCGGCACAGACCTTGAATATATCGAATACGAGCCGCTCTATGCCTGTGCAGGCGAGTGCGCTAAAAAGCAGGGGAAGAAAGCTCACTATGTCACCTGCGACAGCTACGTCACGATGTCGGACGGTACTGGAATAGTCCACATTGCTCCTGCGTTCGGTGAGGACGACGCTAATGTCGGCAGAAAGTACGACCTGCCGTTCGTTCAATTTGTCGATGCAAACGGAAATATGACAAAGGAAACTCCCTTTGCGGGAATGTTCGTCAAGGACGCAGACCCTGAGGTTATCAAGGACTTAGACGCAAGCGGCAAGCTGTTCAGCGCGCCTAAATTTGAGCATGATTATCCGCACTGCTGGAGATGCGGTTCGCCGCTTATCTACTATGCCCGCGATACTTGGTTTATCAAGATGACGGATGTCAAGGACAGGCTTATCGCAAACAACGAAACGATAAATTGGATTCCTGAAAATATCGGCTCGGGACGCTTCGGCGACTGGCTTAAGAACGTTCAGGACTGGGGAATTTCAAGAAACCGCTACTGGGGCACTCCGCTCAACATCTGGGAATGTGAATGTGGTCACAGACACAGTATAGGCTCGATTGAGGAGCTTAAGAAAATGAGCAGCAACTGCCCTGACGATATTGAGCTTCACCGTCCGTACATTGACGAGGTTACGATAAAGTGCAGCGAGTGCGGCGGAGAAATGAAGCGTGTCGAGGAGGTAATAGACTGCTGGTTTGACAGCGGAGCTATGCCGTTCGCACAGCACCACTATCCGTTTGAAAACAAGGAGCTGTTTGAATCGCAGTTCCCTGCGGACTTTATTTCTGAAGCGGTAGACCAGACAAGAGGCTGGTTCTATTCGCTACTTGCAATTTCAACTCTGCTCTTTGACAAGGCTCCGTACAAAAATGTAATTGTGCTTGGACTTGTGCAGGACGAGAACGGACAGAAGATGTCAAAGTCAAAGGGCAATGCGGTTGATCCGTTTGAAGCACTTGAAAGGTTCGGAGCGGACGCTATACGCTGGTATTTCTACACCAATTCCGCACCGTGGCTGCCAAACAAGTTCCACGACAAGGTGGTTATCGAGGGGCAGCGCAAGTTTATGGGTACGCTGTGGAACACCTACGCATTTTATGTGCTGTACGCCGATATAGACAGCTTTGATCCGACAAAGCATACGCTTGATTATCTGAAACTTACGGTTATGGACAAGTGGATTCTCTCTAAGCTCAACACGATGGTTAAGCTGTCGGACGAAAATTTGAACGACTACAAAATTCCCGAAGCCGCCGCCGCTATGCAGGACTTTGTCGATAATCTTTCTAACTGGTATGTCAGACGATGCCGTGAAAGATACTGGGCGCAGGAAATGAGCGAGGACAAGGTGAACGCTTATATGATGCTGTACACCTGCCTTGTAACGCTCTGCAAGTGCGCCGCTCCTATGGTTCCGTTTATCACAGAGGAAATCTATCAGAACATTGTGCGTTCGGTTGACAAGGACGCTGAGGAGAGTATTCATCTATGCCTTTATCCTGATGTGAATGAATCGATGATTGATACAGAGCTTGAGAGCAGCATGGACGAGGTTTTAAATATTGTGGCGCTTGGACGAGCGGCAAGAAACAATTCAAACCTAAAGAACCGCCAGCCGCTTAAGGCTATGTATGTTAAGGCGGACAATGCGCTTGACGACTACTTTATCGAGATAATCCGTGATGAGCTTAACCTAAAAGATGTAAAATTCACCGACGATGTTTCGGAATTTATCGACTACAGCTTCAAGCCGCAGCTACAGACGGTAGGACCTAAGTTCGGCAGGTATGTAGGAGAAATCCGCAGTGCGCTTGCAGGTCTTGACACTTTGGCGGCGTTTAACGAGGTAAGCTTGACAGGCACGCTTAAGCTTCAAATTTCCACAGGTGAAATTTCGCTTGACAGGGAGGATTTGCTGATAGAAACTGTGCAGAGAGAGGGCTTTTGCACTATATCGGCAGGCTCTGTAACAGTCGCCATTGATACGGTACTGACAGACGAGCTTATCAAGGAGGGCTTTGTGAGAGAGATTATCAGCAAGGTTCAGACGATGCGCAAGGATTCAGGCTTTGAGGTGATGGACAACATTTTAGTTTACATTGACGGCAGTGAAAAGGTAAAGGAAATTGCTGAAAAGAACAAGGCGGCGATAAGCCACGATGTGCTTGCGAAGGATATTGTTTATTCAACTCACAAAAGCGCTAAGGAGTGGAAGCTCAACGGTGAAAAAGTGAGCATAGCGGTTGAAAGAACCGAATAAAAAAGAAAGCCGATAGCTGTAAAAACGCAGTTATCGGCTTTTTATCAGAGCGTATTCACATAATCCGCTGTTTTTATAGGTAAGTGTTGAACCTCTAGTAATTGTCTTAACCATCGCCCAACTTTTCGCTCTTGAATTGCACCTATGAACCTTAAAGTATATTTTTTTGCGGCATAGCTTGCGGCTACAGCTAAAGTGACGTAATTGTGTTCTGCAGCGGCGATGGTTGAAGCGTATGAATCACCACAAGCTGAACAAGATAAATCATAACGACTGCGCAACAGGAGGCAGACCAACTTTATCATATGCCACCTGTAAGCTTTTAATCCTTTGGCGGATATTTCTTGTAGCCTGGGTGCTTTCCTGTGACGCCGTACTGTGGACGCATTCCTATAAGGCGGTCTATGTTTTCACGGCTGATGTCCTTAGCGCCGCCTAAAACCCTTGCGACAAGCGAAATCTGAGCCTGAAGCTCGAGCGTTTCCATACGGTAATAGGCTGTAGTCAAATCCGCTCCTACAGTGAGCGCACCATGGTTCTCAAGCAGCATAACGTCATGCTCCTGCAAATACGGTTCTATTGCATCGGGAACCTCGTAGGTTGACGGAGTTCCGTATGGAGTAAGCGGAACTGAGCCTACCGCAATTACCGTTTCAATCATGCAGTAGTCGTCAATAGACTGATGAGCGCAGGCAAAGCCGGTCGCTACAGGCGGATGAGCGTGAACCACAGAGCCTACGTCAGGGCGGTCGTGATAGCATTTCAGGTGCATTTTGACCTCAGAGGACGGGTGAAAGCCCTCCGCCGCTTCGATTATGTTAAAGTCGTCATCTATAAGACCGATTTTGTCGGGAGTAATCTCCGCCTTGCTCACTCCTGTCTGAGTCGCAAGGTATCTGCCTTCGGCGACCTTTACGGTGACGTTACCATCGTTAGCCGCAACCCAGCCCTTCTGCCACATTTTATGGCAGACCTCAACCATTTTATCCTTTATATCCTCATACATTTCTGTTCAATTCCTTTCGTCTAAAATTTATCAAATCGCATTTGTAACAACGCCCTTTTGAAGCATAATGTTTGCGTAAACGGCGGTTTCACCTGTAGCTACAATTGCATATGCGGTCTTTGCCTGCTCGTAAAACTCAAAGCGTTCAACCTCGCCAAAAGCCGCCGCTCCACGCTCGTCATATTTTGAAGCTATTCTTTTGTACTCGTCCCAGATCGGAGTTTCAGCGGTATCTCCTGGCATAACCTGCATAAGGCTCACGGGCTTTTCAACATAGGTGTCAAGCGGCATAAGCTTTAATACTGCGTCTAAAATTTCAGGCACGCCGTGACCGTCGCAGCGGATAACCTTAGCGTTTTTGCCTATGCTTTCGCAGGGAAAATTTCCATCTGCAATTACAATTCTGTCCGAATGTCCCATCTCGCAGAGCGTCTTGAGCAGCTCGGGAGAGATGATTGCGGGAATATTATTAAGCATTTTTCACTACCTCCAGATATTTTTTATATGCGTCGTTCCAGGCGGAGCAATCGGTCGGTTCAAAGCTGTAAAGCTTTTCGCTTGTGCGGACAATTTCACGCAGCTGTGAAAGCGAGGAGATTTCTCCCAACGCCATAAGCTGAACGCCGATATTTCCAAGCGCAGTAGCCTCGACAGGCCCGCTTGTCACCTCACAGCCGCAGGCATTTGCAGTAAGCTGCGACAAAAGCTTGTCCTTTGTGCCGCCGCCGAACATATAAATTTTGTCAAACTGCTTTCCAGTGCTTTGCTCAAGCTCTCCCTTAGCCGTGCGGTATTTAAGAGCCAAGCTTTCGTAAATACAGCGCATTATCTCGCCGTCAGACTGCGGTATCGGCTGAGCTGTACGCTCACAGTATTTCTTAATTCTCTCAGGAATATTCCCCGCAGGCGTAAATTCAGGAGAATCAGGGTCGATAAAGCGCTTAAATCCAGAAGCGTTCCTAGCCATCTCCTCAAGCTGCATAAAGCTGTACTCCCTGCCCTCTCTCAGCCACTGTCTGCGGCTTTCCTGAATCAGCCACAGACCGATAATGTTCTTTAAAAACGAGGTTTTATCCTCAACGCCCAGCTCGTTTGTGACGTTGAGTCTGAACGAATCCTCGTTGATTATCGGCTTGTCAAGCTCTGTTCCGAACAAGCTCCATGTGCCGCTTGAAAGAAAGATAAAATCCTTTTCCTCAGCGGGGCAGGCGGCAAGCGCAGACTGTGTGTCGTGACCGCAGACACTGATGACGTCAATCGGCTGCATATCAAGCTCTTTACAAATCGAATCGGATAGCTTGCCGATAACGCTGCCGCTCTTTACAATTCCAGGCATGAGCGAAGACTTAATCCCCAATGCGGAAATAACCTCGTCCGACCAATTCCTTTTATTTGCATCAAAAAGCTGTGTGGTTGAAGCGATAGAACGCTCGCTGACAATTTTGCCGCTTAACAGGAAGCTGAACAGATCCGGCATCATTACAAGCTTGTCTGCACGCTCAAGTAAATCAGGACGGTTTTTCACAAGGCTTAACAGCTGAAACGCTGTGTTTATCTCCATAAACTGATTTCCCGTGATTTCATAAAATCGCTGCTTGTCTATAAGCTTAAAAGCCTCGTCAAGCATGCCGCTTGTGCGGCTGTCACGGTAATGCACGGGATTTTCAAGCAGTCTGCCGTCTGCGTCAACTAATCCAAAGTCTACTCCCCACGTGTCTATCGCAACGCTCTCAACGCCAAAGGGCTTTACCCTGATAAGACTCTGCTTTATCTCGTGAAAAAGCCGCAGCACGTCCCAGTAAAGAGTGCCGCCCAGAAATACAGGGTCGTTAGAAAAGCGATGAAGCTCCGTCATGGAGATTTTCTTTCCGTCAAATTCTCCCAGAACCGCACGCCCAGAGGATGCACCAAAATCTATAGCTAAAACTTTTTTCATTTTTCCACCGCCAAATAAGTGAATTTTGGCGAAGCGGAAGCCTTCAGAGCAAGAGCCTCCGCCGCCGATATAATTATAATAGTTATCTTATATTTTTATACATAGGTCCGTAAGCCTTGCAGGCTCTGAAGTCCTGACCTTCCTTGTCCATACCGAAGGCGTTCCATGCGGCAGGACGGAAAATCTTTTCCTCAGGCACATTGTGCATAGCTACTGGTATTCTTAAAATCGAGCAGAGGGTGATAAGATCCGCTCCGATATGACCGTAGCTGATTGCGCCGTGGTTTGCTCCCCAGTTGTTCATTACGTCGTATGCGCTTGCGAAAGCTCCCTTACCCGTTACTCTCGGAGTAAACCATGTGCAGGGCCATGTGTAGTCGGTTCTCTTCCAAAGCACGTCGGTTACCTCATCGGGAAGCTGAACCGTCCAGCCCTCAGCGATTTGCAGAACAGGTCCTAAGCCCTTTACCAGATTAAGGCGAATCATCGTTACAGGCATCTCGCAGTCGGTTACATAGCGCGAGGAATAGCCGCCACCTCTAAAATACCCTAAATCCGCAGGATTCCATGTCGTCTTGCTCATGATGGATTCCTGATCCTCTTTTGTCACGTCAAACCACTGCTTCATGACGCTATTGCCGTTTTCGTCCTTTGCGCCTCCGTTTGCGTCAAGGCACGCCGCTCCTGAATTTATAAGGTGAATAAATCCGCCTGCTTCCTTTGCCTTGCCTGTAACCTCATAGCCAGTAGCTTTCTTAACCGATTCAGGCGACCAGTAGGTGCGAACATCGGCGAAAATCTGCGCACGGTTTGTCAGCAGCTTCATAAACAACATTCCCAGACCGTTAAGCACATCGTTTTCAGTAGCAAGTATGTACGGTTCTCTTGCACCGTTCCAGTCAAATGTGGTATTGAGCAGCGCTTCAGGGAAATCGCAGTTAGGATAAAAGTCCGTCCACTGCCGCTGTCCCTGGAAGCCTGCCGCTATAGCGTTGTGACCGACAGCCTCCTCCTCACGTCCTTCAGGGAGATTATCATTGCCGTTCATCAGGTCCTTTATAATGCACATCATCTTAACGACAAATTCCCACTGCTCGTCCTTAACCTCGCGGCTCTTCTGAATCTCAGGCGGGTTCTTGTCAAAGCCCTCTATGCAGTATTTCTTTGTCCATTCAAGAGCCTTTTTAAACTCCTCCTCGTCATAAATGCCCTCGCTCATTCGCCTGATAATTTCAACCTCGTCCACCGATTCAACTCTCATTCCGAGATATTCCTCGATAAATTCAGGGCTGATAATAGAGCCGCCGATTCCCATTGTAACGGAGCCAATCTGCAAGTAGCTCTTGCCTCTCATAGTCGCTGCCGCTACTGCGCAGCGTGCGAATCTCAGCAGCTTTTCTTTAACGTCGTCAGGGATTGAGGTGTCGTCAGCGTCTTGAACATCATGACCGTAAATTCCAAACGCAGGCAAGCCCTTTTGAGCGTGAGTTGCCAGCACAGAAGCAAGATAAACAGCTCCCGGACGCTCCGTGCCGTTAAAGCCCCAGACGCCTTTAATCGTCATAGGATCCATGTCCATAGTTTCCGCACCATAGCACCAGCAGGGCGTTACCGTCAGAGTAATGTCCACTCCGCACTTTTTGAATTTATCCGCACAGGCAGCCGCTTCGGCAACTCTGCCTATTGTGGTATCTGCGATAACCACCTTGACAGACTCGCCGTTTGAATAGCGGATATTCTCCTCAAACAGCTTAGCCGCCGCCTTTGCCATATTCATTGTCTGATCCTCAAGTGATTCACGCACCTTGAGATAGCCTCTTCTTCCATCGATAGTCGGGCGTATTCCGATAACGGGATAATCGCCTATAAGTCTGCTTTGAGCCATTTTAGTACCTCCATAAATTTCATTTTGCCGATGCTAGGGTGTGTTGACACTATCCGAAATGTTTGGATTGCAGGTATATTTTTCGTATTTCAAGGTAAAAATTCGCAGGCATACTGACGTATGTCAAGAATTTTTAACGCATTAAATACGGAAAAGAGACCTGTAAGACAAGCGTTGAGCGATAGTGTCAATACGCCCTAGTTCGGCACTTATATATATTATACAATAAGAGAACGCCTTTGTCAATAATTTTTTATGAATTTCACAAAAAAACAGTATGCTTACCTTTTTATTTTTTGCTCAAAGGGTCTTTACAATTTGATAAAAATGTTGTATAATAAGAGTAGAAGGATCCTTGTTGCGAATAAGGAAAAAAACTTAAGGAGGTTGAAACCAATATGAAAAAAGAGGTAACTGTAAATATTTACGGCAGAAGCTATCCTATGCTTACAGATGAAGCTGATGAATATACCGAACGTTTAGCGAATATGCTTAATGAGCGGATGGCTCAGCTTAAGACGCAGAAAAAAACTCTTTCACTTCAGGATGCGGCGGCGATTATTTCACTTGAATGTGTTGATGAACTTATCAAGAACAAGGAGACGGAATACAACATCAGAACGCAGATAAGCGCCTATGCGGAGGACGCAAGTGAGAGTCGTGCGAAAGCGGAAAAGCTTCAAAAGGAAAACGAGCAGCTCAAAGAGAAAGTCAGACAGCTTGAAAGTGAAATCAGGTTAAGAAAGAGCTTTGAGGAAGAGGGCAGCACCGCTGAACAGATGGTGATGGGAGGAATTACAAAGGCTTTAGGTACAGATGAGCTGAAAAAGTCCTCTCCGATAGCTTCAAGACTTGATAAGAACAAGAAATAGCATGGCGCAGATTTTATCTCCCGCAGCTTCCTCAGAGCATCTTTATGCCGCTGTCAGAAGCGGAGCAGACGCTGTGTATTTAGGACTTAAGCAATTCAGCGCAAGAGCGGCGGCGGAGAACTTCGATGAAAGCGAGCTTGAACAGGCTGTCAGCTTCTGTCACGAGCGAGGCGTTAAGGTCTATGCGGCGGTGAACACGCTTTTGTTCGATTCGCAGGTTTACGAATGTGCTTTGACGCTTAAGCTTTTGTGCAGAGTGGGGATTGACGCTGTAATTGTGCAGGATCTGGCGGTGGCAAGTATCGTAAGGTCTTGCTGTCCGAAGCTTAGGCTTCACGCTTCTACACAGATGACGATTCATACCGAGCTTGGACTTGACGCTGTGAAAAAGCTGGGCTTTTCGCAGGTCGTGCTTGCAAGGGAGCTTGACGGCGGATGCATTGCCGCTCTTTGCCGTCACGCAGAGAAAATAGGAATTGAAACAGAAGCGTTTGTACATGGAGCGCAGTGTATGTCCGTTTCAGGGCAGTGCCTTATGAGTGCGATTATCGGCTCAAGAAGCGCAAACCGAGGACTTTGCGCACAGCCCTGCCGCCTGCCTTGGTCGATTGAAAAAGGATGCGGCGATTACGCGCTTTCGCTTAAGGATATGAGCCTGCTTGAGCATTTGCCGAAGCTTGAGGAAATGGGAGTAGGCTCGATGAAAATCGAGGGGCGCATGAAGCGTCCCGAATATGCCGCACTGACAGCTTACAGCGCAAAATGTGCACTTTGCGGCGAAGCTTTTGACAGGGAGCTGCTTGAGGACGTCTTTTCAAGGGGCGGCTTTACTGACGGCTATTACAAAGGCGAAAGAGGACGCTGTATGTTCGGCAGGCGCACTGAGGAGGACGCTGTAAAATCAGCTGCGGCAAATCCTAAAATCCATGAGCTTTACAGGCATGAGCATAAGCTTTCACGGCTTGATTTTTTTGTTTCGATAAAAAAGGGCGAGCCTTTAAAGGTTAAATGCTGTGACGAAAACGGACTTTGCGCAGAATATACAGGAGAAGTGCCTGATGCTTCAAAAAGCAAGCCCTGCGATGAGATTTTTGTTGAAAAAGCGCTGTCAAAGTTGGGCGATACTTTTTTTGAGTACGGCAACGGCGAGCTTGAAATTGACGAGGAGCTTTTTGTAAGCTCTGCGCAATTGAACGCCGCACGACGAAGCCTTACGGAGCAGATGGCGCAAAAGCGCAGAGATTTTTTCACTCATAAAATACCCTTCGATGATAATGCACTTGATTCTCTTGAGCTTAATAAGAGAAAAGAAAAAAGAGCGCCTGTCAAAAGACCTGCGCTAAGAGCTGTAATTTCAAATTCCAAACAGCTTGAAGCGGTGCTTGAAAGTAAATCAGTTGAGCTTTGCTTTTTGCCGCCTGATATAGGGCTGATAAAATATGCCTGCGAACGTTTTGATAAAGATAAGCTGGGGATTTCTATGCCGCAGTTTTCTCTTGACGAGAAAAGAGATTTCAAGCTGCTTGAAGAGGCGCACGCTTTAGGGATAAATCACATTCTCTGTCACGGCATTGCACAGCTTGAAATGGCACACACTCTTTCGCTTTGCGCTCACGCTTCGATAAGACAGAACATCACAAATTCATATGCGCTTAAGGTGATTAACGCTCTTGGTGCAAAGGATGCAGTTTTGTCGGCGGAGCTTAAGGCTGAACAGATTAACAAAATTGAAGCTGACTGTCAGACTGGAGCTTTCGCATACGGCAGACTGCCGCTTATGCTAAATATAAACTGTCCGCTGTACACTCTGCACGGCGATAGCTGTAAAAATTGCAAGGGAGAGCTTTTTGACCGTACCGGTCGCACTTTTAAAGTCAGATGCTCAAAGCAGCTTGGATACGTTGAGATTTTAAACAGCGATTTGTTGAGCATAAGCGACAAACAGGGTGATTTTACTGTGGATTTTTTTGAGCTACACTTTTTTGACGAAAACAAAGCGCAGACAGCGGCTGTGATTGACGCTTTTAAGAGCGGCAAGCCTGTTGAAAGCAGGTGTGTTACAAGAGGCTTGTATTATCGTGGGCTAAAGAACGGAAAGGATTGAAGGCAATGGATCTAAGAGTAAAAAGGCTTAGAGAATCGGCGCAGCTTCCTAAACGAATGACGGCTGACAGTGCCGGCTTTGATTTGTTCGCCTGTGTTGACGAGCCGATAACTATAGCAAAGGGACAGACGGAGAAAATTCCGACTGGAATTTGCGTGTCGCTTGACGCTGAAAGCGGCTATGTGCTGCTTATTTACGCACGCTCATCTCTTGCGGCAAAGCATGGTATCGCTCCTGCAAACTGTGTCGGAGTAGTGGATTTAGACTACCGAGGAGAGATTTTCATTCCGCTTCACAACAGCTCATCTTTTGATTTTACGGTGAATGACGGCGAGCGTGTAGCGCAGCTTGTGGTTACGCCGATTGTGACGCCTGAAATTGTCGAAGCAGACGAGCTTGACGAAACGCAGAGAGGTTCAGGCGGTTTTGGAAGCACAGGAACGAATTAAGGAGATTTAACATAAATATTATGAAGATATACAATGCAAAAATATATACGCTGAACGAATTGCGGCAAGTTATTGAAAACGGCTGGGTTGAAATCAAAAACGGCAAAATCACCGCCGTAAGCGAGGGAGAAACGGCAGCGGAAAGCGGCGATATTGACGCTAAGGGCTTTGCGCTTTACCCTGGCTTTATAGACGCTCACACGCATTTAGGACTTACGACAAACGGAGTGGGAATAGAGAGCGAGGATTTTAACGAGGAATCTCAACCCTGCTCGGCACAGCTGAGAGTTATGGACGCTGTGAATCCGTTTGACGAGAGCTTTAAAAAGGCTCGTGAGGTGGGAATCACATCAGTGCTGATTTCACCCGGTTCAATGAATCCTGTCGCAGGAGATATTATCGCCGTTTCAACGCTTGGAAAAAGAATTGACGATATGATTTATCGGCGGGCAGGTATAAAATTCGCTTTAGGTGAAAATCCTAAGATGACATACCTAAACCGAGATGAAACGCCCTGCACGAGAATGGCGACGGCGGCGATTATAAGAGAAGCTCTTGCAAAGGCAAAGCGGTATATGTCCGACAAGGAACATTCCTCCGCAGATGATGAAATGCCTGAAACGGATCTCAAAAGCGAAGCGCTTATGCCGCTTTTGAACGGCAAGATAAAAGCGCACTTTCACTGTCACCGTGCGGACGATATTTTCACTGCGATAAGGATAAGCAAGGAATTTTCGCTTGACTGCGTGCTTATACACTGCACGGACGGGCATCTTATTGCCGATGAGCTTGCAAAGGAAAATGTCACCGCCGTGATAGGTCCGATCATCTGCGACGCCTGCAAGCCTGAGCTTTTAAATATCACTCCGAAAAATGCAGCGGTTCTGAGTGAAAGCGGAGTTAAAATCTGCATATGCACAGACCACAGCGAAACTCCGATTGAGTACCTGCCGATAACGGTCGGGATTGCGATGAAGCATGGATTAAGCTTTGAAGCGGCTCTTGAAGCGGTTACGATAAACGCCGCAGAGGCAGGAGGGATTGACGATATTGCAGGCTCGGTTGAGGTCGGAAAAAGAGCGGATCTGTGCGTGTTCGACGGTTCGCCGTTTGAAATAATGAGCGATCCTAAACTTGTGATTATCGGAGGAAAAACGGTAAAGGATAAATTGAGATGAGTAGTGTAAAAGAAATTGACGTTTCAAGGGTAACGGAAACGGTAAAGGAGCTTTGTATAAAAGCGAATATGCTGCTGCCTGACGATATGTGCGAGTGCATAAAATGCGGTGCGCTTAAAGAAGAATCGGCTGTGGGCAAAGCGGTTTTTGAGGATATTCTGGATAATTTAAAGGCTGCAGAAAATGAAAGCCTGCCGATTTGTCAGGACACGGGAATGGCTGTGATTTTCCTGGATATAGGTCAGGACGTGCATTTTACAGGCGGCGATTTGTACGAAGCTGTAAACAAGGGTGTGGCTTTAGGCTACACTGATGGGCTGCTTAGAAAATCTATAGTGAGCGATCCGCTTGAGCGAGTGAACACCAACGACAATACACCTGCTTTGATACATATGCGGATTGTCAGCGGCGATAAGGTGAGCGTTATGGCGGCACCTAAAGGCTTTGGCAGTGAAAATATGTCGCAGCTTAGGATGATGACGCCGTCTGTTACAGAGGATGAAATTATAGCTTTTGTAACTGACGTCTGCGCACAGGCTGGTTCTAATCCGTGTCCGCCGATTGTAATCGGAGTTGGAATAGGCGGCAATTTTGAGGGCTGTGCGCTGCTTGCAAAGAGAGCGCTCTGCCGCAGCGTTTCGCTCAGAAATTCTAGTCCGAGGTATGCTGCTTTAGAGCAGAAAATGCTTGAGAGTATCAATCGTTTAGGGATAGGTCCACAGGGCTTCGGCGGCATGCAGACCTGCCTTGCGGTAAATATAGAGCAAGCCCCAACGCATATTGCAGGTCTGCCTGTTGCGGTCAATGTCGGCTGTCATGTAACTCGTCACGCACAGGCGGTTATCTGAATAAAGCATAGAAAAAAAGATAAGGAGAAGGAGCATTGAAAAAATACCTGCCTGCGAAAAGGGCGATGCTTACGTTTTATCTGCTGCTTGCAGTGATAGGAGCGGCACTTAATATTCTTTTGTACCGTTATGTAACAATGCTTTCTGATGAAGTATTGTGGATTATATCGGCTGTTATCTGGTTTTTAATTCTTATTGTTGCGATAGCCGTTATACCTCATTATTTTATTCACGCAAAGGTTGTGCTTACAAACAACGAGGTGGCGGTGGCAGGCGGCTTTTTCACCTACAAAAACGACTATATGCCGATAAGCTCGATAAAATCGGTTTCGTCAATGATAACGCCGCTAGGAAGCGTTACAGGCTTTAACTTTGTGGTGATAAATGCGCTTGGCTCAAGACTGATACTTTGCTTTATGAGAAAAAAAGATGTGCTAAGCTTTGTTGATTCGCTAAACAAGCTTATCACGCAGAGAGAGGACGGGGCAAATGAGTGAAAAAACAAACGCTGTCAGACGGTTTTTTCGTCACAGACAGCACCCTTTAAAGCTTATAGACTACACCTCTCGAAACCTCTGGCTGCTTTTGATTCCTCTTTCAAAATACCTGATAGCTTCAAGATTCGATTTTCAAAGCTGGATAAAGACAAACTGGGTGGATATTCTTGCGATAACGGGCATTTTCGCAATTGCCGTTCTGCGCTGGGCTTTTGTAAGGTTTAACATTGAAAACGACGGTATAGTCGCTTATACAGGACTTTTCGGAATAGTCAAGACCAAGGTTTTCTTTTCCGAAATGACTACCGTGTCATTTTGTCAGAGCTGGTATAATCGCCTGTTCAAGGCGCACACAATTTACATTGAAACCAATGCTCAAACTGTAACCGATGAGGATATAAAGCTGGTAATGTCACAGAAAAACGCCGATGTGCTGTACGATTTTCTAACCACGCTTTCCGACGACAAGCCTAAGGTCAGCTTCTCGCCGAAAAAGAGTCATCTTATGGTGTTTTCACTGCTGTTTACTTCGATACTTTCTGGAATAATCCTGTTTGCTACCTTTATGTTTGAAGCGTACAAAATAGTCGGCTTTGAAACGGAACAACAGGTTATACAGCGTGTGAACGATGGTATTACTGCTGTTGACAGTCAGTTTTTAAATATTTCAAAAACAATTCCAGGAGCGATATTGGTTGTGGCTGGAATTGTAATAGCAGGCTGGTTTATTTCGTTTATAGCCACGCTTTCACGGCACTGGTCCTTTACCGTTGCGAGAACCGACAATCAGCTTCTGGTTAAAAGCGGAGTTATGATAAAGCGGAGGCACATTATCAACCGCTCGATGGTGAACTATTACGATATAACGCAGACGCTGCTTATGAAGATATTTAAAATTTGCTCGGTAACGCTCGACTGCACGGGCTACGGAAAGCGGCGCAGGGAAATTTCAGCGCTGATTCCTATAACGACATACCAGCAGATGAACGCTTCGCTTAAGCTTTTGGTTCCCGATTTGCCTAAGCCTAAGCCAGAGGTAAGAACCTCAGGCAAGGACGTGCCAAGATTTGTATTTTTCCCTGTGATTTTCTGTGCGATTCCACCTGTGGCTATAAAAGTGCTTCAATACTTTTTTGCGGATCGCTTTGCTGATTTAAATTCGCTTATTGTAATTGCGGCAGTGCCGCTTATATGGCTGGTGGTGGTAAAGACGGCGGCGGCGTTTAACACTTCGGTAGGCTTCAGCGACAAGGGCTGTGTGCTTAACTACTGCAAGGGCTATAAATTTCACAAGCTGCTTTTCCCGAAGCAAAATATAAGCAAAATGAGAATTACAAGAAATCCCATTCAGCTTATAAACCACACCTGCACGCTGTGGGTTTACACTGTCAGTGAGAAGCAGACCTGCCACAAGCTTAAATACATGCCGTATGAGGACGTCCGCAGTCTGTGCCTGCGAGAGGGATATGTAATGTTCGAGTGAACGGAGGAATTAAAATGCCTAAATTTGATTCGTCAATGTCGGCTATGTTGGATGTGTTCGTTTTTGAAACAAGCGATTTGCTTGAAAAGCTTGACGACAGACTTATAGCTGCCGAGCAGGAGGGTTTGAGTGCCGACGATATAGGCGAAATTTTCAGAATAATGCACACCGTCAAGGGTTCAGCCTCTATGATGGGACTTCAGAGCATGTCTAAGCTTGCTCACTCACTTGAGGATTTGTTTTCGCTTATCCGCGACAATCCGAGTATAAGCTATGACAAGGAGCGGTTGTTTGAGCTTTTGTATGACGGCTCTGACAGCCTTAAGGGCGAGATAGAAAGCCTCACTGACGAGAGTGTTCCTCTTTCGGATTTCAGCGATAAAATTTCAGCCGTTGAAGCCTTTGCAGATATAATGAAGGGCAAGCCCGCAGCTCAAAACGAAAGCGGCAGTGACGGCTACAACGCAAACGATATTTTTTCTAAGGATGACGATGACAAAACAGCCGTGTTTAAGGTGGACTTTGTTGAGAGCTGCCTTATGCCGGAGCTAAGAGCGATGACGCTTTTGGGACAGCTTAAAAATGAAACGCTTATGGCTACTCTGCCAAAGAACCTTGACGATGATGCGGCAGGAGAGCAAATAGCGGCATACGGCTTTATTATAAAGCTTAAAACCGATAATCCGCTTGCTACTCTGGAAAAAATAAAGAATGCGATTGACGTTATGGACGCACAGGAGGTTCTGCCGCAGGTTGACAATCCGCAGCTTGTGCACTCTAATGAAAAGGAGCAAAGCAAGGAAACTTCACAGCAGCAGGTTAAGCAGAGCGAAAGCAAAAAATCGGGTGAAAGCGGTGCAAATGCTATAATTTCCGTCAAGCTTGAAAAGCTGGACAGGCTTATGCGGCTTTCGCAGGAAATTGTAATAGCCGAATCGGAGGCACTGCACAGCCCTGATTTGGTTCCATACAGAAATAACATACCGAACTTTGACAAGTCGGCAAGAGAGCTAAAAAAGCTTACGGACGAGCTTCAGGATATGGTTATGTCGGTGCGAATGGTGCCGATAAGCGGAGCTTTTTCAAAGATGAACAGAGTGGTAAGAGATATGAACAAGACGCTCAAAAAGAACGTCAGGCTTGTCTTTGAGGGCGAAGAAACAGAGGTGGACAAGTCGGTTTCCGATATGCTGGGCGATCCGCTTATGCACCTTGTCAGAAACGCAATTGACCACGGGATAGAAGCTCCGCAGGAGCGTGAGGCGGCAAACAAAACAGAGCCGCCGCTTGTAACGCTTTCGGCATATTACGACGCAAGCGACGTTATTGTCAAGGTTGCGGACAACGGAGCGGGCATGAATTCGGCTGAAATTCTTGAAAAGGCAAGGCAGAGAGGACTTCTCACCAAGCCTGACAGCGAGTACACTGAAAAGGAGATTTTCGACTTTATTTTAGCTCCAGGCTTTACGACAAACAAGACGGTGACTGAATATTCCGGACGAGGGGTCGGAATGGACGTGGTTAAGAAAAACCTTGAGAAGCTGGGCGGCTCGCTGGCGGTTGATTCGGTTTTCGGAGAAGGTTCGGTGTTTACCATCAGAGTGCCGATGTCGCTCTCAATCAGCGACTGCATGGGTTTAATGCTCTGCGGACAGGAATACGCTTTGCCCGTCACATACCTTACGGAGGTTTTCAGAGCGAAAAAGGAGCAGATAGTTATTTCACCAGACGGACATGAAGCTGTAATGCCGTCAGGCGGTGGAAAGCTGCTTAGAGTTATAAGGCTCTCTGAAATATTTTCACTTTCAGGTGCGGTTGAGGAGCTTGACGAGGGAATAATGCTCATTTGTCAGACCGCAAAGGGAGAAGCGGCGTTGTTTGCAGACGATGTGACGGAGGCTATGCAAATTGTAATAAAGCCGTTTTCGCCTATTCTCGCTTCGCTTGGACTAAAGGGCGCAGGCTTTGCAGGGACAAGCATTTTAGGCGATGGAAGCATAGTACTGGTTTTGGACGCAAATGAAATTTTAAAGGACGGAGAGTAAGCTATGACTGATTTTACTGCGGTGACATTTCGCTGCGATAAAAAGCTTTACGCTTTTAAAACGGACGTTTTAAAAGAGATAAACACCAAAAGCAAAATAACCTTTGTCCCCTCGCTTCCTAAATGTATAAGCGGAGTGATAAATCTTATGGGAGATGTTATTCCAGTGATAGATTTGTCTGTCAGACTGGGCTTTGAAAAGGCTGATTATGGCGAAAGAAGCTGCCTGCTGATTGTTGAAAATGCGTCTGGAACAGCCGCTGTGAGGGTTGAGGAGGTTCTTACAAGCGTTATCTGCGGCGATGAAAATTACATAGAGTTTCCCGAAGATTCTTTGGCTTACGGCGTCATAAAGGACAAGGATAATTCAATAACGCTTCTTGATTCAGAGGAAATTTTAAGAATTGAGGTTTAGAATATGGAAACATTCGATAAGCTTCAGGATATTTCCTCGCTTTTGAATAAAAGGCTTGGAAGAATGAGCGATGATGATTTTTCCTCGCTTGCCGCATTTATAAAGGAATGCTATGGACTTAATCTTGAGGGAAGAAAGGCTATGGTTGAGAGCCGCCTTTACAATTATGTAATAGACTGCGGCTTTGAAAGCTTTTCAGAGTACCTCAATACCGTCTATTCAAGCGGATATTCGGTTGAAGCGGCTAACATTATCAACCGCCTTACGACTAACTATACATATTTTTTCAGGGAACAGGAGCATTACGAGCATTTTTCACAGGTCTTTCTCCCACAGCTTGAAAAAACGATAGATAATAATGAAATATGCGTTTGGAGCGCAGGCTGTTCTTTTGGCAATGAAGCGTACACCTTCGCTATATGTATGGAGGAATACTTTGGCGGCAGACATCAGGAGTGGGACAAGCGGCTGCTTGCTACTGATATTTCACAGAATGCGCTGATAGCGGCAAAAAAAGGAATCTATTCAAAAAACGTTCTTTCCTCGCTTCCTGAAAGCTGGGTAAGAAAATATTTCACCGAGAAAAACGGATTATATACCGTCACCGACAAGCTTCGCTCGCAGGTGGTTTTTAAATATCACAATCTGATGGAGCCGATTACTTTTAAAAAGAAGTTTGACCTTATTATTTGCAGGAATGTGATGATATACTTTGACAATCCTACAAAATCTCAGCTTTTGAAAAGGTTCAGCAATGCGCTTAAGCCCAGCGGCTACCTTTATATAGGACACGCCGAAGCCATGCCTGACGACTGCCCGTTTGTGCGTGAAAGAGCGGCGGTTTACAGAAAGCTTAAGGGAGAGGGTGAAACGCATGAATAGAAAGACTCTTATAGTGGACGACAACGAGCTTTTCGCACAGCTTGTCGGAAGCGTAGTTAATTCGGCGGCAGGCTTTGAGCTTTGCAGGACGGTAAGCGACGCTCGCTCTGCGGCGGAATTTATCGGCAAGGACAAGCCTGACGTCATACTTCTTAGCGGAGAGCTTTCATCACACGATGCGGCAGGCTTTTTGAGGCAGATTATACCTCAGTACGCTGTACCTGTGATAGTTTATTCGTCAAACAGAGCTAAAGCGAACGCTGTGCTTAAGGCGGGAGCGGCGGATTTTCTTATGAAGCCGAAAAACAGCGGCAACGGCTATGACAGCTTTAAGCTTGCGCTTTCAAAAGCGATGAACAATGCGCTCAATCTAAGGCAGATAAACTGCGAGGGAAAGCTTTATGAGCTTAAGAGGGCGAAAAAGAAAACCAAGGGCGACAGGCTTATATTGATAGGCGGCTCGGCAGGGAGCATCGATGCGCTCCCGATGCTTTTAAAGGACTTTACACCTGATATGCCGCCGACAGCGGTCTGCCTGCATCTTCCGCAGGGCTATACTGAAATGTTTGCAAATAGATTGAAGAGCGAAGCGGCTATTGAAATAGCTGAAGCGAGAAACGCCATGCGTCTTAAGAGCGGAAGCGCAGTTATTGCACAGGGTGCAAAGCATCTTAGAATCGTAAGCAACGACACGGGATATTTTGCGCTTTCCGAGAGCGGCGAAAAAATATCGGGACATTGTCCGTCTGTGGACGCGCTTTTTCTGTCGGCGGCGGAGCTTGAGCACACAAAAATAATAGCGGTTCTGCTCACGGGAATGGGCAGCGACGGCGCAAAGGGACTGCTTGCGCTGAGGAAAGCGGGAGCGTACACTATAGGGCAGGACGAGAAAAGCTCGCTGGTTTACGGTATGCCAAAGGCGGCTTACGATATGGGAGCGGTGTGCAGACAATGCTCGCTTGACGGTATTGCGGCGGCGATAAAGCAAAAGCTTAAGGAGTGGGAGTGAGATTATGAACTTTGATAACGAAACCAAAAACTTTCTTACCTTTAAAGCCGCAGGCGTGCGCTTTGCCTGCTCATTTGAGAGTGTTATCAGAATCGAAGCGGCTAAAGCGGCTGAAATTACGCCTGCACCTGCCTTTCCTGACTATTGCTTTCTCAAGGCGACGTTATGCCAGTCGTTGACGCCGCAAAGCGTTTCGGTATAGGCGAATGTAAAGTAAGCGATTACAGCTGCTTTATTATGGCAAGGCTTGACGAGCAAAGCGGCTTTGAGGAAAAGTACGACAGGTGTGCTGTGCTTGTAGACGAGGTGAGCGGTTCAGTCAAGGGCGCAGACAAGCTTTTGCCGCCGCCGTCGCTAAGTGAGGAGAGCTTTGCGGAGTATTTAATCGGCACGTTTTCAGATGACGGTGAAATTTACTATGTGATTTCACCTGAAAAGCTCGCAAGGCTTAAGGGCTAAAAACAAAGCAAAGTAATTTTACAAAATATTTATTGACAAATAAATATATAGGTTGTATAATAAAAATTGTATTGCGTCAAACGGCTGAATTAGCCGCAAAAATAATAAAGGAGAGAATTAAACTATGGCACATACAGTATCAAAAAAGGGAAAGGCGAAGCTTGAGGCGGATTTAGAGTATCTGCTGACTGTGCGCCGTGCGGAGGTTGCGCAAAAGCTCAAGGAAGCAAGATCCTTCGGTGACCTTTCGGAAAACGCCGAGTATGACGAAGCGAAAAACGAGCAAGCGATTTTAGAGTCGAGAATCGCAGAGCTTTCGCTGATTATCGAAAATGCGGTTGTTGTTGACGACACAAATATTTCAATTGACGAAATAGGAATCGGCTCGATTGTGAAGCTCAGAGATCTGGAATTTGACGATGTTGAAACGCTCCAAATAGTAGGCTCAACCGAATCAGACCCTGACAACGGGAAGATTTCAGATGATTCACCTATCGGAAAGAGTGCGCTCAGGCACAAGGTGGGAGATGTTTTTGAGGTTGAAGCGCCGGCAGGCTTGCTTAAGTTTGAGGTTTTGGAAATTTCAAAGTAAATTTTTTTAAAAGAAAGGACGTTTGAAAAATGAGCGAAGAATTAATAAGCGAACAGGAAAATGAGCAGCAGGATATAAACGAGCTTAGGCAGGTAAGACTTGACAAGCTTGAGGAAATGAAACGCTCAGGCTCAGATCCGTTTTTAATTACAAGCTTTGACGTCACCGCTCACGCTTTAGACGCCATGGAACGCTTTGAAGCTCTTGAAGCTGAGTGCATTGCTCAGGCTGACGAGGACGAGGAGAAGCTAAAGGAGCTTTTGGAGCAAAACCGCTTTGAGGTGAGCATTGCGGGACGAGTTATGTCACGCAGACTTATGGGCAAGGCAAGCTTTTTTGATTTGCATGACAGGTCAGGCAAGATACAGGTGTATCTTAGAATGAACGAGGTCGGCAAGGAGGCGTATGACAGCTACAAAAAGGGCGATATAGGCGACATTGTCGGAATAACAGGCTTTGTTTTCAGAACAAGAATGGGCGAGATTTCCATCCACGCTAAAAGCATAACCTTGCTGTCAAAGAGTCTTTTGCCGCTGCCTGAAAAGTGGCACGGTCTTAAGGATCAGGACGTAAGATACCGTCAAAGGTATGTGGATTTAATCTGCAACAGTGAGGTTAAGGATACATTTGTAAAGCGTTCTAAAATTATTTCCTCGATAAGAAAGTACCTAGATTCGCAGGGCTTTATGGAGGTTGAAACTCCGATGCTGGTTTCAAACGCTGGAGGAGCTAACGCAAGACCGTTTGAAACGCACTACAATGCGCTTGATGAGGACGTTAAGCTGAGAATTTCACTGGAGCTTTATCTTAAGCGTCTTATTGTCGGCGGACTTGAAAGGGTTTATGAAATTGGCAGAGTTTTCAGGAATGAGGGAGTTGACGCACGTCACAATCCTGAATTTACGCTTATGGAGCTGTATCAGGCTTACACCGATTATCACGGCATGATGGAGCTTACGGAAAATATGCTGCGTTATCTTGCGCATGAGGTCTGCGGCTCAACTGTTATCACCTACGGCGATATTGAAATAGACTTCGGTAAACCGTTTGAAAGAATGACTATGGTTGACGCAGTTAAAAAGTACGGCGGCGTTGACTTTGAGGCTGTAGAAAGTGATGAGCAGGCTAAGCAGCTTGCAAGGGAGCATAATATCGAGTACGAGGAGCGGCATAAGCGGGGAGATATACTCAACCTTTTCTTTGAGGAGTATGTTGAAAAGCACCTCATTCAGCCGACCTTTATAATGGATCACCCGGTTGAAATTTCGCCGCTCACAAAGAAAAAGCCTGACAACCCAGACTATGTTGAGCGTTTTGAGCTGTTTATAAACACATGGGAAATCTGCAACGCTTATTCGGAGCTTAACGACCCTGTTGACCAGCGTGAACGCTTTGCACAGCAGGAGGAAGCTCTTAAGCAGGGCGATGAGGAGGCAAACCATACTGACGAGGATTTTCTTCGTGCGCTTGAAATCGGAATGCCGCCTACAGGCGGAATCGGCTACGGAATTGACAGACTTGTCATGCTTTTGACAAACTCGCCTGCGATAAGGGACGTTCTGCTGTTCCCGACTATGAAGTCGTTAAACTAAACCGCACGTGCTGCGGCAAAAAATTTATGTTAAGCTTGTTCAATAAGGGCAAAATGCCTTTAATATTACTGCACACTAAATCATGTGCAAATTAAGGACTAAGGAGAAATGTAAATAGGATACTTTAAATTGAAGGAGATGACCTTGAATGGTTTATCTGTTGGGGAGCAGACTGGAGGAAACGGATATGCAGTCTGTTTTGGAAGCCGATGCACCGGCGGTGTTTGTAGTCGGTCAGGATGAAAGTCAGAGCGTGCTGAGCGCTTTGTCAATCAATGCGGAGCTTGATATATCGCTTATGGATATAGGCTTCTGCAAGGTGGAAAGTCAGCAGGAGTGCTTGTACGGCACGCTGATGATACCGCCGCTTTTGGACGTGTTGGGAAATCCGTACCGCATGGCGTTTGTAATTACCGCAAAGTACATTATACTTATTGATGACAGCGGCTTTGCAATGCGCATGATAAATCGAATACGAGCCAAGAGAGTCCATCAGGGAGAAACCAAGGAGCGTTTCTTTTATAATTTTATCGTGGAATTTATTTCAGGCGACGCTATGATTCTCGACAGATACGAGCGTGAGCTTATGGAAATGGAGGACGAAACTACAAACGGAATGCCTGAAAATTTTCAGGCGAGGCTTCAACCTGTACGCAAGCAGCTGCTCACCTTGAGAAACTACTACGATCAGCTCACAGATATGGCGTGGGAGCTTGAGGAGAACGAGGACAGATACTTTGCCCGCAAGCAGCTTAAGTACTTTGGCACGGCGGCGGACAGAGCGGAGCGGCTAAAAGACCGCACGAGCTACCTTTTAGACTATGCCCAGCAGGTTCGTGACGCCTACCAGTCTTTAGTTTACGAGCGGCAGAACGACAATATGAGATTTTTAACGGTAATATCCACGATATTCTTTCCGCTTACGTTAATCACAAGCTGGTACGGCATGAATTTCAAGAATATGCCTGAGCTTGAAAGCGGCTATCCGATGATAATAATCGTGAGTATTATAGTTCTGATTATATGTATTCTCATTTTTAAGAAGCGAAAAATACTGTAAAGCATAAGCCCGAAGACTTGTTCGGGCTTTTATTTTTTGTGCAAAATCACGCTGGATTTTTTCAGAATGACAATAAATAACTATCAAATTACTGTCACATTCACAGGTATAATATAAGATATAGAAAGAAAAAAACAGACGACAAAATACGGAAAAGAAAAAAAGGACAAAAGAAAGGAAACAGCAATTTTTAAGACGGATAACCGCTTTGCGGAGAACTGTATGAACGTAAACGGCATTTGTTTTTAAAACAAATCTTATCCGTGCCTACTTTGGAGGGGCTTGAGAGAAATGTACAGCAACAGAGATAATTCGGATAAAAATTCCGAGTATACTCAACATAATTATCAGAATAATTCACAAAACCCTCAGAATGTCAACGGCTACTACAGCTATACAGATTATGATTATTCACAGGCAGGGCAGAATGAATTTTCATACCAGCCCAAAAAGCAGAAAAGCAAGGGCAGACGGGCTGTAAATGTGATACTCGGAATATGCTTTATTACAGCATTAGGAATAAGCTCAGTGGTGGGCTATACTCTTGTGACAGGGCGGGCTATAGAGCTTAACGATTCAAGCTCCGCTTCGTCAAACAAGGCTGTGGCAAGCACAAGCAGCGAGGACGGTGCTTCGTCAAGAAACACCGACAATCTGCCGACAATCGAACAGCTTTCAACTCCTGACGATGCTATGAGTATTCCCGACATTGTAACCAAGCTTTCACCTTCGGTTGTGGGAATATCCTGCATTACCGACGGCAGTCAGGTTTCTGGAACAGGAATTATAATGAGCGAGGACGGCTATATTGTCACAAACGCTCATGTAGTTGAGGACGCTTCCGCTATATCGGTTGTCATCACCGACAGTGTAAAATCTGAAGAGGACACCTCCTCGGACGATTCTGAGAAAAGCGTTGCGGAGCAGATTTTAGAAAACCAGTCAGAAACCACCGAAAACAGCGATGAAAACATCACAGCCGAGCTTATCGGAATTGACACGCAGACTGATTTAGCGGTGCTTAAGATTGAAAAGACGGGGCTTACTCCAGCAGAGTTCGGAACCTCAAGCGAGGTTCAAGTCGGAGAGATTGCGATAGTCATAGGAAATCCGCTTGGCTTTGACCTTGCGAACACTGTAACCTCGGGAATTATCTCGGCGACAGACAGAACCTTGACTATTGACGACAGAACAATGAATTTTATCCAAACCGATGCGTCAATAAATTCAGGAAATTCAGGTGGACCGCTGATTAACGCTTACGGGCAGGTAATCGGCATAACCTCCGCTAAGGTTTCGAGCACCTACGGCGAGGGCTTAGGCTTTGCGATTCCGATTGACGATGCCAAGGTTATAATAGATGATTTAATTGAATACGGATATGTCACAGGCAGACCTACATTAGGTATAAGCGGTGAAAATATCAGCTCGTTCTATGCGCAGTACTACGATGTGCCGCAAGGCTTTATCGTAAGAAGCGTTGACACAGGCTCAGCCGCTGAGGACGCAGGCATAGAGGTCGGCGACATAGTGGTCGGTATTCAGGGAGAAATCATTGAAACGATAGAAGCATTTAATGAAATTAAGAGTGGATACAATGCTGGAGATGTTATAACGGTTTCCATATATAGAAATGGAAACATAGTTGACATTGAGGTTACGCTTGGAGAAGCGAGTAGCTCCTCTGACGATGAAAGCAGCGAGGACGACAGTACTCAGTCGGACAGATTCGGCGATTTTGACAATTACTACAACTACTATAGTCAAAATGCAGGCTGAATCAGCTGCATCAAATTAGCTTTCTTCTTATAATTTTTTTCATATTCTTTTACTTCATGCAAGGCGCCGCACGGACGAGATGTTCGGGCGGCGTTTTGTTTGTAAAAAAAGACTGGACTTTTTGGTTTTTGTGTGGTATAATGAATAAGAACTTTAGCTTTGTCTTTACAAGGCTTGGAAAGGGATGATAAAACTATGAAAATAGCAATAGCAGGATTAGGTCTTATCGGCGGTTCGCTTGCTAAGGCGATAAAGAAAAATACAGACTATGTAGTCTACGGCATAGATATATCGGAAAAGACGATAGCGGAAGCGCTTGACGAGGAGGTTATTGACGAAGCTATTAGCTCTGAGCGGTTAGAAAGCTGCGACCTTGTTATTGTTGCGCTGCATCCAAAAGCCACTGTGGATTTTATATTGGAAAACCGCCGCTTTTTTAAAAAAGGCGGTATAGTGATTGACTGCTGCGGCGTCAAGCAGAGCATAGTTGACGCAGTTGAAGCTGAGCTTAACGAGTGCGGCGTGCGTTTTTTGGGATGTCACCCTATGGCAGGGCGGGAGTTTTCAGGCTTTGCCTATTCGGTTGATAATCTTTTTGAAACCGCAAGCTTTATAATTACTCCTACAGAAAATACAAGCCCTGAGCTTGTCGAGCAAATTTCAAAGCTTGCGCTGGAAATCGGCTTTTCCAAGTGTGTTAAATCCACACCAAAGGAGCATGACGAAATAATAGCCTTCACCTCTCAGCTTGCTCATGTCGTTTCAAGCGCATATGTCAAAAGCCCTACCCTTGAAAAGCAGGCGGGCTTTTCGGCAGGCAGCTTTAAGGATATGACAAGAGTTGCAAAGCTCAATCCCGATATGTGGACGCAGCTTTTTCTGATGAACAGAGAGGCTCTAACCGCCGAGCTTGACAACATAATTCACGAGCTTTCTCGCTACCGTGACTGCATAGCTGAGGACGATGAACAAACGCTTCACCATCTGCTTGCAGAGGGTTCTCGGCTCAAAGGCAAAAGCAATGGATTTTAGAGCGTACTGACGCTAAAAAATCCCCTTTTATGGTTTTTATTATACCATAAAGGGGGATTTTTCAATGTCCATTTTTTATAGACTTGTGCATCTTTTTAGTCTGTATCTGTCCTGAACGGTGCAAGCGGTATGCCGTTTTTACCGAAAACCGTCACGACCTCCCAGTTTGACCAGTCAAACCTTGCGTATTTAGGTTCGGCAACCTGCTTTGCGCTTATGAAAATCCTGTCGCCTCTTATTTCAGCCTTTGCACGTCTGAAAAGCTTGTCTTCGCCCGCAATTTCAAAGCCTGTGATTTTGTCGCCCTTGATTTTGAAGCCCTTTTTGGCATGGTCAAAGCTTAGCAAAATTCCGCCGTCGACAAAAACTAAGGATTTAAAAATCGGACCGAATGCATCAACCTTCATTCCGTAAACCAAGCTTTCCGCCTGTAAGCAAAGCCGCTTTCCTACTGGCGCTTTGTCAACAGGGTGAATGTTGTTAAACTCTCCGCAGTCGGTTATAACTGCAATTCCCGTATTCTTTATGGTCTTAAAGGCTTTCATCTGCGCTTCTCTTATGAGGCACCAGTGCTTGTAGTCGGGATCATGCTCGTACTTAAACATCGGAAGCTGAACCATTATAAACGGCAGCTCATCGTCGCCCCACTTTTCTCTCCAGAGCCCGATTAAATTTGTAAATAGCTTGTAGTAGCTGTTCGGCTTGTGGTCGTCGCTTTCGCCTTGATAATACAAGAAGCCTCTAAGCGTGTACGGGCAAACTCTCATCAGCATTGTTTCATAAAGTCCGCTCGGACGGTATTCGTTCTTGCAGTTCATAGGTCCGGGATATTTGCTTTCACCGCAGATTTCAAGCACCTTGTCCCATGGGCAATTCGGTTCCTTTTCGTAAACCTTTTGACTGCGCTCCCACCATTCCTGCTGATATTTAGCGTATTCGTCATATTCTCTTATCTGAAGCTCCTGCGGCTTGCCTCTTACCGCTAAATCGTACTCTTCTATGTAGGAAACCGTTTCCTTGCAGTCGGCAATGGTCTTTCTGTCCATCCATGCGCTTGCGCTAGTGCCGCCCCAGTTACAGCCGATAAGACCAACTGTGACGCCTAAATCCTCAGCAAGCTTTTTTGCAAAGAAATATCCCACTGCGCTCCATGCCGCACTGCTCTGCTCTCCCGCTTCGCTCCAGCCTGAGCTTTTTTCAGCGTTGTAAAGCTCCTCGTCAACCATTTTGCATTTGCTTGTGTAGTAAAACCTAATCGGACAGTCAGGACTAAGCGTCTTTAAAATGTCCCTGCCGCCCTTACAGTTTTGAAGCTCAAGCTCCATATTGGACTGACCGCCGCAGAGCCAGACTTCGCCTATCATCACATTGTAAAAGCGCAAGGATTCCTTTATCTGCCTGCCGTCGATGTCCATGATGTAGTAAATGTCCATCTCATAGGGTCCTCCTGCCTCCATCGGCGGCAAAATTATCTTCCATTTGCCGTCAGCCGCCTTTGTCTGGGCGCTGCTGCCGTTAATCTCAACCTTAATAAGCGCTCCGTCGTCGGCATCTCCCCAGATTTCAATATTCTTTTCCCTTTGCAGCACCATGTTGCTGCTGAAAACCGCCGCTATTTTAAACACTCTAAAAACTCCCTTTCATATGAATTTTTTGTCAGCTCTCTTCTCTGTTCTTTTTCCAATCGAGATATTCCTCATAGGTTCCTGCTCTGTCAATGCATCCGTCGTCTGTAATTTCAATTATCCTGTTAGCCGCCGTCTGCATTATTTCGTGGTCGTGCGTTGTAAAAATTACTACGCCCTTAAAATCTCTAAGCGCATTGTTCACCGCAGTGATTCAAGGTCAAGATGGTTTGTCGGCTGATCCAAAAGCAAAACGTTAGAGCCAAAAAGCATCATTCTTGAAAACATACAGCGCACCTTTTCTCCGCCCGACAGCACATTCACCTTTTTGTATATGTCATCTCCAGAAAAGAGCATTTTTCCTAAAAACCCTCTTAGAAACGTTTCTGTTTCCTCCGTGGTTGAATATTGCCTTATCCACTCGACAATGGTTAAATCGCAGTCGTCAAAAAACTCCGAATTGTCCTTTGGAAAATATGAGCGTGAGGTGGAAATTCCCCACTTTATGCTTCCAGAATCAGGCTGAGAACGCTCCGCTAAAATTTCAAACAGCGCAATAATCGCCTGCTCTGATTCTCCGATAATTGCTACCTTGTCGGTTCTGCCAAGGGTAAAACTTACGTTGTTTAAAAGCTGCGTGCCGTCAAGAGCAGATTTAGTCACGCTGTCAACTTTCAGCACCTCTTTTCCCAGCTCACGGTCGGGAGTAAAGCCTACAAAGGGGTACTTTCTGCTCGAAGCGGGAAGCTCCTCGACAGTCAGCTTGTCCAGAAGCCTGCGGCGGCTTGTAGCCTGCCTTGACTTTGACTTGTTTGCGGAAAAGCGTGAGATAAAATCCTGCAGCTCCTTGATTTTCTCCTCTGCCTTTTTATTCTGCTGCTTGATAAGCCGCTGCATAAGCTGTGAGGACTCATACCAAAACTCGTAGTTTCCAACGTACATTTTAACCTTGCCATAATCAAAATCGACAATGTGAGTGCAGACGTTGTTGAGAAAATGCCTGTCATGAGAAACCACCAGTACCGTGCCGAAATATTCGGAAAGAAAATCCTCCAGCCAGCGTATCGCATAAATATCCAAATGGTTTGTAGGCTCGTCCAGAAGTATAATATCAGGGCTTCCGAAAAGTGCCTGCGCAAGCATTACCTTAACCTTTTCGTTTCCTGAAAGCATGGACATCTGAGTATAAAGAATATCCTCAGAAAGCCCCAAGCCCTGTATCAGCTTAGACGCTTCCGATTCCGCCTCCCAGCCGTTAAGCTCGGCAAATTCGCCCTCAAGCTCTGCGGCTGTTTCGCCGTCGGCATCGCTGAAATCCTCCTTGGCGTAAAGCTCCTCCTTTTGCTGCATTATTTCATAAAGCCGCTTGTTTCCCATAATCACAGTGTCAAGCACTGTATACTCGTCAAAGGCAAAGTGATCCTGCCCTAAAACGCTCATTCGCTGTCCCTTGGTTATGCTGATTTCACCCTTTGTAGGCTCAAGCTCGCCGCAGAGGATTTTAAGAAAGGTGGATTTGCCTGCACCGTTAGCGCCAATAATTCCGTAGCAGTTTCCCTCTGTGAATTTAAGCTGTGCGTTTTTAAACAAAAGCTGTCCGCCAAAGGACATAGTAAGGTCGTTTACGACTATCATTTAGTATTCTCCTTTTTCATACTTTTTGAGTTATATTCTTAATACACTTATTATAGCATATCTTTTTAAAAAAGTCTACCACTTTTAAAAAAATTTCAAAAAAACACGCCTGAAGCCGAAAGCTTTGCAGGCGTGCTTTTTTATTGCCTATTGTCAGGTGGTGAGGAGCGTTTTGTACTTGAGGCATATCTTATCGGTAATCAGAGCGATAAATTCCGAATTTGTAGGCTTGCCCTTGCCTGTGCTTATCGTGTAGCCGAAGAAGCTGTTTAAAACCTCGATGTCTCCTCTGTCCCATGCAATTTCAATCGCATGTCGAATTGCTCTCTCCACTCTTGACGGTGTAGTTGAGAATTTTTTAGCCACAGCTGGGTATAATAGCTTTGTAACGCTTTCAAGCATTTCCTTGTCGCCCACAGAGAGAATTATCGCTTCTCTTAAATAGTGATAGCCCTTGATGTGAGCGGGAACGCCTATCTGATGAATTATGTCAGTGACAATTATCTCAAGATTAGGACGCTGTATACCTCCTACAGAAGAGGTTAAGGAAAGCTGCGTTATATCCGTTTCGATGTCAAAAAACGACTTGATTCTCTCTGCAAGAAGCTGTGTGTCAAAGGGTCTTAAAACATAGTATGCCGCACCAGCCTACATAACCTGCTGCTCAAGAAAATCATTTACATATGACGCCGTTACTATAAAATAAGGCTTGGCGTCGCTTTGAGATGAGTTGATTTTCTTAATAACTCCAATAGCGTCAAGCCCAGGCATAAGTGCGTCAACTATAACAACATCAGGTCTTTCCGATTCCACAGCGTCTGCTATCAGAGTGCCGTTTTTGGGACGTGTAATGACGTAAAAGCCGTCTGTCCTCAGCTTTGAAGCAACGCTCACTCCAAACTGTGCAGTGTCATCACCTATTAAAATTTTAATCTTTTCGTTCATGTCAAATTCCTCCGTCTTTTTTGGTTTCGTCTTATCCCTGTTAATGCGCGCTTTGTTAGGATGTTTTTTTCTGACTGTAATTATATCATATCACAAATTGCTTTTAAAATCAATGCTTTTTTAGAAAAAACGTCAATTTTTTATCGACAATTTTGTGCAAAATGCACTAAAATTCAGCTTGTAATATTACTAATAGTAATAATCTGAACAGATTAGAAATAATAAAAATCTATTTTTCCTTTTCAGTATTTTTTCGACATACTTCACCTAGTTTTGCTGATTTAATAGCTGAAGCGCGTCGAAAAATATAAATTTTTGAAACCTATCCCGCAAGCTCCTCGCCGTCTGACGAAAGCGATTGAGAATATTCATACATTCTGTCCGCAAAAATCCCATAGCCGCCTGTTGGGTCGTCTACAAAGACGTGAGTGACCGCACCTACAAGCCTGCCGTCCTGAATGATCGGAGAACCGCTCATGCCTTGCACAATCCCGCCCGTCATCCGAATCAGCCGCTCATCTGTCACCTTGATAACAAGGTCGTGTTCGCTGTCGGAGGGAGAAACCTTCTCAATTGAAATTTCAAACTGCTGCGGCTCGCCGTCATCAATCTGCGCAATTATATACGCCTTGCCAAGCTTAATTTCGCTAGAAAATCCTAGCTCGTAAAGCTCGCCGTCATCGTATTCGTCCGTCACGCCGTAAACTCCGCCGTCACAGTTTAAAAGCAGACTGCCAGTTTGAGAGCCGCAAAATTCGCCGATAAGCTGACCGGGATCTCCCTTTTCACTTTTGGTGTAGCCGTTAATTTTGACATCGCTTATGCTACCGTCTGAAAGCGGAAGAGGGTCGTGCGTGTCGTTGTCACATACAGCGTGTCCAAGCCCTGCGAACACACCTGTTTCAGGGTCAATAAAGGTGATTGTTCCAATTCCTGCCGAAGAATCACGAACCCACATTCCCGCACAATAGCTTCCCTCATTCAGCACAGGTCTGACGCTGCACTCATGCTCCTCATCGTTTCGGCGATACTTTACTATACATTCCTCGCCGCCAGAGTCCTTGATGATTTCACTTACCTGACTGTTCGAGGTGACTCTTTCGCCGTTTATCGCCTCAATCACATCACCAACCTCAAGCCCAGCCTCCTCCGCAGGACAGCTTCCAGAAATTTCTTTCATGTCAATAATCATAACACCATCGGTAACTAGCTTTATTCCAAAAGCGTTTCCACACACCATAAGCATAGGTCTGTTCACAGTTTCCTCCTTAACCTCCTTTATAGGTATGCTGCCGAAAAGCTCCAGCTCAGCAGTCTTAGTTGTCACCGATAAAATTTCGCTCTCTGAATATACGGTAATGCTTTCCTCCTTTGCGTCCGCCGTTATCGGCAAAATAGTGTTGAAAGAAAGCTCTCCGCCAGAGGCTGTAGTGTAGCAGTCAGGCAACGCCTGCTCATAGTAGCCGACAAATCCCATCACAGCCGTACACACCGCCGCAGTCACTGCCGCCGCCGCTTTGGTGAAAGCTTTTAAAAATATTTTTATCCTTTTTCTTTTCATTGTTTTTCCTTTCCTTTCCTTAAAAGCGATTTTCACAGTGCTTTAATGCCGCCGCTTTTTTTCTCTGAAAATATTTTTGACGGATAAAATCCGCTTCATTCAGCGAGCGAACAAGTATTATTTTCATTGGCTTTGATGTAAAAAAATTGCACGAATCAAAGGGAATTTTGCGTCAAATAATATCAATGAAAAAACATCTAAAAAATATACTTGACATTGACTGTTAAATGTAGTATAATAAAAGCAGAAGGAAGAATAGTTATGAGCCTATGTCAATAATAACCCACTGTCGAGGTGCAAAATGTCAAAAAAGAGCGAGCTTAAAAAACAAAATGAAAATCAAGCAAATTTAAAAAGGCTTGCAGATTTAGACGAGCTTGACAGAAGAGAAGCCGTCAAAGAGAGCTATCGCTATAACGGCGGAAGAAAAGCGGAAAAGCTTCGCAGGCAGAGCGAAAAGCAGTCAAACATGAAAAGACTTGCGGATTTAGACGAGCTTGAGGAGATGGAGGCTGCCAAGCACGGTGAGAGCAAGGGTGCGAAAAAATTGCGCCGCAAAGCAAAAAGAGGCTACACGGGAGCTTTCATAGTGCTTTTTATAATTATCATGACGGCAGCCTTTTGCTATTCGGGATTTTTCTACGGCGGAGTGACTATGGTAGGCTCGTTCGGCGGCTATGCCGAGCTTATCGCACGGAAAACAGCCGCTTTGATGGGCATAGGCGATGTTATAATGCTTGTCGGAATCGTTCTTTGTATGTGTAAGAAATATATTCTTCAGGCTCCGTTTTGCTTGATTGGCGCCGCCGTTTATATGTATTCAGCTTACAAGATAGTTTCCGATATTCAGCAGAGAATGGAAACTGTATACTTAGGCGAGGATCTTGAGGATATGGATATACAGTATATGCTCTACTACTACCCGATATTGCTGGTAGCACTGTTTTCACTGGTTCTTCTTGGCATTGCGATTGTAAGAATAATCCGCAGAAAGCGCAAGGAAAAAATTGAAAGAGATAACGCTCCAGTCGAGAGCATTGTTTCTTAACAGTAAAGAGGTTTTGTTTATAAAAGAATTGCAAGCTTCGGACTGAGCGTTGTTATGGCGCTTTCCTTGCTTGCGGGAGTCGATTTATCTGGTGATGAGGAAATCACTGCTTCGGCGGCAGACAATGCAACCTATTCGGTTACAAAGTTAGGAGCAGACGACTCTGACAGCAAGGACGATACTTCAGCCTTTCAAAGTGCGCTGAACACGGCAAAGAGTACGTCAGGCACAATGACGATTACAGTTCCAAAGGGCAAGTATTACATAAGCTCGCACCTTAGAATTTACTCGAACACCTATCTCAAGCTTTCCTCAAGCGCACAGATTATCCGCAAGAATGATTCTGACTTTATCATGATAAGCGGCGAATCTGGCACAGGCTATTCAGGACTGAAAAATGTCACGATAAACGGTGGAATCTGGGACGGCAACGTTTCCGACACGACCAAGTCTCACGGTCTTATCAAAATAAACAATGCCAAAAACATCAAGGTTGCGAATGCGACTTTTAAGAACGTCTGCGGCACGCATTTTGTGCTTTTTACAGGCGTTGCCAATTTGACGGTAAAAAAATGCACATTTAAAAACTTCATTCACTACACGGGAACTGCGTCCTCCTATAAAAGTCAGACAGACGCAGACCTAGCTTACAGAGGCGCAGAGGCTCTTCACATTGACTATGTTGTGAAAGATTCCTCCACTGGTGAAAGCGGTACTCCCTACAAAAACGTTACAATTTCAAACTGCACTTTCAGCAAAGTAACCTCTGGAATAGGCACTCACCACGTTTACAGCTACATGAACGCCAGCAATATTACCATCAAGAACAACACCTTTAAAAATTGCTACTTCTACTGTGTGAACACCGCAGGATTTACTGATTTTACCATGTCAAACAACACGGCGACAAACATAGCGGGACTTATCTATGCGGAAGCTACAGAGGGTACAGTTAAAAACAACACCATTACAGCTAAGAAAACCTTGTCGGGAAAAATATATAAATATGACACTTTTTCAAGCTCAACGCCAACACTTAACGTTGCGAGATTTTCCGACAGCACGGTTAAATTTTACAACAACACAATAAAGAACTCCTCCGCAAACTGCATATACGCCTGCGAGGATTTCAATATTACAGTTCAAAGATGCAAGCTTACAACTGCGACGAATGCAGGAGTAGGTCTTAACGATGCGACTGTGAAATTGATAGAAACCACCATCGGCAATTCAGGCTCAAACGGAGTTACTCTTAAAAACGGCTCGTCAATTACTGCAAAGAAGAACTACATTTACAAGAGTACGGAAAACGCTTTCTACATTGCCAACAAGTCCAAAGCGACCATTACCGACAACAGTCTTAACGATAGCGGCAAAAACGTTTTGTCGCTTAGTGATAAATCTACAGGAATTGTTTTCAAAAACAACGGTTCAAACGTTCGTAAAACCTACATTCCTTCTGGCTGCTCGGCAACAGTTACCAATCTCAAAAAATCCCTGCGCTCGTACAAATTCACAATCGACTCCTCCGCTGTCTACACAGGCAATCAGATTAAACCTACAGTTACGACTAAACTTACAAAAGGAACAGACTACACCGTTTCCTACGGCACAAACAAGAACACGGGAGAGGGTACGGTTACCATCAAAGGCAAGGGCGATTACAGCGGCACAGTGGTGCTTCACTTTACAATCAAGCCTGCAAAGCAGAAAATTACCAAGCTTACAGCCGGCAAGGAAAAAATAAGGGTTAATTGGAAAAAGACCTCTCAGGCGTCAGGCTATGTAATTTACTATGCTACAAACAGTAGCTTTTCAAATAAGAGCAAGATAGTTGTCACAGACAAGACGGCAAGCAATCAGCTCATTACAGGACTTACAAGCGGCAAAACCTACTATGTAAAGGTTGCGAGCTACAAAGTTGTAAACGGCAAAAAGGTAATAGGAAAATGCTCCGCTGTCAAGAAAATCAAGGCTAAGTAACAAGCCAAACCGACAAAGCCTCTCCTAGCTTTTAAGGAGGGGCTTTCAGCTTTGCTTTTTTTGAGTATAAGAACTTGAAAAAATTTTTTTGATTTTTTAAACAAATTTCGACACAACGGAATATACTGTAATATATTTTTCTTTTGTATGGGAGGCATATGGGTGAAGCTGCTTGTAATCCTTTGCCTGTGCTTTGTTTTTTACCTTTTTCTTCAGAAAATAAAACGCTTTATTATGCAAAAGTGTTTTTGTAATAAAACAAACAATTTAGACACAGAGAACAAAGATTTGTAAAATTTTGCTATTGACAAAACAAAATTTGTATGGTATTATTGTATTTAAAGCCAGACGCTGTGACAAAGAACAAAAATCGTGAGGTGAAAAGCATGGTTAAAAAAGAACGGAGCAATCCTGCAAGGTGGGGCTTGTTGATATTTATACTTGCGCTTTTAATATCTGCGGCAATTGTTTTTATGACCTATATGCCATACAGATACTACATTGATATAGCGCAGAACTGTACTCATATAGTTACCGCCACGGTAGTAGAGGACGGTGCTCAGGAAAAGGAGGACGGCTACTATTACGGTCCGAGGGTCGAATATACATATTATCAATCGGGAGCGACGGTGAGAACCAACATCATCAACACAGTTAATCTTGGGCAGACATGGGAGGAAGGCGACACCTTTGCTGCCGCATACAATCCCAACGATCCAAGTACAATTATTATAAAAGATGATGAAACTGCAAAGAACCGTTTTAAAATAGCCTCTGTGATAGGAATAATTCTATCAGCGGCAGGTCTTATTGTGATGATTATAACTTTGATAACGGCGTTTATAATGACACGTCCGTCAAAGTATTCGGAAAATATTGCAGGTCAGAGCTTCGAGCAGTGGAAGCAGGAGCAGGTAGATATTATGGAGGAGAAGATAGCGGACAGCAAATCCAAAAGGCAGGAGCTGACTGATTCAGAGAACAAATCAATAAGTGAAGATTAGACTAATATTACTGTGAAATAAATTGAAGCAGAATGTTATACAAAAATGGAAAGGAATTAAAAATGGCTACATTTGAAATATGGGAAAAGCCTTATCACATTAAAGCGACAGAAAAGCAGGTTGGAAAGTATGTAATTTTGACGGGAGATCCCGACAGAGTCCCAAAGATCGCTGAGAAGCTTGACAATGCGGAGCTGATAACTAAGGGAAGAGAGTTCGTACTGTACACAGGAGAGCTTTTATCACAGCCAGTTTCGGTTTGCTCGACTGGCATAGGCGGACCGTCTGCGGCAATTGCAGTTGAGGAGCTGGTCAAGTGCGGAGCCGATACCTTTATCAGGGTAGGAACCTGCGGAGGTATAGACTTTGACATGACAGGCGGAGATTTATGTATAGCTTCAGCGGCGATAAGATGCGAGGGTACGTCGCAGGAATATCTCCCCGACGGTTATCCTGCCGTTGCGGATTTCAGAGTAACGCTTGCGCTTATCAAAGCGGCAGACAAGCTTTGCAGCGGTCAATTCGGCGACAATTTTCAGGTTGGCGTTGTACAGTCAAAGGACAGCTTTTACGGCGAAATGGAGCCTGAAAAATCGCCTGTCAGCCAAAAGCTCTTGGAAAATTGGGAAAGCTATGTCGAATGTGGCTGCAAGGCTACAGAGATGGAATGTGCGGCAATCTTTTCTGTAGGAATTTCAAAGAAGGTGAGATGCGGAGCCGTACTCAATGTACTATGGAACATTGAGCGCAGGAAAGCGGAAATAGAGGATATTGTAAACTACGATACAGAAAAGGGCATAATCTGCGCAGTTGAGGGTATAAGAAATCTGATAGTCGAGGATACCTTCGGAGTGCCGCTCTTTTCAAACAGTTGATCTCATGAACAGCAAAGACAAAAAGGAAATACTGCACGCACTTCCTCATGTCGGGCAGCGAATGGTTCGCTCGGCGGTGGGAGTGCTTTGCTGCGTTCTTGTTTACTATCTGAGAGGCTGTGAGGGAACGCCGTTTTATTCGGCACTGGCGGTGCTGTGGTGTATTCAGCCGTACACAGGCTCAACCTCTACAATGGCGATACAGAGAAGCGTTGGAACGCTGGTGGGTGCGGCGTTCGGCTTTGTCACACTGCTTTTGCAGGTGAATTTATTCGGCACGGAGAACGAGTATATGCGCTATATTCTCACGCCGATTATGATTATACCGATAATCTACATAACATTGCTGATAAAAAAGCGCAATGCGTCTTATTTTTCCTGCGTGGTGTTCCTAAGCATTACAATGGTTCACATCACCGACAGCAATCCGTATGTATTTGTGCTTAGCCGAGTGACCGATACCTTTATAGGAATAATTTTGGGCGTTATAATAAACTCCTTTCATCTTCCGCGTGACAAACAGCGCGATACGCTTATGGTCGCTCGTCTTGACGATGCGCTTAACCACCACAAGGAGAATCTCACTCCCTATTCAAAGGTGGAGCTTAACAGAATTGTAGACGACGGAGCAAGGCTTACGCTTGCGACTATGCGCACTCCCGCATCGCTGATTAAGCCTATGGAGGGCGTACATCTTAAGCTGCCGATAATCGTAATGGACGGAGCGGCTTTGTACGATTTTTCAACAAACACATTTTTACACGTATACATACTTTCACGTGAAACTACAGATTTGCTTTGTAAAAAAGCGGAGGAGCTTGGTCTGCACTGCTTTGTGAATACGCTGGCGGACAACTCACTTGTTATTTACTATAACGAGCTGAAAAACGAGGCGGAGAAAAGCATTTACTCTGAGCTTAGCCGCTCGCCCTACCGCAACTATATGAAGCGTCAATTTTCACCTCAGGATATGGTTATTTATGTTATGTGCATAGATTTGACTGAAAAAATCGAAAGATTCAGACGCTCGCTTGAGGACAGTGGGCTGGATAAAAAGCTAAAAATTCTATGCTATCCCTCGACCGACTACGCAGGGTACAGCTATATAAAAATTTACAACAAAAACGCTTCCTGCGAACATATGGTTCAATATCTGCTCGAGGACGAGAAGCTTGACAAGCTTTGCATGATAGGCTCGTCGGAAGCAAGCGATGTAAGGACGGACGGAACAGATTTGGACGTTATTGTCAAGGCTCTCAAAAATACCTATGAACCTGTAAAATTACCGTTTTTAAACAAGAAAACTGATTAAAAGTAATCCATTTGTCATTTTGCACAAAAAAACGCCTCACAAATACCTGGATTTACAAAATTCTTTGTGAATTATTACTGAAAAATTTCAAAAGGTATTGACAAAGGGAACAGAATGGGGTATAATAAATTACAATTCAGTAACAGCAATTTACGGCTGCGATTTTTTCCTAGCGGCTGTGAATTTCCCCTTGTGTAAAAAAACGGAGAATGGAAAATGGACTCAGTAAATGTAAAATTTGTTATCAAGCGGCTGTTGGCTACGGCGATTGCGGTTATTATAAGCTGTGCGGCTTTCGGAGCAGGCGGCTTTGGTCGCGAGGACAGCATAACCGTAATAAGCTCTGCGGCTGACGAGGCAGAGGACGAGCTTGACAGCTACGAGGAGCAGCTTGAGGAGCTTGAGGAAAAACAAAAAGAGCTTGACAAAAAGATAGCAGAGGCAGGCAGCGACATAGACAGTCAGCAGGATAAGCTGGATGCGGTAAATGAAAAGGCTGAAACGCTTAAAGCAAAGATAGAAAAGGTTTCTGAGATTTCTGCTTCGCTTGAGGAGGAGATGTGCGAGCTTGACGACAAGCTTAGAGAAACACAGTACAATCTTGAGCAGTGCGAACAGGAAGTTGAGGAAGGACTTAACGACTACAAGGACAGGCTTCGCGCGATGTATATTGCGGGAAACGATACATATTCAGAGGTGCTGATAAATGCGGAGAGCTTTTATGACGTGCTGATGAGAGTAGAGCTTGTTAAGCGTGTAACCGAGTACGACAATGAAACAATTGACGAGCTTATCGAGAAAAAGAATCAGATAGAGGAGTATCAGGCGCAGCTTGACGAGGAGAGCGAGCTTCTCAAGGAGAAGAGCGCAGAGTATGCGGCGCAGCAGCAGAGCCTTGCGCAGGAGCAGGCGGAGCTGTTGGAGCTTAAAGAGGAGTACGGCGACAGCATAGAGGCTTTGCAGGGCGATTTGAGCGAATATTCAAGTCAGGCACAGCTGCTTTCAGATGAATACGACGACGTTTTAGAAGCTGCTGAAGAGGCGGCTGAGGCGGCGAAAACTGCGACTACGACTACAACGACTGCTGATGAGGATGAGAATTCAGAGGAGGACAGCTCTTCGGAGGCTGAGAAGTCTGAAACTACCAAAAAGGATTCTTCAAGCGGCGAGAACAGCTCTTCTGAGCAGGAGAGCAAGGCTGAAACCACTCAGCAGACGACCACAGCCGAGCAGACTGCTACAGAAGCTGAAACAACTCGGCAGACGGAGGAAGCTTCCTCTGAAACGCAGACGCAGGAGCAGGAGGAAACAAGCTCTGACGAAAGCTCTTCGGATTCGTCCTCTGAATCAAGCGACAGTGAAGCTGACAGCGACAGAGATACTAAAATCAGCATAGTTGTCGCATACGCTAAGGGCATGGTCGGAGGAAGATATGTCTGGGGCGGTTCAAGCTACGGAGCCTGCGACTGTTCGGGACTTACTATGCTGTCCTATGCGCAGATAGGTATTTCCTTGCCGCACAAGGCTTCTTCGCAGGCAAGCTACGGAACCTCGGTTTCGCTCAGCGATATTGAGCCGGGAGATTTGGTGTTCTTTGGCAGCTCCAGCTATTCATCGATTTACCATGTGGCTATGTACATAGGCGACGGCAAGGTAGTTCATGCGGAATCGAGCGCAACGGGAATTGTTATTTCCTACCTAAGCTCGGTTTCAAAGTACAACAACATCACCTGCATAAAACGGCTTATCTAATTGGAAATTATCCCCTGCTTGACCGGCAGGGGATTTTTGTATGAATTTTAAATTGATTTCTATGTTCGCAATTTATACAAAATTGACAAATGCGGCGGTCTAAAAAAGAATTATTTGTTAAAATCTCCGAAATTGAAAAAAAGCTATTGACAACGAAAAAGTTTTAATGTATTATATAACATAGCATAGCACAGCGAAAACGATTGAGTAAAGCTAAAAAATTCATTTTGCATTTATATTTGTAAAATGTGCTAAAAAATCGGGTGCGTTTTTAGTGCAAGTATACAAAAATAATTTTTTTTGTGAAAAACTCTTGACACTTCGTTAAAAATATGTTACTATATAGTTACCGAAGAGGAGTTAGCGAAAGAGCCTTAACGGAAACATTTTAGGAAGTCAGCTGTGAGAAAGGCTCACGGCACTTTAATACATTAAATTTATATTTTTATGGAGGGATTTTCTTATGAAGAAGTCACAGAAGGGCTTCACTCTTATCGAACTTGTAGTAGTTATTGCTATTATCGGCGTTTTAGCAGCTATTCTCGTTCCTTCAATGCTTAACTATGTTAAGAAGTCAAGACTGAAGTCTGCAAATTCAAACGCAAAGACAGCGTACAATGCTATCGCAGAGTATGTTGCAGATGCAGAGGTAAAGGGTTCTGTTGAAGCAAGCATTTTAAGTAATGCGTCAGGATCATACGATGCTGCAGCTGGAAGTGGTGCAAGTGATGTTGCGGGAACAATTTATGATGCTCTTGCTGACAATGGTGATGCTGCAGGATATGTTTATATTATTTATCCTCAAACGTTAAATAACGGAACTAAAACATTCGTTGTTCAGTGGGCTACAGATACAGGTGACACCATTGTAGGTCAGTATCCAGATGCAATTGACTGGGATAAGTGGAGCGACGCAGGTGGTGCTTCTTTTGGCACTTACTTTAGTCCAGCTTGATGAGTCCTAATTTGGAAAAATTAAAAAGAGTCTCGCTTATGCGGGACTCTTTCTGCGTCATTTGCAGTATATAAAAAATAAAAGCTCAGCTCCACTTGACTAAAAAAGAGAATCATGATATAATATAGAACAAGAAAGCAAGTGTACCTCAAATAAAAGGAGGCAGCCATGAACCAATACAAACCAATCCCAATAGGCATAGAGGATTTCAAGGAAATCATCGACAAGGGAAGCTACTATGTAGACAAAACCAAGATGATTCAAGAGCTTTTGGATAACAGTGCAAAGGTCTACCTTTTTACCCGTCCAAGACGTTTCGGCAAAACGCTGAACATCAGTATGCTCCAACGCTTTTTTGAGAAAACAGATGAGGATAATTCATATCTTTTTGATGGACTGAATATCTCAAAAGCAGGAG